>NZ_JBSVRR010000004.1:0-328000 GCF_054072805.1 Luteimonas sp. A534
CGATCTACCTGCCCACCGGAACGCTCGCGAACCACCTCGCGGTGCGCAAGCTCGCCGGGGACGATCGTCGCGTGCTCGTGCAGGCGGAAAGCCACTTCTACAACGACAGCGGCGACTGCGCGCAGACCCTGAGCGGGCTGAACCTCGTGCCCCTGGCCGAAGGAGGCAGCACCCTCCCCATCGAGGACGTGGAGCGCTGGCTGGCGCGCTCAAACAGCGGCCGGGTCGAGACCCGCGTCGGCGTGATCGGGATCGAATCGCCGGTGCGTCGGCGCCATCACGAAATGGCCGACTTCGAAGAGCTCCGCCGCGTCAGCAGCCTCGCCCGCGAGCGCGGGATCCGCCTGCACCTGGACGGCGCACGGATGTTCAACCTGCCGCTCCATTCGGGCAAGAGTCTCCACGAGTACAGCGCTCTGTTCGACACCGTGTACGTCTCGCTTTGGAAGCACTTCAACGCCGCCTCCGGGGCGATCCTCGCCGGGGATGCCGGCTTCATCGAGGGTCTGTACCACCAGCGGCGCATGTTCGGCGGCGCCCTGCCCCACGCCTGGCCGGCGGCCGCGGTGGCCCTGCGGTTCGTCGACAGCTACCTGGCGGACTACGCGAAGTCCTGGCAGGTGGCTGACCGGGTGATCGCACTGCTGCAGGACGACAGCCGGTTCTCGTTCGAGAAGCTCCCGCAGGGCACCAGCCGTTTCTTCATGACGGTGACCGGGGTGGGCGCTGACCTGCTCCGCGAACGCCTCGCGAAGCAGGATGTCGTGCTGTCCCACGGCCATCCGGACCGCGGCAGGTTCGCGATGCAGGTCAACCCGACGCTGTTGCGGGTATCGGCGGAAACCCTGGCGGGGAAGTTCATCAGTGCGGCTGGTGGTAGAGCAGGTTGATCCGGGCGAGGACGGCGCATCGGAAACAGCCGTCAGGCGACCACGCTGCGGCGCGAGACCCAGGCATGGATCAGCCCGGCCTGGAAGAACTGGACTGGCGTGTCGAAGCCGCCGGAAGCGATGATGGATGCCACCTCCGCCGGCGGCAGGACCGCCACGTCCCGGGTGTAGGCGACGCGGGCGCGTTCGATGGCCTCTGCCGGCACCTCCGCCGCGGACATCATCCGCAGCCAGGCCGGCAGCAGCACCCCGTAAGCGGGCGAAGCCACGTCGGAGGCGAGGTCCGAACTCGCCAGCAGGCCGCCGGGGCGCAGGCGGGCGGCGATGTCGGCGAAGAAGCGCACGCGCTGCACGCGGTCGACAAGGAACTGCGACACCAGGAAACAGGTGGCGGCGTCGTAGTTCGTCCCGGCCGGCAGCGAGTCGACGAAGCCTTCGTGGAAGTGGCAGCGATCGGCGAATCCCTCCGCCGCGGCGCGGGCGCGGCAGGCCTCGAGCATCCGGCCCGATGGCTCCAGCGCGGTAAAGGTCCACTTCGGGAACGCCCGCGCCAGGTGCGCCATTTCCACCCCCGTGCCCACGCCCACGCACAGCACCCGTGCATCGGCAGGCAGCCCGGCGAGCATGGGATCGAGCAGGAAGTAGAGGCAGTCGCGGATGGCGACGGTGCGCGACCACTGCTGGTCGTAGCCCGGCGCCTGCTGGTCGAACAGTTCGACGATCTGAGTGGCATCCATGCGGGCGACTTTAACCGCCCGCAGGCTACAGCCGGAACCGACCGGGGGTCGGGCTGGGCGGGTGCGAATCGCGCACGCAAAACCCGCAGCCTGGTGTCGGGACGGCTGGGCTATTCTCCAGTCGGGGAACGAGGAGCAGGCGTTGAACGGATCAGCCAGGAAGTGCGCCTGCGCGAAGACGCGCGCGCGAAGGCCGTGGCGGATGCGCGCGAGAAGGCAGGCGGCCTGGCGACGGCGTTTGGCGGGCGACTCGGGCCCGTGTACAGCATCAACAGCCTGAACTCGATGCAGTCGGATGGTTACGGGAACACCACGCTGGATCGCATCCAGGTCACGGGCTCACGCATGGACAGCGGACGCTACCTGCAGCCGACGATCGAATTCACCGAGCGGGTGTCGGCGGTGTTCGAAATTTCGCGGTGAGGCCGGGTGCAGGTGTTTGGGCAAGGCGGGCCGATGCCCGCCTCCCCGGTGACGGTCAGTCGTCCTGCGTGCAGCCCAGCGAGACCCGGGCATGCGAATAGCCGGTCGCCGGGTCGATCCATTCATCGAGGACGGTGATGTCCTGGTCGGACTGGCCCCAGCTCAGGTAGCACTGCCTGTCGGCGTCGCGCCACGCGTTGTCGATCGCCTCTTCGGCGCTGCGACCGTAGGACTCGCCGATCACCTGGATGTAGTGCCGCGCAGCCATCGCGTCCGCGCTGTAGCCGGCGGCCATCAGGACGACCGCCGCAGAAAGGGTCCACTTGTTCATCGCACGCTCCTTGCCTGGTTGGGAGCCTCACCCTAATCCAGCGCGAACGGCGCGAACCGTGCACAACGCATGAAATATCGATGACAAGCATGACCCGGATCCCGTTTCCGGCTTCCGGCTCCCGCCCGCGTGTGAGCCATGCTGGAGAACAGACCGTGGCCAGGAGCACGCTTCCAGCGCGGGACGTATTCGAATGGAGCTGGGGTCTACCCTACCTGTTGCGTGCCCATGCCCGCCGCGAACATGGGACACCCCACACCGGTCGAATATCTGCCATGTACGACATCCTCATGACCCCCGACGCAGGGGCGCCAAGCCCGACCACTCCGTCCTGCAATGCGGTCGATGTCGACCAGGCGGTGGACAACGTCCTGGAGGCACAGGGACGCGGCGACCCCACGGCCGTACTGCTGGAGGAGCTTTCCAAGTGCTGCACGCCCGAAGAGGCCAAGGCGATCCTCGACGAACTGCAGCGCCGAGAGCCGGATCGCTGGACCGATATCATCAACACATCCAGCCTCGCCGCCCAAGAAGGCAGCGGCTACCCGCGAAGCGGCATGACCGCCCTTGCCGACGCGATCGCCGCCAAGCACGCGGAAGGTTCGCTCAGCCAGGACGAACTCTATGACGTGTTCGGCCTGGGCATTGGCGGTTTCGGTCCGCAGCAGGAGCGTGGCGCACAGATGCTGTTCGGCGCATCCAACAGCCAGGTCATGCAGGATTTCGAGGAGGCGATGGCCACCCAGGCACTGGACACCCTCGCCGGTGCCGATCGCCACAAGGCCGCGCACGGCACCGAGGTACCGATCACCGGTTGGGCGAACATCGTGGTCGCAGGCTTGGGCGGCGACGGACTGAGCCGCCAGGCCCTGTACAACGCCTATGCATCCCCCGAGCGCAGTGCCGCCGAGCGCCAGCACATCCGGGAGCTCCTGGCCGACAAGGATTCCGTTGGCTATGACACACATTCACCCGATGCCCTCGCCGGCCTGATCGTCGCCGTCGCCGAGGCCGGTGGCCCCCGAAGCACCGAGCTGGCCGTGGAGATAGCCAACTGGGCCGGCGACAACCAGGAATACTTCGTCCAGAACGACGTCTTCTCCCAGCGCACCTCCGACCCCCGGACCGAAGCCCTGTCGCGCCTGATGATCAGCCATTCCGACGCGATCTTCGACGACCTCACCGACGGTTACGAAAACCCGGACCAGTACGCCGCCGACGACTCCCGGCGCCTCGGCTTCCTGCTCGGCGTGACCGCCTTCAACGGGGACAATGCCTACGGCGAAGCCGTGGCCAACAAGCTCGATGCCTATACCCAGGAACAGGCGGACATCGTGGGCGTGGATCCGCGGTCCGCCGAAGCACAGGACGCACTGGGGCGCCTGGAGATCCTGTCACCCGCCCTGCTGATCGCGCAGGCCATGCCCTTCCTGGGCGACCTGGAATCGAACGAGGCCCGCGTCAACGGCATCCTGCGAATCATCGACACGGTGGTCACCATCGGCAGCCTTGTCCCGACCGGCAAGTTCGCCGACTTCCTCATCGACCTGTACGGCACCGCCGAAGGACTGAGCGATTCCCAGATCGAGGCGGGCCTGAGGGAGTACCTCACCGAGCTGATGTCCGGCTCGCCCGAAGAGATCGAGGCCGGCCTGCAGGAACTGGCGGACATGGTCGATGCGGGCATCCAGGCTGAGTACGGCGACAACCCGGTGGTCGCGGGCGCGATGTCACGCCGCCTGGAGGACACGCTCTACGGCATGTTGCTGGCCATCGCCAATAATGATGTGTCGGGTTATCTGGAGACGCATCACGACGGGTGATGCCGCCGAGCGAACCCCAGACGCACAACGAGGACCTCCAGCATGGAACCCCTGAAGATGCCGTCGGGACAGCTCACTGTCTCCGTGGGTCGACCGGCAGTTCAGGCGTCGATTCCCGCAAAATTTCCATGGATTCGGCATTACGTTTCCGCCATGCCTCCATTTCGGCTGGCGACTGCTGGTGGATCACTGGAGCGCTTGGCCTCGACTGGTACGCATTCGCGCTGCTTCTCCGTGCCGCTTCAGCCCCTGCCCCAGGACTCGAAGGCGCCTCCGCGGGCTGCGTCTTATCAACAGCGGCGGCAGGTGTCGGCGCGATGTTCCGAATAGCACGCTGAAGAATCGTGCTCCCGAAGTAAAGCAGTGCCAGCGCGAACAGCAGCTTCAGCAGGATCACCGCAAGCCCAGCCCCGACGCTGCTGGCGATCATTGATCTCCCGCGTCGCTTTCCGCCGTGGCGGATCCGCTCTTCCGCGGCAGAAACAAGCCGCTCCGCCGCATAGACGCCAAAGCTTCCGGCCGTGGTTCCCCAGCGTCCACCGCTGTCCCGGCCCTGCCCCTGCACCGTGCGCTCGAAGCCCTCCATCTGCGGCCCCAGCATCCGACGGAGATCTCCACCGTCGACCAGCTCGACATGGCCATGCCGCCTGGCCGCCTCGATCGCGGCCCTTGTGAACTCGCCGCTGGTAACCAGAATCGCCGCGGTCGCCTGTTCATTGACCATGACCCCAAGCAGTTCATGGACGGCGTTGTGCGGCACCTGGTAGACATTCCAGTGCTTGCACTGCACCACGACGCGCTCGGCATCGCGCTGCAGACGAAGGTCCACGCCACCATCGAAGCGGGTTCCACTTGCGCCAGTGCCGCAATGATCCACGGCGTAGCCCTGACGGCGGTAGTAGTCCGCAAGCAGCTGCTCGACGCGCGCCCAGCCCTCTCCGGCCAAGGCGTCGTTGCGCCGCTCCTCGACGCGTTTCAGTCCAGATCGCATGCGTTTAACCATCCTTGAGACGAGAGTGTTGTCCTTAGAGACGCGCCAGGATCTCAGCCTTCTTCCCGGCAAACTCTTCAGGAGTGATCAGCTCGGCGTCCAGCAACCGCTTGAGCTGTGCGAGAGCTGCCAGCGGGTCTTCGGCAGGGATCGCAGCAGCAGCTGGCAGCTGCGCAGCCACGGGTGCGTGGAGGACGACGCCACCAGCGGAAGCCCGCATTTTCTCCAGCTCGACCTGCTGACGCTTCTCGTAGGCCTGCTCCTCGATCTGCTGGGCGTACGAATACACGCGCCGCGCCTGCTTCTTGGGCAGGCTCTCAAGCGCGACGGTCTTTCCAGTCGTGGTCTTGCAGGTCAGCGTCGCACCGAGCATCTGCTCGCTCATGTGAACGTTGTCGACCTCACGCCACGGAAAATCCTGGAACTTCATCCCGAACATGCTCGGCTGCACCAGGATGAACCGCTTGTTGGTAAGCACGATCGCGTCGGGCGAAAGATTCACGACAAGTTTCTTCTGCACCGCGATGTACTCGACGGTTTCATCCTTCGTGAGCAGCTCGGACACCTTCGGCAGGATCTTCCGAACTGCGGATTCGTCCTGCTCGTCTGACAGGAACTGCTTGATCGATTGCATATCTCGCCCCCTTCCACATGTACGTGCTTGAGCCCCTTGGCCCGAAGGCCGATGTAGTCCAAGCAAGGAGCGGGCCAAGCCAGGAGTTCAATCCACCACACCCCCAAACGGCTCCGGCCCATCAATATCCACCCCCAGCACCTTCGCCATCAGCTCTTCACTGCGGTCGGTGGTGAACTCCACCCACAGCGGCAAGTGGTCGCTCACGCGCGGTGAGACCTGGGCGTTAGACAGCTCCCGGAACACAGCGCCTGCGAAGTCGATGCTGCCAGCCCGGCCGCTGGGCCGCAGACCGAAGTCCTCGCCTTGGAACCAGGCGATGCGTGCTCCATTCCCGGAGCACATGGTGTGGCATGCAACAAACATGCCAGCGCTGTGGGCAGCTACCCTTCACCGCACATCGGCGTGTCGAGCTTCACCCTCGGGACTACAAATCGCAGTTCGGCGACAGTGCGACGTCCCACTTGCCCGCCGCCGTCTGCATTCGGCTCACCATCAATTCCACTGAGCCCCACACGTTTAGGGTGAAGTCTTCGCGCTTGGCCGGTCGCAGTCCCAGGAGCTCATGAAAGGCGTGGTCAAGGTCCGAGGGGTCTTCGCCCACAGACTCCCAGTGCGCCTCGCACAACGCCGGGACACCGATTTGCTCGGCCACGAACTGATCTGCCCATTCCAGACAGGGACGGATGGCGCCTTCTGCGTGCGGATCCTGCCCGGAGAGCAACAGGCACCCTGCCGTCTTGAAGTTGCCTGCGTCCCGGTACACGTACTCAAACACTGTGAACTTTCCTTCCATGGTGCTCTCCTCCCAAGTCGTGCGAATGGGAGGAGGGTAAGAAGCGGCGTTCTCATAGCCTGCGAAGGGGGCCAACGATCTTGGTCCCCAAACTGCTAGCCTGGACGCCATATGTCAGGACTCCACCGCGGGCTCTACGAGCAACTAGTCACCGAAGGGCTCGAAGAGGCCCTGTCGGCGCTGGACCCGAAGCATCGAGCCCAGCGTGTCGATCTCCACCCGGAGGAGGCCGCCGACCGGATTGCGTTCCATTTGGCCGCTCTCGTCCGCCGCAGCGTTGCCGCGCTTGACGCCCGCCAGCGCACTGAGGTCGGAGCCCGGCTCGCGCGTGAGGTGACCCGACTGCTGGCGGCCGAGAGCAAGGGCGTCGACGCCACTGACGCTCTCTCAGCAACCGGCGACGTTCTCCGCGCCATTGGCGCCCTCCGCCCCGACGGCCAGCCCGAGGAGGTCCCGCTCCCGGCCACTCCGCTCCTTGACACCACGCTGCTGACCAATGCACCGGGCGAGCCGCGCATTGGTTACCAGCTCAACTCTGAAGTGGCTTCGGCCGACCGCATCGACGTGCTGATGGCCTTCGTGCGCCAGACGGGCATCCGGCCGATGCTCGACCTCCTGCGCCGGCACGTCGACGGCGGGCGCCCGCTGCGTCTACTGACTACCACGTACACCAACTCCACCGAACTCGCCGCGCTCGAAGCCCTGCGCGACCTTGGCGCCCAGATCCGCGTGTCTTACGACACCTCCACCACCCGGCTCCATGCCAAGGCCTGGCTGTTTCACCGCCATACCGGGTTTTCCACCGCGTACATCGGCTCGTCCAACCTGACCTACTCAGCCCAGGTCACCGGCCTTGAGTGGAACGTCCGGGTGTCAGGAGCCCGTAACCCCGACGTCATCGACAAGTTCTCGGCGGTCTTCGAAAGCTATTGGCAAAACGACGACTTCCGTGAGTTTGACGTTGAGGAGTTCCGCGAGCTCACCAAGACGCGAGCCGATGGCCCGCGGATCTACTTAAGCCCCGTCGAAATTCGCCCGGAGCCGTTCCAGTCACGCCTACTGGAACTGATCGAGCTCTCCCGCTTGCAGGGCCACCACCGGAACCTGCTGGTCTCGGCGACCGGCACGGGAAAAACGGTCATGGCCGCCCTGGACTACCAGCGGCTGCGGAAACGCCTGCCTCGCTCGAGGCTGCTGTTCGTCGCCCACCGGAAGGAGATCCTCGACCAGAGTCTGGCCACCTTCAGGCACGCGCTCCGCGATGCAGCCTTTGGCGAGCTGTGGGTGGGCCGCGACCGCCCTACCCGCTTCGAGCATGTGTTCGCGTCCATCCAAAGCCTTAGCGCCCAGGGACTGAACAACTTGCCGCCCGACCACTTCGATGTCGTGATCATCGACGAGTTCCACCATGCGGCAGCACCAACCTACAAGGCACTACTGGATCACCTGCTGCCGCGAGAGCTGCTCGGATTGACCGCCACGCCCGAGCGCGGCGATGACGAGCCCATCCTGCAATGGTTTGGCGGCCGGATAGCCGCTGAGCTGCGGCTCTGGGATGCGATCGACCAGCACCGGCTGGTGCCGTTCGCCTACTACGGGATCGCCGACGGCGCCGACTATCGAAACGTCAGCTGGCGCCGAGGGCGCGGGTACGACCCGCAGGAACTCAGCCAGCTCGTCACCGGCGACCACATCCTCGCGCGGCGGATCATCGCCAACGCGCTCAAGACGGTCCCCAACCCGGACACCATGCGCGCGCTCGGGTTCTGCGTCTCCGTGGCGCATGCAAGATTTATGGCGCAGCAGTTCAACGCGGCCAACCTTCCCGCCGTGGCAGTTTCAGCCGACACACCGCGCGAAGAGCGAGAGCAGGCGCTACAAGCACTGGCCGCGGGGGAGGTCCGCATCGTCTTTTCGGTGGATCTCTTCAACGAGGGCGTCGATATTCCTTCGGTCGACACCTTGCTGCTCCTGAGGCCTACCGACAGCCCCACGGTGTTCCTGCAGCAACTTGGACGCGGGCTGCGGCGCGAACTCAACAAGAGCGTCTGCACTGTGCTGGATTTTGTCGGCCAGCACCGCAAAGAGTTTCGGATGCACCGTCGCTACGCCGCCCTGCTTGGGGGGAGCCGGAAACAGATCGAACGCACCATCGAACAAGGCTTCCCGTACTTGCCAAGCGGCTGCCATATGCAGCTCGACGCCGTGGCGTCGCAGCACGTGCTGGCGAACATCCGCCAGAGCATCCCGAACACCTGGCCGGCCCGTGCACAGGAGCTGCGACGCGTGGCCGAGGCTGACCCAACGATCACGCTCAAGAACTTCCTTGAACAGACTGGGATCGAGCTGGGGGAGATTTACTCCAACAACAGGAGCTGGTCGGATCTCCTCGAAACCGGCGGCGTCCCCACGATTCCTTCCGGACCACACGAAGCAACGCTGCGCCGGGCTGTCGGGCGCCTGCTGCACATCGACGATGCACTGCGTATCGACCAGTACCGGGCTTTTGCCAAGACTCCGACTGCGCCAAACGTGGGCGCACTGGACGTTCGGACACGCCGACTGTTCCACATGCTCGCAACAGTGCTCACCGAGGCCGTGCTGAAGAGCAATGAGACGCTACAGGAGGCAGCCGACCTCATTTGGGCACATCCGCAAGTCCTGGCCGAGCTCTGCCAGCTTCTGGATGTGTTGGCAGACCGCGTCGAGCACGTGCAGCAATCTCTTTCGACGCACCCTGACGTACCTCTCTGCGTCCACGCCAGGTACACCCGTCGCGAAGCGCTGGCGGCCTTCGCGACTGGATACGGCCTGAAGGTCCCCGAATGGCGCGAAGGTGTGCGCTGGCTGGCCGAGGCCCAGGTCGACTTGCTGGCGTTTACTTTGGACAAGACTAGCGGCCACTTCTCGCCTACTACTCGCTACCGGGACTATGCGATCAGCCCGACGCTTCTTCATTGGGACAGCCAGTCAGGAACTCGCGAAGCAAGCGAGGCAGGGCGGCGATACCAGACCCATGAGGCCCATGGCAGCGTGGTGCTGCCTTTCGCCCGCCTGACTACCGATGATCGTGCATTCTGGCTACTGGGCCCGGCTACCTATGTGAGCCACGAGGGTGAGCGGCCAATGGCCATTAACTGGCGTCTTTCGCACGAACTTCCCGGGGACCTATTTGCCAGCTTCGGCGCAGCAATTGCTTAAGTCCCAATTGTTCGCTGGGTAGTCGTCTCGCCCGGCCCTGCATCATCGCTGGGCAACACCGTCCCATTACCAATACGCTTCTGAGCCATTTTTAGTCCGCGCTATGCTTGCCCGATGGCGGTGCGAGCGGTGGCTCATGCCAGTCCTCCTGAAGCCCCACTAGCGCATCGCCCCAGCGACGGTCATCTGCTTGAGTTTTTCTCGCGAGCCACCTGACGCCCTACGCACTCGCTCTGGCGATGTCCACGGAAGGAACCTGCCCGACGCCTGGACCTCCGACGCCTCGTCAGAAAAGTAAATTTGACCCATTCTCTTTCTGGCAATCAGATCCCGACCGAGGCCATCTCCGAGCTAGCACGCGCCCGAATTGAACGCTGATAAGTTCGATAGGAGTTATAGGCGATACCCGAGTGACCGTCCTCACCACTTAAACGAAACAGTGCAAACAACGATGTAAACCTTGCTTTGTCGTTAGACCAAGTCCCGTCAAGAACGCCAAAATCCACCCATCTGTCGACCGCCTGATCGGCAATAGACCTGTTGACCGCGCGCACGACATTATGCGCGACCTTGAGAACCTCGAAGACGAGTGACTTCCTGAACAATATCTTCCGAGGTGACCTTCCCGGCAAGCCTAGCTCTCTACTTGCCTTCAGACCGACATAGCCGTTCGCATGGACCAGGCAGTGGCGCAACTCGCAAAGCTTGTCGAAGTCAGCAAGCACAACCTCTACTGACCGATCCGACGCTATCTTCAAGCCCAGGTACTTCTCGCAATAAGCCTTGATTTTCTTCGAGTCTGCCAAGCTCTCGTGCTCAAAAGCACTAAGCAGGTATGGATGCCCAGTGCCGGCATGGAAAGAGAGGCCGCCCAAGGGGGCCGCAACAAGCTCTGAGTGGCGCTGGGAAAGCGGGCACAACAAGTAGACGTGCGCAAACAGGCTTCGAATATAAAACTCAAGAGCAGAGATCACTCCGATTACAAGAAGCCCCAAGGTTGCCGCATCTTCCTCTCCCGCACTCAAGAGCTTTCTCTTCAGGTGCTCGGTGACCTCAAAGTATCGGGATATTGGATTTTGTCCGTCGCCGCCTGAGAGCTCCACCAAGAACTCGTCAATTATCCAAGCTACCGACTCTTCACTCGAACAGACCTCCAATTGTCCGTGCCTAGACACTGAACCACTCCTCCGCAGCGTTCACGATTCTGGCTGCCCAAACCTTACCAATTGAGCTTCCTTGCTTCCTAAAGCCCTGGCTCTCATCCGAAACAACTTGTGCCACTTTTAAGTAGCCTTGATCTTTCAACGCGGCTATCTTTCTCTGGGGAAGAGGTAGCCGATCGACTGTTGCGTCTAATAGATCTTTGTACACCGACGCAGATTTGAGTTCCTGCCCGCAGTTCATACAGAACTTCTGGCCTTCCGATGTCCGCAATGTGCTGCAGTTAGGACAAGGGGGCAATGCGAGAACGCATTCGCTGGCATAGTTCTTCCCAAGCAAGGTCTCCGCTCGGGTCTTTACCAGAGAATGTGAGTTAATCTTAGCTAGGGCCTCAACGATGTCGGAAACCCGATAACTTCGACCCAAGGACAAACTATTACTTGATATCAAAAGAGAATAATGAACCACATATCTCTTATACGAGCCCTTTATTCCCTTCGACAGTGTTCCCTCGAGCGGTCTCAGCAAGCCCGCGTACTCCATGAATCTGATAACTCGCCGCAGCCCTTCTTCGATCGGCTCGGAAAGAGCAACAACGACAGCTTTCGACCGCAGGTCTTTATTCTTGTTGAAATCCCTGAGCGCAGAGAGCATCGCGCGATCCAGACTTTCGCCGACCTCAATATAGTGCTTGAATCTAGGCAGCCTATCCGCAATATTCTGAAAAACGGTCCTTGTTATCTCCGCAGACGTCGCCACCGTCGAAACAAGCGATGCACGAACATTGGTATTGACCTTTGACTCTTCATGCAGGTCGTAACACAAATTGAGGAAGGAACGCGGAAGCCCAAACGAAGCGAGAGCCAACGCATCCACCACGGCCGGGTCTTTGGGTTTGAACTGCGGGAAACGAGAGGCGACGACCTGTCTCATCGTTCCGAGATAGCCCGGCTCATCTGGTCGGAACCAGGCTTCCAGCAGCTCGGCTTCATGGCCAACTTGAAACATTGGAGAAAAGCTAGTGACCCCAGGATATATTGCGGCTTTTCCTGACAGTTCTCTCGATCTAAGCTCGCGAAAAATCTCGAAAAACTCTTTCTGCTGAGGTACGGAGAACGCATGCGCTGCGTCGTCGAGCAGTAGTACGCAGCGAGTTACCCCAGCACGCTTAGCGAGCCCCACCAAGATCTCTGCCACCACGGAAGGCCCTAAGCTCCCATCGTTGGTAGCATCGCCAGATTGCAGTGCTTTTATGTAGCAATCGCACTTGTGTACTAGCTCGGCCTCCGCCGTCGTCAGCGCGATTCCCCAAATATTGGTGGCTTCCGCAACTGCGTAAATTATTTTCGCAAGCACCCATTGCCGAAATATGCCAGTGGCGTTCGCGTGCGTGTGAAAGAGCGGCTCAATGGCCAAGGCTCTTGAATAGTTTACATATACTGCGAATGAAGCCTTGGTCTTAAAAGCTTCGTAGAACGCCGTTCTGAGAAGCGTAGACTTTCCACTTCCGCGGGGCCCCGACAATAGCTTCGCCCCTGGGCCAACCAGTTTCCTTACTATTCTTCTTTCAGCATCAGAAAGAACCGTCCACTGCTCCAGTTCGGTCCTCGACAGGTTTTCCGCACGTTCCTCGAAAGACACCTCGGACTGCAGCGGCTGATTCATTCCGTTCCCCCGAATCTATAAATGACGTCACATATTCCGCCGATATTCCCCACCCACGTCATACAGCGCATGACTGATCTGCCCCAGGCTATGCGTCTTCACCGCCTCCATCAGCGCCTCGAACACATTGCGCCTCTCCCGCGCCGTGTTTTGAAGGTACGCCAGCCCATGCCCGTCGTGCACCATCTCCGGCTCCTCGTCCGACGCCGCCTGATGCGCGTGTGACGTCTCGCCGGCCGGCGCCAGGGCGTTGCGCCCCTGCTGCCACAGCTCCACGTTGGCGATCTGCTGGCCCTTCTCTTCTTCCGTGCTGCGGATCAGTTCAATCTCGGTGGCGATCTCGCCGGCGTGCTCCTTCGGCAGGAACGTGTTCACGCCCACCAGCGGCAGGCTGCCGTCGTGCTTCTTGTGTTCGTAGTACAGGCTCTCTTCCTGGATCTTGCCGCGCTGGTACATGGTGTCCATGGCGCCCAGCACGCCGCCGCGCTCGCTGATGGCTTCGAACTCCTTGTACACGGCCTCTTCCACCATGCCGGTCAGGTAGTCGACGGCAAAGCTGCCCTGCCAGGGGTTCTCGTTGAAGTTGAGCCCCAGCTCCTTGTTGATGATCATCTGGATGGCCACGGCGCGGCGCACGCTCTCTTCGGTCGGCGTGGTGATGGCTTCGTCGTAGGCGTTGGTGTGCAGGGAGTTGCAGTTGTCGAACAGCGCGTACAGCGCCTGCAGCGTGGTGCGGATGTCGTTGAACTGGATCTCCTGCGCGTGCAGGCTGCGGCCGCTGGTCTGGATGTGGTACTTCATCATCTGGCTGCGTTCGTTGGCGCCGTAGCGCTCGCGCATGGCGCGCGCCCAGATGCGGCGGGCCACGCGGCCGATCACGGTGTACTCGGGGTCCATGCCGTTGGAGAAGAAGAACGACAGGTTGGGCGCGAAGTCGTCGATCTTCATGCCGCGCGCCAGGTAGTACTCGACGATCGTGAAGCCGTTGGAAAGCGTAAAAGCGAGCTGGCTGATCGGGTTCGCCCCGGCTTCGGCAATGTGGTACCCGCTGATGCTCACCGAGTAGAAGTTGCGCACGCCGTTGTCGACGAAGTACTGCTGGATGTCGCCCATCATGCGCAGCGCGAACTCGGTGCTGAAGATGCAGGTGTTCTGCGCCTGGTCCTCTTTCAGGATGTCGGCCTGCACGGTGCCGCGCACGGTCTTGAGGGTCTCGGCCTTGATGCGGGCGTAGGTCTCGGCATCCACCATCTCGTTGCCGGTGACGCCCAGCAGGCCCAGGCCGAGGCCGTCGTTGGTGGGCGGCAGGTCGCCGTGGTAGCGCGGGCGCTCCTTGCCTTCAAACACCTTGGCGAGCTTCTGTTCGGCGGCCGCCCAGCGCGCGGAGTCGGCCTTCAGGTATTTCTCCACCTGCTGGTCCACGGCGCAGTTCATGAACATCGCCAGGATCATCGGCGCGGGGCCGTTGATGGTCATCGACACGCTGGTGGTGGGCGCGCACAGGTCGAAGCCGGAGTACAGCTTCTTCATGTCGTCGAGCGTGGGCACGTTCACACCGGAATTGCCGATCTTGCCGTAGATGTCGGGGCGCGGCGCGGGGTCTTCGCCATACAGCGTGACCGAGTCGAAGGCAGTGGACAGGCGCGCGGCGGGCTGGCCGACGGAGAGGTAATGGAAGCGGCGGTTGGTGCGCTCCGGCGTGCCTTCGCCGGCGAACATGCGGATCGGGTCCTCGCCGGTGCGGCGGTACGGGTACACGCCGCCGGTGTAGGGGTAGCTGCCCGGCAGGTTCTCCTTGCCGAGGAAGGTCAGCAGTTCGCCCCAGGACTTGTAGGTGGGGGCGGCGATCTTGGGGATCTTCTGGTGGCTCAGGGACTCGCGGTAATTCTCGACGCGGATCGCCTTGCCACGCACTTCGTATTCGGTGACCTCGTCGGTGATCGACTTCAGGCGCTGCGGCCAGGCGCGCAGCAGGTTGAGCGAATCCGGGGTGAGGGACTGGAGGGCGTCGTTGTAGCGCTGGCGGAGCGTCAGGAGACTGCGGTCACTCGCGCCTTCGGGCGCCACGTCGGCGGCGGCGTAAAGGTCCAGCGCGTTCGGCAGCCTGTCATCACCGAGCTCGTGCAGCGACTGCCAGAACGCCTGAGCACGATCCGCGGCTTCGGCCTGCTTCTCGATGCTGGCGTTGATGGCCCTGCCCTGCTCGGCGATCTCGGCCAGGTAGCGCACGCGGGCGCCGGGGATCAGCACGGTGGCGCGCGGCTCTTTCAGGGTGGTGTCGAGGTTCGGGGTCCAGCGTTCGGCGGGCAGCGACAGCTTCTCGCGCAGCAGGCGGCACAGGTTGGCGAACATCCAGCTGATGCCGGGGTCGTTGAACTGGCTGGCGATGGTGGGATAGACCGGGACGTCCTCGTCGGCGGTCTTGAACGCCACGCGATTGCGCTTCCACTGCTTGCGGATGTCGCGCAGGGCGTCTTCGGCGCCGCGCTTGTCGTACTTGTTGAGCACGATCAGCTCGGCGAAGTCGATCATGTCGATCTTCTCGAGCTGGCTGGCCGCGCCGTAGTCGCTGGTCATGACGTACATCGGGAAGTCGACCATGTCGACGATCTCCGAGTCCGACTGGCCGATGCCGGCGGTCTCCACGATCACCAGGCCAAAGCCGAGGCCGCGCAGGTAGGCGATGCAGTCCTTGAGCACGGCATTGGTGGCCACGTTCTGGCGGCGCGTGGCCATGGAGCGCATGTACACGCGGTGGCTGCGCAGCGAGTTCATGCGGATGCGGTCGCCGAGCAGCGCACCGCCGGTGCGGCGGCGGGTGGGATCAACCGAGACCACGGCGATGCGGATGTCCGGGAAGCTGGCCAGGAACCGGTTCAGCAGCTCGTCCGTCACCGACGACTTGCCGGCGCCGCCGGTGCCGGTGATGCCGATCACCGGCGCATGCGTGCCCACGGCCCACTGCTTGCGCAGGGCGGTCAATTCCGTCTCGCTGTAGGTGCCGGCTTCGATCGCCGACAGCGCGTGGCCAATGGCGACCTGGTCCGGGTCCGCGTGCGTCGGACCGATGCGGGCGATGACGTCATCCGCCGGCGGCAGGTGCGCCTGGCCGCGCTGCTCGCGGGCGGCGGTGACCCGCGCCACCACGTCTTCGATCATCTCCACCAGGCCCAGCTTCATGCCGTCGTTGGGGTGGTAGATGCGCTCGACGCCGTAGTCCTGCAGCTCGCGGATCTCTTCCGGGGTGATGGTGCCGCCACCGCCGGCGACCACGCGGATGTGGCCGGCGTTGTGCTCGCGGAGCATGTCGACCATGTACTTCATGTACTCGACGTGCCCGCCCTGGTAGCTGGACAGGGCGATGGCGTCGGCGTCTTCCTGCAGCGCGGCACGCACCACGTCTTCCACCGAGCGGTTGTGGCCCAGGTGGATCACCTCCGCGCCCTGTGACTGGATCAGGCGCCGCATGATGTTGATCGCGGCGTCGTGGCCGTCGAACAGGCTCGCGGCGGTGACGAAGCGCAGCGGTGCGGCTTCGGCGCGGGCGGTGGCGATCGGGTGGCTGGCGGGGACGCTCATGAGGCAGTTCCAGGGGCGAAAACGGATTCATTCGATTGTAACCCGCGCCCCTGCAGGCGCTTTCGCGTGACGATCGGCCCGGGAAACGGCCTGCCCCGTCCGCCTAGAGTGGCGCCTGGTCCAGTCCGGAACACGCCGATGACCCTCACGTCGCTCCTGCGCTCCCTTGCCGTAGCCGGCGCGCTCGTCACGGCCGCCTTTCCGGCGTCCGCCGCCCCGCCCGAGCCCCTGTCCGTGGAAGCCACCGAGGCGCTCGCCGCCATCGAACGCGCCGGGCGCGACAGCCACAGCGATGCGCTGCTGGTGATGCGCGATGGCGACGTCCTGCTCGAGCAGTACGGCGAAGGCGAGCGCGGGCCGATCGAGCTGATGTCGGCCACCAAGTCGGTGGTGGCGCTGGGCATCGGCCTGCTGCTGGCCGATGGCCATCTGGACTCGCTCGATGCGCCGGTGTCCACCTGGTATCCGGAGTGGCGCCAGGGCCGCAAGGCCGACATCACCGTGCGCATGCTGCTCGAGCACACCTCGGGCCTGCAGAACAGCCCCAACGCCGGCGCCGAGATCTATCCCGCGCCGGACGTGGTGCAGCTTGCGCTCGCTGCCGAGCTCACCACTGCGCCAGGCGAGGCGTTCGCCTACAACAACAAGGCCACCAACCTGCTTGCCGGGGTGATCCACCGCGCTTCCGGGCAGCCGATGGACCAGTACCTGGGATCGCGCCTGTTCGCGCCGTTGGGCATGCAGGCCGGTGAGTGGCATCGCGACGACGCAGGCAACCCGCATGCCATGGCCGGCCTGCCCCTGAGCGCGCGCGATGCGGCGAGGCTCGGCCAGCTGCTGCTCGATGGCGGCCGCCTTGCCGATGGCACGCGACTGCTGCCGGAAGGATTCGTGCACGACCTGTTCGCACCGTCCGCCCACTCCCAGCGCGTGGGCCTGTTGTGGTGGCGCCTGCCGGAATGGGAGCGCGTCACCCTGCGCGACGGCGCCGCCGATCGCATGGCCGCGAAAGGCGTGGATACCGGACTCATCACGGCCCTGGAAACGCTCGACGGCCGCAGCTTCGGCAGCGTGACTGACGCCCTGCAGGCCGCGCTGGGCGACGACTACGCCGATCGCTACATGTCCGGTATCGCCGCGCGCGACCTGAAGCGGGCGGACCTGTTCGACGAGACCCTGGGCCCGGTGGTGGCGTACGAGGCCAACGGCTACCTGGGCCAGTACATCGTGGTGGTGCCGGAACAGCGCCTGGTCGCGGTGCGGCAGATCCGCAGCCGCGAAGCCAAGGGCACGCACCCGGCCGACAGCGGCTACGCACGCTTCTCCCGCGATGTGATCGCGCTGGGGCAGGCGCTGGCCGGCGACGCCGCCGGTCCCCGGGCCTGGCTGGTGCGGCACGCCGAAGCCGGCAGCGGTCCCGACCCCGCGCTCACGCCGGCAGGCGTCGCCCGCGCCGACGCGTGGTACGCCACGCTGGGATCACCCGCGCTGCGCCGCGTGTATGCGACCGACACCGGCCGTTCGCGCGAGACCGCGGGCGCAATCGCGGCCGACGCCGGGGTCGAAATCGACATCTACGACCCCGCGCACCCGGAGGCGCTGGTGCAGCGGCTGCTGGAACGCGGGGAGCCGGCGGTGGTGGTGGCGCACTCCAACACGCTCAATGAGCTTGCCCAGGCCATGGGCGCTGACCTGCACCTGCCGGCGATCGCCCACGACGAGCACGACCGTGTCTACGCGATGCCGCTCGGCAAAGCCGCGAAAGCGCGGGCGCAGGACGCGCGCGACGCGCGGTAGCCGCCGGCGCCGGCCAGCACGCCCCTGACTGCACCCAACCCCGCCCCGCCTACGAACCCACCTCCACCAACCCCTCCAGCACCCGATTGCGATGCCCTTCCAGCGCACCCGCCGTGCGCTTCACGTCCACATCCGCATCCCCCGCCGCCCGGCCGAGGATGAACGCGATCAAGGCCTGCACCGTCGCCGGATCATCATCGAAACCGCCGTGCGTGGTGGCGCGCGATGCACCGGCATCCCCCAGCGGCCGGTCGTTCGGCGCCTGCACCCACGCCAGCCGCCCGCGCGCGATCAGGTCCCCCACGCGCTCGTGGCCCCAGGCCTGGTCGGCGGGTGTCGCGGCCTCGATGAAGCGCGCCATGCCGGCGATCGGCGTGCCCTGGCGCAGGCGGTTGTCGATCCAGCTGCGCGGCTGCTTCTCGAACGCGCGCGCCACCAGGTACAGCAGCGACTTGTTGTAGATCCGCAGGCAGTGGTCGTCCTGCTCGGCGCTATCGGTGAGGGTGAAGAGCGACGCCCGCGCCACCGCACGCGATGAGATCGCCGGGACATAGGCCTGGATGAAGGTGTCCATGTCGACCGCCGGCGCCCACAGGGTGAGGCTGGCCAACCGCCCGCCCATGCCGAGCATGCCGCGCGCGGGGCCACCAATGACCTGGCCGGGGCGCGTGAACAGCTGCACCAGCGGCGCCATCAGGATGCTGCCGGCGCTGTGCGCGGCGACGTGGATCTCGACCGAGGGATCCTCGCCCCGCCATTCGTTGAGCAGGCGCGCCACCTGCGCCGCGCCGCCGTGCTCGATGGTGCCGCCGCCAGGCTGCAGGCGCACGGCGGTGGTGGCGAGCAGCGCGTTCTCCTTCATCTCGTCCCACATCGCCTTGCCGCCGATGGCGCGCGCCAGCGGCTCGATGGTGTCGTCGAGGCGGTCGAGCAACAGGTCCTTGGCCTTGTCGAACAGGCCTTCGCTGCGCGGGTGCGCGGCGTCTTTCAGGATGTTGCCGAGGGTGGTCCAGAGGTCGGTCTTCCAGACGAAGCACAGCGGGTAGATGTCCTCGCGCAGCATGGCTTCGCGGTAGTCGGCCACGCGCTGGATGGCGGCGGCCTCCGGCACCAGGCCGCCGTGCGCGTACAGCAACACGCGCTTCTTCTTCCAGTCCTTCGTGATCGCGCGCATGTCGCGGCGCACGATGTTGCGCACGTCGTCCTGGGTGCAGGCGAAGCGGCCTTCGCAGCGCAGGGCACCGTTGTTGCCGAGGCTGATGACGTGCGGGCGCAGGTCTGCCTGGGAATAGCCGACCGACTGCCGGCCCAGCGGTGAATTGCTGACCGCCACCGAGCTTGCGCGGTCAAGCTCCACCGGCACCGCCAGGCGTGCGACCCAGACGTCGCTGCCGCGTTCCAGCCATTCGTCATAGCTGACGTGGCCGTAACCGGCGCGGCCCCAGCGCGTGCCCCAGGAATTCTGGATCCAGAAGCCGTTGCGGTCGTAGCCGATGACGGCGAAGGCGTGCCAGCCGACCACCGGCTGCCGCGCCCAGGCGATGCGGCCGTTGTCGGGCGGCGCGTGCCAGCCTTCGTGCACGGCGGACGAGGCGTAGAGCACGCCGGTTTCGGCGAAGGCGGCGTGCATGGCGACCAGGTCGCGGTGGTTCACGCGCGCGTAGGCGCCCAGCGGATTGCGCAGGGCGTCGCGCGCGCGTTCGTCGGTATACGGCTCGACGTGCAGGCCCGGGGTCCAGGGCCAGAGGTCTTCGGCGCAGACACCATGGCGGTGCCAGGCCTTCATCGCGCCGCGGCAGCTGGAGCCGGAATAGCTTTCGCCCTCCCACTCGTCATAGCGGCGGGCCATGTCGTAAAGCATGCGGGTGCTGACGATGCCGGGGTCGGCCTCGGGGCGGCGGCGGCGCAGCAGCGCATGGGCGACGGTGGCCAGGCCGAAGGCGGTGCAGGCGCCGTCCGCGCCTTGGTCGAGCACCGGCACGCCCTGGTCGATGAAGGCGGCAAGCGGTGCGTCGGTCGGCACATCGACCAGGGTGGGCTCGAACATGCGGTCGCGGAAGTCGGCGGTGTCGGGCCGGGCGTCGAAGAGCCGGCGCTTGCCGGTGTTGAAGCCCGCGATCGCGGGCGGTGGAGCGGGTGTGGACACGGCCATGCCTGGTATCTCCCTCGCCTACCTCAGCCAAGCCCCTGTAGGAGCAGCTATAGCTGCGACCGGCATCTGCCGCAACCCTGGGCGCATGCGGCGATCGCGGCTATAGCCGCTCCCACAAAGGGGCTGAGGCTATAGCTGCTCCCACAAGGGCGGTAAAGTGTCGGGATTCGCGGGATGGGGGTTGCGGGTGATTACACGGGCACGGCGCATCGCGCTCTGGGGGGCGTTCTCACTCTTGATGTTGGTCGGCAGCGGCCTGCTGCTGGCCGATCGCCTGACGCCGCCGAACACGGGCGAGCCGTCATACACCCTGCCCCTTGCCGCGGACCACACCGCGCTTGACCGCGAACTCGTGCCGCTGCTGGCGCGCAATCCCGGCAAGACCGGTGCGCTGACGCTCGTCGACGGAATCGACGCCTTCGCCGCGCGCGCGATGTCGGCGCGGCAGGCGGGCCGCAGCCTGGACCTGCAGTACTACATCTGGCACGACGACCTCACCGGCCGCCTGCTCGCGCGCGAGGCCTGGGCCGCCGCCGAGCGCGGGGTGCGCGTGCGCCTGCTGCTCGACGACATCAACGCCGGCGGCAAGGACACGCCGCTGCTGGTGCTTGATGGCCACCCCAACATCCAGGTGCGCCTGTACAACCCCTTCCGCAACCGCAGCGGCATCGCGCGGCTGCTGGAGATGCTGCAGCGTGGCTTCAGCCTCAACCACCGCATGCACAACAAGGCCTGGATCGCCGATGGGCGGGTGGCGATCGTCGGCGGGCGCAACGTCGGGCTGGAGTATTTCAGCGCGTCGGAAAGCAGCAACTTCCACGACCTCGACCTGCTGCTGTTCGGGCCGGAAGTCGCGCAGGCCAGCGCGATCTTCGACGCGTTCTGGAATTCCGATGCCGTGGTGCCGCTGTCGGACCTCGGCCAGCTCGGCATGGATGACATCCGCGCGGTGGCCGACACCATCGGCACCGAAGCCCGCACCCCCGCGGCGCAGCGCTACCTGCAGCGGGTGGACAGCTCCCCCAGCGTGCGCGCCTATCTCGACGATGCGCTGTCGCCGCACTGGAGCGAGCACATCCGCGTGGTATCCGACCCGCCGGTGAAGCGCCCCGGCGAGGACACCTCGGGCTGGCTGGTGGAACGCGTGGACGCCAGCCTCCGCGGCGCGGAGCAGGCGGCGCTGCTGGTGTCGCCCTACTTCGTGCCGGGCGACGACACTTCCGCCGTGCTCACCGGCCTGGCCGCGGACGGCGTGCACGTGGGCGTGATCACCAACTCGCTGGCCGCCAACGACGTGGTCGCCGTGCACGGCGGCTATGCGAAGTACCGCAAGCGACTGCTCGCCGGGGGCGTGCACCTGTACGAATTGCGCCCGGAAGCCGCGGCGGGGGACGGCAACGGCGACGGCAGCGCGGCAACCGCCATCCCGCGTCCGCGCGGCGGCGGGTCCGGCAGCAGCGGCGCGAGCCTGCACACCAAGGCCTTCCTGGTGGACGGGACCCAGGGCTTCATCGGGTCCTACAACCTCGACCCGCGCTCGGCGTACCTCAATACCGAGATGGGGGTGTTCTTCGACGATCCGGGCCTGGCGGCCGACCTGCGCGCCGAGTACCTGCACCTGGCCGGCCCCGCCATCAGCTGGAAAGTGGGCCTGGACGGCGACGGCGACCTGGCCTGGCTGGACGCCGCGGGACCGGAGCCGCGCCTGCTCCACAACGAGCCCCAGGCCAGCCGCTGGCGCCGCCTGCAGGCCTTCGTGTTCCGCTGGCTCCCGCTGGAGTCGCAGCTCTAGCAACTGCGGACTGGATGCTGCGCTGCGGCATGGACGCCACGGGCAATTGGCCGGGCGGCGGCGTAGAATGCCGCGGCTGTCGCACGGCACTTGTGACGTCGGGCGATCCTGGCGACTGATACGAATCAGCAACTTACCTAAACCACCGGCCGCCGGTCGCGCTCAGCGCGGTGACGTGCGCCGGCTGCGGAGTCCGGAATGATCTTTGAGCATCTCGATACCTACGGCCACGAGCAGGTCGTCTTCTGCCACAACAAGGATGCGGGCCTGAAGGCCATCATCGCGATCCACAACACCGTGCTGGGCCCCGCGCTGGGCGGCACCCGCATGTGGCCGTACAAGACCGAGGCCGACGCGCTCAACGACGTGCTGCGCCTGTCGCGCGGCATGACCTACAAGAACGCGGTGGCCGGCCTCGACATCGGCGGCGGCAAGGCCGTGATCATCGGCAACCCGGCCACCGACAAGTCCGAGGCCCTGTTCCGCGCCTTCGGCAAGGCCGTGCAGTCGCTGGGCGGCCGCTACATCACCGCCGAGGACGTCGGCATCGACGTCAACGACATGGAGCACGTCTACAAGGAGACGGAGTTCGTCACCGGCGTGCACCAGGTCCACGGCGGCTCGGGCGATCCGTCGCCGTTCACCGCCTACGGCACCCTGCAGGGCCTGATGGCCGCGCTGAACGCCAAGTTCGGCAATGAAGAAGTCGGCAACTACAGCTACAGCGTCCAGGGCCTGGGCCATGTCGGCATGGAGTACGTGAAGCTGCTCAAGGAGCGCGGCGCGAAGATCTTCGTCACCGACATCAACCAGGCGCTGGTCGACAAGGCCGTGAACGAGTACGGCTGCGAGGCCGTGGGCCTGGACGAGATCTACGACGTCGACGCCGACGTGTACTCGCCCTGCGCGCTGGGCGGCACCGTGAACGAAGAAACCCTGCCGCGCCTGAAGGCCAAGATCATCTGCGGCTCGGCCAACAACCAGCTGGCCAACAACGCCATCGGCGACGAGCTCGAAAAGCGCGGCATGCTGTATGCGCCCGACTACGCCGTCAACGCGGGCGGCGTGATGAACGTGGCGCTGGAGATGACCGGCTACAACCGCGAGCGCGCCATGCGCCAGATGCGCACGATCTACCACAACCTGACGCGCATCTTCGAGATCGCCCAGCGCGACGGCATCCCGACCTACAAGGCCGCCGACCGCATGGCCGAAGAGCGCATCGAAGTGATGGGCAAGCTCAAGCTGCCGATGGGCCGCACCGCGCCACGCTTCCACGGCCGCATCCGCGGCGGTGCGTAAACTGCCGCTACGCTGAAGACGACGGGGCCTGGCGCCCCGTCGTTGTTTCTGGACACCGCGCCGGCGCAGGACGCGCCGGTTGCCATGATGGGAGACACGAACATGCGCACCTTCCCGCTGGGTGAGGAACTCGACGCGCTTCGCGACGCCGTGCGCCGCTTCGCCGAAGCCGAGATCGCGCCGCTGGCCGAGGCCGTGGACCACGACAATGCCTTCCCGCAGGCGCTGTGGCCGAAGCTCGGCGACATGGGCCTGCTGGGCATGACCGTGCCGGGCGAGTTCGGCGGCAGCGAGATGGGCTACCTGGCACACCTGGTGGCGATGGAGGAGATCTCGCGCGCCTCGGGTTCGATCGGCCTGAGCTACGGCGCGCACTCCAACCTGTGCGTGAACAACCTGCACCACAACGGCAGCGACGCCCAGCGCGCGAAGTACCTGCCGAAGCTGTGCAGCGGCGAGTGGAAGGGCGCGCTGGCGATGAGCGAGCCGGGCGCGGGCTCCGACGTGGTCGGTTCGATGGCCTGCCGCGCGGAGCTTCGCGATGGCGTCTGGATCGCCAACGGCAGCAAGATGTGGATCACCAACGGCCCCGAGGCCGACGTGCTGGTGGTGTACATGCGCACCGCGGGCAAGGACGCCGGCAGCCGCTGCATGACCGCCTTCATCGTCGAGCGCGGCATAAAGGGCTTCAGCACCGCGCAGAAGCTGGACAAGCTCGGCATGCGAGGCAGCAATACCTGCGAGCTGGTGTTCAAGGACTGCGAGATCCCGGCCGAAAACGTGCTGGGCGAAGTGAACCAGGGCGTCAAGGTGCTGATGTCGGGCCTCGACACCGAGCGCCTGGTGCTGACCGGCGGCCCGCTGGGCCTGATGCAGGCCGCGCTCGACGCCGCCCTGCCCTACGTGCGCGAGCGCAGGCAGTTCGACGCCGCCATCGGCACGTTCGGGATCATGCAGGCCAAGATCGCCGACATGTACACCGCGCTGCAGTCCAGCCGCGCCTACGCCTACCAGGTCGCACGCGACTACGACGCCGGCCACCGCTCCCGCATCGACCCGGCCAGCTGCCTGCTGCACGCCTCGGAAGCGGCGGTGCAGGTGGCGCTGGAGGGCATCCAGGCCCTGGGCGGAAACGGTTACATCAACGAATACCCCACCGGCCGCATCCTGCGCGACGCCAAGCTGTACGCGATCGGCGCGGGCACCAACGAAATCCGCCGGATGCTGATCGGCCGGGAGCTGTTCGAGGGTCGCGACTGAGACCGTGCTCCATTGTGGGCGCGGCTCCCACAGAGGAAGAGGCGCGGCCCCGGACCAATGGGCGATGGCGGAGCCATGTTGCAGTGCGATAATGGCCGCACACATCCACCGGAGTTCCCCCCATGACCGACGTCGTCATCGTCGGTGCCAAGCGCACCGCCATCGGTTCCATGCTCGGCCAGTTCACCGGGGTGCCGACCCCCACCCTGGGCGCCGCGGCCATCGGCGGCGCGCTCGACCATGCCCGCGTGGCCGCCGACCAGGTCGATGAAGTGATCATGGGCTGCGTGCTGCCGGCCGGCCTCGGCCAGGCGCCGGCGCGCCAGGCCTCGCGCGCGGCGGGCATCCCCGATGCCGCGGGCGCGACCACCATCAACAAGGTCTGCGGCTCGGGCATGAAGGCGATCATGCTGGCCACCGACATCATCAAGGCCGGCTCGGCCAACGTGGTCGTGGCCGGCGGCATGGAGTCGATGACCAACGCCCCGCACCTGCTCAACGGCTCGCGCACCGGCATCCGTTACGGCACTGCCAACTTCCTCGACCACATGGCCCATGACGGCCTGACCAACCCCGACGATGGCCAGGCCATGGGCGTGTTCGGCGATGCGACCTGCGCGAAGCTCGGCTTCAGCCGCGAGGCTGTCGACGCGTTCTCGGCCGAGAGCGCGCGCCGCGCGCAGAAAGCGATCGCCGACGGCACGTTCAAGGACGAGATCGCGCCGGTAACGGTCAAGACCCGCAAGGGCGACGTGGTGGCCGACACCGACGAGGAGCCGGGCAAGGTCAACCTCGAGAAGATCCCCGGCCTGCGCGCGGCCTTCGGCAAGGAGGGCGTGCTGACCGCGGCTTCGTCGTCGAAGATCTCCGACGGCGCCGCCGCCACCGTGCTGATGTCGGCCGCGGAAGCCGCAAACCGCGGATTGCAGCCGCTGGCCCGCATCGTCGCCCACGCCACCCATGCCCAGGCCCCGGAGTGGTTCACCACTGCGCCGATCCAGGCGATCGAAAAGGTGCTGGAAAAGGCGGGCTGGACGGTGCAGGACGTCGATCTCTTCGAGATCAACGAAGCCTTCTCCGTGGTGGCCATGGCGCCGATGCAGGAACTCGGCATTCCCCACGACCGGGTGAACGTCAACGGCGGCGCGGTCGCCCTGGGCCACCCCATCGGCGCCAGCGGCGCGCGCCTGGTGGTGACACTGCTGCACGCCCTGAAAGCCCGCGGCGGCAAGCGCGGCGTGGCATCGCTGTGCATCGGCGGCGGCGAGGCGACGGCGATTGCGGTCGAACTTGCCTGAACCGTTAACACGACCTTTACGGTGCCCGATTCAAACTTCCGCTTGACAGTCGCAAGCGGCTTGTCATCATGATATCCGGCGCACTTGTGTGCGTTGACCTGATACCACGACGAGGATAAGAAACAATGAGCATGAACAAGCTGCTGATCGCGCTGGCGCTGGGCCTTGGCCTGGCCGCCTGCTCGAACCAGGACCAGGCTGCCAACGCTGCCGCCGACGCTGCCGAGGCCGCCGACCAGGCTGCCGCTGACGCCGCGCTGGCCGGCACCACGGCTGCCGACGCCGCTGCCGACAGCGCCGCTGCCGCCGCTGACGCGGCTGCCGACGCTGCCGCCGACGCCGCCACCGCGGTCGAAGGTTCGGCTGCCGACGCCGCTGCCGACGTTGCTGACGAGGCCGCCGACGCTGCCGAAGCCGCCGCCGACGCGACGGAAGAAGCCGCCGACGAGGCCGTGGACCAGTAATCACTGGTTCCACAGGTTCGAGAGTTGCAAAGCAATACGGACGGCCGCTGGTTTCCAGCGGCCTTTCCGTTCCTGACCCCGGGCCGAGACAACGGTCCTTCCATGACGAGGATCCATCCATGAAGATCAAGACCGCCCTCCTGGCCACCGCCTGCATCTTTGTCCTGGCCGCCTGCCAGAACGAAACCGCCACCGCGCAGCAGGAAACCGCCGAAGCCGAAGCCGCCCTGGAGCAGGCCGGTGACGCCGCCCAGGACGCCGCCGTTGCCGCTGGCGATGCCGCCGAAGCCGGCTGGGACGCCACTGCCGCCGCCACCGGCGAAGCCGCCGCCGAAGTCGGCGCTGCCGCTGACGAGGCTGCTGCCGACGCCGAAGTCGCCGCGCAGAACGCCAGCGAAGAGGCACGCGCCGCCGCCGCCGAGGCCGAAGCCAGCGCCCGCGAAGCCAGCGCCGACGCGCTGAAGAAGGCTTCCGAGGCCGCCGACCGCGCCGCCGAAGACGTCCGCAACTGATCCACGCGGTTCGCTTTGGAAGGGCCCGCTCCGGCGGGCCCTTTTTTTGGGTTCTTCTCCCAACTGAGGGAATGGCGCGATAGCGCGGGTGCCGGGTGCCAAGGCCCTTGAGCGCTCATGTCCCCCGGCGCTGGCCTGCGGCCATCGCCTCCTCCTTGACTTCGCTCTCAAGGGCCTTGGCCCCCGGTTCGCAGCAGTACGCGGTGGCCCGGGAGCAAAGCCCGGGGCCTCGCGCAATTGCAGCCGAAGCCGAGCCCCGTCGTGGCCGGGAGGCCTTCGCGGGGAAGTAAAGGAGGAGGCATTCGCCGCCAGGCGGATGCCGGGGGACATGAGCCGCGAAGGCCTCCCGGCCGCGGCGGGGCCCTCCAGGTCACGGTGAGGCATAGCGAAAGAAGCAGGCACTCCTCGTCGAAGCGGCTTCCCCGGACTTGGGAGATGAACCTTTTTTTGTGCCCGGCCACGCGCGGGAACGCTCCCGGTATGCTGTTGCGCCTTCCACGCACTCGACCGGCCACCGCATGCCCGCACTTGGTTCCAGCCTCGATCCGCGCTCGCAGGACTTCCAGGACAACGTCGCCTGGCACCGCGCCCTGGTGGACGAACTCGACGCCCGCCTGGCGCGTGCCGCCGACGGCGGTGGCGAAAAGGCGCGTGACCGGCACGTTGCGCGCGGCAAGCTGCTCCCGCGCGAGCGCATCGCCGCCCTGCTCGACCCGGGCTCGCCCTTCCTCGAGCTCGCACCGCTGGCCGCCGAAGAGATGTACGACGGCGCCGCGCCCGCGGCCGGCATGGTCTGCGGCATCGGCCGGGTGATGGGACAGGAGGTCGTGGTCGTGGCCAACGACGCCACGGTCAAGGGCGGCACCTACTTCCCGATGACGGTGAAGAAGCACCTGCGCGCGCAGGAAGTGGCGCGCGAGAACCACCTGCCCTGCGTGTACCTGGTCGACTCCGGCGGCGCGTTCCTGCCGCTGCAGGACGAGGTCTTCCCCGACAAGGAGCACTTCGGCCGCATCTTCTACAACCAGGCGCGCATGAGCGCCGAGAACATCCCGCAGGTGGCGGTGGTGATGGGCTCGTGCACCGCCGGGGGCGCATACGTGCCGGCGATGTGCGACGAGTCGGTGATCGTCAAGGAACAGGGCACGATCTTCCTCGGCGGCCCGCCGCTGGTGAAGGCGGCTACCGGCGAAGTGGTCGATGCCGAATCGCTGGGCGGTGCCGACGTGCACACGTCCGTGTCCGGCGTGGCCGATCATTTCGCCGAGGACGACCGCCATGCGCTGCAGATCGCGCGGGACATCGTCGGCACGTTCAACCGCCGCAAGGTCTTGCGGGTGGCCACGCGCCCGGTGGTGGAACCGCGGTTCGCAGCCGAGGAGCTGTACGGCATCGTGCCGAAGGACACGCGCCGCCCGTTCGACATCCGCGAGGTGATCGCGCGCATCGTCGACGGCAGCGAGTTCCAGGAGTTCAAGGCGCGCTACGGCAAGACGCTCGTCACCGGCTTCGCGCACCTGCACGGCTATCCGGTCGGCATCGTCGCCAACAACGGCATCCTGTTCTCGGAGTCGGCGCTCAAGGGCGCGCACTTCATCGAGCTGTGCAACCAGCGCGGCATTCCGCTGGTGTTCCTGCAGAACATCACCGGCTTCATGGTCGGCCGCAAGTACGAGAACGCCGGCATCGCCAAGGACGGCGCGAAGATGGTGACGGCCGTGGCGTGCTCGAGCGTGCCCAAGTTCACCGTGGTCATCGGCGGCAGCTTCGGCGCCGGCAACTATGCGATGTGCGGCCGCGCCTACGGCGGCCGCTTCCTGTGGATGTGGCCGAACGCGCGCATCAGCGTCATGGGCGGCGAGCAGGCGGCGAGCGTGCTGGCCACGGTGAAGCGCGACGGCATCGAAGCCCGCGGCGGCGACTGGAGCGGCGACGAGGAAGCCGCCTTCAAGGCACCGATCCGCGACCGGTACGAACACCAGGGCAGCCCGTGGTACTCCACCGCGCGGCTCTGGGACGACGGCATCATCGACCCCGCCGATACCCGGCGGGTGCTTGGGCTGGGCCTCTCCGCCTCGCTGAACGCGCCGATCGAACCCGCCCGCTTCGGCGTCTTCCGAATGTAGGAGCGCCGAAAGGGCGGGAATCCACTCAGCCGACGTCGCTAAGTCCTTGTCGGGCTTCGGATTTGGTGAGCCACGTCACAGGCGTGTGAAGGCGGCCGCGTGCTAATGTCGGAGTTCCCCTACCCCCCGACTGCACCGAGGAAAACACCGCGCCATGGCCATCTTCCCGCAAGGCTCCGCCAAGAAAGACAGCTCCCTGCCCTTCGGCAAGGACTCCACCCCGCCCGCGCGCGAGCCAAGCCCCGCCGTCGCCGACTTCCAGCCGGCCGAAGTCCCGTTCCAGACCACCCGCCCGGCCCCAGCGGCGGCACCACAGGCCAAGGAATCCGTGATCGCCTCCGACCTCACCATCGAGGGCAAGATTTCCGGCAGCGGCCATGTCCGCATCGCCGGCAAGTTCAAGGGCGACGTCAACGTCGAAGGCGACCTGACCATCGACAGCGGCGCCCGACTCAATGGCGGCGTGCGCGCCAAGCGCGTGACCGTGGCCGGCGAGCTCGAAGGCAACATCGAGTCCGCCGAGCGCGTCGAGCTGCAGCCTTCCGCCGTGCTGATCGGCGACGTCAAGGCCGGCACCCTCACCGTTGCTTCCGGCTCGCGCATTCGCGGCAACGTCGAGTGCGGCTGGGACGACGGCGCCGTCGCCGGCAAGGCCAAGGACGACAAGTCGCAGAAGGACAAGCCCGGCATCGACGTCGTCCAGTGAGCGCACGACCCGGTGCGGCAGGTGCCACGCGCACCTGCCCCCACTGCAAGACCACCATCCTGGAGAGCGCGACGGTCTGTCCGTCGTGCCGCCACTACCTGCGCTTCGAAGACAAGTCCGAGCCGGCCCAGGTCACCCGCGCGCTGCAGGTGGAGGGCGAGATCCGACATCCTTCAGAAGGCGGCGCGTGGGAGTACTCGGTGGTGCTGACCATCCGCGATGATGAAGGCACCGAGGTCTCGCACCAGGTGGTTGGCGTCGGCGCCATCCACCCCGGCGACGCCCGCACCTTCACCCTGGCGGTTGAGCTCATGCCCACCAACGACATGCGCCGCATGCCGAAGAAGCCCACCTCGCGGCACTGACCTGGACTGCGGGGCTGCTCAATCGCAGCCCCCGCAGCTTCCGCAGCCCGCCCCGCCTGCAAGCACGGGCGGCGCGATCCTGCGCCCCACCGCCCGCAGCCACGCCGGCCTGCCCTCGCGCACCATGGGGATCGCCAGCGCCACGCGCATCCGGCGCGCCGCCGCCGGGAACTGCCGTCGCAGCACCATCATTGCGCTGAGCGCGACAACCACCGCGACCACCACGTACTGCAGCACGAGGCCGGGCTCCATCAGCCTGCCCCCAGGGCCGCGGCAAGCTGATAGGTGAACAGCGACGCCAGGTAGGCGAGCGCGAACAGGAACGCGGCATTGCCGGCCATCAGCTTCCACGAACCGGTTTCGCGGCGGATCGCCGCCCAGGTCGCGATGCACTGCGGCGCGTAGATGAACCACACCAGCAGCGACAGGCCCGTGGCCAGTGACCAGCCATCGCTGATCACGGGCAGCAGCGCCGCGCTGGCCGCCTCGTCGTCCGCCGCCGACAGCGCGTATACCGTCGCCAGCGAGGACACCGCGACCTCGCGTGCCGCCAGGCCCGGGATCAGCGCGATGCAGATCTGCCAGTTGAAGCCGATCGGCGCGAACACCGCCGCCAGCGCGTGGCCGATGCGGCCGGCGAAGCTGTAGTCGATCGCCGCGCCGGTGGCGCCTTCAGGCGCGCCGGGGAACGACAGCAGGAACCACAGCAGCACGGTGAGCGCGAAGATGATCCCGCCCACGCGCTTGAGGAAAATCATGCCGCGCTCGTACAGGCCGATCAGCAGGTCGCGCGGATGCGGCAGCCGGTACGAGGGCAACTCGAGCATCAGCGCATGCTCGCCCTGGTCGCGGCGCCAGCGCTTCATCATCCACGACACGGCCAGCGCACTGAGGATGCCCGCCATGTACAGGCCGAACAGCACCAGCCCCTGCAGGTTGAACAGGCCGGCCACGGCCTGACGGGGAATGAAGGCGCCGATGAGCAGCGCGTACACCGGCAACCGCGCCGAACAGGTCATCAGCGGCGCGACCATGATCGTGGCGATGCGGTCACGCGGGTCCTGGATCGAACGCGTGGACATGATCCCGGGCACCGCGCAGGCAAAGCTCGACAGCAAGGGGATGAAGGAGCGACCGGACAGGCCGGCGGCGGCCATCATGCGGTCGAGCAGGAAGGCCGCGCGCGGCAGATAGCCGGATTCCTCCAGCGCCAGGATGAAGGCGAACAGCACCAGGATCTGCGGCAGGAACACGACCACGCCACCAAGCCCGGCGATGAGGCCATCGACCAGCAAGCTCCGTAGCGGACCCTCGGGAAGCGTGGCGCCCACGGCGCCGCCCAGCCACGCGGTACCGGCCTCGATCAGGTCCATCGCCGGCGTTGCCCAGGCGTACACCGCCTGGAAGATGAGGAACATCACCGCAGCCAGCGCCATCAGGCCGAACACCGGATGCAGCAGCCAGCGGTCAAGCGCGTCGTCGATGCGCGCAGTGCGCGCGGGCATGCTGACGGCGAGCGTGAGCAGGCGCCGCGTCTCTGCGTGCAGCGCATCCTCGCCGGCCGACGCGCCGGCCTGGCCCAGGCGCGCGGCGGGCGGGCGTGGAGTGCGCGCCATGGCCTCGATCTGTTCGACCAGTGCACCTGTGCCATTGCGGCGCACGGCCACGGTCTCGACCACCGGCACGCCGAGTTCGGCTTCGAGCGCGGCACGGTCCACGCGCACGCCACGGCGCCGGGCGACATCGACCATGTTCAGCGCCAGCACCATCGGCAGGCCGAGCTCGCGCACCTCGAGCGCGAAGCGCAGGTGCAGGCGCAGGTTGGTGGCGTCGACCACGCAGATGATGACGTCGGGCGCAGGCTCGCCGGGATAGAAACCGCGGCAGAGGTCGCGGGTGATCGCTTCGTCCAGGCTCGACGGCACCAGGCTGTAGGCACCTGGCAGGTCGAGCACGGCGTAGGCGCGGCCCGAGGGTGCGAGCAGCCGCCCTTCCTTGCGCTCGACGGTGACGCCGCTGTAGTTCGCGACCTTCTGCCGGCTGCCGGTGAGCTGGTTGAACAGAGCGGTCTTGCCGCAGTTGGGATTGCCGACCAGGGCCAGGCGCGGGATCAGTCCCGTACCCGCGCTCATGGCTGCTCGATGTCCGCGAGCACCACGCGGGCGGCCTCGGCCCGGCGCAGCGCGAAGCGCGTGTAGCCCACCTGCACCAGCAGCGGTTCGGCGCCGAGGGGTCCGGTGGCGGTGATCCGCACCTCTTCCCCGGCAACGAAGCCCAGGTCCCGCAGGCGCCGTGCGATGACATCGTTCCCGGAGCGCGCTTCCACGCGCTCGACCACGCCGCGCACCTGGCGCGGAAGTTCTGTGAGCCTCACGGGCGGGTCCAGATGGGAACTGTTCTCATTATAGCGCCGTCCGGAGCTGCCACCGCTATCATCCGGACTCTTCCGTGGAGCCCTGACGATGTCGGCAAACCTCACCCTGACCCGGCACGGCGCAGTCGCGCACCTGTGCATGGACCGCCCCGCCCTCCACAACGCCTTCGACGACGCCCTGATCGCCGGACTGACCGCGGCGCTCGAGGACCTGGGACGCGACGAGGCGGTGCGGGCGGTGGTGCTCGAAGGATCGGGCGCCTCGTTCTCGGCCGGCGCCGACCTCAACTGGATGCGCGGCATGGCCGGCGCCAGCGAGGACGCCAACCGCGAGGACTCGCTGCGCCTGGCAAAGCTGATGCGCACGCTCGACGAGCTGCCCAAGCCGACCATCGCGCGGGTGCAGGGCGCGGCCTTCGGCGGCGGCGTGGGCCTGGTGGCCTGCTGCGACATCGCGATCGCCGCTGAAGAGGCGAAGTTCGGCCTGACCGAAAGCCGCCTGGGCCTGCTGCCCGCGGTGATCTCGCCCTACGTCATCGCCGCCATCGGCGCCCGCAACGCGCGACGCTACTTCGCCACCGCCGAGATCTTCGACGCCGCCGAAGCCCTGCGTATCGGCCTGCTGCACGAGGTGGTGGCCGCGGATGAGCTGGATGCGGCAGTCGACCGCCAGCTCATGTTGCTGCTCAAAGCCGCCCCCCACGCCTCGGCCGACGCCAAGCGCCTGGTACGCACCGTTGCCGCCACCACCGACCGCGACCGCCTCGACCACGACAACGCCGCCCTCATCGCCAGCCTGCGCGTCTCCTCCGAAGGTCAAGAAGGCCTGGGGGCGTTTCTCGACAAGCGGAAGGCTTCGTGGGCAGGGTGAGAGAAAAGGCTTTTTCGGCCACGGATTTGCGCGGATAAACGCGGATAGAGCAAAGGCAGGACAAAGGGGATGGCGCATGGATGCGGCTGTTGAAAGGTTGGTGCTTCGGGCGCTCAGAAAAAAAGTCATCGGTGCCTTTTTTGATACGTACAACGAGTTGGGGCACGGGTTTCTGGACAGCGTGTATGAGTCGGCGTTCGCAATACGACAGGACGAATGTGGGCTCAGTTTCGAGCGGCGGGTCGGGATTGCTGTAAGGCCACGCGCATCCAGGTCGGCCTCCTCTTCAACTTCGGTCCCCGCCCGGAGTTCCGCCGCCGCGTTTTCTCCTAAACTCCTTGCTCTTATCCGCGTTTATCCGCGCAAATCCGTGGCCAAAAAAATGCTCTCCAGAATCCTCATCGCCAACCGCGGCGAAATCGCCTGCCGCGTCATCCGCACCGCGCGCCGGCTCGGCATCGCCACGGTCGCCGTGTATTCGGAGGCCGATGCCACGGCGCAGCACGTGCGCCTGGCCGATGAGGCGTACCCGATCGGTGGGCCGCGCCCGCAGGACAGCTACCTGCGCGGCGACGCGATCATCGAAGCGGCGCTGGCCAGCGGCGCGCAGGCGATCCATCCGGGCTACGGGTTCCTGAGCGAGAACGCGGATTTCGCGGATGCGGTCGAGGCCGCGGGGATGGTGTTCATCGGGCCGAAGGCGGAGTCGATGCGGCGCATGGGCAGCAAGGCCGGCGCGAAGGACCTGATGGCCGCGGCCGGGGTGCCGGTGGTGCCAGGCTACACGGGCGAGGAGCAGGCGCCGGAGCTGCTCGCGCGCGAGGCCGGGCGCGTCGGCTTCCCGCTGATGATCAAGGCCGCGTTCGGCGGTGGCGGCAAGGGCATGCGCATCGTGCGCGCGGCCGATGAATTCCTGCCAGCGCTGGAAAGCTGCCAGCGCGAGGCGCGCAACGCCTTCGGCCGCGACCGCGTGCTGCTGGAGCGCTACATCGAGTCGCCGCGGCACATCGAGATCCAGGTGTTCGCGGATTCGCAGGGCAACACCATCCATTTGAACGAGCGCGAGTGCTCGGCGCAGCGCCGCTACCAGAAGGTGCTGGAAGAGGCGCCCTCGCCCTTCCTGACGCCGGAGCTGCGCGCGCGCATGGGCGAGGCGGCGGTGCTGGCCGCGCGCGCGATCGGCTATGCCAACGCCGGCACGGTGGAGTTCATCGTGGCGCCGTCGGGCGACTTCTTCTTCATGGAGATCAACACGCGGCTGCAGGTGGAGCATCCGGTGACCGAGATGGTGACCGGCCTCGACCTGGTCGAGTGGCAGCTGCGGGTGGCCGCAGGTGAGACGCTGCCGCTGGTGCAGGACGAGATCCCGCAGCGCGGGCATGCGATCGAAGTGCGCCTCTACGCGGAGGATCCCGATGCCGGCTTCCTGCCCGGCTCGGGCCGCCTGCAGCGCCTGCGCCTTCCGGCCAATGCCGAGGGCGTGCGCATTGATTCGGGCGTGGTCGAGGGCGACGTGGTCTCGATCTTCTACGATCCGATGATCGCCAAGCTCATCGTCCACGCCGCGGACCGCGACGGCGCACTGGCGCGCCTGCGCTCGGCATTGGCCGGCTGCGTGGTGGAAGGGCCGAAGTCGAACATCGCCTTCCTCGAGCGCCTGGCGCGGCATCCGGCCGTGGTCGAGGGCCGCATCGATACGGGCTATCTCGATCGCCACCTCGACGAGTTCATCGGCGACAGCGACGCGCACGCGCAGGGCCATGCCGAAGCGCGCGCCGCCGCCGCGGTGGCGATGCTGCTCGGCGCCGAAGCCGACGCCCGCTGCGCGGCGGCCGGCAGCAGCGACCCCGGCTCGCCCTGGGCGATCGCCGATGGCTGGCGCCTGGGCCATGCCGGCCTGCGCCGGGTGGTCCTGGGCGAAGGCGAGGTGCGCCACGTGGTGGTCGCGCACGGCGCCGGCGGTGATTACCGCATCGGCTTCGAGGGCGGTGAGCCGCTGCTGGTCGAGGGCGCCACGGTGGCCTCCGGGGCCCTGCAAGCACGTTTCAACGGGCGGGGAATGCGCTTTCCGATCGACGCCGAGGGCAGTGCCATCCTGGTCCACGATGGCCGCCGCCGCTGGCGCTTCGAGCGCATCGCCGCCTACGAGTCCACGCGCAGCGGCGAGGCCGGGGGTGGCAACCGGGTTGCGGCGCCGATGCCGGGGCGTATCGTGGTCACCAGGGTGACGCCCGGCGACCGCGTCGACGAGGGGCAGGAACTGCTGGTCATGGAGGCGATGAAGATGGAACTCGCGCTCAAGGCGCCGCGCGACGGCGTGGTCGCGGAGGTGCTCGCCCGCGAGGGTGACTTCGTCGATGCCGACGCCGTGCTGGTCACCCTGGAGGACTGAGGTGACGCTTCCCGGGCAGGTGCGCATCGTCGAGGTCGGTCCGCGCGACGGACTCCAGAACGAATCCACCCTCGTGCCCACGGCCGCCAAGATCGAACTGATCGACCGGCTGTCCGCGACCGGGCTGCAGACCGTGGAAGCCACCAGCTTCGTCAGCCCCAAGTGGGTGCCGCAGCTGGCCGATGCTGCCGAGGTCTACGCCGGCATCACGCGCCGCGCCGACGTGCGCTATCCGGTGCTGGTGCCCAACCTGCAGGGCTACGAACGCGCCCGCGCCGCCGGCGCCGACGAGGTTGCCGTGTTCACCGCGGCCTCGGAAACCTTCAACCGCCGCAACACCAATGCCGGCATCGACGAGTCGCTGGAGCGTTTCGCGCCGGTGCTCGAGCGCGCGCAGGCCGATGGCGTGCGGGTGCGTGGCTACGTCTCCACCGTGCTCGGCTGCCCCTACCAGGGCGAGGTGCCGCTGGCCGACGTGGTGCGCGTGGCGCGCGCGCTGCATGCGATGGGCTGCTACGAGATCTCGCTCGGCGACACCATCGGCGTGGGCACGCCCGCCAAGGCGCGCGCGATGCTGCTGGCCGTGGCCGCCGAGGTGCCGATGCCGGCGCTGGCGGTGCATTTCCACGACACCTACGGCCAGGCGCTGGCCAATGTGCTGGCCTGCCTGGGCGAAGGCGTGGCGGTGGTCGATGCCGCGGTCTCCGGCACCGGCGGCTGCCCCTATGCCCGCGGCGCGAGCGGCAACCTCGCCACCGAGGACCTGGTCTACATGCTGCACGGCCTGGGCGTGGAGACCGGCGTCGACCTCGACGCCCTGGTCGAAACCGGCACGTGGCTGGCCGGCATCCTCGGGCGCGAAACGGGCAGCAAGGTCACCCGGGCGCGGACCGCGGGGTGAGCAGGCCGCTGCCGTCGGATCCACCGCTGCTTCCGTCAAGCGATGGCGACAGCGGGCGGATTCTGGCGGCGCTGGATAGCGCCGGCCACGACCCCGCGCTGTCCGCATCGATCCGCGCCCTGCTCCAACAGGCCGCCGACGCCCTGCGCGCGGCGAGCGCCGACGTGCAGCACGCGGAGCTGCGCTACCAGGCCCTGTTCCACGCCGTGCCCGATCCGGTGAGCGTGATCTCCGCCGACGGCACCGTGCTCGATCTCAACAAGGCCGGTGTGGTGGCCTACCGCCGACCGCGAAGCGAGATCGTCGGCCAGCCGATCCACGTGCTCAATCCCGACCTGCCGGGCGACCACATGGCGCCGGTGCTCGAAGCGGTGGACCGCGGCGAGACTTATGTCATCGAGGTCAGCAACATGCGCGTCGATGGCACGCGCTTCCCGGTGGAAGTGCACTCGGCCGGGTTCGAGCACGAGGGTCAACGCTGCGTGGTGGCCGTGGCCCGCGACCTGAGTCGTCGACGCGAGGCCGAGGCCCGCTACCGCGACCTGCTCGAGGTGATCGACAAGGGCATCCTTATCCAGGATTCGGACGGTTCGCTGGTGCATGCCAACACCGCCGCGCTGCGGATGATCGGCGCCCACCAGGGCGAACCTTCGCCGCACGGCGGCGGGCTGTTCGAACACTGGATGCTGCTGCACGCGGATGGCAGCGAGATGCCGATGTCCGCTTTCCCGGCCATGCGGGCACTGCGAGAAGGCCATCAGGTCGGCAGCACCCTGGTCGGGCTGTACCACCGCGCCCGCAGGCAGCTGCTGTGGCTGTCGGTGACCTCGATCCCCCACTACGCGGCCGGGGCCGACCGTCCGGAGCAGGTGCTGTCGCTGCTGTCCGACGTCACCGAGCTCAAGCGCGACAGCGCCCTGTTCGACCGCGTGCAGCTGCTGGCCAGCATCGGCGGCTGGGAGTGGGACCGCGCGAGCGGCAAGCTCTACCTCACCGACGAAGCCGTGCGGATCCTCTCCGGCACGCAGCCGCCGGCATCGATGGACGGCGTGGCCGACTACCTGCTGCCCGCCGACCGGGTGCGCCTGCGCCAGGCGCTGGACGTGGTCTCGGGAGGCACCGGATTCGAGCTCGACCTTCAGGGCGTGCGCGGCGACGGCCGGCCGTTCTGGGTCCGCGTGATCGGCGAGAGCGGCACCGGCGTGGCCGGCACCGCGCGCATCACCGGCACCCTGCAGGACATCACCGTGAGCAAGCGCGGCGAGCAGAGCCTGCGCGTGCTGGCGCGCAGCGACCCGCTCACCGGCCTGCTCAACCGCGACGCCATGCTCGACGAGATCGCCAGCCGGCTCGACGCCGCGCAGGACGCGCAGGTGGCGGTGCTGTACATCGACCTGGACCGCTTCAAGCTGGTCAACGACGTGCTCGGCCACGCCGCCGGCGACAGCCTGCTCTCGGCCGCGGCCGACCGCCTGCGCGCATCGGTGGGCGACCAGGGGCTGATCGCGCGCTTCGGTGGCGACGAGTTCCTGGTGGCCTGTCTGTGTGGCGACGATGCCGCACGGCCGGAGCGGCTTGCCGACGCGATCCTGGAGGCCTTTGCGGTGGGCTTCGGCTTCGACACGGACGAGTTCGTGGTGACCGCAAGCATCGGCATCGCGCGCTCGCCGCAGGACGGCTCCGACACGCAGACGCTGATCCAGCACGCCGACGCCGCCATGTACGAAAGCAAGCGGCGCACGCGGAACGGCCGCCTGGCCTATACGCCGGCGCTGGCGCAGTCGCAGCGCGAGCGGCTGCAGTTCGAGACCCAGCTGCGGCATGCCGCCGACAACGGCGAGTTCCACCTCGTGTACCAGCCGCAGGTGGACCTCGCGAGCGGCCGCATCCTTGGCGCCGAGGCCCTGATCCGCTGGAACAACGAGCGCCTGGGCGAGATGCGACCGGACCATTTCATCGCCCAGGCCGAGGGCACCGGCGACATCGTGCGCATCGGCGACTGGGTGCTGCGCGAAGCCTGCCGCCAGGCCGCCGCGTGGCGCGACCACGGCCTGGGCATCGTGCGGGTGGCGGTGAACGTGTCCTACCGGCAGCTGCTGGGCAGCGACCTGACGGCGTCGGTCCGCGGCCTGTTGCAGGAGTTCGACCTGCCCGGCTCCGCGCTTGAACTGGAGTTCACCGAGCGGGTGCTGATCGAGGATGCGCCGGAGACCCTGGGCAACTTCGCGGCGCTGCGCGCGCTCGGCGTGACCCTGACCATCGACGACTTCGGCGAGGGCTACAGCGCGCTCAACTACCTGCGCCGGCTGCCGATCCAGGGGCTGAAGCTCAGCCAGCTGTTCGTAGCCGGCGTGCCCCGGAACGAGTCCGACGTCGCGGTCTGCCAGGCGGTGGCGGGCATCGCGCGCAGCCTTGGCCTGGGCCTGGTGGCGGAAGGCATCGAGACCGAAGAGCAGCGGCGCTTCCTGCTGGAGCTCGAGGTGCCGGTGGGCCAGGGCTTCCTGTTCGCGCCCGGGCTGGCGCCTGACGAACTGGCGCGCCGGCTCAAGCGGGGCGAAACCCCAAGCTCTGGTTGAGGATCGGCCATTCGGGAGCAAGCGGCAGCGGCAATCGCCGACGGTCCGTTTACTTTATGCGTGACATGCCGTTACATACTCCCGCCCGCGGATCGACCGCGTGGCTGGACCGACGGTCCGTCAACACAGGGGAAATCAAATGCTCGTTCCAAATGGCCTGCGCGGTCTCCGCGCGGTGGCAGCCGCGCTTGTCGTCTGCATTTCGCTCTCGGGCTGCCTCAGCGCCCGCATGTACGTCGACCCGACCCTGCCCGTGGTGGGCAGCGAGGACTTCACCACGCCGACCGATCCGCAGTCAGCCAACGTGCTGTTCGAGTTCCGCACCAAGGGCAATGCCAACGCCCGCGCCACGCAGGAAACCAGGTTGATCGCTCTGGAAGCCGTGCGAAAGTCGGGGCTCTTCAGCGACATCGTCGACGGCGGCGCCAAGGCTGCCGACTCGCAGTTGAAGATCGTCATCGACAACGTGCCGGTAACCGAGAACGCAGCCGCGAAGGGCGTGGGAACCGGGCTGACCCTGGGGCTGGCTGGGAGCATGGTCACCGACGGCTACCTCTGCACCGCCAGCTACACCAGCGGCGGCGTGACCACGGAGACCACGGTCGAGCACGCCCTGCACACTACGATCGGCAACCATGGCGGTCCCGAGGGACTGCAGCCGGTGCCAGCGCAGCAGGCCGTCGAGACCATCGTCAGCCAGATGGTACTCAACGCCTTGAAGCAGCTTGGCGACGACAACGCCTTCGGCGCGCCGTGAACATGAGCTTCGTCCGCATCATCCTGGCCGCGCTAGTCGCGGCCTCGCTCACCGCTTGCGTGTCGATGCCGGCACCGACCTACCAGCCGTCGGTGGACACCAGCCAAGCGCTGCTGGCCTCCGCCGGAAGCACGATCCATGTCGGCCACTTCACCGCCGCCGAGGGCGTCGAGAACACTTCGCTCGGCGTCCGCGGTTCGCGATTGGAGCCGGGCCGCGACGGCACCTATGCCGGCTACTTGCGCGACGCTCTGATCACCGAGTTGAAGGCGGCGGGCCGACACGACGACGCATCGGGGATCCACGTCACCGGCGTCTTGACCGACAACACGCTCGGCTCTGGCGCCAAGACCGGCCGTGCGTCGATTGGCGCCCATTTCCGGGTCGAACGCGACGGAGGGGTGGTCCTCGACCGCACCCTGCAGGTCGAGCATGAGTGGGAGTCGTCGTTCATGGGAGCGATCGCGATCCCGGCCGCCTTCGACAACTACGCGACCACAGTGCAGAAGCTGCTGCAGAGGCTCTTCACCGACCCGGAGTTCATTGCAGTCACCGCGCCAGCGGAGGGCTGAGCAGCCAGTACCGAGGTTCCGGAAGGGCGGCATGATCGCTTAAAATGCTGCCTTTCCCGCATCAGGTGCTTTCATGCAGCCTCAGCAGATCCGCGCCCTCGTCACCGGCGGCGTCTCCGGACTCGGACTCGCCGTCGCCACCCGCATCGTCGCCGATGGCGGCCGTGTCGCCCTGTTCGACGTCAATGACGACAAGGGCGCGGCCGCCGTCGCCGCGCTCGGCCATGCCAACGCGCGCTATTTCGCCACCGACGTCACCAGCGAGGACGCCGTAGCGGCCAACATGGCGGCGGCGAAGGACTTCCTCGGCGGCCTGAACATGGTGGTCAACTGCGCCGGCATCCTCGGCGCCGGGCGCGTGCTCGGCCGCGAGGGCGCGATGCCGCTGGCGCGCTTCCAGTCGACGGTGATGGTGAACCTGGTCGGCAGCTTCAACGTTGCCAAGGCCGGCGCCGCGCTGATGCAGGACAACGAAGCGGGCGAGGACGGCGAGCGCGGGCTGATCGTCAACACCGCGTCGGTGGCGGCCTACGAAGGGCAAATCGGCCAGGCGGCGTATTCGGCGTCCAAGGGCGGCGTGGTCGGCATGACGCTGCCGATGGCGCGCGAGCTCGCCCGCTTCGGCATCCGCGTGAACACCATCGCCCCGGGGATCTTCTGGACGCCCATGGTCGATGGCATGCCGGACGACGTGCAGCAGTCGCTGTCGGCCTCCATCCCCTTCCCGTCGCGCCTGGGCCGCCCGGAGGAATTCGCCGACGTGGTCGCATACATCGCCGGCAACCGCTACATCAACGGCGAAACCATCCGCCTGGACGGCGCCGTGCGCCTGGCCCCCAAGTAAGGAACAACGATGAAGGCTTACGACGTCAAGAAGGGCAACGTGGTCGAGCACAACGGCACCGTGTACCAGGTGCGCGACATCGAGCGCAGCTCGCCGCAGGGCCGCGGCGGCAACGTGCGCTTCCGCTTCACCATGTACAGCGTGCCGGGCGGCAACAAGACCGACGCCTCGTTCGACGGCGACGACGAGCTGAAGGAAGTCGAGCTGCTGCGCCGCCAGGCGAGCTTCTCGTACAAGGATGGCGAGGCCTTCGTGTTCATGGACGACGAGGACTACACGCCCTACACCCTCGACGCCGACGTGGTCGGTGACGACGCCGGTTACATCAGCGATGGCCTGGGCGGATGCTTCGTGCAGATCATCGACGACATGCCGATCGCGGTGCAGCTGCCGCAGACGGTGGCGCTGGAGGTGGTGGAGACGCCGCCGGAGCTGAAAGGCGGCACGGCGACCAAGCGCCCGAAGCCGGCGCGCCTGTCGACCGGCCTCGAGATCCAGGTGCCGGAATACATCGCCAACGGCGAGCGCGTGCTGGTGAACACCACCAGCGGCGAATTCTCCGGACGCGCGGACTGACGGCCCGAGCGACTGTTCTTTTGTGGGAGCTGCTATAGCGGCGATTCGACCTGCCGCCCTGTGGGAGCCGCTATAGCGGCGATTCGACCTGCCGCCACTGTTCGGGGCTGCCGATCGCCGCTATAGCGGCTCCTACAGAAGCAGACCGCCTTGGGCTTCGTGCAGCGCGCGCAGGCGGGCGCCGAGGGCGGCGATATTGGCTTCGGCCTGTTCCAGAGACGCCCTGTTCGCAGGCGGCAGCCAGTCGCGTGCAGCCGCGCGAAGCCGTGCGTCCAGCGCGCGCAGGCGAGTGGCGCGCCCAGTGGCTCCGGAACGCGCCTGCTCGCGCTCCGCGGCCTGCGGCAGTCCGTAGCCCGGCAGCGACAGCAGGCTTGAAGGACTCGCCAGCACGCCGCCTTCGCGCAGCGCCTCGGCGAGCAACGGCAGCAGCGCGCCGTCCGTGACGCCATCGACATCAGCATCGGCACCGGGATGGGCATCGGCAGCCAGACCGGCTTCGCCGCGTTCACTGCCGGTGCTGCCGTCGCCAACGGCGCGAAACGCCAGGCGCTTGAGTGCATCGCGCGCGTGCTGCTCCTCGCGGCGCAGAGCGGCTTCTTCAAGCAGCAGCAAGGCCGCGGACGCGCGCATGTCGGCGCGCTGCAGCCAGGGCGCGCGCTCCAGCGGCGCCATGCGCAGCCAATCCTCGACATCCGCCGGCTCGAGCGCCAGGCCTTCGCGCGCGGTGTCGTACAGCGACTGGTAGTACGTGCTCCAGGGTTCGAAGCGGTAGCCCAGCCGGAGCGCTTCGCCCGCGTCGGCCGGCACCTGCGCATCATCCACCAGCCCCGCGCGACGCAGCCGCCGCAGCAGGCCCTTCGGCGTGATGCTCGCAAGCCCCGCGTCCGCGGCGCGCGGCACGCCGTCATGCAGCAGCTTCCAGGTTTCGACCGCGCAGTTGTTGCCGATGAAGCGATAGCGGCCGTCATAGCTCCAGTGCACCCGCGCGGCCCGCTCCAGCAGCGCCCGGATCTCGCCCGCCGACAGCCGCAGCGGGATCGAGTCCAGCGGACGCAGCTCCACGCGTGCGTACTCGTCCACCACCTGCTGCAGCGGCAGCACGAACAGCCGCGATGGATACCCGCCGGTCAGCCCGTGCCAACTCGACAGCTGCAGGTCCTCTACAAAGGCGCGGAAGGACAGCACGCGGTGATGGTCGAGATCGAGGCGGCACTCCGGGCCCGGCGTTCGACCCGGCGCACAGATCACCAGGCGCAGCATCGAATGGCCCCAGCGACTCATCACCGCTTCGCCATCGCCCGCCAGCAGGTAGTCGACCGCGAACACGCGTGCCGGATCGACCTCGAGCAGCGGCGACGCATCGGCGTCGGCCAGCACCCCGGCATCGACGTAGGGCAGCGTGGCCGCGCAGTCCGATGCGCCCGGCGCCCAAGCGAAGTGCGCCTCGAAATACGCGTGCAGCGCCGGCCGCCGGCAGGCGTAGCCGGGATCAAGCAGGAAGTGCTCGAGGTTCACCGCCACGAACTCGGCCGGCGAATGCAGTTCGTACGCATCCGGACTGCGTGAGCTGAAGGCGTTGTCGCGGTTCCTTCCAGGCCACAGCGGCCGCACCTGCCAGCCGGCGAGATCGAGCAGCCGGGGATCGCGCGACAGGCCGTGGGTGCGATCCCAGTGATGGGCGAGCTCGTGAAGCAGCGCGGCGACCGCGGCACGTTCCGGTCGGGATGGCGTGTCGGTGCCCTGCCCGACTGCAGCGCCCGCCTCGGCTGCGGCACGCGTGGTCGCGACTGCGGTGGTTTCGGCCGCACCGAGCATCCCTTCCAGCAGCTCCCTGGACAGCGCAATCCGGTCTCCGCGGATGCGCCCATGCACATCGACCGGGAGGTCGTCCCGCCAGGACAGCCGCAGCGACACCTCCTGCGCCCGCCAGCGCGGCGGCAGTCGGGCCAGCGTGTCGTCGATCAGCGCGCGGGTTGCGGCGGCTTCGGCTTCGGGCAGCGCATCCGCGACCTCGACCCGCAGCGCCGTCGCCATCGCCGCCACTGGCGCAGGCGCCAACGCCAGCGCGACCGTCAGCATGATCGCGCTTCCGCAAAGCCTGCGAATGCGGCGCGTCTTCACCGGGGCTGCTCCATCCGCGTCGGGAGGATGTCGTGAATCAGAGTCTCCCGTGTGCTTGGTTTCAGAGGCGCGGGAATGGCGAGGGCGGCGGGGTGGTCGGGTACGCAGCACGCATAATGAGCAGCGCAGCTGCCCAGCGTGCGGAGTACCTGAACACCCCGCCGTACCACGACCAGATCAACGCGCCAGGATCGCCCGCGCGAGCTCGATGTCGCTGGCGTCGCGCGCCTCGACGGACTGTTCGCGCAGATGACGCAGGGCGGCCTCGAGCCGCGCGCCGCGGATGTGGCCGTCGCTGGCGACGAAGCCCGCGGCGTCCTCGCGCGCGTTGAGCACGACTTTGTCGTTGCCTGACGTCGAACCTGACGACGCCCCGCTGGACGCCGAGCCCGCACCGGCGCTGGTGCCGGCGAAGCTGGAGGCGTGGACGGGAGCGGCGATGGCGGTGGCGAGCGCGAGGGCGCAGCCGAAGGCGATACGGATCATGTGTGGCTACCAGATGGGGGATCGAAAAGCTTTCCGGGGTTGAGGATACCGGCGGGGTCGAGCGCCGCGCGGACCGCACGCATCACCGCGATCTCGGCCGCGCTGCGCGTGGAGTCGAGGTAGGCCTTCTTGACCAGGCCGATCCCGTGCTCGGCGGAGATGGTGCCAGCGTGGCGCTGAACCAGCCCCGCCAGGTGCGCGGTGACATCGCCGCAGCGCGCGACGAATGTGTCCTGCGCGAGGTCCGCCGGCTTCAGCACGTTGATGTGCAGGTTGCCGTCGCCGATGTGCCCGAACCAGACCACCTCGAATCCGGGGTATTCCGCGGCCAGCAGCGCCTGCGCGTCGGCAAGGAACGCCGGCATCGTGGAGACCCGCACGGCGACGTCGTTCTTGTACGGCAGATGCGGCGCGAGCGCCTCGGTGATGCCTTCGCGCAGGCGCCACAGCTGCGCCGCCTGCGCCTGGGACTGGGCGACCACGCCGTCCTCGACCCAGCCCTGGCCTGCGCAATGTTCGAACGCATCGAGCAGGCGCGCGTCGTCGGGACCATCGGCCGCGGCGTCCACGACCACGTAGTAGGGATGCGCGTGCTCGAACGGCGCCTGCGCCCCGTGCGCGAGCACGTGGCGCAGGGCGACATCGGTGAAGAACTCGAAGGCTTCCAGCGCGAGGCGCTCGCGCAGCGCTTGGAACACCTGCATCAGGACGTCGAACGATGGCAGCGCGAGCAGAAGCGTCGCGATGGGCGGTGGCGGCGGCGCCAGCTTCAGCGTGGCTTCGACAACCACGCCCAGCGTGCCTTCGGATGCGATGGCGAGGTGGCGCAGGTCGTAGCCGCTGGAGTTCTTGACCAGGCCGCGGTTGAGGTCGAGCAGTTCGCCGGTGGCGGTGACGAGCTTCAGGCCGGCGACCCATTCGCGGGTGTTGCCGTAGCGCAGTACGCGGATGCCGCCGGCGTTGGTGGCGATGTTGCCGCCGATGGTGCAGGAGCCGCGCGCGGCGAAGTCGACCGGGTATTGCAGGCCGTGGCCGCGTGCGGCGCCCTGCACGGCTTCCAGCGGCGCGCCGGCCTCGACGGTGAGCGTGCGATCGACGGGATCGAAGGCGAGCACGCGGCGCATGCGCTCCAGGCTCAGCACGAGCTCGCCGTTCGCGGCGACGGCGCCGCCCGACAGTCCGGTGCGGCCACCGGACGGCACCACCGCCACGCCTTCGGCGCTCGCCCAGCGCAGCACCGCCCGCACCTCGTCGATGCTGGCGGGCAGCGCGACGGCCAGCGGTGCAGGCGTCCAGCGGCGCGTCCAGTCGCGGCCGTAGTGCAGCAGCTCGTCGGGCGCAGTGGCCAGGCGCAGGCCGGGGGCCGCGCGGCACAGGGATTCGAGTCTCGGGTCGCTCATCGCGTGGTCGCCAGGGTGGAGGCTGCAGCCTGCCAGCGGCGCCGGCCAGCGTCCAGCGCTGCAGTGCAACATCGCACGCGCGCTGGCACACTGCGGGCCTACCCCACCGCCTGCCGACGATGAAGACGACCTCCTACCCCCGCAAGGACATCCGCGTGCTGTTGCTTGAAGGCGTGAGCCCGAGCGCGGTCGCCGTGTTCCATGACGCCGGCTATTCCAGCATCGAGAACCACGCCGGCTCGCTGACCGGGGATGTCCTGCTCGAACGGGTCCGCGAGGCGCACATCATCGGCATCCGCTCGCGCACGCAGCTGAGCGCCGAGGTGTTCGCCGAGGCGCGCCGCCTGATGGCGGTGGGCTGCTTCTGCATCGGCACCAACCAGGTCGACCTGGAGGCCGCGGCGCGCGCCGGCGTGCCGGTGTTCAACGCGCCCTACTCCAACACCCGCAGCGTGGCCGAGCTGGTGCTGGCCGAGGTCATCATGCTGATGCGCGGCGTGCCGGCGCGCCACGCCGCCTGCCTGCGCGGCGGCTGGCTGAAGTCGGCCACGGGCAGCCACGAGGTGCGCGGCAAGACGCTCGGCATCGTGGGCTACGGCCACATCGGTACCCAGGTCGGGCTGCTGGCCGAGGGTCTGGGCATGCGGGTGCTGTTCCACGACATCGAGGCCAAGCTGTCGCTCGGCAATGCGCGTGCGGCCAGCGGGCTCGACGACCTGCTCGCGCGCGCGGACGTGGTCACGCTGCACGTGCCGGAAACCACGGCCACGCAGATGATGATCGGCGCGGCGGAACTCGCCGCGATGAAGCCCGGCGCGCACCTGGTCAATGCCTCCCGCGGCACCGTGGTCGACATCGACGCGCTGGCCGCGGCCCTGGAGAGTGGCCACGTCGGCGGCGCCGCGGTCGATGTGTTCCCGGTCGAACCGAAGGGCAACGACGAAGCCTTCGCGTCGCCACTGACCCGCTTCGACAACGTGATCCTCACCCCGCACGTCGGCGGCAGCACGCTGGAAGCGCAGGACAATATCGGCCTCGAGGTCGCGGCCAAGCTGGTGCGCTACAGCGACAACGGCGGCACGCTGTCGGCGGTCAACTTCCCCGAGGTCGCGCTGCCGGGCCACGAGGGCAGCCAGCGCATCCTGCACATCCACCGCAACGTGCCGGGCGTGCTGTCGCGGATCAACGAAGTGTTCTCGCAGGCGGGGCTCAACATCGACGGCCAGTTCCTTCGCACCGATGCGAACGTCGGCTACGTGGTGATCGACGTCGGTGCCACGCCGGAGCAGGCGCGGGCGCTGCGCGCGCAGCTGGCCGAGGTGCCGGACACGCTGCGCACCCGCATCCTCTACTAGTACTGGATTCTGTTGGTACTGGATTTTGTGGGAGCGGCTATAGCCGCGATGTCCCTGCCAGCGTGTATCGCGGCTATAGCCGCTCCCACAGGAGGCGGGGCATCGCAGCTGTAGCTGCTCCTACACGGGCTGGGTGCGTGCAAGCCACTTGCGCGCCATGCGGCGCAAGGAGGGATCCATCGCCTCGTCGGCGGCGATCGCTTCGACGGCCAGCCAGGCGAGGTCGTGCGATTCCTCGCCGACCACGAACGCTTCGTCGGCACCGGCGCGCACCACGTAGCGCACGTCGTGGTGCCAGTGCCCCGGCACGTCCTTGCGCTCCGGGATCCAGTGGCGGTCGAGGTCGAAGATCCCGCCCTCGACGTGCAGGCCGCCGAGCCCGCTCTCCTCGCTCGCCTCGCGCAGCGCCACGCGCGCCAGGTCGATGTCGCCGTCGGCGTGGCCGCCGGGCTGCAGCCAGCGGTCGAGCTTGCGGTGGTGGGTGAGCAGCGCACGGCGGCCGTCAGCGCTGACCAGCCACGACGACGCGGTGAAGTGGCCGTCCAGCCGGTCTCGCACGAAGGGATTGATCGCATCGTGCAGCAGCGCGATGAACAGCCGTGACTCTTCTGCCTCGCCGGGCCACGCGAGTGCGTGGGCGATGAATGCGGATTCGAGCGGTGTGGGTGCTGCCTGCGTCATGCTGCATTGCCGCATGCGCGGCGCGTTCGGGAATGGACGCCCATTATCGCCGCGAGTCGCGCTGCACTGCCGCTTGTGTGCGCGCAAGCGCTTTGGCAAGGTACGGCAGCCGTGGCGCCCTGCGCCATCCATCGCGGCACGGCTTCAGGGGATGTCGTGCCGCGGCAACAACCATCGAGGGGAGAAGCCGCGGATGTTGAGATCGCTCATGAGGGTCAAGCCGGTCGAGCCGGCGCCACACGTCGACGCCGGCGAGCCCGTTGAAGGCAGCCTGCAGGGCGAAGCCACCCTCAAGCGAACGCTGACCGCACGCCACCTGGTGCTGCTGGGCGTGGGTGCCGTGATCGGCGCCGGCATCTTCGTGCTGACCGGCCAGGCCGCGGCCGTCCACGCCGGCCCGGCAATCATGCTCAGCTTCGTGCTTGCCGGCCTGGCCTGCGCGTTCGCAGGCCTGTGCTACGCCGAGTTCGCGGCGATGATGCCGGTCTCGGGCAGCGCCTATTCCTATTCGTACGCCACCCTGGGCGAGTACGTCGCCTGGTTCATCGGCTGGTGCCTGGTGCTGGAGTACCTGTTCGCATCGAGCACGGTCGCGGTCGGCTGGTCCGGCTATCTCGTGAGCTTCCTCACCGGCACGCTCGGCCTGCCATTCCCGGCCGAGCTGGCTTCGGCACCGATCACGTGGGACGGCAGCGGGTTCGTCAGGACCGCGGGCATCATCAACCTGCCGGCAATCGCGATCGTGGCAGCGGTCAGCGGCCTGTGCTACGTCGGCATCACCCAGTCGGCCTTCGTCAACGGCATCGTGGTGGCGATCAAGGTCGCCGTGATCGCGGCCTTCCTGGGCTTCGGCATCCAGTACATCGACCCGGCGAACTTCACCCCGTTCATCCCTGAAAACGAAGGTCCCGGCCGCTTCGGCATGGAGGGCGTGTTCCGCGCCGCGACGATCGTGTTCTTCGCCTACATCGGCTTCGACGCCGTCTCCACCGCCGCCGGCGAAGCCAAGAACCCGCAGCGCGACATGCCCATCGGCATCCTCGGCTCGCTGGTGGCGTGCACGCTGGTCTATATCGCGGTGTGCGCGGTGCTGGTCGGCATTGCCCCCTACGCCCAGCTCGACACCGCCAAGCCGGTGGCCACGGCGATCGAGCTGGCCATGCTTGCCAACCCCGGCGCCAATCTGGGCTGGCTGAAGACGGCCGTCGAGATCGGCGCGATCGCCGGTCTGTCGTCGGTGATCCTGGTGATGCTGATGGCACAGCCCCGCATCTTCTATTCGATGGCGCGCGACGGCCTGATGCCGAAGATGTTCGGCAAGGTGCACCAGAAGCACCGCACGCCGTACGTGGGCACGATCGTGGTCGGCGCCGCCGCATGCCTGCTTGCCGGCTTCATGCCGCTGAGCGTGCTTGGCGAACTGGTGTCGATGGGCACGCTGATCGCATTCGCCACCGTGTGCCTGGGCGTGCTCGTGCTGCGCTACACGCGCCCCGACCTTGCGCGTCCGTTCCGGGTGCCGTTCTTCTGGCTGATCTGCCCGCTCGGCGTGATCTCCTGCCTGTTCCTGTTCATGCAGTCGTTCATGGAGCACTGGAAGATATTCGTGGCCTGGACCCTCCTCGGCCAGGTGATCTACTTCGCCTACGGCTATCGCAACAGCAAGCTGCGCAAGACCGCCTGACAGGGGAACACAGCGATGTCCAAGGCAGCAGCGGCCGCGAAGATCGGGCCGGTCCTGGCGACCTTCGTGGTGGCCAACAACATGATCGGTTCGGGGTTCTTCCTGCTGCCGGCGTCGCTGGCGGAGTCGGGCGGAGTGACCGCGTTCTCCTGGCTGCTGGGCACGATCCTGGCGGTCGCGCTGGGTGGCGCGTTCGCGCGCCTGGTCCGGCAGTACCCGGACCTCAATTGTCCGGACGACTATGTGCGGCCGTCGCTGGGCCGCGACATGGGCTTCCTCGCCACGACGCTGTACTGGATCTCGTCGTGGATGGGCAACAACGCGATCGCGGTCGCCGCCTTCGGCTATCTGGTCATCCTGCTGCCAATCGACGACGGCGGGCTGGTGCGCCTGGGCGGACAGGTCGCGCTGATCTGGCTGATGTTCGCGCTCAACCTGATGGGGCCGCGCTCGATCGCGCGCTTCCAGTCGTTCTGCGTGGTGTTCGGCCTGCTGCCGGTCGCCGCGGTGCTGGCCGGAGGCTGGGGCAGCTTCGACTCCGACATCTACCGCGCGTCGTGGAACGTCACAGAACAGTCGGACGTGGCCGTGGTGTTCGGCACTTTGGCGCCGGTGTTCTGGGCGTTCGTGGGCCTCGAGACCGGCGCGATGGTGGCCGGCGTGGTGCGCGAGCCGAACCGCAACGTGCCGATCGCCACCCTGGGCGGCATCCTGATCGCGGGCGTGGTCTACCTGGTGTCGTCGGTGCTGATGATGGGCATCGTGCCCGCGGCGGAGATGGCGGAATCCAGCGCGCCCTTCGCCCTCGTGGCAGGAAAGATGTTCGGCCCCTGGGCGATCCCGATCATCGCGGCCGCGGCCGCGCTCAAGGCCACCGGCACGCTTGGCGGGTGGATGCTGGTCACCGGTGAATCCGGCGCGCGTGCCGCGCAGCGCGGCTTCCTGCCCGGGATCTTCGGCCGCCTTCGGCCCAACGGCGCGGCGGGAAGCGGGCTATTCATCATCGCGCTGTCGATGACGGGGATCGCGATCATCACCCAGGCACCGACGGTCTCGGGCCAATTCACGACCATCATCGACATGGTGGTCACCCTGGTGGTGATGGCCTACATCGCCGCCGGCCTGAGCCTGCTGCTTGGCACGCGCGAACGCCCGGCCAGCAAGAGCGACCGCCTGCTCGGCATGGGCGCCCTGCTTGCCTGCGGCCTGCTGGTCTATTCAACCCCGGTGGAGACCGTGGTCGGCGCCGTGGTCATCGCCCTGCTCGCCCTCGCCGCCTACCGCGGCTTCGCCCGCCGCCGGCCCACGGCGGCGTAAAAGCCAACGCCGCCTGCGTCGACCGCTGCCGGGAATGGAGCGCGCGCTACGTCCCGCTGCCGTCCACCAACACGTATTCCCGTCCCCTGCTCTTCCAGGTGGGGGTGTCGCCATCCAGCCGGATGCAGGGCCGGCCACCGCAGGACGTGGCTTCGACATGCTGCCAGGCGCGCCGCACCTCGGCCGAGACTTCGGCCGCGTCGGCCCGGGCCTGGGCATCCTGCAGGCGCGTGTACTCGTGCTTGAGCAGCAACAGCATGCCCAGGTAGAGCACCACGAACACCGCGCCCAGGGCGGCGAGCACCTGCCAGGTCCGGACCATCGACCGGCGTTGCGCGGCCTCGGTTTTCTCCTGCAGGTCGGCGAACATCGCCGCCATGCCCTGCCTGAGCAGGACTTCTTCGTGTCGCCGGGCGTCGTCGAGCGCGACGGTCGCCGCCGCGGCCTGCTGCGGCAGTTCCGCCGCCTGCCGCGCGTGCTGTGCCTGCGCCTGGACGGTGTCCTCCATCCGCTGGATGGCGACCATCAGTCGGCGGACGGTGGCGGTCTCGGTCATTGCGGTTCCCGTGCTCACATCGCCATCCCGCGCACCTGCTGTTCCTGCCGCTGCTGGACTTCGACGGCCTGCTCCACCTGGCGCGCGGGCTCGTCATCGGTCTGTTGGATGGTTCCGGCGCGCGGCTCGGCGACGGCGTCGGCCCACAGGCGCTGGCCCTCAGGCGAACGGGTGAAGGCCTGCTGCACGCTCCTGGCCATGTCGTAGTCGCCATCCTGCAGTGCGTCGATCCAGCGGTCGACCACGGGGTCGCCGCTGGGCGGGATGTGCTCCGCCGCCCGGATCTGGTCGCCGCTGGTGGTGGCGGCGATCCGGTAGGTGCGACCGTCGTCTTCCAGCCGCATGCTGTCGATCCGGCTGTCGGGTCCGTACCGCCCCTCGGCGTCGGGTCCGATCGCCAGCGCCGTGGTGTTCGGGTCGAGTCCGTTGGCCGCCAGGGTGGCACGTACCGCCGTGGCCGCGGCCGCGATGCGCTCCGGCGACGCCTCGACGCCGGCGTTGAGGTAGGCCCCGGCAACCGTATCGCGCAACCGGTCCTCGTCGGTCATCGGCGGAGGCACCGTGATCTCGCGCGGCGAGGGCAGGCGCTCCGCCAGCACGGCGCGCGAAGCCTCGAGCTCAGCCTGCAATCGACCGTCGGCCGTGGAATCGAAGAACACGCCCTCGCTGACCCAGCGCCCGTCGGGCTGCCGCGCGTAGCGGTCGTTGTCGGAGGCCACCAGGATGTCGATGTCGGTGCGCGCGTTGCCCACCGCGTCGGGCATCGGGCCGAACCGTGCCCAGCCGTTGCGGATGTACGCGTCCTCGTAGCGCGCGGCAATGGACGCCCGGCTGTTGCCGGCGTTCTCGACCACGACCTGCGCCGCGGCAAGGTCGAGCTGGGCGGCGCGTTCGGGCGAGGCCGTTTCCAGGTGCGATGGTGTCATGCCGCGCTCGACGAAGGGCCCGTACACCCGGCGGGTCCACTGTCCGCCATCGGGGTCGTGCTGCCAGCTGGAGGGACGGCTGCTTCGCGTGTCGCCCTCGCCCGACGGCTGGGTGAAGGGGTCGCGCTGCGCCGGTGGGCCGCCGATAACCAGCTCCGCCGACGTCGACGTGGCCTTGTAGTCCAGCTCGTTCGCCAGCGCGGGCGAAGCGCGCAGGCCACCGCGCCGGGCGTTGTCGATGCCGTCGTCGCTGGCGTCGATGCGGGCGTCGCGCATCCATCGGTGATCCGGCTGCTCCGGGTCGAACCGCCAGCGGTTGCCGTGGCCGTCCTCCTGGTTGTAGATCCGCCGGTTGTCGGTCCATTCGGCGAACTTCTCGCCCCCGAACACGCCGATCACGCCGCCCACGCCGCCGCCCACCAGCACGCCCGGGCCCGACCAGGACGTGGCCAGCCCACCGGCGCCGGCGCCGACGGCCGCGCCACCCAGGCCGCCGATGCTGCGGCTGCCGAAATGGATCAGCTCGGATTCGGCCGCCGTCTCGTTGCCCTCGCCGCGCAACCGGCCGACGGTCCGATAGGTCTGCGCACCGTCGTACGCTTCCAGGGCAAGGCCAGCGATGCCCAGGGCGCGGCCGGCGCCGCCCAAGCGCGGAACGCGGCCGCGGTCGGGCGCGCCCTCGGCGATCGCGGCAATCGGTGCGCCGAGCCCCCGGCCCGCGACCAGGTCCTGGTGCAGCGAGAGGTCATTGCCGATGCTGCCGATCCGGACGGCGTCGCTGTAGAGGCCGCGGTTGGGGACCAGGTACTGCTCGGCCCCGCCCGGCTTGGTCACGCGGCCCCCGAGCTCGGACGACGGCGCAACCGTATTGACGAAGACTTCGGTGGGGCCGTTCGGCCGGATCTGGTGGATATCGTAGACCTGTGCCTCGCTCCGCACGGGAAGCGCGAAGTGTTCGGACAGGTTGTGGCCACGCGCGATGGCGTCTTCGAAGGCCGATTGCCTGGCGAAAAAAGGAGAATGAGGCGATACGGAGTCACCGCGCGGGACGATCTTCACCAGCGGCTCGTCGATCGCTTCCATGCGCGGGAGTTCGCGACCCGAGCGCAGCTGGCCTATCGCGCGCGCTTCCAGCAGGTCGGGCCGCAAGGTCGGCTGCGCACGGGTTACTTGCTCAAGGTATCGCTCACCGGCAGGAGTTTCGAGAAAATCACGCGCTTGATTCTCAGTGACCCCGTTGGTCGAAAATGTTTCCGCCTCCACCACCTGAGTAGCGTGATTCTTCCTGATCACATCAGAAGTCAAGCCGGGATCAGCCATGACTGCTGGATCCATTGATGGAGGCTTGCATCGCAGCAATACGAGCGATAATGCGCTTGTCCTGCTCTGTCAATCCGCCCTTCAGCTCGGTCCTAAAGCTTGTGTAAGCCTCGTCAACACTCGGATCTTCATACGGAATGTACATTCCGTCGGCAAAATTGTAAGCGCCGGGCACGTCCTTGCTGTCTACGATTTGTCGGACTCTTCCGGCTTCGGCGTCTTCGATCAATGGTGTGAGTGCTTCAAGGAGCATCCGCACATCATCACTTTCCGGATACTGCAACAGCACCCATCTAAGACGCACCGCTGCGAGCTTAAGCTTGACGGGGTCAATGGTCTGAGTCATACGAATTTCCTCCAAAAAGATGACACGTTCAAAGCGAAGTCGCCTGTTCTTACGCTGGCCTCCTAAAGGCCATGCGCCATCTGTGTCGCGAACTCGCTGTTCGGGTAATGCTGCAGCACCCACTCCGGATGCTCGGCGGCAGCCTTGAGGTCGACGGATCGATGGCCCGAATCACAAAGTGCACGCCGTGAACGACGCCCCCGGAATGCTGGAATGCCATCCCCGTGCCGCTATTGCACCATTGCCGAGGCGATAGCCGCTCACAACCGGGTCTCCAGCAGAGCCTGCCTGAACGCCTCCATTTCAGCGTGTTGCTTCTTGTCCTGCTCGGTCAATCCGCCACCGAGCTCTACTTTGAACTTCGCGTACGCATCTTCGACACTAGGATTTCTGTACGGGATATAGACTCCGTCGGCATTGGCGTAGGTACCCGGCACCCGGCCACTATCGATGGGTTCCTTGATGAGACCAGCTTTGGCATCTTCGATCAGTGGCCCAAGGGCGCGCAGCAAACCCTGCACGTCCGCACTGTCCGGGTACTGCAACAGCACCCATTCAAGATGCTCGGCGGCGGCCCTTAATCGGATCGGAGCGATGGTCTGCGTCACGATTTCTGCATCTCTTCGATGCGCTCGTGCAACATTCCTTCCTCCTCCGTCAGGCCACCCCGGAGTTCGATGGAAAAAGCCACATAGGCGTCGTGCACATCGGGCGCCTTGCAGGGCGTGTAGAGACCGTCAGCAAGGTTGTATGTGCCGGGAATCTCCCATCGATCCAAAGGCGACGACAGATCCATGCCAGTCGCGGCGCCAAGGAGCGGCTCAAGTGCATGCAGGAGGTCTTGCACGTCCTCGCAGTCAGGGTACTGCCGCAGCACCCACTCAAGACGCTCGGCGGCGGCCTTGAGCTTGACGGGATCGATGGTCCGGGGCATGCGGCTATCCTTGCTGCAGGGGGCCAGGTGGCAACGATATCGTAATCCCGAGGGCCGGTGATCGGGCATCGCCTGCCGGGCGGATGCTCGCCCGGGGCCCCTGCTCGTGCGCCCCGGCAGGCGGTAGACTTGGCCCATGGACAACGCCCCTCCCTACGATATGCACCGCCTGCGCGAGCTGGCCGGGGAGATCATCGTCAACGTGCGCGAGCTGGCCGCCCTGGGCTGGACGCCGGCGACCAGCAGCAACTTCTCGCATCGGCTTGATGATCGCCATGCGGCGATCACGGTGTCAGGGCGCGACAAGGGCAAGCTGCGTGAGGACGACATCATGGTCGTCGATTTCGACGGCCGCGCCGTCGGCAGCGACCACCGGCCATCCGCGGAGACCCTGCTGCACACGCAGCTCTATTCGCGCTTCCCCGATGTCGGCTGCGTACTGCATACGCATTCGCGCGCGCAGACGATCGCGTCGCGGCTGTTCGCGGGCAGCGGCCACGTGCGCCTGGAAGGCTACGAGCTGCTGAAGGCCTTCCGCGGCAACGCCACGCACGAGACCGCCATCGACGTGCCGGTGCTGCCCAACTCGCAGGACATGCCGACGCTGGCCGCTCAGGTGGACGCGCTGCTCGACCGCGGCCCGATGTGGGGCTACCTGATCGACGGCCACGGCCTGTATGCCTGGGGTCGCGACATGGGTGAAGCCCGCCGCCACCTGGATGCCTTCGAATTCCTGCTCGACTGCGAGCTGGAGCTGCGCCGGCTGACCGCCGGCCACTGAGCCCGCGCCGGCGGACGCACAGCGTTCCGCAGGCGAAACCACACGCCCCGCGACGGCTGCTACGCTGCTTCGCCATCCCACTGGAGGTCCGCCATGAGCCGCCTGCGCATCTTCGCCGACGACGCGCCCGACACCGCCCTGCTCGACACCAGCGACGGCGACGCCATCGCCCGCGAACTGGAAATGATCGGCGTCACCTTCGAACGCTGGCAGGCCAGCCGGCCCATCGCCGCCGGCGCGTCGCAGGACGAGGTCCTGGCCGCCTACCGCGAAGACATCGACCGCATCAGCGCCGAGCGCGGCTTCACCGCGGTCGATGTGGTCAACATCGCCCCGGACAACCCGAAGCGCGACCAGATGCGCGCGACATTCCTCGACGAACACTTCCACAAGGAAGACGAAGTCCGCTTCTTCGTCGCCGGCTCCGGCCTGTTCACCCTGCACGTCGGCGATCGCGTCTACGAGATCGAGTGCGTCAAGGACGACCTGATCGCCGTGCCCGACGGCACCACGCACTGGTTCGACATGGGCCCCGAGCCCGAGTTCATCGCCATCCGCTTCTTCCAGCAGCCCGACGGCTGGGTCGGCCACTTCACCGGTACCGACATCGCCCGGAAGTTCCCGCGCTACGAGAAGGGCGTGCGCTGAAAGGCGGAAGAGCTTTAAAAGCTCTTGCTCTTCGCCCGTTGATCCTGGCTCTTGATCCGCGTCCATCCGCGTAAATCCGTGGCAAGAAGGCTTTTATGAAAACCACCATCCTGACCGATATCGAAGGCACCGCCGGCAGCATCTCGTTCGTGCGCGAGGTGCTGTTTCCCTATGCGCGGCGCGAACTGCCGCGGTTCGTGCGCGAACACGGCCGGGAGCCCGAGGTGCGGCGCTGGCTGGACCAGGTCGCGACCGAACACGGAGCGGTGTGCGACGACGCGGTGATCGTCGAAGTGCTGCAGGGATGGATCGACGAGGACCGCAAGCACACGGCGCTGAAGGCGCTGCAGGGGCTGATGTGGACGGAAGGGTATCGGCGCGCGGACTTCACCGCGCACGTGTACCCCGACGCCGTCGAAGGCCTGCGCCGCTGGCACGACGCCGGGCACCGGCTGGCGGTGTATTCCTCGGGCTCGGTGCCTGCGCAGAAGATGTTCTTCGGGCATTCCGACGCCGGCGACCTGCTGCCCCTGTTCGAGGCCTTCTTCGACACCGAAGTGGGCGGCAAGCGCGAGGCCGCGAGCTATGCGCGCATCGCGACGGAACTCGGCCGTGAAGCGGGTTCGATCCTGTTCCTCTCCGACGTGGTCGCCGAACTCGACGCCGCCCGCGACGCCGGCCTGCGCACCGTGCTGGTGGACCGGCTGGAAGACTATCCGCAGCCGCGCACCGGCGATGCATGCAACGGCCACGCGCGCGTGGAGGACTTTGGCCAGATCACTCCCTAGCAGCGAATCGCAGCAAAAGCTGCGGCAGGGCAAAGCGCGCCGCGCTCCTGCTGTTCCAACGGCCTGCGGGAAGGCGTTGCCAGGCGGGCTGGTGGGTACGCAGTGGGCATAAAGGCCCGCTGCAAGCGGGACAGCCCACGGAGTACCCACCAGCCCGCCGCCCTGCACGCCTGCACTGCACGTCTGCAAGCCTGTACGCCCCCGAACCCGCCGCCGGCGACCCACCCGGGCTCGAGTTCCATCGCGGCCATGGCCGCTCCCACAAGGGCGGGGCCAACTCAGGGTGTATCCGGCCACTCCGCCAACCGGTAGCTGGTCATGGCGCGCTGCTCACCGTGCCAGCGGTCGAAGACACGGACCTCGACCGGGTGCTCGCCCGCATCCAGGTCCGTCGGCAATGCCCCGCGCCACAGATGTACCGACGGCTCGGCCTCCGGCGACCGGTCGTAGCCACGCAATGCCTCGGCCGCATCGTCGCGCGCGTTCTCGGCCATGAGCCAGGGATCCGGCCGCTCCACGCGCAGCATCGGCCTCCATTCGCCCTCGCCCACCCGGTACTCGACGCGCGTGTCCGCCTCGCCCATGTAGACGTTGGCGTACACCGCCCACGCCGGATAAGCGCCGCGCCGCAGCACGCGCGGCGTGTGTAGGTGCATGGCCTGCGTGCGCGCGGGATCGTCGGCCGGCAGGCGCGCGGGATGCCACGCAAGTCGATAGCTGCCATCGCCACCGATCTCGAGCAGGGCGTGGCCGTTGGGCGTGCCGTCGGCCATCGTCGCGTCCGGAATGCCCTCGGCATCGGGCGCACCGGACCAGAACGCGCCGCTGGCGGCGCCGACGTTGAACTCGTGCAGGGGCTTCGCGCCGTGCCAGCCGTCGGCCGGACCATGGCGATGGTGGCGCTGCGTGTGGCGGTGGCCGCTCAGCACGAGCAGCTTCGGGAAGTCCTGCAGCAGTGCGAACAGGCGCTCGCGGTCGGCGCTGCGGAAGGTCTCCGCGCGGCCCTTCGCCGCGGTGTCGAACAGCGGCACATGCACCCCGAGCACCAGCAGCCGGTCCTTCGGCACGGTCGGCAGCCAGGCCTCGAGGAAGTCGAACTGGTCCTCGCGCAGGCCGCCGACATACGCCGGTCGCTGTCCCGGCAGCTGCACCACATCGTCCAGTACGAGGAAGGTGGCCGCGCCTTCCTCCCAGGCAAAGGTGTCGGGACCGTAGCTGTCCCGGAACGCCGACAGCGAAGTGGCGTCGGCCGCTGCATCGGGATCGATGTCGTGGTTGCCCGGCACATGCAGCCAGGGCACGCCCAGGCGCGCGGTGACGGCGTTGATTTGCGGGTACAGGTCGACCACGTCGTCAACGATGTCGCCCAGGCTGATCCCGAGGTCGGCGTCGCTGCCACCCTTGGCGAGCAGCGGGGCAACGATGTCGCGGGCGTAGTAGTCGATGTCGGCCTGTGACTTCACCTGCGGGTCGGCGAGCACCAGGACCGACAGCGTGCGGTCGCCGGGCGCGGCCTCGCGCTGCAGCGCGAAATCCCCACGGCGCCCACCGCCCTGCGATCGCGCCCCGTGCCAGGCCGCCCGCAGGCCGTCCTCGCGCACGCCTAGCCGCCAGCCGGCGGGCTTCACCAAGAACACCGGCGCATCGGCACGCGCCTCGAGGCGGTAGTGCCCGCTGTCATCGGTCAATGCGATGCTGCGGCCATCCGAGACCACGACGCCCGGGAGCCCGGGTTCACCGGGGCCGGCCAGGCCGTCGCCATCGCGGTCCTCGAACACCCGGCCCTGCCACTGCGCGGCGCCGGCGACCCCGGACAGGGCGACCAGCAGCAGCACGGCCAGCGGGCGACGGATGGTTTTCATCGGGACTCCAGGGCGGCGGATGGCCCATTATGCCGCCGGCTCCCGTGTATCCCTGAGTTGCCGACAGGCATATGATCGGGTCGAGTGATGTCGGCCGGGGAAGCCATGGACGCGTCTGAGGGGACGTCAGGATGAACGTCGCAAGGCCCTGGATGGCTTGGATGACCGCTGCGCTCGCGGTGCTGCTGGCGCTGCCGGCCGCGGCCGCCGTCATCGAACTCTCGCCCGAGATGGGCGAGTTGGCACTGTCGCCGCACGTCACCTACCACCACGACCTCGAGGCCACGCAAAGCGTGGACGACGCCTGGCGCCAGCTTGAAGCCGGCGGCTTCGCGCCCCTGCCTGGCGGCAACCCCGCCTTCGGCTTCCAGTCCGGCGCCTTCTGGGTGCATGCGAAGGTCGTGAACCGCAACCCGGCCGAACCGCGCTGGCTGCTGGTGCAGACCTATCCGCTCAGCGACCACATCGACATCTACCTGCGCTACCCCGACGGCCGCATCGACCACCAGGTCGGCGGCGACACCCTGCCCTTCGGCGACCGCGCGATCCGCTATCGCCACCCCAACTTCCTGCTCGACCTGCCGGTCGACCAGCCGGTCGACATCCTGTTCCGCGTGCAGAGCCAGAGTTCGATGCAGGTGCCGCTGGTGCTGTACACGCCCGGCGCCTTCACCGAACTCTCCCGCGACGCGCAGTTCGCCATTGGCCTGTACTACGGCATCCTGCTGGCGCTGTTCTTCTACAACCTGGTGCTGTGGCTGGTGCTGCGCGACGCCAGCTATTTCTGGTACCTGTTCCACATCAGCGCCTTCGGCCTGGTGCTGTTCTGCCTCAACGGGCTGGGCTTCGAATACCTGTGGCCCGACAACATCTGGCTCGCCGACAAATCCGTGCCGCTGTCGATCAGCCTGGCGCTGATCGGCATGCACCAGTTCGCGCGCGTGTTCCTGGGCCTGGGCGAACGCTGGCCGGCCGGCAACCGGGTGAGCATCGTCGCGATCGCAGCCTTCGTCGCCTTCGGCATCGCCGCTGTCTTCGTGCCGTACCGGTTGATCACGCCGGTGGTGTCGCTGGCCGTGCTGGCGAGCATCGTGTGGATCACCGTGGTCAGCGTGGCCGCGGTGCGCAAGAAGTACGCACCGGCGAAGCTCTTCCTGCTGTCGTGGTCGATGTTCCTGGCCGGGACCGCGATCTACACCCTGGTCGCCTTCGGCGTGATCCCGAAGACGTTCTACACCGAGTACGGCGTGCAGATCGGTTCCGCGCTGGAGATGCTGTTCCTGTCGATCGCGCTGAGCTATCGCTACGCTTCGCTGCGCACCGAAAACGAGCGCATCGTCAGCGAGGCCAACATCCAGCTCGAACGCAAGGTCGCGCAGCGTACGCGAGAACTGCGCAGCACGCTCGACAAGCTGGAAGAAGCCCATTCACGGCTGCGCGAGTCCAGCCGCCGCGATGGCCTCACCGGCCTGTACAACCGCTCGTATTTCCACGACGCCTTCGAACACCTGCTGGTGTCCTGCAACCAGGACCGGCGCCCTCTGTCGCTGCTGATGGTCGACCTGGATCTGTTCAAGTCGATCAACGACGAGCATGGCCACCTGGTGGGCGACGACGTGCTGCGCTCGTCGGCGCAGCGCATCGGGCGTGCGCTGCGGCCCTACGACGCGCTGCTCGCGCGCTTTGGCGGCGAGGAGTTCGTGATCGTTCTGCCGGACACCGACCTGCGTGCCGCGGTCGCGGTGGCCGAAGAGGTACGCCGCGCGATTTCCTCGGCGCCTTGCGAGTCCCAGCACGGTCCCGACGTGCGCGTGTCAGGCAGCGTCGGCGTGCACACCGTGGTGCCGGGTACCGTGGACGACATCGAGGATGCGCTGCAGGTCGCCGACCAGGCGCTGTACGCAGCGAAGGCCAACGGGCGCGACTGCGTCAGGACTTCCATCTCGGCGGCCTGAGGCATCGCTTCGGCACGGAATGCGCATGAGTCACCTGATCCAGTCGGCACTGCTTTCTGCCTTGCTCGCAACCTGTCCCGCGGTTCTCACCGCGGGCTCTCCCGACTGCGGCTTGGATGCCGATGGCGCGGCCTCCCCGATCACGTCACGCGCCAGGCTCGACGCGTGGCTCGCCGCACGATGCCCGTCGCCGCTGGACGTGATGCCCCGGAGCTCGCGCGCCCGCTTCCTTGACGGGCTCGAGTTCAATGACAGGGGCCTGTCCAGGTTTTCCACCGCAGAACTCGACACTGAACTCACCCACGACGAACTACGCGAGGTCATGGGCCTGTTTGGTCTCAGGGCACCGGCCATGCTCGGGCTGCTGCAGGATGAAGCGGACAGGCTGCGTGCGGCCCGCGCCGCAGATCCGGCGTCGGACGGTGGGATCGAGGCAAGGTTCGACGCCCTGCAAACAGCGCTTGATGCGTTGCCAGCCGAGGACCCGGCGCTTGCGGGTGCCCACTACGCTTCGCTGTTCCCGGAAGACGGCCGGAAAGCACAGGTCGCTGCTGCCGGCAGCCATGAACTCCGCCTGCTGTACCGGGCAGCCCGGGCAACCGCATGGCACAGCCGGTCCGATGCCCACCTGGACGCCATGACCGATGCGCTTGACGAGATGGAGCGGCGCGGGCTGGCCACCCGGAGCGAAATCAGGGCCATGAACGACATGCTGATCAGGGCCGGCCGGCTGCAAGACTCCCGCGAATTCTCCAGTCGGCATGTCGCGGCCGGCCTGCGCCCGCTTCCGCCGGTGATTGAACCCGGCGCCGTTGCAAACGGTGTTCCCAGCGCCCTGGACGTCTCCACATCGGAACATGCACTGCTGCACGAGGCCGTGGAACTGGCGCCACTGAGGATCATTGTCGTCGCGAGCCCCGGCTGCGGATTCAGCCGGGCTGCTTCAAAGGCCATCCCGATGGATCCCGAGCTCGGCCCCATCTTCCGCGAGCACGCCTTGTGGCTCGCGGCACCAGAGGAGCTCGCCATGATCGACGCACTGCGAAGCTGGAACCAGGACAATCCCGAGGCGGCACTGATGGTCGCTGCTTCGACCGTGCGCTGGCCAATGATCGCCTTGGACAGCTACCCGCAGTTCCACGTCTTCCGCGACGGCCAGCTGCTGCAGAGCGTATCCGGATGGCCGACCCGCGAAGGCAACCGCGATGCCGTCCTGGCGGCGCTGCGAACTGCGGGAGTGATCGACGCTCCCCGGCCGGCACACCCCCCCGGCGAATGAAGATCAGCGTGGTTCGTCGCGACCTGTCGTACCGCGGTGCTTCGCCATCCACCCCAGGGCGACCCCGGTGAGGGCACCCAGCACCTCCATAAGCACGCGCGCACCCAGTCCATCCGGGTCGTGGATCTTCGACAGCGCGATGCGCGCATAAACCGGGGATTCAAGCTTCACCACGCCCAGGTAGAACAGGTTCCAGAGATCGATCCCGGCGCCGATCGCCACCGCGCCCAGGCAGGCCCATCCAACGGAATGGCCCGGGTTCCAGGCGAATCGCGCGGACAGCGCGTGGAAAACGAAGAACAGCGCGAAGCCGATCGCCAGGGCAATCAGGCCGGCTTCCAGTGCGCCGGCCCAGCCCAGGTGCAGCGGCAGGTTCATCCGCCCTCGCCCGCCTCCGCCCGGCGTGCCGCTTGCAGCAGGCTGCCGTCGACCACCAGGCGCACCGCCTCGGCCACCTCGCCGTCGAGCGCGCGGTCGCGGTCGAGGAAGCCGATCCGCTCGCGCAGCGCGGCGTGCGCGGCGGCGACGGCGACGCCCGGATGGTAGGGCTCGGACGCGGCGAGCTCGGCGCGCAGCGCATCCACTTCTTCCACGAACTGGGCGTGGTCGCGATGCCCGGCGACAGGCGCGCCCTGCACCTTGGCGGAAAAGCCTGCCGCGTCACCGCTGCGCGCCAGGTCGCGCGCGGCGTTGATCATGTCGCGACGGAAATCCAGCGCCTGCGCCGCGGTGTACAGCTCCAGCGCCAGCACCTTGCCGAGATCCGCCGACATCGACAGCACGTGCCGGGCCTCGTTCGCGCCCATGGACACGTGGTCTTCCGCGTTGGCGCTGGTCGGCACCGAGTACACGCTGGCCGGATGCGCGCGGGTGGCGAGGTCGTTGACGATCGCGGCGGCCGTGTACTGCACGATCATGTGGCCGGATTCGGTGCCGTCCTCGTTGCCGATCAGGAAGGCCGGCAGGCCGTCGCTGGTGGACGGGTCGACCAGCTTGTTGAGCCGGCGCTCGGAGATCGATGCCAGCACCGGGATGGCCGCTTTCACGTAGCTCAGCGCCAGCGCCAGCGGCATGCCGTGGAAGTGGCCGGCGGAGATCACCTGCTCTTCGACGTGCTCGGCCTGCTTGTCGGGGAAGACCAGCGGGTTGTCGGTGACGGCGTTGAGTTCGATATCGAACACACGATGCGCCTGCTCGACCGCGTCGCGCACCGCGCCGTGCACCTGGGGGATGCAGCGCAGCGAATAGCTGTCCTGCGGCTGGTGCTTCTTGCCGCCGCGGAAGGGCTTGAAGCGCAGGTAGAACTTCTCGCGGCCGTGGCGCTGGCTGGCCGGCACCCAGTCCCAGCCGATGTCGAAGCTCAGCGCCTGCGCGTCCGGCGTCTGCCAGCTATCGGGCAGCCACTGCCGGAAGCGCGGCACCAGGTGGTAGGGGATGTCCGCGAGCGTGGAGCCCTGCAGCAGCGCGCGCAGGCGCGCGGCCACGTCCACCTGCCCGGGATGCGGACGCAGTGCGTGCACTTCTTCGGCGAAGGCGCCCAGGCGGCCGGCGAAGGCATCAATGGTCATCGCCGCGGCCAGGTCGGCGGTTTCCAGCAGGCGGTCCAGGCGATCCAGCGCCAGCACGCCCATGGCCAGCATCTGCGCGGTGCCGTTGTTGAGCGCCAGGCCTTCCTTGTAGGAGAGCGTGACCGGCTCGAGCCCAACGCGGCGCAGCGCCTCCGCACCCGGCATGCGCTCGCCCTCGACGAAGGCCTCGCCGCCGCCCAGCAGCACGATCGCCAGGTGCGACAGCGGCGCCAGGTCGCCCGAGGCGCCCACCGAGCCCAGCTCCGGCACCACCGGCACCACGCCGGCGTTGAGCATCGCCGTCAGCGCCTGCAGGGTCTGCACGCGGATGCCGGAATGGCCCTTGAGCAGGGTATTGATGCGGATGCACAGCATCGCCCGCACCACTTCCGGAGACATCGGCTCGCCGACGCACACCGCATGGGTGACGACCAGGTTCTGCTGCAGCTCGGCGTGCAGCGAGCGGCCCGAGGGCTTCGCACCCGGCAGTTCGTCGCGCAGCGGATGCGCGCCCAGCAGCTTGTCGGCGTTGCTGCCGAAGCCGGTGGACACGCCATAGATCGGTTCCTCGCGGCGCACCTGTTCGGCGAGGAAGGCCGCGGCGCGCTCGACCGCCTGCAGCGCGACGGGATCGAGTTCGACCGAGGCGCCGTTGGCGATCATCACCAGCTGCGAGCGAGTGAGGGACCTGCCGTCGAGACGGATGTGCTTCATGTCGTTAGCCTTTCTTGTCCGGGGGCGCGCCGTCAGGCGCCGTGTGCGCGCAGCTGCTCGAGCTCTACCCGCAGGGTGCTGCCAAGCTCGTCTTCCGCCACTTCAAACTGCTCGCCGCGACGCAGGTCCTTGACCGCCACCACGCCCCTGGCGGCCTCGTCGCCGCCGCGGATCACCACGAAGCGGATGCCCGCACGGTCGGCATACTGCAGCTGCTTGGCCAGCTTGCGCGGCTCCATCTGCGTTTCCACGTTCAGGCCGGCGGCGCGCAGGCGCTGCGACAGGGCCAGCGCGTGCTCGAGGCCGTCATCGTCGAGCAGCACGACCAGCGCGTCCACGGTGCTTTCGGCGGTACCCACCAGGCCGGCCTCGCGCAGCTGCCAGAACAACCGCGTCAGGCCGATGGAAATGCCGACGCCGGGCAATGTCGACTTCGTGTAGTGGCTGGCGAGGTCGTCGTAGCGGCCGCCGGAGCAGATCGAGCCGATGTCCGGGTGCGCGTCCAGCGTGGTCTCGTAGACCATGCCGGTGTAGTAATCGAGGCCGCGCGCGATCGACAGGTTGATGGCGTAGCGCGACTCGGGCACGCCCATGGACTTGAGCATGCCGAGCAGCGCACGCAGCTCGTTGCGGCCTTCTTCGAAGAGCTGCGTGCCGGCGCCGAGCGCGTCCAGCCGCGCCAGCGCATCGTCGTGCCCGGAAGAGCGCACGCGCGAGAACTCCAGCAGCCGGTCCGCGACCTCGGGAGCAAGGCCGAAGGCTTCGCCCACCAGGGTCGCGCGCACCGCGTCTTCCCCGCGCTTGTCGAGCTTGTCGATCTCGCGCAGCACCAGCGGCTGCGCCTCGTCGCCGATGCCCTGGCCCGCGAAGAAGCCGCGCAGCAGCTTGCGGTGGTTGAGCTGGATCGTGAACTCGCCGATGCCCAGGGCCTCGAACACGGCGTTGATCACCGCCGGCACCTCGGCCTCGAAGCGCGGCGACAGCGTGTCCTTGCCGATCACGTCGATGTCGCACTGGTAGAACTCGCGGAAGCGGCCGCGCTGGGCGCGCTCGCCGCGGTAGACGCGCTGCATCTGGTAGCGGCGGAACGGGAACGCGAGATCGTGTTCATGCTCGGCGACGTAACGCGCCAGCGGCACGGTCAGGTCGAAGCGCAGCGCCATTTCCGGCCGCCCCTGGTCTTCCCCGCCCTCCCGGGCTTTCTCGAGCGCGCCCGTGGACTGCACGAAATAGACCTGGCGCTCGGTCTCGCCCCCGGTCTTGGTCAGCAGCACGTCGGAGAGCTCGAACACCGGCGTTTCCACCGGCAGGAAGCCGTAGGCCTCGAAGGTGCGACGGATGGTGTCGAGCATGCGCTGGAAGGCGACCTGCTCGCGCGGGAGCAGTTCAAGGACGCCCGGGGGCGTGCGGGGCTTGATCAAAGCGGGTCTCCGGTTCGGACCATGGCCGGGTGGCCCGCCATTCTAGCGGCTGCGGCCGGGCTTCCCGGGTCCGCGAGCCGGAGTACTTGCCCTTCCTGCCCCTGAGTCCCTAAAATACGCAGCTCACCTGTCGGGGTGTAGCTCAGCCTGGTAGAGCGCTACGTTCGGGACGTAGAAGTCGCAGGTTCAAATCCTGTCTCCCCGACCACTTGGTGAAATGGCCAGAAGGCTCCGAAAACCGCGAAAGCGCGGGAATTTCGGGGCCTTTTTGCTGTACTGAATTGCAGGGCGGACGCGCCCCCGACTCGACGCCGGCCCGCCGAGGCCCCCCGGCCAGCGACCCGAGCCTTTACAGACCGGCCGAAGATCGGGCACGCATGTGCTGCTGCCTGTCACCTTGCCGCCCCGCCTTCATATCCACGTTCGCGACATCGAGGGCCGGCGTCAATCATCTCCGTGAGAAGACGCTCTTGGCACCGCGATTGGCAGTCCAACGAGAAAGATTGGGCTTCGTTCCTGCCAGGAATGCAGGACTTCTCCGGCTTCCACGTTGGGCGCTGGAATTCAGGCGGCAATCCCCCAAGGCCCTCGTCCCCGGCATCTGGCGCCGGCACCCGTCTCGACGAGCCCCCGTCACCAAGTCAGATAGTCCTTGCAGGGAAAAGAGCAGAACCGGAGGCCCGACCTTGGCTACTCTCCAAGGTACCTGCATCGACGAACACGACCCACCATGGATGCCAGCACTCTCCGCCCCATCCCGGCCCTGCAGAGCGGCATGGCGCGATCCGCGCCGCGACTTGCCCGCTACACACCACTCCCCAACAGGTACACGGCCCTTCTTGCTGCGCTATTGGTTCTCATCCTGAGCGGCCTCGGCATGGTCCGCGATGCCCACTCCGCAACGCCTTCGGCCATCCCTTCGACCCGGTTGAACCCACGAAGCCAGCCGGCCGCGCTCCCAACGGCAGTGCACGGAGTGTGGCACCGGGATGACGCCGCGGGCCGCGCACAATGTGAAAGATACCTTGCGTTACCCGAAGACATCGGTGAAACCGACGAAGGGTGGATGTCGATGGTTGGAAGCATCGTGATCACGCCGACGCTGATCCACGAGTATTCCGAATACGGCGAAGGCAATTTCAACGTGGTCAAGGAAATCGCGGATCTCGGCGATGGCTCCTGGCTGGTATCGGTACAAGTCGGCTTCGACTTCATACCAGCCGCCGACGACAACTTTGGCGTTGACACATACCGTTTGGATCTCCAGCAACAGACACTCCGTTGGGAGCCCAGAAGATTCGAAGGGGAGCAAGAACCAGGCTACTTCAGATGCGGAGATCTGCGTGCAGACCTTCAATACGAGTGAAAAGAAATCCGTGTCGCATCGTTGCCTGATCCTTCAATCCATTCCACCATCGGGACGCGAAGTTCCCGGTTGAAGACTTCGGCAGGCCATGCTGCAATGCGCCGGAGGACAGGATGTCGGATCCTGCTCCACAGGCTCGTCAGAACCTGAAAATGACCCCCTGAAACCGGTCGCCGTGCCGGTTTTCTGCTTTCTGCGCCTCTCGGCGCCTGGACACCCTGCATGTCGGCCTCCCCCACCCACGCCGGCGGTACTGCTGCCCGCGGCTGGCTCCTGGCGCTCGTGGGCATCACGCTGGCCGCCTTCAACCTGCGCACTGCGGTGACGTCGATCACGCCGCTGCTCGACGTGGTCGGCCGCGAGTTCGGCTTCGGCGCCACCATGGCCGGCTTCATCGGCATGCTGCCGGCGGCGGCGTTCGCGGCCTTCGGCGCCGCCACCCCCACCCTTGCGCGCCGCATCGGACTCGAACGCACCGTGCTGCTGGCGATGGCACTTGCCGCCATCGGCCTGGTGCTGCGTTCGCTGGCCGGCGGCATGGGCCTGCTGGTTGCCGGATCACTGGTTTCGCTGGCCGGCATGGGCATCGGCAACGTGGTGCTGCCGCCGCTGGTGAAGCGCTGGTTCCCGCACCGTATCGGCATGCTGAGCGTGGTCTACATCACTGCGCTGCAGGCGGGCACGATCATGGCCGCGCTGCTGGCGGTGCCGCTGGCGAACGCCTTCGGCTGGCGCCTGTCGATGGGCGCGTGGGCGCTGACGGCGCTGGTGGCGATGCTGCCGTGGCTCGTGCTGCTGCGCCACGGAGCGGCCTCGGCGGTGACAGGCCGGGGCGTGACCAGGGCCGGATCCCACGCCAATGCAGCCACATCAGCCGAAGCTGCGCGGGAAGCCCGCAACGACCATGACGACGCTCCCGCCGCGGGCGCGACCGAGCTTGAATCCACGCCGGCCTCGCGCAACCGCGTCTGGCACACCTCGCTGGGCTGGGGCATGGCGCTGATGTTCGGCATGAGCTCGCTGGCCACCTACGCGATGTTCACCTGGATGCCGCGGATCTTCACCGACGCCGGCGCCTCGCCGGCCTTTGGCGGCGCGATGGTGGCGCTGTACACCGGCTTCAGCCTGCTCGGTGGCCTGGTGGTGCCGACGCTGGCCGTGCGCATGCCCAACACGTTCGTGCTCGCGCTCGGCTGCGCAGTGGCGCAGTTCGCCGGGTTCGCCGGCCTGTGGCTGGCGCCGATGGCGGCGCCATGGCTGTGGGCCACCCTGGTCGGCATCGGCGGCTGCACCTTCCCGCTCGGCCTGACCCTGATCAACCTGCGCACGCGCACGCCGACCGGATCGGCGGCGCTGTCGGGTTTCACCCAGGGCGTGGGCTACTCGCTGGCCTGCCTCGGACCGCTGCTGTTCGGCATCCTCAAGGATTCCACCGGGGGCTTGGCCTGGCCATTCGCGATGCTCGCCACGAGCGTGGTGCTGATGCTGGCGGGTGCCTGGCAGGCGTGCCAGCCGCGCTATCTCGAGGACATCCGGTAAGCGGCCAGGCGCGCGGGCACCGGCGTCGTAAACGACGGCAATCGTTGACGCATGCCGACACTTGGAAACAAGGCTCTGACGATCTGCTCGGATCGCCGCCCGAGCCGGCAGAGCTCAACGGAAAGACGCGATATCGACGGTCGAATGCTTGCCCACCAGGGCGGCGTCGCCCGCCAGCCACTCCTGGGTCCGGCTGCGGCCATGGTCACGCAGGGTTTCGAGGAACGGCAGGCTCGTGGTCGACTTCGAGTCGTCGTCGAGCTGCGCCATCAGCTCGTCGTCGGCGATGAGGTGCAGGCGCTTGCGGCGCACCGGATGCTCCTTGACCAGCCAGGGCACGACCGAGCGGCGCATGAACTCGCGCATGCGAATCAGGCTGCGCATCTCGGCGAGGAAGGCGGCATTGAACGCCAGCGCCTGCGAGCGGTCGCGGATCTCGGACGCGGTGCGCGGCGTGTCGCCGTGCGTGGCCGGACTCAGCAGCACCATCAGCACGTCCTCCACCCGGCACTCGGCCAGCAGCGGCAGCACCGGCGGGTTGGCCGCGAAGGCGCCATCCCAGTAGGGTTCACCGTCGATTTCCACCGCCTCGTAAAGCGCCGGCAGGCAGGCCGAGGCCAGCACTGCATCCGCGCTCATTTCCGGGGTGCGGAACAGCCGCAGGCGACCGGTGTTGGCATGGGTGGCGGCAATGAACAGGTCGAAGCGGCGCTGCGCACGCAGGCGTTCGAAATCGACCTGCGACTCGACGATGCCGCGCAGCGGGTCGTAGCCCAAGGGGTTGAACTGCGCCGGCGCGAGGAAGCCACTCCACTGCAGCATCAGGGCGGCCATCGGCGAGGGCCGGCCATCGCTGGTCCCGGAGCCGGCGTGCAACAGCGATCCACTCCCGCCGACCGCGCTCCAGAAGCGGGCCAGGGCTTCACGTGCGCCGTCACGGCCGCCTTCAAGCAGTCCGTGCGCGAGCACCACGGCGTTCATCGCGCCGGCACTGGTGCCGCTGGCGCCGCGCAGGTCGAAGCGGCCGTCCTCCAGCAGGGCGTCGAGCACGCCCCAGGTGAATGCTCCGTGGGCGCCGCCGCCTTGCAGCGCGAGGCTGAGAGGCCGGGCTGCGGTGCGCTTCCGCCGCTTCGACGTGGCTTGGCTCACCGCCTGGTCATCCGGGTCCGCATGCGGGCATTGTCACGCGGATATGTCGTCAGCGCGAACACGCGCAGGGGCCAGCATGAGCGCGCGCCGGGATCAGGAAATGGCCAGCGCCTGCAGCCGTGCGCGCAGCGCGTCCAGGCGCAGTCCGCCCGACGCACCCGGCGACACCCGCGCCGCCAGGCTGGCAGCCGGATCGCCCTCCGCCCAGCGCGCCGGATCGGCGGCCTGCCGGTAGGCATCGCGGAACGGAATGCCTTCGCGCGCCATATCGACGGCCAGGTCGGTCGCATACATCGAGGGCTCCAGCGCCCCGCGCATGCGGTCCACGTCCCAGTCGAGGTTGCGCAGCAGGTCGGGCAGCAGCGCCAGCGCCTGCAGGCCCTTGCCGAAACCATGGAACAGCGCGCCCTTCGACAGCTGCAGGTCGCGGTGATAGCCGGAGGGCAGCGACAGCAGCTGTTCGATCTCGCAGCGCGCGGCGGCCACGCTGGCGTAGGTCGCGCGCATCAGCTCGATGACGTCGGGGTTGCGCTTGTTGGGCATGATCGAGCTGCCGGTGGTGTACTGCGCCGGGAGCTTCACGAAGCCGAACTCGCCGGCGGTGAACAGGCTCAGGTCCCAGGCCAGGCGGCGCAGGTCGAGCATCGCGCTGGACAGCGCTTCAATCGCCGCCATCTCGAACTTGCCGCGCGACAGCTGGGCATAGGTCGCCGCCAGCTGCATGCGGCCGAAGCCGAGCGCGGCGGTGGTGTGCTCGCGGTCCAGCGGCAGGTTCACGCCGTAACCGGCAGCGCTGCCGAGCGGATTGGCGTCGATCCAGGCAAGCGTGTCGCGGGCGCGCACGGCGTTGTCGATGAACGCCTCGGCCCAGGCCGCCCACCACATGCCGAGCGACGAAACCACCGCACGTTGCAGGTGGGTGTAGCCCGGCAGGGGCACGTCGGCTTCGGCCTGCGCGCGGTCGAGCGCGATGCCGGCGGCCTCCACGCACAGCGCTTGCGCACGCGCCAGCTTCTCCTTCAGCCACAGCCGCGTCGCCACCAACACCTGGTCGTTGCGGCTGCGCCCGGTGTGGATGCGGCGGCCGGCATCGCCCAGGCGTTCGGTCAGCCGCGCCTCGATCGCCGAGTGGCCGTCCTCGTAGCGCGCGTCGAGCACGAAGCGGCCGTCGCTGAAATCCGTGGCCAGCGCATCGAGTTCGCGCGCGATGCCGGCGAGCTCGTCCCCAGTGAGGATGCCGATGCGCTGCAGGCCCTCGGCGTGCGCGCGGCTGGCCTGGATGTCGTGCAGGAAGAAGTCGCGGTCCAGCACCACGTCGTCGCCGGCCAGGAAGGCCTGGATGTCGGCATCGACGGTGACGCCGGGTTTCTGCCACAGGAGGTCGGACATGGTGCGTGCTCTCCGGAACGTGGGGTGTCGCTTCTGTGGGAGCGGCTATAGCCGCGATTGCAACATCCTGGAGGAATCCGATCGCAGCTATAGCTGCTCCCACAGGGATTGGGTCGCAGCTATAGCTGCTCCTACAGGGGGTGGGATAGTGGTTGGGACAGCGGGTGTGATGGGACGCTGTCCGTGGCGGCCGCGGCATCCAGCGGAATGCCAAGGACCTCTTCGAAACCGAAGGCAAGGTTGAGGTTCTGCAGCGCCTGCGTGGCGGCGCCCTTGAGCAGGTTGTCGAGCGTGGCCACCACCACCAGCCTGCGGCCGTCGGCGGACAGCGTGAAGCCGCCGATCTCGACGCCGTGGCGGCCGGCGATGTGGCTCACCCAGGGCGCGTCGCCGGTGACGCGCAGCAGGGGCTCGTCACGATAGCGTTCACGGTAGCGCGCCTCCACCGCATCGCGATGCATCGGCGTGCGCAGGTGCATGTTCGCCGTCAGGGTGATGCCGCGGAAGTGCGGCGCCACGTGCGGCATGAACTCCACCGGCGTGCCGAGGTGGCGCGTGACCTCGCGCTCGTGCAGGTGGTCGACCAGCGCGTAGGGCATGAGGTTGTCGCGGAGTTTGTCGGCATCGTTGCGGTCCGACGGGGTGGTGCCCGCGCCGGAGTAACCGGAGACGCCGAAGCACTGCACGGGGCCTTCGACCAGGTCGTGCACAGGCGCGATGGCGAGCTGCATGGCGCTGGCATAGCAGCCGGGGTTGGCGATGCGGCGCTGTCCTGCATAGGTGTTGCGGGTCAGCTCCGGAAGGCCGTAGTACCAGCCGTCGTTGAAGCGGTGGTCGGCGGACAGATCGACGATTACAGGCTCTGCGTCGGATGCTGCAAGCGACGCGACGCAGGCGTCGGACTTGCCGTTGGGCAGCGCGAGTACCCACGCATCGAGCCCGAGGCTTCCGAGTTCGTCGTGCGCCAGGCTGGCATAGCGCAGCCCGCCCTGGAAGCCGGACACGTGGTCGGCCACGCGCTGGCCATCGAGTTCGCGCGACGACACCGCGGCCAGCTCGAAGCCCGGGTGCGCGGCGAGCAGGCGGATCAGCTCTGCGCCGGTGTGGCCTCGCGCGCCGACGATACCGACGGTCCTAGCCATGGCTTGCCTCCTGCCTGTCGGCGAGTGTCGCCGGACGCTGGGCGCAGTGCGCGACCGCGCGCTCGATCATCGGGAACCCGTCCATGCCGTACCAGAATACCTTCCACGGCCCTTGCTTCAGGCAGCCATCGGATTCGGCGTAGTAGAAGGCATTCGCGCCGTTGCTGTTGCGCGAGCGCCAGAACAGCGTCGGCGTCTCTTCGTGCATCACCTGCCAGACCGCGCGCCCCAGGCCTTCGCCCTGGGCGTCGTCGAGCACCGCGAACTTGTCGAGGTAAGGCACGCCGTCGACCTCGGTCAGGATCACCGCGGTGCGGTAGTTCTCGCTCACGTAGGCCCGCAGCAGCGGCGTGCGCTCGAAGTAGTCCGGCAGCAGCGCACGCCCGAAGGCCGACTCGATCAGCGCACGCAGGCGTGGCAGGTCCAGCGAGTCCCAGGCCGTCGCGCGCAGCACGCGCTCGCCCCGCCGCACCAGCGTGCCCGACCCCTTGTGCGTGAACAGCTCGCGCGCCAGCTGGTCGGGCCGCGTGATCGACACCGACGATGAATGCGGCAGCGCCATCAGCAGATCGTGGATCTGCTCGATCTTCACGCGCATGCCCGAATGCAGCCAGGGCTGCGCCATCAGCTCCGCGTACTCGGTGCTGAGGTTGATCGAGTCGATCACCTTGTCGTCGGGACCAAGCAGGCCGCCGGTCCCGGTGAGGAACACGATCTTGTACGGCTGCAGGGTCTTGATCAGCTCGTTCGCGGCCCAGTCGGCGTTGACGTTGACGATCTGCCCGTCGGCGGTTTCGCCCAGCGAAGTGATTACAGGAATCGACCCGGCCTTGATCGCCGCGCCGATGCCATCGGTATCCACGCGCGCGACCTGCCCCACCAGCCCATAGCGGGCCTGATCGAGGAAGGCACACTCGAACACGCCCGACTGGATCGACGTCGCGCGCACGCCCTCGACCTGCAGCGCTTCGACCAGGCGCAGGTTCTGCTGCCGCATCACGCGCCGGACGATGGCCAGCCCAGTCGCATCGGTATAGCGCAGGTTGTCGACCGTCCGTTTCTCGATCCCGGCCTCGCGCATGGCCTCGTCCAGCTGCGGTCCCGCGCCATGCACCACGATCGGGGTCAGCCCGACCTGCTGCAGGAACGCCAGCGACGACGTCAGCGCATCCAGGTCGTCGCGCAGCACAGCGCCCCCGACCTTCACCACCGCGAAGCGCTTCGCATCCAGCTGCGAAAACCGCTTCAGGTACTGGCTGATCTCTTTCGCGCTGCCCATCCCCGACAACAGTCGAACAATGGTCTGGCGGGTCTGTACGTGTGCTTGCATGTGTTGCTGCTTCGTGAGGTCTGGATGGAGAGGGGGAAGAGCTTTTTGCCACGGATTTGCGCGGATTTGCGCGGATAAGCGCGGATAAGCGCGGATAGAGCAAAAGCTTTTTCTGCCACGGATTGGCGCGGATTACGCGGATTTGGCTGAGGCAAGTTCGAAGCGGGAATCCTTGTTGGAAAAAATGCGTTGTGGAGAAGGGCGCGGTGATCCAGCTGGCCTCGCTCTGATCCGCGTAATCCGCGCCAATCCGTGGCAAAGAACGCTTCTATTTTTCTGCCTTTGCTCTATCCGCGCTTATCCGCGTAAATCCGTGGCTGAAATGCCCTTGCCTTCAATGATCCGCGCCACCGCCGCGGCATAGGTACGCAGCTGGTCAAGCGCGACCCATTCGTCGGCGGTGTGGGCTTGGGCGATGTGGCCGGGGCCGAAGACGATGGCGTCGAAGCCGGCGGCGGAGAAGAGCGAGGCTTCGGTCCAGAAGTCGACCGCGGGGCCGATAGGCAGCCCGAGGTCGTCGGCGAGGTCGCGTGCCGCCAGGCGGCGCTCCTCGGCGCTGGCGGTGTCGCCGGCGGGCAGCGAGGGGCCGTGGAAGGTGGCGGCGTAGTCGCTGCATTCGGCTGCGAGCGCGGCGAAACGCGCGTGCAGGTCGTCGACGTCATGCGAGGGCAACGGGCGGAAGCCGAAGCGGACTTCGGCCGCGGGCGCGATGACATTCGCCTTGATGCCGCCCTCGACGCGACCGATGTTGAAGCGCAGGCCGGTCAGGCCGCCGAAGCGCTGGTGCGCCTCGGCTTCGGCCAGAGCCAGCGCGTCGACGCCCCAGCGCATCGCCTTGTGCACGGCGCTCGCCGACAGCGCCTGGGCTCCGGATGCGTGACCCGCCTCGCCGTGGAAGCGCAGTTGCACCGCGGCGATGCCGCGATGCGCGAGCACGGCCTCACAGCCGGTGGGCTCGGCCACCAGCACCTGGCGGAAACCGTGGTCGCTGGCCAGGAAGGCGGCGATGCAGCGCGGGTCATTGGCCTCTTCGTCGCTGCTGAACAGGAAGGCGGCATCGCCCGGCACCGCCTGGGCGGCGGCGATCAGCGCGGCGGCCGCGCCTTTGATGTCGCAGGCGCCAAGGCCGATCGCGCGCCCGTCCGTCACCCGCAGCACGTGCGGGTCCGCGGTCCACGCCGGGGAGTCGGGCACGGTGTCGAGGTGCACGTTGAACAGCAATGACGGCTGGCCACGACGCGCGAACAGCGACACCGCGCCAGCGCCGTGGTCGGTCACGGTGACCTCGAAGTCCTGCAGCTGCGCGCGGATGTAATCGAAGATGCCGCCGGTATCGATCGCCCGCGGCGGATTGCGGGTATCGAAGGACACCAGCGCGGCGAGGTGCTCCAGGACCCTGTCAATCACGACGGGAACTCCAGTGGGAGCGGCTCACGACTTGTTGATCTCGGCCCACAGGGTGCTGCTCATTCCGAAGAGTTTGATGAAGCCCTCGGCCTCTTCCACGCCCCAGTCGGCGGACTGCGCGTAGGTGGCGCCGCTGGCGTTGAGGATGTGCGGGGATCGCACGGCGACCGCGTCGACGCGGCCGCCGCGGGTCTCGAGCATCACCTCGCCGTTGACCATGCGCTGCGACGAGGCCAGGAAGGCCTCGAGGTCGGTCTTCAGCGGGTCGTGGTAGAAGCCTTCGTACACCAGTTCGACCCACTTGCGGCCGACCTCGGGCTTGTAGCGGTTCTGCTGCTTGCTCAGCACCGCTTCTTCCAGCGCGCGATGCGCGGCCAGCAGCGCGGTCAGGCCGGGCGCCTCGTACACGATGCGGCCCTTCAGGCCGATGGTGGTGTCACCGGTATAGACCCCGCGGCCCACGCCGTAGGACGAAAACATGGTGTTCAGCCGGCCCAGCAGCTGCGCGCCCGGCGTCTCTTCGCCATCGATCGCCACCGCTTCGCCACCGACGAAGCGCAGCCAGACCTGCAGCGGCTCGGTCGGCCAGGCGCTGCGCGGCGCGCACCAGCCGCGGGCACCTTCGCCCGGTGCTTCCCAGCGATCGATCTCGCCGCCCGACAGGGTCACGCCCAGCAGGTTCTCGTTGATCGTGTAGCTCTTCTGCCGCGTCTGCACGCCGAAGCCGCGTTCCTCCAGGTAGGCCTGCTCGTAGGCGCGAGTCTGGGTGTGTTCCTTCTGGATCTCGCGGACCGGCGCCACGATGCGGTAGCCGCCCGACGCCTTCACCGCCAGGTCAAAGCGCACCTGGTCGTTGCCCATGCCGGTGCAGCCATGCGCGATCGCGTTCGTTCCCAGATCCCTCGCGCGTGCCAGTGCGGCGTCGACGATCAAGTAGCGGTCGGACACCAGCAGCGGGTACTGGCCCTGGTAGGCCTCGCCGGCCTGGACGAAGGGCTTCACGAAGCCGTCCCAGATCGCCGGGCCGCCATCGATGGTGACGTGGCTTGCAACGCCGAGCTCCGCGGCGCGCTTCTCGATCGCCTCGCGCTCGTCGGCGCCCACGCCGCCGGTATCGGCGAACACGGTGTGCACGGCCCAGCCGCGCTCCTTCAGCCACGGCACGCAGAAGCTGGTGTCGAGGCCGCCGGAAAAGGCGAGGACGATGTCTTTGGATTCGGAGGCGGAAGCAGCGTTCATTTCGGATCTCTGGATGGGGGGATGGTGGGTGGCCGTCAGGTGGGCCGTCAGTGCGCGCCAGCCAGCGTGCGCATCACCGCCTTCTGCACGTGCAGCCGGTTTCCCGCCTCCTGCACGGCGATGCAACGCGGCGAATCCATCACCGCGTCGCTGGCCTTGACGTTGCGCCGCAGCGGCAGGCAGTGGCTGAAGACGCCGTCGCGGGTCAGCGCCATCTTGGCTTCGTCGACCATGAAGTGCTTGTACTGGTCGCGGATCGGCTTCTCCGGCGCCCAGTTGCCGAAGTACGGCAGCGCGCCCCAGCTCTTGGCATAGACCACGTCGGCGCCCGCGTAGGCGCTGTCGATGTCGTGGCTGACGCTCAGCGAGCCGCCGCTCTCGGCGACGTTGGCCTCGGCCCAGTCCATGTAGCGCTCGTCGAGGATGTACTCGGGCGTCGGACACAGCAGGGTCACGTCCATGCCCATGCGCGTGGCGATGGTCAGCGCCGAGTTGGCGACTGCGGTGTTGAGCGGCTTGGGGTGGTAGGTCCAGGTCAGCACGTACTTCTTTCCGCGCAGGTCGGCGCTGCCGAAGTGCTCCTGCAGCGCCAGCACATGCGCCAGCTCCTGGCAGGGATGGGTGATGGTTTCCATGTTGATCACCGGCACCGTTGCGTATTTCGCGAAGCCCTTGAGCACGCGGTCTTCGCGGTCGACCGACCAGTCGATGAACTTCGGGAAGGCGCGCACGCCGATCAGGTCGACGTACTGGCTCAGCACCCGCGCGACCTCGGCGATGTGCTCCTCGGTCTCGCCGTCCATCACCGTGCCCAGCTCGAACTCGATCGGCCAGGCATCCTTGCCCGGCTGCAGCACCACGGCGTGGCCGCCCAGCTGGAAGGCACCCAGCTCGAAGCTGGTGCGGGTGCGCATCGAGGGATTGAAGAACACCAGGGCGATGGACTTGCCCCTGAGCGCGTCGCCGATCGGCTCGCGCTTCATGCGCGCGGCGTCCGCGAGGACGGCGTCGAGCTGGGCGCGGGTCCAGTCCTGGGTGTTGAGGAAGTGCTGCGGTGCGGAGGTCATGGCGGAGTCCATGGAATCGAAAACGAAAAAACCCGGCTCGGGCCGGGCTTCTGAAGACGGAAAACAGGCGTTGTCCGGTCCTAACCCAGGGGAACGTGGGCTTCCGGTCGACGCGCGCGCGAGGTCATGCCAGCCGCCATGCGGGCGGAGGTGAGGAGACCATGGACGAGGGCGCGGACGTGCTGCATTGCGGCAATCTTCCCACGCGGCGGAGCGGCCCGCAAGCGGTCCGCACGGCCCGTCATTCGACGTTGCCCCCCGCCACCACGGGGGTCACGGCCACCTTCACCCGCAGCCGGTTGCCGGGATCGTTCGGCAGCCGCGAGCGGTATTTGACGCCACGGACCAGGTAATCGACGTCATAGGCGATCGGCCGTCGGAACTCGCGCTCCACCGGCACCATCCGGCAATCGTCGTCGACCTCGCCGTCGCCGACGACCTCGCGCGCACTGTCGTTGCGATTGGGCGTAAGCACGTCGCGGACGGCGCCCACGACGCGGGACAGGCCGCGCCGTTCCTCGCCTTCCTCGGGGCCGACCATGCTCGACTGCTCGCAGCGCTCGATCACGCTCGTGGCGCGCAGGGTCTGGTAGACCGGCTCGGCGCGCAGGACCTGGGCGTATTCGTAGCGCACGTTCTCGGCCTGGATCACCGTGTGCTGGGCCCACGCGGGCGCCGCCGCGAGCGCAGGCGCGAGCAGCAGCGGCAGCCACCGGGTCGTGGGCGGGAAGGAGTGCATGCGATCCGCGAGTGTAGGCGCTGGCAGCGGCCAACGGCTGAATCGTGGCTGTCACGACGCCCCGCCGGTAGAATCGATGGCCTGCCGACGGCCTTCGAAATGACCCTCAGACTCTTCAACAGCCTCACCCGCCGGGTCGAGGACTTCCAGCCCCGCGACCCTGCGCGCACCACGATGTACGTGTGTGGACCCACGGTCTACAACTACGTGCACATCGGCAACGCGCGCGGGCCGGTGGTGTTCGACGTGCTGGCCGGCCTGCTGCGCCGCCGCTTCGGCCCCTTGGCCTACGCCCGCAACATCACCGACGTCGACGACAAGATCAACGCCGCCGCCGCCGAACAGGGCGTGCCGATTTCGGCCATCACCGACCGCTTCGCCGCCGCCTACCGCGAGGACATGGCGGCGCTGGGCGTGGCGCCCCCGGACATCGAGCCCGAGGCCACCGCGCACATCGCGCAGATCGTGGCGATGATCGAGCGCCTGGTCGAACGCGGCCACGCCTATGCCGCCGAGGGCCACGTGCTGTTCTCGGTCGGGAGCTTCGATGGCTACGGCAAGCTCTCTCGCCGCGAGCTCGAGGACATGCTGGCCGGGGCGCGGGTCGAAGTGGCCCCGTACAAGCGCGACCCGGGCGACTTCGTGCTCTGGAAGCCGTCGACCGGCGACCTGCCCGGCTGGGCATCGCCCTGGGGCCATGGCCGGCCGGGCTGGCACATCGAATGCTCGGCGATGGCCGCCGCCCACCTGGGCGAGACCATCGACATCCACGCCGGCGGCGTCGACCTTCAGTTCCCGCACCATGAGAACGAGATCGCGCAGAGCGAATGCGCCCATGGCGGCGCAGTGTTCGCGCGCTTCTGGCTGCACAACGGCATGCTCAACTTCGGCGGCGCCAAGATGTCGAAGTCGGTGGGCAACATCGAAAAGGTGCACGACCTGGTGCGCCAACACCCACCCGAGGCGCTGCGGCACGCACTGATGTCGGCGCATTACCGGCAGCCGCTGGAGTGGTCGGACGGCCTGGTCGAGCAGAGCGTGCGCACCCTGGACCGGCTCTACGGAACGCTGCGCGACATCGATGCGCTGGTGCCGGCGGGCACGGCCCCGGACGCCGCGATTCCCGACGCGATCGAAGGCGCGCTCGACGACGACCTCAACACGCCACAGGCCCTGGCGGAGCTCGCGGCCATCGCCGGCAACGCACGCGTACTGCGCAACGCGATCGCACACGGCGATGCGACCGGCGACGGCCCGCTGCTCGCGCTGGCCACCCTCGGCGCCAGCCTGCGTGCCGGTGGCCGCGCCCTGGGCCTGCTGCAGCAGGCGCCGGCCGCCTGGTTCGGGCGCGGCACCTCCGGCGACGACGACACCCGCATCCAGGCGCTGGTCGAGGAACGCACCGCCGCCAAGCAGGCGCGCGACTTCGCCCGCGCCGACGCCATCCGCGACCAGCTCGCCGGCGAAGGCGTGATCCTGGAAGACACGCCCCAGGGCGTACGCTGGAAGCGAGGCTGAAACAATGGACGCCAGCACCCACTTTCCGCTTGAACCCACGGCCGCCGAGGCCCAGGCCGCGATCCGCGACGAGTTCGCCTTCTTCGGCGACTGGTCCGAGCGCTACCAGTACCTGATCGACCTCGGCCGCAAGCTGCCGCACTTCCCGGATGACTTCCGCACCGAGGCCCATCGCCTGCACGGCTGCCAGTCGATGGTCTGGATCGTGCCCGCCGGCGACGCCGAGCGCATGGACTTCGCCGCCGCCAGCGACTCGGCCATCGTGTCCGGGCTGGTCTACCTCGCACTGCGCGTGTATTCCGGGCGCAGCGCGCGCGAGATCCTCGACAACGATCCGTCCTATATCGCCGACATCGGGCTGGCCAAGCACCTGTCGCCCACCCGCAACAACGGCCTGGCGTCCCTGCTCGCCTTCATCCGCGACGCGGCCCAGCGCGCCCTGGCGTGAGCACGGCGGGGCCCGGCACCACGGCCGGTCCAGGCCAGGGAAGGCGTCCTCCTGCGCGACGCAGCGTCCCGTGCAAGCCCCCGGGCGCTGCCGTTACCCTGTGATTTCCCACGCCAGTGCCCGCCCACCACCATGACCACGCAGCCGGAAATCCCCCCCAGCCACGTCCGCGGGGACACCTCGCAACCGCTGCTGCGCGAGACCGTCGGCGGCATGCTGGCGCGGATCGCGCGCACCTGGCCTGAGGGGTCGGCACTGGTGGTGCCGCCGCAGGGCGTGCGCTGGACCTGGCGCGAGTTCGACGACGCCGTCAGCCGCCTGGCGGCCGGACTCCTGGCGCTGGGCCTGGAGCGCGGCGACCGCATCGGCATCTGGTCGCTCAATCGCGTGGAATGGGTGGTGCTGCAGTTCGCCAGCGCACGCGCGGGGCTGGTGATGGTCAACATCAATCCGGCCTACCGCACCCACGAGCTGGAGTACGCGCTCGCCCAGGTCGGCTGCAAGGCGCTGGTGCTGGTACGCGCCTACAAGACGTCGGACTACGTCGGGATGCTGCAGGAGGTGGCGCCCGAGCTCGGCGACGCCGCGCCGGGCACGCTGCGCGCCGCGCGACTTCCCGACCTGCGCCACGTGATCGTGCTTGGCGACGGCGACGCGGTCCCCGGCGCCTGGCGCTTCGACGACATCGCCGGCTGCGATGATCCGGATGCGCATGCCCGGCTCGACGCGCTGCAGCCGCTGCTCGACCCGCACGATGCGATCAACATCCAGTTCACCTCGGGAACCACGGGCGAGCCCAAGGGCGCCACGCTCACCCACCACAACGTGGTCAACAACGGGTTCTTCATCGGCGAGCGCATGCGCCTGACCGAAGACGACCGCCTGTGCATTCCGGTGCCCTTCTACCACTGCTTCGGCATGGTGCTGGGCAACATGGCCTGCGTGACCCACGGCAGCTGCATGGTGCTGCCCGGCGAGGGCTTCGATGCGCTGGCCACGCTGCAGGCGGTGCAGGAAGAACGCTGCACCGGCCTGCACGGGGTACCGACCATGTTCATCGCGATGCTCGACCACCCCCGCTTCGCCGAGTTCGACCTGTCCACGCTGCGCACCGGGATCATGGCCGGGTCCAACTGTCCGGTAGAACTCATGCGTCGGGTCATGGAACGGATGCACATGTCCGAGGTCACCATCTGCTACGGCATGACCGAAACCAGCCCGGTCAGCTTCCAGACCACGCACGACGATGCGCTCGAACGCCGCATCGACTCCGTCGGCCGCATCCATCCGCACGTCGAGGTGCGCATCGTCGATGGAGGCGGCAGCACCGTGCCCTGCGGCACGATCGGCGAACTGCTGACCCGCGGCTATTCGGTCATGCGCGGTTACTGGAACGACCCGGCGCGCACCGCCGAGGCGATCGACGGCGACGGCTGGATGCATACCGGCGACCTCGCCACCATCGACCAGGACGGCTACTGCCGCATCGTCGGCCGGCTCAAGGACATGCTGATCCGCGGCGGCGAGAACATCTATCCGCGCGAGATCGAGGAGTTCCTCCACACCCATCCCGGGATCGCCGACGTGCAGGTGTTCGGCGTGCCCGATGCCAAGTTCGGCGAGGAGGCCTGCGCCTGGATCCGCCGGGTCGACGGTGCCACCGTGGGCGCCGACGACATCCGCGCCTACTGCCGCGGCCGCATCGCCCACTACAAAATCCCGCGCTACATCGAGTTCGTCGACGGCTACCCGATGACGGTGTCGGGCAAGGTGCAGAAGCACCTCATGGCCTCGGAAATGGCAAAGCGGCTCGGCTGAGCGGCCACCGGACCGCCCAAAGAGAAAGCCCCGCATCAGCGGGGCTTTCCGGTCTACAACTGTCCAGCACGCAGCGGGATCAGTCGCCCATCTGCTTCTGCAGGTGCTCCCAGCGCTCCTGCTCGTCGATGGTGCGCTCGGCGGTGAGGCGCGCCTCGAGGCGGTCCAGGCCGATCTCTTCGCCGGAATCGACGCTGAAACCGTACTCGCCGGAGTCGACGCGCTTGAGCGTGCTGTCGATCTTGCCGATCAGCTTGCGGTAGCGGTCGCGGGTACGCAGTTCCAGCGAGTTCTCGGTTTCGCGGGTGGCGCGCTCGGCGTCGTCGCCGACGTCACGCACTTCGTCCTTGAGGTTCTCGATGGTCTGCTTGGACTCCTCAACCAGGTCGGCGCGCCAGTCCGCCAGGCGCTGGCGGAAGTACTCGAGCTGGAGCGCGCTCATGTACTCCTCGTCGGGGTCGGGCTTGTAGCCCTTGGGCAGGATCGGGCGGCCGGTAGCCTCGTCGATCTTGTGCGGAATGGTCTTGTAGCGCGTCTTCGGCGCGGGCGGCTGGGCCGGACGATTGGTCACCGCGACCGCGACCTTGCCCACCGTGCGCGGCGGCGCCTGGCGCGTCACGGGCACCGGCGCGACCTTGGTCGAGGGCTTGGCGCTGGCCTTCTTGGCCGAGGACTTCTTCGGCGGGGCTGCGGGTGCGGGCGCCGGCTTCGGCGTCACGGCCTTGGCGGCGGGCGCCTTGGCGGGAACTGGCTTCTTCACTGCGGGGGTCTTCACTGCGGGCTTCTTGGCAACCGCCGGCTTCGTCGCCTTGGCCGGCGCCTTGCTGGTGGATGTCTTCGCCACGGGCTTCACCGGGGCGACCTTCTTGACGGCGGCCTTCGTTGCGGGCGTCTTCTTCGCCACGGCCTTCTTCACCGCGGCCTTGGACGGAGCGGCCTTCTTCGCCGGAGCGGCCTTCTTCACCGCGGGCGCCTTGACGGCCTTCTTTGGAGCGGCCTTCTTCGCCACTGGCTTTTTCGCGGCCGCCTTCTTCGGAGCGGCCTTCGCAACCTTCTTGGCTGCGGGCTTGGCCGCCTTGGCGGCCTTCTTGACGGTCTTCTTCACTGCCACGTTCGGCGATCCTTCTTGGGAAGTGGGCGCCGACCGCGTTGCACGCGGCCGACCACCGTACAAGCGGTGGGAGCGGGGCATTCACCGATGCGTGGCCGCGGCGCGGCGACGATTGACGTATCCGGCCACCGGGAGCGCCCTGATGAACGCCCTGTGGCCGGTGCCACACTCCCGCGCTTGGACGGGAAAGCGGGCTGTTATACCCTGCCCTGACTATAGCGGCAACCGCGGCGCGCCGCGCCCCCGAATCCTGCCGACCTTCCCTTGATCGACCGCACCCTCATCGCGCTGCTGCGCGGCTACAAACGCTGGGTCAGCCCCCTGCTCGGCCCGCGCTGCCGTTTCCTGCCCTCCTGCTCGGAATACGCGATGCAGGCGATCTCGCTGCACGGCGCCCTGCGCGGCAGCTGGCTGGCCGCGAAGCGCGTCGGTCGCTGCCATCCCCTCCACCCCGGCGGCCTGGACCCCGTGCCGCCCCGCGACGACGGACCTTCCCCACGATGACCGACACCCTCATTCTCAACGCCCGCCTGGTCAACGAAGGCCGGGAGTTCAACGCCGACCTGCGCATCCGCGGCGGCCGCATCGACGCCATCGGCAGCCTCTCCCCGAGCGCCGGCGAGACCGTGGTCGACGCCGCCGGCCGCCGCCTGCTGCCGGGAATGATCGACGACCAGGTGCACTTCCGCGAGCCGGGGATGGAGTACAAGGCCGACATGGCCACGGAATCCGGCGCGGCCGTGGCCGGCGGCCTGACCAGCTTCATGGACATGCCCAACACCAGCCCGCCGACGCTCGACGCCGCGGCCCTGGAAAACAAGTACGCCCGCGCCGCCGGCCGCGCACGTGCCAACCACGGCTTCTACATGGGCGCCAGCAACGACAACCTCGCCGCCGTGCGCGCCATCGACCCGCGCGCCACCCCGGGGCTGAAGGTGTTCATGGGCGCGTCTACCGGCAACATGCTGGTCGACGATCCGGACACGCTCGACGCGATCTTCCGCGACACGCCGGTGCCGATCATCACCCACTGCGAGGACACGCCGATGATCGACGCGGCGCTGTCGGCGGCCCGCGCGCAGTACGGCGAGGACATCCCCGCGGAGCTGCACCCGGATATCCGCTCGCGCGAGGCCTGCATCAAGTCCACGCGCCTGGCGCTGGAACTGGCGCGCCGCCACGACACCCGCCTGCACGTGCTGCACATCTCCACCGCCGACGAGCTGGCGCTGTTCGAGCGCGGCCCGCTGGTCGACGCCGACGGCCGCCTGCGCAAGCGCATCACCGCCGAGACCTGCATCCACTTCCTGCGCTTCGACCGCGCCGACTACGCGCGCCTGGGCCACCAGATCAAGTGCAACCCCGCGATCAAGGACGCCAGCGACCGCGAGGCGCTGCTGCGCGCGCTGGCCGACGATGTGATCGACGTGCTCGCCACCGACCACGCCCCGCACACCTGGGAGGAGAAGCAGGCGCCGTATGTGCGTGCCCCCAGCGGGCTGCCGCTGGTGCAGTACGCGCTGGTGGCGGCGCTGGAGTGCGTGCACGAGGGCCACTTCGACACCGCGCGCGTGGTGCAGAAGTTCGCGCATGCGCCGGCACAGCTGTTCGACGTGGCCGAGCGCGGCTTCCTGCGCGAGGGCTACCACGCCGACCTGGTGTTGGTGGAGGACACCCCGTTCACCGTGAAGCGCGCGGACGTGCTGTCCAAGTGCGGCTGGTCGCCGTTCGAGGGCACCACCTTCCGCTCGCGTATCGCGTCGACCTGGGTCAACGGCGAACTGGCCTGGGACGGAAGCGCACTGGTCGGTGCGCCGAACGGCCGTCGCCTGGATTTCGCGCGATGAAGTTTGGCGGCGTGCTGGTGGTCGGGCTGCTGTCCACCCTGCCCTGGGCGCTGGCCCTGGCGCAGGCGGTGCCGGCGATGGCATCGCCCGCGGCCGCGGCCGATATGCGCGTGGTGTTTCCGGAACGCGTGCAGCAGGGTGCCCTGGTGCTGGGCAAGGTGCCGCATGGCAGCCGCGTCGAATTTGGCGACCGCGTGCTGCGCAGCACCGGCTACGGCACGGTGGTGTTCGGCGTCGGCCGCGATGCGACGGGTCCGTTGCGGGTGGCGGTCATCCGCCCCGACGGCAGCCGGACCGACGCCACCATCCTGGTGGACCCGCGCGACTGGCCGATGGAGCGCGTCAACGGCGTGCCCCCGAAGACCGTCGACCCGCCGCCGGCAATCGCCGAGCGCATCCGCCGCGAGCAGGCGCGCGTCACCGCCGTGCGCACGCGCGACGACGACCGCGCGGACTTCGCCCAGCGTTTCATCCGCCCGGTCGAGGGCCGCATCAGTGGCCGCTTCGGCAGTGGCCGCATCTACAACGGCAAGCCGGGCGCCGGGCACTCCGGCATGGACATCGCCGCGCCCACCGGCACGCCCGTCAAGGCGCCGGCCGCCGGCGTGGTCACCTTTGCCGATCCCGGCCTGTACCTCACCGGCGGCACCGTGGTGATTGACCACGGCCACGGCGTCAGCTCCAACTTCCTGCATCTCTCGCGCATCGACGTCGCCGAGGGCGACCGCGTCGAACAGGGCCAGGTCTTCGCCGCCGTCGGCGCCACCGGCCGCGCCACCGGCCCGCACCTGCATTGGGGCATGAACTGGTTCGACGTCCGCGTCGACCCGCTGCTTGTCCTGGAGCGTCCCTAGTTGCGGGCATCAGAGCCAAAGCGTTGCCACGGATTCACGCGGATGAGACGGATTCACGCGGATAGAGCAGGGGCACTCAAGCTGCCTTTTGCCTGATCCGCGTCATCCACGCAGATCCGTGGCAAAAAAGCTCTTCAAGTGCCTGGCCGATCAGGTCTGGAGCGGCGACGGAGTTGCGACCACGGGCCGGGACTCTCCGGGACCGGCCGCGGTCGCGCGATTGCGGCCGGCCTGCTTGCTGGCATACAGCGCGGCATCGGCGCGCTCCACCAGCGCTTCGGCACTTTCGCCGGGAGAGAGTTCGGCCACGCCGATGCTCAGGGTGCCGTCCAGCCGTACGGCGTGGATCGTCAGCGGGCGGCTGTTGACCGACTCCAGCATCCGCCCGGCCACGGCCAGTGCGTCACCCAAGGGAGTCTGCGGCAGGATCACGAGGAATTCGTCGCCGCCATAGCGGCCGATGATGTCGCCGCCGCGCAGCTGGTTGCGGATGCGCTGGGACACGATGCGCAGGCACTGGTCGCCGATGCTGTGCCCGTATTCGTCGTTGACCGGCTTGAAGTTGTCGACATCGACGAAGGCGATGCTGACCGGCGCGGCGCGCGTGGCGACCAGCGCCATGACCTTCCGCAGCTCGGCCTCGATGCCCGCGCGGTTGAGCATGCCGGTCAGCTCGTCCTTCCGCGCCAGTGCGCTGGCGTGGTCGCGATCGCGCCGCAGCTCGAGCAGCTTGTCGGCCAGGCCGATGGTCAGCAGCAGCCCGGCCAGCGCGAAGCTGCCGGCCAGTCCCTGCGCCATCCATGGGGGGCCGGCCCACAGCCCCATCATCTCGGTCGCCATCAATGTGGTGAACACCATCAGCGGCAGCCAGGACGCCATCACCACGCGCCCGGCGCGATCGCCACGCAGCGCTAGCACGGTGCTCCCGGCCAGGAGCAGGGCCGCGGACAGCACCAGGCCGATGTTGCCCACCAGCGCCAGCCAGCGGGCGTCGCCGAGGAAGCTTCCGACCCCCGCGACCGCCGCCAGCGCGGTACCGACCCAGAGCGCTCCGTCCAGGCGCGGCAGCTTGCCGCGCAGGTCGAGGTAGGCACGCTGGAACAGGTTGCTGCACACCACGCCCAGCCCGCCCACGATGCGGTTGGCGCGGGTGGAACTTCCGAACACCGTGTCCGCCCCGGGCAGCAGGCGGAGGTCCCCGCCGATCGACACCAGGTAGAGCACCGAGAAGCACAGCATCGCCCCGAACCAGGTGAAGCTGGAATCGCCCGTGCCGAACCGGAAAGCAAAGGCCAGCAGCGCCAGCACGCACAGCACGGACAGGACGAAGACCCGCCACGCGACGTAGGCGAGATCCTGGCGGTGCACCTGGTCGAGCGACTCGATCGAGACCGGCATCTGCAGCGAGGAGCTGGTGGCCACGCGCAGCCATACGGCTTCGCCCGGCGGAATGCCCTGCGGCAGGTCCACCACCAGGGCGCGCGACGAATACCTGGAGTCCGCATGCTCGCCATACAGGGCATGGGTTGCCGGCGCGCCGCTCCCCGGCACCCAGGCCTGCACCTGGTTGATCAAGGGCGAACGGAGCACCAGCCTGGGCTGGGCATCGGCGGTCAATGGCGTGGCAGCGGTGATGCGCCACCAGCCCACTTCGCCTCGACTGCCCCGGATCACGGTCACCGGCGGCTCGAGCCGATCGTCGAGCCTGCCCGACAGCACATCGGCGGCATCGGCATCGCCACCGGGCAGGGCCCGCAGCTCAACCGGCACGCCGGCCGACGCGAATCCGGCGCACAGCAGGAGCATGCACAGCCACAGGCTGCACCACCCCGGTTGGCGCTTCGGATCCCCCTTCCGCATGGCGCGATCCTACCAGTGCCCGCGGCCCACGCGGGCGCCGCGGCAGCCGGACGGCAGGAACGGAAGGCGAAGAGCTTTTGGCCACGGATCCACGCGGATGACGCGGATCAAAAAGCGAAAGCCCTTGCCCGCATCCGCTTTATCTTCAACGACCGTTTGGGATTGCGCGGACCTTTGGCCTGGCCCCGCCCCTATCCGCGCAAATCCGTGTCATCCGCGTCATCCGCGGCAAACGCTTCTCGAGCTTTTCAGCCCGTGACCCGCGCCACCGCGTCATGCGCGTGCAGGCTCTCGAAGTGCGACACGGTGACGTCGAACCGGGCCACGCGGGGGCTGGTCGACACGACAGCGGCAACCCGGCGGGCCGCGTCTTCGCAGAACATCAGGTTGTCGGCGTTGGCGCGCGCGAACGCCTGCTCGTCCTCGCGCTTCACGGCCGTCTGCACCGGGGTGCCGAGCGCGGCTTCCACGGCGTCGACCAGTTCCAGCAAGGGCAATGCGTCGACGTCGTTGCGCAGGGCCACGCGCACATCGGCGCGGCTGCGCTGCGCGTGCGGGGTGGCGGCCAGGCCGCGCCCCGACGCGAGCCACTCCAGCATCGCGACCTTGGACGGCGCATCGTCACCGGCGAAGTCGGCCTCGAAGCGATCGGCGTTGGCGCGGCGCGACAGCGCGGCAGAAGCCGGGCAGGTGCTCGAATATTCGACGCCGAAGGCGAGCACGATCTCGGTGCCCGAAGGCGACACCGTGGCGTCGACCTCGACCGGGTACGCCTTCCAGCCGGCGTTGTCGCTGGCCAGCGCGCGGCGGCGAAGCAACTGCTCCCAGCGCAGCGTCAGGCGCGCGGTGGTGGCCAGGCCTGCCTGCGAATCGATGCACTCGCGCAGCAGCGCGCGCAGCGCCGTCGATGTCAGCGGCGCGTCCGAGAAAGCGTCCTGCAGCAGCAGGTACAGCCGCGACATGTGGATGCCGCGCGTCTCGGCGCTGGCCAGGTCCACGCCGATGTCCACCGAAGCCGCCACCAGCTGCGGCGCACCACCCTCCCCGGCCACGCGCAGCGGCAGCGCGACCCGGCGCATGCCGACCCAGTCGAGCGGGCAGGCGGCGGCAGCGCGGTCATAGGCGACGTCGGGCAGCGTCGGGGACGGATTGGAAGAGGTCACGCGAAAGCCTGCAAATGAGAACGGTCCGCAATTCTAACCGCGCACCGGTCCGGCACCTGCGCAACGCTGCATGCCGTGCGCGGCGCGCAATGCGCGGTTCAGCCGGCGGAACGCGCGCCGCGCCATGCGGCGAAGAGCGCGCGCAGCGGTGACAGCGGCGCGGCGGGACGCGCCAATCGCGCGCCGACCAGGGCCGCCTGCACCCCGCGTGGCCGGGATGCGGGGCGTCCCGCTCCGGGCACGCCATCGACCGGAGCTATGGGATCCATTGCCGCAGCGCGCAGCAGGGCGCGTTCGCCGAGCAGGCTGGACAGCACCGCGGATGCCGCATCCGCGTCGGGTGCGCGCCCACCGAACAGTGCCGCCTCGCAGTCCGCGACCGCGGCGGCAAAGGTCTTGCCGGCCACCGCGTCGCCATGCCCGGCGCCTGCCCCGGCGGGCCTTGCGTCGCCACCGCTGCCGTCATCGCGCAGGGCACGCAGGTCCGGCAGCGCCCTGCCCAGCTCCAGCCACGGCGCCGGCTGCGGCTGCAGCAGCGCGCCCAGCGGATGGCGGCGCGCGCCCTTGGCCCAGCCGCCGAGCTCTTCCTGCCACCACGCAAGCTTGGCCAGGCCGGGCGTCGGGTCGCCGCCACCCCAGGCGGCATCGGTCAGCTCCTGCAACAGCGTGAACCAGGCCTCGGCCAAGGGCTGGCGATCGCCCGGCACGAACACCATCGCCACCGCCCACTCCGGCCAGCGCGCGCGCCACTTGTCGACGAACATGGCCGCGTCGTCGCGGAGGTCGACGCTCACGGCCAGGCGTCCGGATCCAGCAGGTCGGCGGGCGTCTCCACCATGGCATCGGCCAGCCACGTCAGCGGGTCGTCGTGCTGCAGCCGGTAGCCCCACAGCGCGACCAGCGAACGCATGCCGGCCGCGCGCGCGGCGAGGATGTCGCGCTCGTCGTCGCCGACGTAGACGCAGTCGGCGATCGCGAAGCCCATCGCCTGCGCGGCGTGCAGCAGCGGCAGCGGATGCGGCTTGCGCTCGGCCAGGGTGTCGCCTCCGATCAGCACGCCGCTGCGCTGCTCCCAACCCAGCGAAGGCATCAGCGCGCGTGCCAGGGATTCCGGCTTGTTGGTGACGATGCCCCAGCGCGCGCCGTCGGCCTCCAGCGCGGACAGCATCGCCTCGATGCCGTCGAAGGCGGCGCCGTGGCGGCCCAGCTCTTCGGCATAGACCGCAAGGAACTCCTTGACCATGTCCGGCGGCACCTCGCCGCCCAGTTCGGGGAACGCCGCCGCACTCATGGCACGCGCACCCTTGGAGACGTGCGGGCGCAGGTCGGCCAGCGGCATCGGCGGCACACCGCGCGTCGCGCGCATGCGGTTCACGGTCGCGGCCATGTCGGGCGCGCTGTCGAGGAGCGTGCCGTCAAGGTCGAACAGCACGCAGCGCGGGAAGCGCCCGACCGGCGCGCTCACGATGCGTCCGGCTTGCGGGCCGCGACCAGGTAGTTGACGTCGGTGCGCGAGGACAGCCGCGCGCGGTTGGCCCAGGGCTCATAGGCCAGCCCCGCGACGTCGTCGAGCTCCAGCCCGGCCTCGCGCAGCCAGGCGGCGAGTTCGGAGGGGCGGATGAAATCGCGGTACTGGTGGGTGCCGCGCGGCAGCAGCCGGGCCACGTACTCGGCGCCGACGATCGCCAGCGCGAAGGCGGCCGGCGTGCGGTTGAGCGTGGACACGAACAGGTGGCCGCCCGGCTTCAGCAGCCGCGCGCAGGCTTCGATGATCGCGCCGGGATCGGGCACGTGCTCCAGCATTTCCATGCAGGTCACGACGTCGAAGCTGCCCGGCGCCTCGTCGGCCAGCGCCTCCACCGGCTGCAGCCGGTAGTCGACCGTCACGCCCGATTCCAGCGCATGCAGGCGCGCGACCTTGACCAGGTCAGCCGCGAGGTCGATCGCGGTGACCTCGGCCCCGGCGCGCACCATGGCCTCGCTCAGCAGCCCGCCGCCGCAGCCGACGTCGAGCACGCGGGCGCCGGCCAGCGGCCGCCGTGCGGCGACGTAGTCCAGGCGCACCGGATTCAGCGCATGCAGCGGCTTCTGCGGACCTTCGGGATCCCACCAGCGGTTGGCCAGCTCGGCGAACTTGTCGAGCTCGGACTGGCGGAAGTTGGTGCTGCTCGCGGGGGTGGTCATGACGGCCTGCTTGGGAAGGGTGGCGCGCGCCGGCGCCTTCAGTTGGCGCCGGTGCGGATGCCGGCCATGCGCGTGCGCCACTGGCGGGCGTTGGCGACCACGGCGGCGGTATCGATGTCGACGAGTTCGCGCCCGCGCAGCTTGGCCACGCCGGCAATCCAGACGTCGCCGACCTGGTGGCGGCCGGCGGCATAGACCAGCTGCGAGACCACGTGGTGCAGGGGCTGCGTCTCCAGGTCGCTGAAATCGAAGCAGGCCATGTCGGCCTGCTTGCCCGGCTCCAGCGATCCGGCCAGGTGGTCGAAGCCCATCGCCTTCGCACCGCCCAGGGTGGCCGCCCGCAGCGCGGTGAACGCGTCGAACGCGGACGCGTCCTGCGCTACCGCCTTCGCCAGCTGCGCCGCGGTGCGCGTCTCGCCGACCATGTCAAGGTCGTTGTTGCTGGCGCAGCCGTCGGTGCCGATGGCGAGGTTCACGCCCGCGCGCTCCAGCGCGCAGGCCGGGCAGAAGCCCGAGGCCAGCTTGAGGTTGGACTCCGGGCAGTGCACCACGCTCACGCCGCGCTCGGCGCAGAGGTGGATCTCGGCCTCGGTCAGCTGGGTCATGTGCACGGCGATCAGGCGGTCGTTCACCAGACCCAGACGGTCCAGGCGCGCCAGCGGGCGCTGGCCGTGGTCCTTGATCGACTGCTCGACCTCCTGCGCGGTCTCGTGCAGGTGCAGGTGCACGGGGACATCGAGCTGGTCGGCGAGCATGCGCACGCGCTCGAAGTTGGCGTCGTTGACGGTGTACGGCGCGTGCGGCGCGAAGGCCATGGCGATCAGCGGGTCGCCGCGCCACTGGTCGTGCACGGCACCGGCCTTGTCAAAGTATTCGTCATCGCCCGCCGCCCACGCGGTCGGGAAATCGATGACCGGCAGGCCGATCCGCGCGCGGAAGCCGTGGCGCTTGTAGACCGCGGCCTGCACGTCGGGAAAGAAGTAGTTCTCGTTGCAGGAGGTCGTGCCCCCGCGCAGCATTTCGGCGATCGCGAGCGTGACGCCGTCGGCGACGAAGTCCGGGGCCATCACCGCGGCCTCGATCGGCCAGATGTGCTGCTGCAGCCAGGTCTTCAGCGGCAGGTCGTCGGCGATGCCGCGCATCAGTGTCATCGGGTTGTGGGTGTGGGCGTTGACGAAGCCCGGCACCAGCACGCCGTCGGGACGCGACACCACCTCGGCCGGCGCGAAGCGCCCGCGCGCCTCGGCCCGCGGCAGCAGCGCGACGATCACGCCGTCGCGCACGGCCACGGCGTGGTCTTCAAGCACCACCCCATGTGGCTCCACCGGGACGACGTGCCCGGCCTCGACCAGCAGGTCGCAGGCCTCGGGCACCACCTCTTGTCCCACCATTACTTGACCCGGCTGACGTATTCGCCAGAGCGGGTGTCGACCTTGATCAGCTCGTCCTGGTTGACGAACAGCGGCACGCGGACCACCGCGCCGGTTTCCAGGGTGGCTGGCTTGCCGCCGCCGCCCGAGGTGTCGCCGCGCACGCCGGGATCGGTCTCGGTGATCTTGAGTTCGACGAAGTTCGGCGGCGTGACCTGGATCGGGGTGCCGTTCCACAGGGTCACCACGCAGTCTTCCTCGCCCTTGAGCCACTTCTCGGCGCCACCCATGCCGGCCTTGTCGGCCTGCACCTGCTCGAAGTTCTCCGGGTCCATGAAGTGCCAGTACTCGCCGTCCGAATACAGGTAGCGCATGTCGGTGTCGAGGACGTCGGCGGCGTCCATCGAGTCGGTCGCCTTCATGGTGACTTCCTGCACGCGGCCCGACTTGATCAGGCGGTACTTCACGCGCGTGAACGCCTGGCCCTTGCCCGGCTTGACGTACTCGGTGTCGGTGATGATCGCGGGTTCCGCGTTGACGAGGATCTTCATCCCGTTCTTGACGTCGTTCATGCCATAGCTGGCCATGCGTGCTCCTGCAGGGTTCGTCGGGGTGGGCCGCGCGAGCGGCTAGACTGTGCGGGAAATGATACTCGCAGCCCCCCTTTCCATGCAGCCACGCGGCTGGCAGCAGGCCTGGCGCGCGTCCGTCCGCGACCCGCGCGAGCTGCTGCGCCTGCTTGGCCTGGAGGCGGAAGCCGCGGCGGTGCCGGAGGCGGCGGTCTCGGCGTTCGCGCTGCGCGTGCCCCGGGGCTTCATCGCCCGGATGCGGCCGGGCGACCCGCACGACCCCCTGCTGCGCCAGGTGCTGCCGCTGGCCGACGAACTGCGGACCGTGCCGGGATTCGGCCTGGACGCGGTTGGTGACGGTGCCGCGAAACTGGCGCGCGGCGTCATCCACAAGTACGCCGGCCGCGCGCTGCTGGTGGCGACCGGCAGCTGCGCGATCAACTGCCGCTACTGCTTCCGGCGCCATTTCCCCTATGCCGAAGAGACCGCGGCCGCCGGCGGCTGGGCCGAAGCGGTGGCGGCGATCGCGGCCGACCCGGGCATCACCGAGGTCATCCTGTCAGGCGGCGATCCGCTGTCCCTGGCCACGGGCAAGCTGGCCGACCTGACCGCCCTGCTGCGCGAGGTACCCCACGTCCGCCGCCTGCGCCTCCACAGCCGGCTGCCGGTGGTCCTGCCCGAGCGCATCGACGACGAGTTCCTGGCCTGGCTGCGCGACCTGCCCTGGCCGGTGGCGGTGGTGGTGCACGCCAACCACGCCCGCGAGTTCGACGCCTCCGTCGATGCCGCGATGGCGGCCTTGCGCGACGCCGGCGCCAGCGTCCTCAACCAGGCGGTGCTGCTAGCCGGGGTCAACGATTCCGTCGACGCCCTGGCCGACCTGTGCGAGCGCGGCTTCGAGGCCGGCGTGCTGCCCTACTACCTGCACCAGCTCGACCGCGTCGCCGGCACCGCGCACTTCGAGGTCGGCGACGACCGCGCCCGCGCGCTGCATGCAGCGCTGGTGGCGCGCCTGCCCGGCTATCTCGTGCCGAAGCTGGTGCGCGAAATCGCCGGCGATGCGTCCAAGCGCCCGCTGTGACGCCCGTCGCCGCGGCGGCGGACCTGGACCCTGTTGCCATGCCGCCGCCGTGGACGCCACGCGCCGCGGCATGGCATAACGCCGCTTCACGGAGAAACGCATGACGAAGAGTCAGGAAAACGCGCTGCGGCTGATGATCGTTGACGACAGTCCCGAGGCCGCCGAAGCCATCGTCAGCACGCTGCGCAATGCCGGCATCGCCGTGCGCCCGCTGCGTCCCGCTTCAGCGGAGGAGTTCGCGGGCATGGTAGGCGCGCAGCCGATCGACGTGGTCGTCGCCCAGCGGGACTCGGCGGTGCTGCCGCTGACCACCGTGCTGCAGCAGGTGGCGGCCACCGGCAAGGACATCCCCGTGGTCGCGGTGGCCGACGCCATCGACCAGGAGGCCTACGTCCAGGCAATGACCGCCGGCGCGCGCGCACTGGCCCTGCGCGAACCGGCGTCGCTGCTGCTGACCGTGATCCGCGACGCCTGGGCCGACCTCGACGCGCGCCGCGCCCAGCGCCGCTTGGAGGCGCGCCTGCGCGAGACCGAGCGCCGCTGCGACGCCCTCATCGATTCCTCGCGCGATCCCATCGCCTACGTCCACGAAGGCATGCACATCCGCGCCAACCAGGCCTACCTGGAGATGTTCGGCTACGACGACTTCGAGGACATCGAAGGCATGTCGCTGCTGGACATGGTCGCGCCGCAGCACGTCGAGGGCTTCCGGCAGCTGCTCAAGGCGCTGGCCCAGGGCGAGGCGCCGCCGCCGCGGTACGAGTTGCAGGCGCGCGACATCGACGGCAACGTCTTCCCCGCGGCGATGGAATTCATCCAGGCCCAGTACGAAGGCGAACCCTGCGTGCAGGTGGTGATCCGCCGCCAGGAGCTCGATCCCGAGCTCGCCCAGGAAATCGAGGAGCTGCGCCAGCGCGACCAGGCCACCGGCCTGTACAACCGCGCCACCTTCCTGCACGCGCTCGAGGGCGCGGTGGACGGCGCCGCCCAGGACGGCGCACGCCACGGCATGCTGCTGATCGAACCCGACCACTACCAGCACCTGCTGGCCGACATCGGCCTGGACTCGGCCGACGACCTGCTGGCCGCCACCGCCACGCGGCTCACCGCCGCCGCCAAAGGCCTGGACGCGATCGTTGCCCGCTTCGGCGAGCACACCCTGGCCCTGCTGGTGCGCAACAGCGACCACGAAGGCACCCAGGCCGTGGCGAACCGGGTGCTCGCGGCCTTCTCCGCCGACCTGTTCGAGATCGGCTCGCGCTCCAGCGTGATCACCGCCAGCATCGGCGCGGTCCAGGTCGGCGAGAAGATCGCCAGCGTCAGCCAGGTCCTGGCCAAGGCCACGCAGGCGGTCGCTTCGGCCAGCGCCACCGGCGGCAACCGCTTCGAACTGTTCGACCCCAGCGCGGTCGACCGCGCCGAGGAGGAGCACATCCAGGCCTGGGTGACGCGCCTGCGCGACGCGCTCGACCACGAGGGCTTCGTGCTCCATTACCAGCCGGTGATCAGCCTGCAGGGCGACACCGGCCCTGTGTACGAGGCCTTCCTGCGCCTGAAGGGCGCGGACGGCGAGCTGATCAAGCCGCTGAGCTTCCTGCAGATCGCGGAGGAGCACGGCCTGCTCTGGGAAATCGACCGCTACGTGGTCGGCCGCGCGATCGCGATCATCGGCGAGCGCATCCGCGCCAACAAGCCGACCACCCTGCTGGTCAAGGTCAGCCAGGCCTCGCTGGCCGACGACAGCCTGCCGCGTTACGTCGCCGAACAGCTGATGGCGCACGGCGTGCCGGGCGAGTACCTGGTGATCGAACTCGCAGAGGCCAAGGTGTTCACCCACCTCAAGGCCGCGCAGGAGTTCGCGGCGGCGGCGGCGCGCCTGGACTGCCGCATTGCCCTGGAGAACTTCGGCGCCGGCCTGGACTCGTTCCAGCTGCTCGCGCACCTGAAGCCGAACATGCTCAAGATCGATCCCGGCTTCATCGAGGATCTCACCGGCAACGCCGACAACCAGGAGCGCGTCCGCGAGATCGCGGCCAAGGCGCGGGAGCTGGGCATCCAGACCATGGCCGACTACGTGTCGGACGCGGCCTCGATGTCCGTGCTGTTCGGCACCGGCGTGGACTACGTATCGGGCAACTTCCTGGCCCCCTCGGGCTCCGACATGTCCTACGACTTCGAGTGACGTCGCGGCGCCGTGCTTGCGGCGCCGCGATGGAATCAGGCCAGCAGGCCCTGGCGCAGGGCGGCCTCGCCGTCGACGCTGCCGGCCTCGAGCGCGCGGATGCGCTCTTCCAGCGGCGGATGGCTGAGCAGCAGCCGGCGCAGGCCATGGCCAACTGCCCCGCTGATACCGAAGGCCGCGACCTGCTTGGGCAGGGTGTTCTGGCCCTGGTTGAGCGACAGGCGCTTGAGCGCGGCGATCATCTTCGGCCGGCCCGCCAGCGCGGCGGCGCCGGCATCGGCGCGGAATTCGCGGTGACGCGAGAACCACATCGCGATCATGCTCGCGAAGATGCCGAAGACCATGTCCAGCACGAACACGATGGCGAAATAGGCCAGCCCGCCGCCGCCGTTGTCACGGCCGCCGCTGAGGTAGCCGTCGACCGCGCGCCCGACCAGGCGCGCAAGCACGATCACGAAGGTGTTGAGCACGCCCTGCAGCAGCGCCATGGTGACCATGTCGCCGTTGGCGATATGGCTGACCTCGTGGGCGAGCACCGCCTCGGCCTCGTCCTGGTCCATCGAGCGGAGCAGGCCCGTGGACACCGCGACCAGCGCGTTGTTGCGGTTGGCGCCGGTGGCGAAGGCATTGATCTCGGGGGCGTCATAGATGGCGACCTCGGGCATGCCGATGCCGGCGGCCTGGGCCTGGCGGGCCACGGTGTCGACCAGCCAGCGCTCGACGTCGCTGCCGGGGCGCTCGATCACGTGCAGGCCGGCGGCGCGCTTGGCGACCCACTTCGACGACAGCAGCGAGATCAGCGAGCCGCCGAAGCCGAACAGCGCGGCCATGACCAGCAGGCCGCCCATCGACTGCGGGTTGATGCCGAAGACCGACATGATGATGCTGAGCAGGGCCAGCACCGCCAGGTTGGTGGCGAGGAAGAGGGCGACGCGCTTGAGCATGGGACGGGTTCCTGCAAATGTTCGGATGCGATACCGGAAGTGTGTCCTGCGGGCATTGAATTCAAGATGACGGCATGACGAATCCGCAGGCCGACAAGCCGACTCCCCCGGCAGCAACGCCCGTGCGCGGACGCTTCGCGCCATCGCCCACCGGCGCCCTCCACTTCGGCTCCCTGCTGGCCGCCTTCGGCAGCTGGCTGGCCGCGCGCAGCGCCGGCGGCGAGTGGCTGGTGCGCATGGAGGACGTGGACGCGGCGCGCGAGGTGCCCGGTGCCGGCGCCGCCCAGCTGCGCACGCTGGCCGCGTTCGGCCTGGCCCACGACGGCCCGGTGGCCTACCAGTCCCGGCGCGGGGATCTGTACGCCGCCGCGCTGCAGCGGCTTCTCGAGGCCGGACTGGCCTTCCAATGCCACTGCAGCCGCAGCGACGTGGCCGCGGCCGGCGGCGTCCACCGCGCCTGCCGCCCGGGTGCGCAGCGACCCGATCCCGCCGTGCGCCTGCGGGTACCTGACGGCAGCCGGAAGGCCTTCGACGACGCCGTCCACGGCCGCATCTCCCAGGATGTCGATCGCGAGGTCGGCGACTTCGTGCTTCGCCGTGCCGACGGCTGGTGGGCCTACCAGCTGGCCGTGGTGGTGGACGACGCCGACCAGGGCATCACCGATGTGGTGCGCGGCGCCGACCTGCTCGACTCCACTCCGCGCCAGCTGCTGCTGCAGCGCGCGCTGGGCCTGCCCCGCCCCCGCTACCTGCACCTGCCGCTGGTGCTCGACGACGATGGCCACAAGCTGTCGAAGTCGCGCGCATCCCTGCCCGTGGACGCTGCCGATCCCGTGCCTGCACTGCGAATCGCCTGGCACGCGCTGGGACAGGATCCGCGCCACCTGCACGCAGTCCCCTCCCTGGATGCCACCCTCGCCGCCGCCTTGCGCGGCTTCGACCCCGCCCGCATTCCGCGGGGCCCGTGGCCGGCCACCGCACTGCACAATGCCGCTGCAATGCCCGGCGCATAGAATCGAAGCGAAGCCGGCGCGCCGCGCCCGGGCATGGGGAGCGATGACATGACGTCTCGGGTTGCGTTGGTCACCGGTGGAACCGGTGGCATCGGCACTGCCATCTGCAAGCGCCTGGCCAAGGCGGGCCACAGGGTCGCGACCAACTACCGCAACGAAGAAAAAGCCCGCGCCTGGGAGAAGACGATGCGCGAGGAGGGCTTCGAGTTCACCCTCGTGCCCGGCGACGTGTCCTCCGCCGCCGAAGCCGAGGCGATGGTGCACCGGGTCGAGGAGGCGCTGGGACCGATCGAGATCCTGGTCAACAACGCCGGCATCACACGCGACTCCACCTTCCACAAGATGGCGCCGGACCAGTGGACCGATGTCATCACCACCAACCTCAACGCCTGCTACAACGTCACCCGCCCGGTGATCGAAGGCATGCGCGAGCGCAAGTGGGGCCGCATCGTGCAGATCAGCTCGATCAACGGCCAGAAGGGACAGTACGGCCAGGCCAACTACGCCGCCGCCAAGGCCGGCATGCACGGCTTCACAATTTCGCTTGCACAGGAAAACGCGAAGCTCGGCATCACCGTGAACACGGTGTCCCCGGGCTATATCGGCACCGACATGGTGATGGCCGTTCCGGAGGCTGTGCGCGAGAAGATCGTCGCCCAGATCCCGACCGGGCGCCTGGGCATGCCTGACGAAATCGCCTATGCCGTGGCTTTCTTCCTACCCGAAGAGGCGGCCTGGATCACCGGCGCCAACCTTGCCGCGAACGGCGGCCAGTACATGGGCTGGTAGCCGTCCCGCGCACGCCCAGTGTCCTGTTGCAAGCACTGTTGCGGTGCGTCATGCTGCGGTGAGTCACGAAATCCGAGCACCGCAGCATGGCCATGCGTGTCATCAAGAAGTATCCCAACCGCCGTCTGTACGACACCGAGATCTCGAGCTACATCACCATCGAGGATGTGCGCCAGCTGATCGTTGACGGCGAGGATTTCGAAGTCCGCGACGCCAAGAGCGGCGATGACCTCACCCGCCAGGTGCTGCTGCAGATCATCTCCGAGCAGGAGCAGGACGGCGAGCCGATCCTGTCGACGGAGCTGCTGAGCCAGATCATCCGGTTCTACGGCGACTCCCTGCAGGGCTTCATGGGCAGCTATCTCGAGCGCTCGATGCACACCTTCCTCGAGCAGCAACAGCAGTTCCGCCAGCAGATGGGCAGCATGCTCGGCCAGAGCCCGTGGTCGATGATGGGCCAGCTCACCGAGCGCAACATGGCCATGTGGCAGGAATTCCAGCGCAACCTGGCGTCAGCGGCCAAGCCGCCTGCGACGCCCGAGAAGCCGCGCAGCCCCGCAGGCGCCAAACGCAAGTAGTTTTCGCGGGGTGCGTTAGGGGCTGGCCACCGTCACATCACTCCGCCGCCACTCCAGAATCCGGCGCAACATGCCCGCCGCCCCCGCAAAACCCCGAAGCAACAACTATCGCGCCGACAGCGCTCCGTCCGCGCAGAAGCGCGCCCGGTACTCCATCGCCTTGGGCATGAGTGATTCCAGGTTCTGGATCCGCGTGCCCGGGTTCGGGTGCGTGGACGAGAACTCGGGCTGTGACTGCCCGCCGCTGGCCGCGCTCATGCGCTCCCACAGCGGAACCGACTCGCGCGGGTCGTAGCAGGCCGCGGCGGCCAGCATCAGGCCCACGTAGTCGGCCTCGGTTTCATGTTTGCGCGCGTAGGGCAGCAGGTAGCCATAGCCCATCGCGGCCATGACCATCTGCTGCTGCTGCGGATCCATTCCGCTCATCGCGCCGGCCATCTGCCCCATCTGCGACAGCTTCTGCTGGGCCATGCGCTGGGCGCCATGGCGCAGCAGGGCGTGCGCGATTTCATGGCCCATGACCACCGCCATCGCGTGCTCGTTCTCCGCCACCGGCACCAGGCCGGTATAGACCGCCATCTTGCCGCCGGGCAGGCAGAAGGCGTTGGCCTGGTCGGACTGGATCACGTTGACGTCCCAGTCGAAGGTCGACGAGAACCCGGTGGGCTGCTGGCCGTTCTCCGCCGCCAGCGCCGCCTCGATCTCCGGCACCTTCTCGATCAGGCGGCGCGCGATCTCGCGCACCTCGCGGGCGATCGGGGTGTTGGGATCCACCGGGCGCTCGGTCGACAGGATCTCTTCGTAGGCCTGCAGGCCCAGCGCCTTTTCGTCCTCCACCGACAGCGAGCGGTCGATCAGCACCTTTTCGCCGGTCACCGGGTCGAGGGTCTGGTTCGAGAACCAGTAGTACGCCCCGTAGCCGATGAAGGCGACGAGGATCAGGATCCTCGGATTGAAGCCGCGCCGGGGCGCCGCCGCCTGCTGCTGCCGCCCGCGCCTGAAAGGATCCTGTCGCATGCCCCACTCCTGCCTGTTTTCAGATGTCGCGCGCAACCCGGAAGCCGACGCGCGCGTTGGTGTTGTCCACCGGTGACGGCGCGCGCCACGAACTGCGCGTCTGCGGCGGCGAGCTGGCCCAGGCGCCGCCGCGCACCACCTGCATGCGGCAGCCCGGGTTGACCCAGGCGGCGCCCGATGCCGGTGCGCGCCGATAGCTGTCGTGCCAGCAGTCCGCGACCCACTCGCTGACGTTGCCTTCAAGATCATGCAGGCCGAATGCGTTGGGCGTGAAGCTGCCGACCGGGGCCGGGCCCCAGTGGCCGTCGTCGTGGTCCTTGAAGGCGTTGCTCCAGCCGCGGCCACCGGGCGAACGGTCCTTGCCGCCGGTGAGGTTGCCGGCGCGCTCCGGCGGATCGCCGTCGCCCCAGGGGAATCGCGTGTCGCCGCCGGCGCGCAGGGCGTATTCGAACTCCGCCTCGCTGGGCAGGCGATAGCGCTGACCGCTGACCTCGGCCAGCCAGTCGACATAGGCCTGGGCGTCGCGGGCGCTGATGTGGATCACGGGCAAGTTGGCCGCCGCCGGGGCACCGGCGAAGTCGGAGCGCCAGTCCACGCTGCTGCGGCGCACGAAGTTGCCGCTGCGCTCGTCATAGGCCATCGAGAAGCCGCGGCGCTCGGCGCGCGAGCGATAGCCGGTGGCGTCGACGAACCGGCGGAACTCGCCGACGGTGATCTCGTTGAGCGACAGCGCGAAGCCGCGTTCAAAGCGCAGGTTGCGCCGCGGGCGTTCGTTGTCCTCGGCATCGCTGTCGTCGTCCGTGGCGCCCATGCTGAAGCCGCCATGCGGCACCACCACCATCTGCGGCCCGCGGCCACCGCCGGCGGCGTCAGTGAAGCGCTGGCCGGGGCGGAAATTGCCGTAGTGCACGGCCAGGTCGATGCGCTCGCGCAGCTCCGCCACCGCCGCGTTGCCCGGCTCCGCCAGCACCAGCATGCGCGCCAGCGCGGTGCGCGCGCGCTCGATGCCGTCGGCCTGCGGCAGGGCGGCGATGCCTTCGTCGCGCAGGCGCAGGATCCAGGCGCGGCGGCGCGTGTCGACGCGATCGCGGGCGTCGGCGACGGTGGTGCTGTCGTCGCGCACCTTGCCAGCGTGTCCGAGCCAGGTGTCCGCGGTTTCGAAATCGCCCTCGCCCGCGGCCTTTTCGGCGCGCCGGATCATCGCGCTCTCGACGGCGGCGCGAAGCTGCAGCGCGCGCGGCTGCGCCTCGTCGATGGCCAGCACTTCGCGCACCTTGCCCAGCGCGCCGCCGCCGGACTCGCCCAGGCGGCCGGCTTGGAGCTCGGCCTCCGCCGCCCGGTTGACCTCCGCCAGCTGGTCGGCGCGATCGACGCCCACCAGGTAGGCATGGACCTGCTCTTCCGCAGGCCGCAGGCTGCGCGCCACCGCGGCGATCTCCCGCGCCCGGCGCAGCGCGGCGTCATCATCGCCCGCGCGTGCCAAGGCCTCATTGCCCTCGACCATCAGCGCGGCGAATGCGCGCTCGAGCCCGGCGGCGGCCGGTTCACTGTCGGGAACGCGTGCAAGCACGGCCTGGTACAGCGGGATCGCCGATTCCGCGCCCGCGTCGAGGTCGCCCGCCTCCAGCGCCTGCTCCGCACGCTCCAGCGCACCGGCCACGGCGTCCTCGCCCTCTTCCAGGTCGACCCGCGGCGTGCGCCAGGTGAGGCTGCCGGCCAGGCGGTCGTCGCCGCTGATGGTCACGCTGCCGTCGCCCGGGCCTTCGGCGGCTTCGGTCGGCGCCCCGCCATCGGGCGCCGCACCTTCGGGCGAACAGCCGACCGCGAGCAGCAGCGCAAATGCGGCGGCGAGCGCGGCCCGGCATGGCCAGGCCGAAGGGCTGGAAGGGAGCGGTCGACAATGGGTCACGGGCGCCAGATTACGGCAAGCGGCCGCGACCGCGCAGCCACCCCGCGACCGCCGGCGATTGCGGCGGGCGCGCGGCGGCCGGTACGCTGGCACCGATGGAACCTGACTTCAGCTGGCTGGCCGACCCCGCCGCCCTCCTCTCCCGCTTCGAAACCCGGCCCGATCGCATCGGCCTGGATACCGAATTCATCCGCGAACGCACCTGGTGGCCGCACCTGGCCTTGGCGCAACTCGCGGTCCACGACGAGATCCTGCTGGTCGACACGCAGGCCCCCGGCATGGCCCAGGCGCTGCACGGCATCCTGCTCGACCCGGGCATCACCAAGGTGATGCACAGCGCCAGCGAGGACCTGATCGCCCTGCAGCACGCCTGCGATGCCGTACCCGAGCCGCTGTTCGACACCCAGATCGCAGCGGCGATCGCGGGCATCGCGGCCGGCGCCGGCTACCAGCGCCTGGTGGCCGAGGTCACCGGCGTGGCCCTGGGCAAGGGCGAGACCCGTTCGGACTGGACCCGCCGCCCGCTGTCCGACGCCCAGCTCGCCTACGCCGCGGACGACGTGCGCCACTTGTTCGAACTCCACGACCACCTGCAGGCCCGCCTCGAGGCCCTGGGCCGCGAAGCCTGGCTGCGCGAAGACTGCGCGCGCATGGTCGCCAACGCCCGCGACGATTCGCTCGAACGCTGGCCGCACCTTCCGATCCGCGCCGCCCAGTACTTCAACCCGGCGGGCCAACACCGCCTGCTGCGCCTGCTGCGCTGGCGCGACGCCTGGGCGCGCGAGAATGACCGCCCGCGCAGCTGGGTGCTGGACAATGACCTGGCCGCGACCATCGCCCGTGACGCGTTGCCCGACCAGGGCGCACTGAAAGCGCTGATGGACCGCCATCCCAAAGCCCCCCGCAAGCTGCTGGCCGAGGTCTGGACCGCGCTGCTCACGCCCCTGGCCGACGAGGCCGAGGCCCCGCCCGTGCGCACCGAAGAGCGTGACAAGCGCGCCCTGCGCCAGCTGCAGGAAGCGGTGGCCGCACGCAGCGCCGAGCTGGGCCTGCCCGATGGCGTGCTCGCCTCGCGGCGCCGCCTGGAGTCGCTGCTCGACAGCGGCGACTGGAACGCGTTCGGCGACTGGCGCCGCGCGCAGCTGGAGCCGTTGCTGGCCCCGCTGCTGCCATAGGGCACGTGGTAATTGCCGAATGGCATGGTCGGCGTATAGAATGCTGCGCTTCGTGGGGCGGTAGCTCAGCTGGGAGAGCGTCGCGTTCGCATCGCGAAGGTCAGGGGTTCGATCCCCCTCCGCTCCACCACGAAAATCCCGGTAAAAAGCAGAGGGTTGGACGGGAAACCGGTCCAGCCCTTTGTCGTTCTGGGCGCGTGCCTCTTTGCGCCCCACCTCTTGCACCGGCTTTGCCCACGGCAGACACGGCGTGCCAGAATTGGCGGCGGCTGCCCCGTAGCTCAGCTGGCTAGAGCGTCCCCACCTGTTCATACACCTATTTCCGATCCAGCTTTCGACCCAGACATTCAAGCAATCGTTTGAATTCTGACGTCTGGTCCGGCACCTTGCATGCGGCTACGCCTGAGCGGCGTTAAGAGCAACAGACAGCCCGACGCAAAGTTCGAAAAAGAGCCACTCCTTTCGCCAGTGGCTTCCATGCCCCCTCTTGTATCTAAAGGTGTGGGAAAGCTAGACCGCTCCTTGATCTCGATGTACTTGTAGGTATCAAGTAGTTCGCGAAGATGAAAACGCGCCTCAGCCGCATTTTCTGCTTCTACCCCTATTACGGACCTCGCTGTGTCGATTGACGCAATCGACTCGATCCTGCGCTCAGCAAGCACTTTCATCACTTCATCACGAACAGCTTCAACCAGCGCAATAGGCCTAGGCACTGTTGCAGCCACGAAGTTTGGGTTAGCCGTGTATTGCGAAAGCTGAGCGCCCGCATTACCTGTGAAACGAAAGACGATATGATATTTCGGTGAATGGATCACCTCCATCCCACCATACGTCCCTGAGGCCTCATGCTTCGCTCTTGCGTTAATTTCTCCCGCAATACGACGAAGTTCAAGTCTTTCAAGTGCAACTTCTGGCGTTATGCCTTGGGCAGCCGCATAAGAAGCTAGCGATGGATCTCTAACACGGGCATCAGAAGCACTTGCTGTCCCCAGCGCAATACCTATGCAAATCGCAAGTATCGTTGCAGTTCTGCGTTTAAGGCTTCGGTTCGTTGTCATCTCGATCTCCTTTCTGTCGTGACATACGCGTAAGAACAGCAACTAATCGAGTATCTGGGCTGAGCAAGCACTCTGAAGAGATTTACACGTGGGTCAAGGCTCGTGGTGTTAAGCAGAATTTTCCACGAGGCACTGCTGAAGGCGTACAACAAGACATGCAGCTTTACGGGTATTACATTTTACGCATCCCTTGAGGCAGCCCACACAGTCCCCTGGTCGCTCGCGAATCCGTCCGAGCGCATGGATATACGTAATGGAGTTCTTCTAAACGGCCTGCATCACAAGCTTTTTGACCAGGGGTTTTTAACCGCCAGGCATGACCATCGCATCGCTTTCCACGATGCTCCGATGCAAGATGGCCATTACCCTGATTTCGATAAGTTGGTGTCCGTGAATCTCCATGGGCAATTGATGAATTTGCCACGACGCCTGAACAACCGCCCATCGAAATCTTCTCTTGAGCGCCATCATGCTTTGCATGAGCGGGAACCTGAACTGACTTCGATTGAATGCTCATAGCCTGCCGGGGAACTGCTGATCCGTTGCTAACGGCGGTGAATGCATCGATCGGAATCAGCGCCCTGCTGTGACCTAGACACCGGCTACATCGACGCCCTCAATCGTCTACAGCGTCCTGCCGCGACAGAAAGTGTGCGGGGATTGCCGCACCAAGACGCACATGGATCCCTTTACGGGTTGGGGTGAGCCCTGTGCCCTTGCTATCCTTACTGGCTGAAACGGCCCTGTAGCTCAACTGGATAGAGCGCATCCCTCCTAAGGATGAGGTTGGGGGTTCAAGTCCCTCCAGGGTCACCAAAAGCCGTGTGTGGGTCGTTGTTGAGGGAAGAATCAAGGTTTTGCCCCAACTTTTGACCCAGACGACAGAAAAAACATCGCAAAATATTGATTTTAAAGCCCTTTGGCCGATGGCGGCTTTTCCCTCCTAAGGGGAAGGTCGTGCGTTCGAATCGCGCCGGGGGCACCACGCGCTGCAGGCGATTTCGCGCCGCATCCATGACTTCCAGGAGCTTCCCCCATGACCCATCCCGTCCTCGCCGCCCTCGGCCTGTCCGCCACCGAATCCGGCACCTACCTCGGCCAGGGCGAATGGTCGTCGACCCGCGATGCCGGGATCCTGGAACCGGTGAACCCGACCGACGGCTCGGTGCTGGGCCAGGTGCATGCGGCTTCGGAAGCGGACTACGAGCGCATCGTCGAGCGCGCCCAGGCCGCGTTCAAGGTCTGGCGCACCACGCCGGCACCGCTGCGCGGCGAAGCCGTGCGCCTGTGCGCCAACGCGCTGCGCGCCAACAAGGACATGCTGGGGTCGCTGGTCGCGCTGGAAATGGGCAAGTCCAAGCCCGAGGGCGACGGCGAGGTGCAGGAAATGATCGACATCGGCGATTTCGCCGTCGGCCTGTCGCGCCAGCTCTACGGCCTGACCATGCATTCCGAGCGCCCCGGCCACCGCATGTACGAGCAGTGGCACCCGCTGGGCCTGGTCGGGATCATCTCGGCCTTCAACTTCCCCGTGGCGGTCTGGGCGTGGAATGCGCTCATTGCCGCGGCCTGCGGCGACATTTCGATCTGGAAGCCCTCGGGCAAGACCCCGCTGTCGGCGATCGCCTCGGTGCGCATCTGCAACGAAGCCCTGCGCGATGGCGGCTACCCGGACCTGTTCTTCCTGTTCAACGACACCGACAACGCGCTGGCCGAGCGCATGGTGGATGACAAGCGCATCGGTCTGGTCAGCTTCACCGGATCGACCAAGGTCGGCCGCACCGTGGGCGAGCGCGTCGCGCGCCGCCTGGGCCGTTCGCTGCTCGAGCTCGGCGGCAACAACGCCATGATCGTCGACGAGACCGCCGACCTGAAGCTCGCGATCCCGGCGATCGTGTTCGGCGCCGTCGGCACCGCCGGCCAGCGCTGCACCAGCACCCGCCGCGTCTTCATCCACGAGTCGATCCATGACGACGTGCTGGAGAAGCTCAAGACCGCCTATGCGCAGGTCGAAACGAAGATCGGCGACCCGACCGACGCCGCCAACCTGATGGGTCCGCTCAACAGCCAGTCCGCCGTGGATGCCTTCCTTGCGGCGATCGCGCAGGCCAAGGGGGCCGGCGGCACGATCGAGAGCGGCGGCACCGCCTTCACAGACCGCAAGGGCTTCTTCGTGCGCCCGGCGATCGTCACCGGCCTGTCCAACGATGCCGAAGTGGTGCAGACCGAAACCTTCGCCCCGATCCTGTACGTGATGAAGTACTCGGAGCTCGAGGACGCGATCGCCATGCAGAACGACGTGCCCCAGGGCCTGTCGTCGTCGATCTTCACCAGCAACCTCAAGCGCGCCGAAGCCTTCCTGTCGGCGGCAGGCTCGGACTGCGGCATCGCCAACGTCAACATCGGCACCTCCGGCGCCGAGATCGGCGGCGCCTTCGGCGGCGAGAAGGACACCGGCGGTGGCCGCGAATCGGGCTCGGACGCGTGGCGTGCCTATATGCGCCGGCAAACGAATACCATCAACTATTCCGACGCGCTGCCGCTGGCCCAGGGCATCAAGTTCGACATCTGAGGACATCCATGTACGGGTTGGCGCGGCCCTTCCTGTTCGCCCTCGACGCGGAGCGCGCGCACGGCCTCGGCTTGTCATCGATCGAGGCCCTGCACCGCCTGCGGATGCAGCGCGTGCTGGGCGGCAGGCCGCGGCCGTTCCCGACGAGCGTGTTCGGGCTGCGTTTCCCCAACCCGGTCGGCCTGGCCGCCGGGCTGGACAAGAACGGCGAGCACATCGACGCGCTGCTGGCGCTGGGTTTCGGCTTCGTGGAGGTCGGCACCGTCACGCCGCGGCCGCAGCCGGGCAACCAGAAGCCGCGCATGTTCCGCCTGCCGCAGCACCGGGCGATCATCAACCGCCTCGGCTTCAACAATGACGGCGTCGACGCACTGGTGCGCAACGTCCGCCGCGCGCGTCGCCGCGGCGACGGCCTGCTGGGCATCAACATCGGCAAGAACAAGGACACGCCGAACGAGTCGGCGCACACCGACTACATCCACTGCCTCGAGCGCGTTTACACGCTGGCCGACTACGTCACCGTCAACGTGTCCTCGCCCAACACCGCGGGCCTGCGCGAGCTGCAGGAAGAGCAGTCGCTGCGGCGCCTGGTGGGTGAACTGCGCGACGCGCAGGAACGCCTGGCCTCTCGCCATGGCCGCCGCGTGCCGCTGCTGGTGAAGGTCGCGCCCGACCTCACCGACGAGGACATCGACGCCGCCGCGCGCGTGCTCGGCGACCTTGGCGTCGACGGCGTGATCGCCACCAACACCACGGTGTCGCGCATCGCGGTGCAGGGCCACGCCCATGCGCACCAGACCGGCGGCCTGTCGGGCGAGCCGGTGATGAACAAGTCCACCGCGGTGCTGCGCATGCTGCGTACGCGCCTGCCCGGCGACATTCCGCTGATGGGCGTGGGCGGCATCCTCTCCGGCGCCGACGCCGCCAAGAAGACCGCGGCCGGCGCATCGCTGGTGCAGCTCTACACCGGCCTGGTGTACCGCGGACCGGAGCTGATCGGCGAGTGCGTCGAAGCCATCCGGCGGCGCAAGGAAGCCCCCAGCCGCGGCAACCTTCCCAACCTGTGAACGCAGCCGCCATCGATACCGATACCGCCGTGCGCTGGACGCAAGACGCCGACCTGCGCGGACGCACCAGCCTGCGCGTGCCCGCGCGTGCACGTTGGCTGGCCGAGGTCGCCGATGACGCCGCGCTGCCGGCGGTGCTTGCCGATCCGCGCATCGCCGAGGGCGAGCTGCTGGTGCTGGGCGGCGGCAGCAACCTCCTGTTCGCCGCCGACCTCGAAGGCGTGGCGCTGGCGCTGACCTGCGATGCCGTGTCCGTGGTTGCCGACGATGGCGACACGGTGGTGGTGCGCGCCGGAGCCGGGCGCGGCTGGCATGACTTCGTGCTGCAGTCCCTGGCACTTGGCCTCTCCGGCCTCGAGAACCTGTCGCTGATCCCGGGCACCGTCGGCGCCGCGCCGATCCAGAACATCGGCGCCTATGGCGTCGAACTCGACCGGCGCGTACACATGGTGGAGGCCTGGGACCGCGACGCGGGCGCCCTGGTGCGCCTGGCCGCCGCCGACTGCGGCTTCGCCTACCGCGACAGCCGCTTCAAGCGCGAGAAAGATCGCTGGATCGTCACCGCGGTGGAGTTCGCGCTCACGCGCCGGCCGCGTCTGGAGCTTTCGTATTCGGGCATCGGTGACGAGCTGGCGGCCATGGGCATCAGCGCGCCCACGCCGGCACAGGTGTCCGATGCCGTGTGCCGCATCCGCAGGCGCAAGCTCCCCGATCCGGTCCTGCTTGCCAACGCCGGCAGCTTTTTCAAGAACCCCATCGTGCCGGCGGCGCAGGCCGACGCCCTGGCCGCGGCCCACCCCGGCATGCCCGGCTTCGACGCCGGCATCCCGGGCCTGCGCAAACTGTCGGCCGCCTGGCTGATCGACGCATCCGGCTGGAAGGGCCATCGCGACGGCGATGCCGGCGTCGCGTCCGGGCATGCACTGGTGCTGGTCAACTACGGCGGTGCCAGCGGCGCGGAGCTGCTGGCGCTGGCGCGGCGCATCGCAAGCTCCGTGCAGTCACGCTTCGGTGTGGCACTGGAACCCGAACCGCGCCTTGTCGGCGCCCACTGGTGAGCGCGGCAAGCACCAGTCCGCAGGCGCGCGCCGCGCTGCTGATGCTGGGAAGCACCAGTTTCTTCGCGGCCATGGCGGTGACCATCCGCCTGGCCTCGGCGGACCTGTCGACCTACCAGATCGCGTTCTTCCGCAACTTCTTCGGCCTGCTGTTCCTGCTGCCCTTCCTGTTCCGCGGCAGCTGGCGGCTGCCGCGCACCAAGCAGCTGCCGCGCTACGTGCTGCGCTGCGCGATCGGCGTGGGCTCGATGCTGTGCGGCTTCTGGGCGCTGGGACACCTGCCGATGGCGCAGGCGGTGTCGCTGTCGTATGCCGCCCCGCTGTTCGCTACCGTGGCCGCGGTGTTCATCCTCGGCGAGACGGTGCGCCTGCGACGCTGGTCGGCGGTGGTGATCGGCCTGGTCGGCGTGCTGGTGATCGTGCGTCCCGGCAGCGCGGAGTTCAGCCTCGGCACCCTGGTGGCGCTGTCCGGCGCCCTGCTCTCGGCCCTGGTCGCGATCCAGATCAAACAGCTCTCGCGGGTGGATGCCGCCGACACGATCGTCTTCTACACCTACGTGTTCTGGGTGCCGATGTCGCTGGTGCCGGCGCTGTTCGCATGGGAGTGGCCGCAGGGCATCACCTGGCTGTGGCTGCTGCTGATCGGCGCGTTCGGCACCGGCGGCCAGCTGCTGTGGACGCGGGCGCTGAAGATCGGCGAGGTCTCGGCGCTGCAGCCGATCAGCTTCGTGCAGCTGCCCCTGGTGGCGCTGGCCGCGTGGCTGCTGTTCGGCGAGGAACCCACGCGCTGGACCCTGCTCGGCGCCGGCATCATCCTCGTCGCCAATGCCTATATCGCGCACCGCGAGGTGCAGCTGGGGCGGCGCGCGGCGACCACGGCGCCGGCCGAGGCTGCGAAGCCGGCGGAATAGCGTCGCCGCGTAGTCAGCCGCGGCGCCCGGGGTCGGCCAAGTCCTCGGCCAGCTTGCGCAGCGGCGGCGACAGTCCCTCGGGGTCGGCGGCCAGGAGCGGCGCGACCAGTTCCCTGCGCACCGCCGCGGCCTCGTCGACGCGCCCGACGGCATCCAGTGCGTCGGCCAGCTGCGCCGCGGTCCCGATCGTCACGTGGTGGTCGCCACCGAGCGACTCGCGCCGGTCGGCCAGCAGCTGCGCGAACGTCGTCGCGGCCGCCGCGTGGCTGCCGGTCTCCGCCTGGGCTTCACCCAGGATCTGCAGCGCCGCCTGCGCCTGGGGATGGCGGGCACCCAGGACTTCCCGCGCCAGTGGCGCCAGGGGTGCGACGGTCGCCAACGATTCCTCCGGTCGACCCGACTGCAGCAGCGTGCCCGCCCGGTTGATCGCGATGAAGACCGTGTCCGGATGCCCTGCCCCATACAGCCGCGTCCGCGCGTCCAGCACCTCCGCCTGCAGGGCGAGCGCGCCCCCGTGATCACCGATGCGCGCGAGTGCGGTCGCCCGGTTGACCTTGGCGCGCAGCGTGGCCCGATGGCCGGGACCATGCGCGCGCTCCAGCGCCGCGATCACCTCCTCGCCCAGCCTGAGCGACGCCTCGAACTCCCCCGCGTCGGCGAGGAACGCGACCAGGTTCTCTCGCGCGCCAAGGGTCGTGGCATGTTCCGCGCCGAGCTGCCGCGTGCGCAGTTCGACGACCCGGCGTTGCAGTTCGATCGCGCCTTCGGGGTCCCCGGTCATCATGCGCATCGGGGCGATGTTGTGGAGGGCGTTGGCCGTCTGCGGCGCTTCGGGTCCGGACACGCGCTCATGGATCGCCAGCAACTGCTCCATCGATGCCAGTCCGGACTGTGGGTCGCCCATCCGTGCCTGCAGCACCGCGAGTCCGCCCAGGATCGAGGTGGACTCGGGCGCCTCGGCCCCGAGTGCGGCGACTGCGCGAACGTGCAGCGCTTCCAGCCGACTCCGGGCCCCTGGGCGATCGCCCATCGAAGCCAGGACGTCCGCATCGGTCTGCTCGATTTTCAGCCGGAGCGGATCACCGGCCGGCAGCATCGCCGCCAGTGCCAGCGCGTCGTCGATGACCGTGCGCGCAGCCTCGAACTCGCCTGACGCCCGCAGCGACTCCGCCTGTTCGCGGCGGGCAGCCAGGGTGGCCGGCGCGCCCGGACCGAGTTCACGCGCGCGGATCGCCGCGGCCCGGGCGTAGCTGCGCGCCGCCGCCGCCTCCAGGCCCAGGGCCTTGCGCACCCCGGCGACCGATTCGGTCAGGTCGGCTTCGAGCAGCGGCTGTCCGGCGAAATCACGCGCGATGGCGTCCTCGGCGCGGGCCAGGATGTTGCCGTCAACCAGGCCCCGCGCGATGTCGGTGGTATCGGCATGGAACAGCACCGCGTCCAGCGCCGTGGCTGCATCGGGCCCGGCGCGTTCCAGCTGCTCGCGCAGCCCGGCGGCCAGCGCACCGCCCATGGCCTCGATGTCGACGTCCTCGAGCATGGACTGCTGGAACGCGGCCACGGTTTCCAGCTGCGCGCTCCGCTCTTCGGCGATGGCGCGCTGCGTACGCGCCTGCACCAGGCCGTGCACCGACATCGCCAGGCCGGCGACGAGCGCCACCGCGGCCACCGAGGCCGCCGCAATGCCCGCGCGATGCCTGCGGATGAATTTCCCGGCCACGTAGCGGCGCGAGGCCGGCACCGCGGCCAGCGCACGGCCATCGAGGAAGCGGCGGAGATCGTCGGCCAGGGCCGAGGCCGACGCGTAGCGGTCGCCGCGGTCATGCGCCATCGCGCGCGCGACCACCCAGTCCAGCTCATGGCGGAGCAGGCGGCGCATCCGCGGCACGCTCACGCCCTGCCCGCGCGCCAGGCGCTTGCCTTCGACCGGAGGTAGCGTCGCGAGCTGATGCGAAGGCAGGCGCTGCGTGTGCGCGGTGCCGGCCACGGTTTCGCCGGCAAGCGTCGGGCGCTGGCCGGTCAAGAGTTCGAACAGCACCACGCCCAGCGAGTAGACGTCGCTGCGCGTGTCCACGCGTGCCTGGTCGCCGGCCGCCTGCTCGGGGCTCATGTAGTCCGGCGTGCCCGCGACTTCCCGGCCCGCGACCCCGGCGCCCGCGGCCGCGGTGGCGATGCCGAAATCGATGATCTTCGGCATGGGCCGGCCGTCGACCTCGTCCACCAGCAGGTTGGCCGGCTTCAGGTCGCGATGCACCACGCCCTTCTGGTGCGCGTGCTGCACGCCTTCGCAGATGCCGACCAGCAGGCGCAAGCGCTCCGCGAGCGGCAGCTGCTTTGCTTCGCAGTAATCGGTGAGCGCACTTCCGGCGATGAACTCCATCGCGAAATAGGGCTGGCCGTCGGGCGTGGTGTCGGCGTCGAAGACCTGCGCGATCGCGGGGTGGCGCATCTGCGCCAACATCTGCCGCTCGACCTCGAAATACGCCAGGTGCCGCGCCTCGAGCCGCCGGCCGCGCATCAGCTTGAGCGCCACCGTGCGGCGCACCGGCTCCAGCTGCTCCGCGCGGTACACCTCGCCCATGCCGCCGCGACCGAGCAGCTCCACCACCCGGTATCGCCCGATGCGGGCGCCCGGCGGCAAGGCCGCGGCGTCGGCCACGACGGCGCCGGAGGCGCGCGTGGCCAGCAGTTCGGTGCGGTCCGGATCCTCGTCAACGCCCTGGATCATGCTGTTTTCCCCCTTCTGCCCATGCTACCGCGGGTGCCCGCCTGCGTGCGGGCGGCTACACTTGCGCGCTCACGAGAGGGGACGCCATCGATGGCGGACGAGACCACGCAACGCACCATGATCAGCGCAGGGCCCACGCGGCCTGCGCCGCGCACGGCGTGCCTGGTGGTCATCCATGGCGAAGGCCTGGGCCGGCGCGTCGACGTGGAGGATGCGCCGGTGCTCATCGGTCGCTCCCACGACGCCGACCTCTCCATCAGCCACAAGAGCGTGTCCCGGGAGCACTGCCGGGTGTGGCGCGAAGGCGACGCATATCGCATCCGCGACCTCGGTGCGACCAACCCGGTGCAGGTCAACGACCAGCGCATCGACGAGTGCGGGCTGGTCGACGGCGACCACGTCACCGTCGGCGAGAGCATCCTCAAGTTCATCAGCCAGACCAGCGTCGAAGCCCGCTACCACGAAGAGATCTACCAGCTCGCCACGCACGATGCCCTCAGCGAGCTGTTCAACCGCCGCCACTTCTGCGAGCTGGCCGACAAGGAAATCGCGCGATCGGTGCGCCATGGCCGCCTGCTGGCGCTGTGCATCATCGACGTCGACCTGTTCAAGCCGGTGAACGACCACTACGGCCATATCGAGGGCGACGAGGTGCTGCGCCGGCTGGCCGCGGTGGTGCGTGCCCATGTGCGCGACGGCGATATCGCCGGGCGCATCGGCGGCGAGGAGTTCGCAGTGCTCCTGTGCGAAAGCGATACCGCGGCCGCGGAGGCATTCGCCGAGCGCCTGCGCCTGGCCGTGGCCGCGACCCGGTTTTCCCCGGGCGGCGACCCGCGGCAGGTCACGGTGAGCATCGGCATCGCCACGGTGTCGGCGGCACGCGCCACGCGCGCCAGCCTGATGGCCGCGGCCGACGCTGCGCTGTACCGCGCCAAGGCCGAGGGCCGCAACCGGACGCGCGTGAGCGCCTGAGTTCGCCGCGGGCGTGAATGTCCTGCGCGGCAGGGCTTGCACGTTTACGTTCCTGACCCGTCAGCCACAAGGAATCGGATTCATGCAGCTTGCTTCCGTCACCACCCTGTTCTCCGCCGCTCTGCTCCTCGCCAGCACCGGCGACGCACTCGCCGCCGACATCACGCGCTTCCAGATCCGCGCAGCCGTCAATGTCTGCCAAGGCTCCCTGCCAAGCTTCGAAGGCGCGCTGCGCAAGCGGCCGCTTGCCATCGCGAACGAAGGCACGACGGGTGCATTCGTCGGGTGCTCGCTGGAAGCCAACAACATGTTCAATTACGAGCGCACCTCGGTGGCCGCTATCTTCGTCAACCGCGGCGCTGCGGCGGCAACCGTGAACTGCACGCTCGTCAACGGCCTGCTGAACCGGCTCACGCCCACGTACTTCCCGAAATCGGCCACGATCGCCCCAAGGGGCGAGGCTGTCCTGAACTGGAGCGCCCCCGAGTTCCCGGACGGCTTCGAATTCCCGAACCTCAACTGCTCGCTGCCGCAGGGCGTGGAAATCGGCTGGATCAGCGACGTCTATCCGGAGCCGGTGGGCGAGTAGCGGCCAGCGGGCCGGCACGCCGCCGCGGCATGCCGGCTACTCCCGCGGGGGGCGTCGCCAGCGGTGGCAGACCAGCACCCACGCCGCAGCCGTCCATGCCATCGCCGCGGCCCATCCCGCGAGGATATCCGACGGGTAGTGCACGCCCAGATAGACCCGCGAGAACCCGACCAGTGGCACGAAGACCAACATCGCGGCCAGCACCGGCCAGCGCCAACGCGTCTGCCAGCACAGCAGCACCAGCACCATCGCCAGCGTCATCGAGCCCATGGCGTGGCCACTGGGAAAGCTGAAGTTGTGCTCGGGCGCGATCGATTCCCACAGCGTGGGGCGGTCGCGCGCGAAGGCCTGCTTGGCGGCGACATTCAGCAGGCCGGAGCCCGCCAGGGAGACGCCCGCGAACAGGCCGTGACGACGCCGCCCGGCCAAGGCCAGGCCCAGCACCAGCAGGATGTCCACGGGGACCACGCCCCACTCGTAGCCCAGCTTCGAAGCCAGCAGGAACACGCGATCGAACCCTTCGCGCGCCAGTCCGTGCGCGAACAGCAGGATCGGCTCGTCGAAGGCGAACGGTTCGCCCTCCAGCACCTCGTCGGCCAGTTCGGCGAATCCCCAGAGCGGCAGCAGCAGGCCGGCGAACACCAGTACCAGGCGCCAACCGTGGCGCTGCAGGAAGCCGGCGCCGAAGCGGGCTTCCGACATCAGGTTCCCGACGGCCTCAGCCGGCGTGCGCGGCCCGGCCATACCGCTGGTCGACGTAGGTGTCGATGAGGCCGACGAATTCGGCGGCGATGTTGTCACCGCGCAGGGTCACGGCCTTCTGGCCATCGATGAACACCGGCGCCGCCGGTGCCTCGCCCGTGCCCGGCAGCGAGATGCCGATGTCGGCATGGCGCGACTCGCCCGGGCCGTTGACGATGCAGCCCATCACCGCCAGCGTCATATGCTCGGCGCCCGGCCGCGTGATCTTCCACTCCGGCATCTTCGCGCGCACGTGCTCCTGCACCACCTTGGCCAGCTCCTGGAAGAACTCGGACGTGGTGCGGCCACAGCCCGGGCAGGCGGTGACCATCGGCGTGAACGCGCGCAGGCCCATGGTCTGCAGCAGCTCCTGGGCCACCACCACTTCCTGCGTACGCGGCGCGCCGGGCTCGGGCGTGAGCGAGATGCGGATGGTGTCGCCGATGCCTTCCTGCATCAGCACCGCCAGCGCCGCGCTGGAAGCGACGATGCCCTTGCTGCCGATGCCGGCCTCGGTCAGGCCGAGGTGCAGGGCGAAGTCGCTGCGCAGGGCGAGGTCGCGGTACACCGCGATCAGCTCCTGCACGCCGCTGACCTTGGCCGACAGGATGATCCTGTCGCGCCCGAGGCCCAGCTCGACCGCGCGCTCCGCGGACTCCAGGGCCGAACGGATCAGCGCTTCGCGCAGCACGCGGCCGGCATCGCGCGGCTCGGCGCGCGCCGCGTTCTCGTCCATCAGTGCCGTCGCCAGGGCCTGGTCGAGCGACCCCCAGTTGGCACCGATGCGCACCGGCTTGCCGTGCTTCATCGCGAACTCGATGAGCTGCGCGAACTGCAGGTCCTTCTTCCGACCGAAGCCGACGTTGCCGGGATTGATGCGGTACTTCGCCAGCGCTTCCGCACAGGCCGGCTCGCCGGCAAGCAGTTGGTGCCCGTTGTAGTGGAAGTCACCGATGATCGGCACCTCCAGCCCCATCATCGCCAGCTTCTCGACGATGCGCGGCACCGCTGCCGCGGACTCCGGGTTGTTGACCGTGACCCGCACCAGCTCCGATCCCGCGCGCCACAGCGCGGCGACCTGCTTCACGGTGCCGTCGATATCGGCGGTGTCGGTGTTGGTCATCGACTGCACCACCACCGGCGCCTCACCGCCGACGGCGATCTTCCCCACCATCACCTGGCGGGTCGCGCGCCGCGGCGCCGGGCCGAACGCCCATTCTTCAAGCGTGTGGGCGGCGTCCATGTGGCGGGTGTCGGTGATGGCGTTCATCGTTCCATTTTAGTCCGCGCCGCGACGGTTGTTACCGGGGGCACTGTCCCCCAGTTCATCTACGATCCCACGACAGGCCCCGCCATGCCCGTTTCCACCGCCACCATCGCCACCGCCGACGCCAGCCGCCTGATCAAGCGCCTGTGCACGCACTGGGCGCACAAGCTCGAGGTCAGCTTCGACGACAGCCAGGCCCGGGTGGTCTTCGATGCGGACACCGTCGCCCACCTGGCCGCCGGACCCGCGGCCCTGGAGGCACGGGTGGAGGCTCCCGACGAGGCGCAACTCGCCCGGATCCAGGAGGTGGTCGCCTCGCACCTTGAACGCATGGCCCGAGGCGAAACCCTGGAAATCAGCTGGCAGACGGCGCAGGGCGCTGACTGAAAGGTTGGGTCGGAGTCCAACTCCGTCACTTGGCGAGGGCGGAGGCTGGGTAGGTACTCCGCCGGCTGACCACGTGGTGGTCTTTATGCCGGCTGCGTACCCACCCACCCTCCGCTGCCATCGATCCGGCTGGCTGGGGGGAGGGCAAAAGCAAGTGCTCGCGATCCCGTCTGACCTGCAGGCTTGCCAAACCGTGAGCCGCGCGGGCACCGGTGGATTCGCGGCAATAGCCGCTCCCACACAAAAACCGCGGCAACCCCGCTCTCCCACCGGCCGCGAAAATGTCGCCATGGCGGGGCGGTGGGTGCGGAGTGGGCATCAAGAGCAGCTCCGCTGCGACGCCCACGGAGTACCCACCGACCCGCCACACAGCGACCCGCCACTCCGCGACCCCGGTATCCTGACTGCATGCCCGCCCCCCAGAACGAAAACGTCCTCAGCCCGAGCCAGCTCAACGCCCTGGCGCGCAGCCTGCTGGAGGACGCATTCCCGGTGGTCGTCGTCGAAGGCGAACTCGGCAACCTGTCGCGGCCTGCGTCCGGGCACCTGTACTTCACCCTCAAGGACGCCCGCGCACAGGTCCGCTGCGCGCTGTTCCGGCAGAGGAGCCAGGGGCTGCGCTTCCAGCCACGCGAAGGGCTTCGCGTGCTCGCGCGCGGCCGGCTCACGCTGTACGAGGCCCGCGGCGACTACCAGCTGATCCTCGATTCGCTGGAAGAAGCCGGCGAAGGCGCGCTGCGCCGCGCCTTCGAAGAGCTCAAGGCGAAGCTGGAGGCCGAAGGACTGTTCGACGCTGCGCGCAAGCGCCCGCTGCCGGCCTATGCGCGGCGCGTGGGCATCATCACCTCGCCCTCGGGCGCCGCCGTGCGCGACGTGCTGAGCGTGCTGGCGCGACGCTTTCCGCTGGTCGAGGCCGAGGTGCTGCCGGTGCCGGTGCAGGGCGACACCGCGGCGGTGCAGATCCGCGGCATGCTCGAACGCGCGGCGGCCAGCGGTCGCTACGACGTGCTGGTGCTGGCGCGCGGCGGGGGTTCGCTGGAAGACCTGTGGGCGTTCAACGACGAGGCGCTGGCGCGCGCCATCGCGGCGTCGGACGTACCCGTGGTCTCGGCGATCGGACACGAGACCGACTTCACCCTCGCCGACTTCGCGGCCGACGTTCGCGCGCCCACGCCTTCGGTGGCGGCGGAGCTGGTGGTGCCCAACGCGGTCGACGTGGGTACCCGGATGCGCGGCCTGCACCAGCGCCTCGCCGCGCTGCACCTGCAGCGCATGCGCGACCGGATGCAGCGCGCCGACCGGGCCTCGCTGCGGCTGCAGGCGCTGGCGCCGCAGATGCGGCTGCGTGCACTGGGCGAGCGCCAGCAGCAGGCGCTCCGGCGGCTGCACTCGGCCTGGCAGGTGCGCGATGCCGCGCTGCGTGCCCGCCTGCGCCATGCAGACGCGGTGCTTCGCGCGACCCGCCCGGAGCGGCGACTGGCGATCCTGCGCGATCGGCTGGCTGCGCTCGGGCCGCGTCCGCAGGCCGCCGTCGCGCGACGGCTGCAGGCCGATACCCTGCGCCTGCGCGGCCTTGCGCGTTCGCTGCAAGCGGTGAGTCCGCTGGCCACGGTGGCGCGCGGCTACGCCATCCTGCGGCACGACGATGGCCGCGTGGTGCGCAGCACCGGCGATGCGGCGCCAGGCGACCGCCTTACCGCCCGCGTCGGCGACGGCGAGCTGCAGGTACGCGTCGAGGGCGGGAACGACTGAGCCGTCCGGCGCCGCGGCGCACGCTCGCCTGACGCTAACGTCGCGACCTCCATACTGCCTGCACCGACGGCAGCCACATGGAGGCAGATCCACATGGCCAAAGCGTCCGACCTGCTGGTCGCCGCACTCCAGGCCGAGGGCGTCGAATACGTCTTCGGCATCCCGGGCGAAGAAAACCTGGACCTGCTCGAATCGCTGCGCACCTCGGGCATCCACCTGATTCTCACCCGCCACGAACAGGCCGCCGGCTTCATGGCGGCGACCTGCGGCCGCCTCACCGGCCGCGCCGGCGTCTGCCTGAGCACGCTGGGCCCGGGCGCGACCAACCTGGTCACCGCGGCCGCCTACGCCCAGCTCGGCGCCATGCCGATGCTGATGATCACCGGCCAGAAGCCGATCCGCAGCAGCCGCCAGGGCCACTTCCAGATCATCGACACGGTCGGCACCCTGCGTCCGCTGACCAAGTACACGCGCCAACTGGTCTCGGCCGACAGCATCCCCGCGCGCGTGCGCGAAGCCTTCCGCCGCGCCGAAGAGGAGCGCCCGGGCGCCACCCATCTGGAACTGCCGCAGGACGTCGCCGGCGACCCGACGGATGCGGTGCCGATCGCCAGGTCGTATTCGCGCAGGCCGGTCGCCGAGCACAAGGCGATCGCGCGCGCCGCGGAGGCGATCCGCGACGCCCGCCACCCGCTGTTGATGATCGGCGCCGGCGCCAACCGCAAGACCACCGCGCGCGCGCTGCGCGGCTTCGTCGACCGGCTCGGCATCCCCTTCTTCAGCACCCAGATGGGCAAGGGCGTGCTCGACGAGACCGACCCGCTGTGGATCGGCACCGCCGCGCTGTCCGACCACGACTACGTGCACCGCGCGATCGACGCCGCCGACTGCATCGTCAACATCGGCCACGACGTCATCGAGAAGCCGCCGTTCTTCATGCGCGAGGGCCGGCGCACGGTGATCCACGTCAACTACGACGGCGCCGAGGTCGACGCCGTGTACTTTCCGCAGGTCGAAGTGGTGGGCGATATCGCCGATGCGGTGTGGCGCCTGGGCCAGGCCGTCGAGCCGCAGGTGCACTGGGACTTCGCCTTCTTCGACCGGGTGCGCACGGCGCTCTGCGAGCAGCTGCGGCAGCGCAGTACGGACGACCGCTTCCCGATGGCCAGCCAGCGCATCATCGCCGACCTGGCGCAGGCGCTGGGTCCGGACGACATCACCTGCCTCGACAACGGCCTGTACAAGCTCTGGTTCGCGCGCAACCAGCGCTGCCGGCGGCCGAACACGCTGCTGCTGGACAATGCACTGGCGACCATGGGCGCAGGCCTGCCCTCCGCCATCGCCGCGCGCATCGTCCATCCCGATCGCAAGGTGGTCGCGGTCTGCGGCGACGGCGGCTTCATGATGAACTCGCAGGAGCTCGAGACCGCGGTGCGCCTGAAGCTGGACCTGGTGGTGCTGGTGCTGCGCGACGACGCCTACGGGATGATCAAGTGGAAGCAGGCCCACGAGGACTTCCCGAACTACGGCATGGACCTCGGCAATCCGGATTTCGTGAAGTATGCGGAGAGCTACGGCGCGCGCGGCCACCGGCCGGCGTCGGCCGGCGAACTGCTGCCGCTGCTGCGCGAGGCGCTGGCGAGACCGGGCATCGACCTGATCGACGTGCCGGTGGATTACGGCGACGACGACTGGCTCTTGAACGAAGAGATCCCGCGCCTGAGCGCGGCGGTGGAGTGAGCACCCGGCGTGCGTGAGGAGAACACGAGATGGCGAAGCAGAAGAAGGCGAAGCGGGACGGCCTTGCCCACAGCTACCCCTACTACCTCGCGAACCGCGCGGTCGCGGCCAACACCGACCTCGAGGTGCTGGACAAGTACAGCGGCAAGGTCGCCACCCGGGTCGCGTTTGCCGACACCGCCACCGTGCGCAAGGCGCTGGTCGCGGCGCACAGGGCGCGGGCAGCGATGGCCGCGTTCCCGCCCGACGCGCGCCGCGACGTGCTCGAGCACTGCGTGCGGCGCTTCGGCGAGCGCGCGGAGGAACTGGCACTGGCGCTGTGCATCGAGGCCGGCAAGCCGATCAGCGACTCGCGCGGCGAAGTCGCGCGCCTCATCGACACCTTCCGCATCGCCGCCGGCGAAGCCACGCGCATCGAGGGCGAGGTGCTGGAGCTGCAGGTCTCGGAGCGCAGCCGCGGCTACCGCGGCATGGTCAAGCGCGTGCCGATCGGCGCCTGCAGCTTCATCACCCCCTTCAACTTCCCGCTCAACCTGGTCGCGCACAAGGTCGCTCCGGCGATCGCGGCCGGCTGTCCCTTCGTGCTCAAGCCCGCGGTCAAGACCCCGGTCGGCGCGCTGATCATCGCCGAAGTGCTGGCCGAAACCGACCTGCCCAAGGGCGCGTTCTCGGTCCTGCCCTGCAGCAACGAGGATGCCTCGCTGCTGGTCGAGGACGAGCGCATCGCGCTGCTCAGCTTCACCGGCGGGCTGGTTGGCTGGGAGCTCAAGGCGCGCGCCGGCAAGAAGAAGGTGACGCTGGAACTCGGCGGCAACGCCGCCTGCATCGTCGACGCCGATCCCGGCGCCGACCTGGACCACGTCGTCGCGCGCCTGGTGTCCGGCGCCTACTACCAGTCCGGGCAGAGCTGCATCAGCGTTCAGCGCATCATCGCCCACGCCGACGTCTACCCCGCCTTGCGGCGCAAGCTCAAGGCCGCGGTGGCGAAGCTGCGCATGGGCGACCCGCGCGACGAAAGCACCTTCGTGGGCCCGGTGATCGATGAGGCGGCCGCCGAGCGCATCGAGCAGTGGATCCGCGACGCGCGCAAGGGCGGCGCGAAGCTGCTCGCCGGCGGCGCGCGCGCGGGCAGCATGCTGCCCGCGGCGCTGCTGGAGAACGTGGCGCGCGATGCCGACCTCTATCGCAAGGAGGTGTTCGGCCCGGTCGCCTGCCTGGAAGCCTTCGACGACTTCGACGACGCTCTTGAGCGCGCCAACGACAGCGACTTCGGCCTTCAGGCGGGCGTGTTCACCGCCAGCCTGGCGCATGCGATGCGCGCGTGGGACCGGCTCGAGGTCGGCGGCGTGGTGGTGGGCGATGTGCCGAGCTTCCGCGTCGACAACATGCCCTATGGTGGCGTGCGGGATTCAGGGCTGGGCCGCGAAGGCGTGCGCAGCGCGATCGAGGACATGACCGAACCACGCCTGCTGGTGATCCGCGACCCGGGCTGAGCACAATCGGCCGAAGCCCGGGGCAGCGCCACCGGCGCCGGAACCCCATGTCGCCTCCCGGCGCGTTGTCGCATCCGTCCAACCACGGAGCCATGCCATGACGCGCCATGCATTCACCGCCGCCCTCGCGGCCAGCCTGCTGCTTGCCGCTTGCCAGACGCCGCAGTCCAGCGCCGACAAGACGGCCGGTGCATCCGGCTCCACGCCGACCACGCCCGCCCCGCCGGCCCCGCCAGCCCCACCGGTCGCACTCGCGCAGCAACATGAGGCGATGCTGGATCGCGTCGAGGTCACCGGCGGACGCCAGCGGCTCATGGCCACTTCCAAGGCTCCGTCCGGGGTCATCAGGCCACCGCACCCCTGGCCGCCCAGCGATCCCGCGAACCGGGAGGAATACGCGGCCATCGACGACAACCCCGTGCGCCGTGCCTCCGAACACCCCGTGTCAACCTTCTCCGTCGACGTCGACACCGGCAGCTACAGCAACGTCCGCCGCATGCTGCGCATGGGCGTGCGCCCGCCGCCCGACGCCGTGCGCGCCGAGGAGTTCATCAACTACTTCCGCTACGACCACCCGGCGCCGACGTCGCGCGAAGTGCCGTTCCACGTGACCACCGAGATCGCGCCGTCGCCCTGGGATCCCGGCCGCCACCTGCTGATGGTCGGCATCAAGGGCTATGACGTGCCGAAGGCCGAGCTGCCGCCGGCCAACCTGGTGTTCCTGGTCGACACGTCGGGCTCGATGCACACGGCCGACAAGCTGCCGCTGCTGCGCAAGGCCTTCGCCGCGCTCACCGACCAGCTGCGCGCACGGGACAAGGTGTCGATCGTGGCCTACGCGGGTTCGGCGGGCCTGGTGCTGCCGCCGACCGCAGGTGACCGCAAGGGCGAGATCCTGGCCGCGCTCGAGCGCCTGCAGGCAGGCGGCAGCACCAACGGCGGCGCGGGCATCGAGCTGGCGTACGCGATGGCGCGGCAGGGCTATGTCGAAGGCGGCGCCAACCGCGTGATCCTGGCCACCGACGGCGACTTCAACGTCGGCACCGTCAACCGCGACACGCTCGAGGCCCTGGTCGCCGACCAGCGCGGCTCGGGCATCGCACTCACCACGCTCGGCTTCGGCACCGGCAACTACAACGACGCCATGGCCGAGCGCCTGGCCGACGCCGGCGACGGCAACCACGCCTACATCGACACCCTGCTGGAGGCGCGCAAGGTGCTGGTCGAAGAGATGTCGTCGACCCTGCTGACCATCGCCCGCGACGTGAAGATCCAGGTCGAGTTCAATCCGGCCCTGGTCGCCGAGTACCGCCTGGTCGGCTATGCCAACCGCATGCTGCGCGAAGAAGACTTCACCAACGACCGCGTCGATGCCGGTGACATCGGCGCCGGCCACGAGGTCACGGCGCTGTACGAGATCGCACTCGTCGGCTCCGGGGGCGAGCGCCTGTCCGCGCTGCGCTATGGCGGCGGCGCGCCCGCCGCAGCACACGGCGGCGAACTGGCACACCTGCGCCTGCGCTACAAGCAGCCCGACAGCGACAGCAGCCGGCTGATCGAGGTGCCGCTTGCGCGCAGTGCGATCCGCGCCGAAGCCGGCCCGGCCCTGCGCTTCGCCGCGACGGTCGCCGGGTTCGCCGATGCCCTGCGCGGCGGCCACAACCTCGGCCAATGGGATTGGGACGCGATCGCGGCCGGTGCGCGCGCCAGCCGGGGCGACGATCGCTGGGGCCTGCGCGGGGAGTTCGCCGAACTGGTCGAAGCCGGGCGCGCGGCCACCCGCGGCGATGCCGCCCGCAGCGGCGACTGACGCGATGGCCCTGCCCCGCCCCCGCTCAGGCCGCGCCGCGGCTCTCGGCGGCGGGCGCGGGCATCGGCTGCCCGAACAGGAAGCCCTGGCCCATGGTGCAGCCCAGCTGCCGCAGGATCGTGGCCTGCGCTTCGGTCTCCACGCCTTCGCCGATACTGTCGATGCCCAGCGTGCCGGCCAGCGCCAGGATCGCGCGCACCAGGGCCAGGCTCTCGGTGTGGAGTTCGTCGTCCAGGCCCGCGACGAAGCTCTGGTCGATCTTCAGCGCATGGATCGGGAACCGGTGCAGGTAGGACAGCGCCGAGAAGCCGGTACCGAAATCGTCCAGCAGGGCGTAGATGCCGCGCGAGCGCAGGGTCTTGAGCATCCGCAGCGTACGCGGCGCATCGTCGAGCAGGGCGACTTCGGTGATCTCGATGCGCAGCCGCGCGGGTTCGGCGCCGGCGTCGCCCAGCATCTGCAGCAGGCGTTCGACGAAATTGTCGGAGCGGAAGTGCCGCGGCGACACGTTGATCGATACGTAGCCCTCGCGGTGGCGGGCCATCCAGTCGAAGGCGCGCCGGTACACCAGCCAGTCGACCTGTTCGATCAGCCCGCTGTCCTCGCCCACGCCGATGAACTCGCCCGGCGGCAGCGGACCGCGCACTTCGTGGTTCCATCGCAGCAGCGCCTCGTGGCCGACCACCTTGCCGCTGGCGAGGTCGACGATCGGCTGGAACCAGGGCTCGAAGTCGTCGGCGAGGATCGCGCGCCGCAGATCGGCCTCGAGGTCGAGCAACCGCGTGGCTTCGGCGCGCATCTCCTCGTCGAACAGTTCGCTGCGGTCGCGGCCGCTGGCCTTGGCGCGGTACATGGCGGCGTCGGCATCGCGCAGCAGGTCCTCGCCGTGGTGGTAGCGCGGCTGCCACATGGCGATGCCCACCGACGCGGAGGGAAACAGTTCGCGGCCCGCGATCCACATCGGCTTGCCCAGCTCGGCGAGGATGCGCGCCGACACCGCCTGCGCCGTCGCCTCGTCGCCGGCATCGCCCAGCAGCACCGCGAACTCGTCGCCTCCCAGGCGCGCGACCACGTCGCCCTCGCGCAGCATCCGTGCGATCCGGCGCCCGGACTCGACCAGCATCTCGTCGCCGGCGGCATGGCCGACGCTGTCGTTGACCAGCTTGAAGCGGTCGAGGTCGAGGAACAGCACCGCGAACGGCCCGCGCTCCCGGGCACGGGTCTCTGCGATCGCCGCATCCAGGCGATCGAGCAGGTGGATGCGGTTGGGCAGGCCGGTGAGGTGGTCGTGCCGCGCCTGGTCGATCAGGCGCTGCTCGGCGCGCATGCGCTCGGAGACCTGCGCGCGCAGCTCGCGGTTGGCCTCTTCCAGCTCGCGCGTGCGCGCGTCGACCCGGTCCTCGAGTTCGGCATGCGCGGCCTTCAGGTGGTCCTGCGACCGCTTGCGCGCGAGCGCGCCGCCGATGTGGTGCGCGACGAAGGTCAGCAGCTTCTGGTCCTGCACGGTGAAGCCGATGTGCGGCGAATAGCTCTGCACCGCGATCACGCCCACGGCCATGCCGTCGCGCAGCAGCGGCACGCCGAGCCAGCAGTGCGCGAGCGTGCCGTGGTGCTGGAGGTCGCCCGCGGCCTCCAGGCGGGCGATGACCACGCGGTCGGCCAGCAGCGCGCGTCCGCTGTTGATCACGTACTCGCTCAGCCCACGGATCATCCGCCTGGTCTTGCGAATGATGTCGCGCTCGTCCACCGAATACGGGAACTCGATGTGGCTACCGTCGCCGGACACCATGGCGATGTAGAAGTTGCGCGCGTACAGCAGCTCGCCGACCACCGCGTGCAGGTCGCCATAGAAGCCTTCGACGCTGCCCGCGGTGAAAGACAGCTCGCTGATCCTGAACAGCGCGCGCTGCAGGCGCTCGGCGCGCTGGCGTTCGATGATTTCCGCTTGCAGCACCTCGTTGGCCTGCTGCAGCTCGCGCGTGCGCGCGTCCACGCGGCGCTCGAGCTCCGCCTGGGCATGCTTGCGGTCGAGCGCGGTGAGGATGTGCTGGGCCACGAACTCGAGCAGCGCGCGGTCCTCGTCGGTGTAGCAGTCGGGCTGGTCGTAGCTTTGCACCACGATCGCGCCGCTGACCCGGCCCTCGCGGCGCATCGGCACGCCCAGCCAGTCCGCGGCGTCGGGGCCGTGCGCCGGATCACGCTCGACGTGCAGCTGTTCGCGGATCAGCTCCGACGGGCCGCGCAGGGGCTGGCCATGCCGCAGCAGCGCCACGGTCAGGCTGTTGGGCATCGTCCCTACCGGGGCCTCGTTGTCCGGCTGCGCGATCCAGGGGTCAAGCCGATCGGCGAAGTACAGGAAGCGCACGGTGCCGCGCATGTCGTCGTACAGCACGATGTAGAAGTTCTCGGCCGACATCAGGCCGCCGACCACACCGTGGATGCGCTTGAGCATCTCCTCCATCTCGAGGCCCGAGCCCGCGAGGTCGGCGATCTCGTACAGCGCCTGCTGCAGCCGCTCCGACTTGCGCAGCGAATCAATCCGGGCTTCCGCCTGCGCCGAAGCGAGGGTGGCCGACACCAGCCTGCGCGCCAGCGCGCGCCAGGCTTCGCGCGAGCCGGGCGTAAGCGGTTCGGGAAGGCGCGCGGCGAGCGCGACGCGCGCCTCGCCCTCGATCCAGGATTCGTCGATCAGCGCGCCACCGGCGTCGGCGCGGCTGCGCTTGCCGGACATGAGTTCCTCCGCGCGCGCGCGCAGGGCGGGGGCCACGCCTTCGACCTCGGAGCGGCCGCTGCCCAGGCGCTCGTCGTCCCAGCACACCACCACGTCCGAGCCGGTCGGAAGCGATTGCGCCAGCATGCCCGCCAGCCCCGCGAGGTCGACCTCGCGCGGCGGCGCCAAAACCGGGATGTCCAGCATTGCCTGCACGTGCCGCGTCCCTTTGCCCAAGTCCGTCCCATGGGGACAACGGCAGTTGCAGCCGCGCGCGGCAAGCGGGCGCGGCCTCCCCATGCGACCCCGGCCGACATCATGCCCGTCGCGGCGGCCTCACGCACGGGCTTCCCGCGCCTGGCCGCAGCGCTTAACCTCGCATCCATGGACGCCCTGCCAAGCCGCGAAGACGCCGGAACCAGCGACGACGCGCTGATGCTGGCCTGGAGCGAGGGGGATGTCGCCGCGTTCGAGGCCCTGTACGGGCGCCACCGCGAGCGCCTGCACCGCTTCCTCCTGCGCCAGCTCCGCGATCCGGGGCTGGCTGATGAGGTGTTCCAGGACACCTGGCAGCGCGTGGTGGCTGCCGGCCGCGACTGGCGCCCGGACGCCGCCTTCATCACCTGGCTGTACCGGATCGCCCGCAATCGCATCGCCGACCACTGGCGCGCACGGCAGCACCGTCCGCCGGCGCCCGCCGATGCCGACGAGCGCAGCCTCCGGATCGAGGATCCGGACACGCCCGAGCTGCGCATGGATGCCTTCCAGCGCGGTCGCGACCTTCAGCAGGCACTCGACACCCTGCCCGACGAACAGCGCGAAGTGGTGCTGCTGCGCCTGGAGCAGGAACTGACCCTGGAGGAGATCGGTGACATCACCGGCGTGGGCCGCGAAACCGTGAAGTCGCGGCTGCGCTATGCCATGGACAAGCTGCGCGCGGCGCTCGCCGACCGCGATGTCCTGTCGGCCGGGGAGGTCGCACCGTGACCCGCCAGACCCGCCCCGACCCGCTGCAGCCGGCGGAGCGCGCGCTGGCTGACGCCCTGGCAGCGGCCACGCCACCGTCAGGGCCGTCTCCCGGCCTGGACGCGGCGATCTTCGCTGCCGCTCGCAGGACTGCCGCGGATCGCGCGGGCGGCAGCGCCCGTGCAGGGGAAGGCACCCCGGCGGCCGCCACGCCGTCATCCACTTCCACACGCGCCGGGCACCGTCGCCGGCGGCGGAGCCCGATCTGGCTGCGCGGCGGCGCATTGGCTGCAACGCTGGTGCTCGCGATCGGCGTGGCCTGGCAGCTGCGGCCGCAGCTCGAAGTGGTCCGGCTGCCAGAGGAGGCACCCGCTGCAGCGAAGATGCCAGCGCTCGCCGATGATGTTTCCGGGGCGCCTGCCAGTGCTCGGCGGCTTCACGCGCCAGCCGAAGCGGCCCAGGCCCCGCGCCAGCCGGCGCCCCCTGTGGAGACGGAGGCTGCGGCCGCGGCGTCGCAGGCCCCGGAAGCGATCACCCCGCCATCCGTAAGCGACGCTCCTGCGCCGCCGGCGCTGTTCGATGCGCCGTCTCGCGAACCAGCGGCGGCGCGCGAGGCAGCTACCGACTCGGCCGGCCAAGAGCTGCCCAGGCCTGCCGCGAAGTCCGCCCGGCCCGCACCGCGAGAAGCCGCAGCATCGGCACCCGTGCCGATGGCCATGCCGGCGCCGCCGCCTGCCCCGCCGGCGCCGCCGGCTCCAGCAGCGTCACGGGCCCTGCAGGCCCTGCCGCCGCCAAGGCCTGCCCCCGCCCAGGACGCCGCCATGCGCACCCGCGCACCGGACATCCTGGGCGGCGCGCAAGCGATCGACGGCGAGGCGATGCACGACGAGGACTGGCTCGACCAGCCCCTCGACGACACCCCGCCGGCGTCGGTGGACTCGCCTGCCGTGCGCGAGGCCTGGCTGGCGCGCATCCGCGAACTGGTGGTCTCCGAACGCTACGGGGAAGCGCGCGAGAGCTTCGCCGAGTTCCGGCGTCGCCATCCCGGAGCGGCCGTGCCGGACGACCTGCGCACGCTGCTCGGCGAAGAATGAGCACCACGCTTGCCGCGCCCGCCACGCACGAACTGGTGGTGAAGCACAGCCGTTTCCTGGCCCATGCAGCCCCGGTGGACGACACCGGGGCCGCCGCGGCCTTCATCGCTTCCGTGTCCGTGCCCGACGCCACCCACAACTGCTGGGCCTGGCGCATGGGCAGCGCCTACCGCTCCAGCGACGACGGCGAGCCCGCCGGAACCGCCGGGCGCCCTATCCTGGCCGCCATCGACGGCCAGGGCCTGGACGGCGTCGTGGTGGTGGTGACGCGCTGGTACGGCGGCATCAAGCTCGGCGCCGGTGGCCTGGTGCGCGCCTATGGCGGTACCGCGGCCGAGTGCCTGCGCACCGCCGAGCGGCGCGAAGTGGTCGAGATGGCCGAGGTCGACGTGGAGTGCCCCTTCGCCGACCTCGCCGCCGTGCATGCCGCGTTGCCCGTGTTCTGCGCCGAGAAGCTGGGCGAGGACTTCGCCGCCGATGGCGTCCACTTCCGCCTGCGCCTTCCGGCCAGCCAGCTGCCGGCGCTGGCCAGCCATCTGCGCGACGCCACGCGCGACCGCGCGCGCGTCGGGGAACCATAGGCAGAGGGCATGGGCGACAATGCCCGGATGGCCCAGTTCGCTCACACCTCCACCCCGCCCCCGACTCCCGATACGCGCGACGGCGATCGCGCCGGGAAATCAAAGGTCCCGCTGTCGACGCTGCGCCCGCTGTGGCCCTTCCTGGCCCGGCACCGCGGCCTGCTGGCAGCCTGGCTGCTGGCGCTGCTGGCCTCGAGCACCGCGACCCTGAGCCTGCCGCTGGCGGTGCGGCGGATGATCGACGACGGCTTCGCCAGCGGCGCCGGCATCGACGCCGCCTTCGTGCTGCTGTTCCTGGTGACGTTCGCGCTGGCCATCGCCACCGCGGCGCGCTTCTTCTTCGTATCGCTGCTGGGCGAACGCGTGGTGGCCGACCTGCGCACGCAGCTGTTCGGCCACCTGGTGGGCCTGGACCAGTCCTTCTTCGAACGCAGCCGCACCGGCGAGCTGGTCTCGCGCCTGACCGCGGACACCGAACTCCTGCGCGGCGTGGTCGCCACCAGCATGTCGGTGGCGCTGCGCAGCGTGGTGATGGTGCTGGGCAGCGTCGCCATGCTGATGGTGACCAGTCCGCGGCTGGCGGCCTGGACCCTGGTCGGCATCCCGCTGGCGGTGCTGCCGCTGGTCCTTGGCGGCCGCCGCCTGCAGCGCATTTCGCGCCAGAGCCAGGACCGCGTGGCCGATGCCAACGCGCTGGCCACCGAAACCCTGGGCGCGATCGACACCGTGCAGTCGCACGCCCGCGAGGGCCATGAGCGCGGCCGCTTCGCCACCGCCGTGGCGACCGCGGTGACGGTGGCGCGCAAGCGCATCGGCGTGCAGGCGCTGGTCACGGCCGTGGCGATCTCGGTGATCTTCGGCGCCATCACCCTGGTGCTGTGGCTGGGCGCGCACGACGTCGCCGACGGCCGCATGAGCGCCGGCACGCTGGGACAGTTCGTGCTGTACGCGATGTTCGGCGCCGGCTCGGTCGGTGCGCTGGCGGAGGTGTGGAACGAACTGCAGAAGGCCGCCGGCGGCATGGGCCGGATCGGGGAGCTGCTGGACGAACAGCCGCAGGTCGTCGCACCGGCCACGCCGCGCGCGCTGTCGCAGCCCGTGCGCGGTGCCGTCGCCCTGCGCGACGTCGTCTTCCACTACCCCACGCGCCCGGACACCGCGGCCCTGGAAGGCTTCAGCCTTGAAGTGGCACCGGGCGAGACGGTGGCACTGGTCGGGCCGTCCGGCGCAGGCAAGAGCACGGTCTTCTCTCTGCTGCAGCGCTTCCACGACCCGCAGTCGGGCAGCGTGGCGCTGGATGGCATCGACCTGCGCGAACTCGATCCCGTCGCGCTGCGCGGCGAGATGGCGCTGGTGGCGCAGCGCCCGACCATCTTCGCCGCCAGCGCCGCCGACAACATCCGCTACGGCCGACTCGACGCGAGCGATGCCGAAGTCGAGGCGGCCGCACGCGCGGCGGAGGCACACGAATTCCTCACCGCGCTGCCCGAGGGCTATGCCTCGGAACTTGGTGAACGCGGCGCCCGCCTGTCAGGCGGCCAGCAGCAGCGCGTCGCCATCGCCCGTGCCCTGCTGCGCGATGCGCCGGTGCTGCTGCTTGACGAAGCCACCTCGGCACTCGATGCGCAGAGCGAACGCGCCGTGCAGCACGCGCTCGAACGCCTGATGGAAGGCCGCACGACGATCGTCGTCGCGCACCGTTTGGCCACCGTGCTGCGCGCGGACCGCATCGTCGTCATGGACCAGGGCCAGATCGTGGCCGAGGGCACGCATGCCGAGCTACTGGCACAGGGCGGCCTGTACGCCGAGCTGGCGCGGTTGCAGTTCCTGGATGCGGTGCCAGCGGCCGTCGCCCGAGGCGCCTGAAACAGCATGCCGCTGGAACTGTTGAATTACTGAAACCATCGAGTGCAGGTCCCAGCTCCTTCAAAGCCATGCCTGAGCGTCTGCAATCTCCGACGCGCCGCGTCACCAAGCTCATTGGACGGATTCCGGATGCTGACCCGTTCAACAAGGGAATCCGCTTCCCGGCAATCTTCTTCGGCGCCCGTCAGAGACAGGTACGTCGCAAGGTTCAGCATCATCACCTGATCACCCATACCGACCGCGACCCGTTGCCAGTGCATGGCCTTCCCCCGGTCGGGCTCTCCCAACACATAGTGCGCGACAAGATCCCGTACCGCCTCGATGTCGCCCGTGGCCGCCCGTTTCTCAGCTTCAGTGATTTGCCCAACGCTCAGAAGCTGGGCATCGCCCGGAGTGGCGACCTGGTCAGGCGGGTTACCGCCCTGCGGTACACATGCAGCGACAAGCAGGAACAATGGGCATGCCGCAATCAATGTCTTCATCTTCGTGGCCCTCTCCCAGGCTTCGGGCAAATCCGTAGCAAGCATCCTTAATCCGGAAACGCCCTCGCCATGATGGAAAGGTGGTCCAGATCCACCGGCAGCGTGCCCAGTGCAAGCCCGTGCTCACCGCCTAACCGGGTGCGGCAGAACGCCTCTGCGACCGGGCTGACCGCGCGCAGCAGCACCGAAGCCTGCAGCGCAAGCGCCAGGCTTTCGACAAGCCGTCTCGACCCCGCTTCATCGGCAGCTGAAAACATGCCACCCAGTGACGCGGCGAACGTGTCCAGCGCAGGATGCAACCCGCGCGCCGCTTCGATCTCCGCACGCAGCACAGCCGCGGTGTCCGGCTCCCGCGACAGCGCTCGCAGCACGTCGAGGCACTGGATGTTGCCGCTGCCTTCCCAGATCGAGTTCAGCGGGGCCTGCCGGTACAGCCTCGGAAGCAGCGACTCTTCGATATAGCCCGCGCCGCCCAGGCACTCCTGCGCCTCGTTGACCACCGTCGGGGCACGTCGGCAGATCCAGTACTTGCCGATGGCGGTGGCGATGCGGGCGAATGCGGCCTCGCGCGGATCGCGTGCGGCGGCATCCACTGCCCGTGCCACGCGCATCGACAGCGCCAGCGCCCCTTCGGCTTCGATCGCGATATCGGCCAGGACGTTGCGCATCAGCGGCTGGTCGGCGAGCCGTTTGCCGAACGCGCTGCGATGGCGGCAGTGATGCAGCGCCTGCGCCAGCGCCATCCGCATCAGCCCCGCCGAGCCGAGCATGCAGTCCAGGCGGGTGAGCATCACCATCTGCAGGATGGTGGCGACGCCTCGGCCCTCTTCACCCACCCGCCAGGCCATCGCGTCCTGGAACTCGACCTCGCTGGACGCGTTGGACCAGTCGCCAAGCTTGTCTTTCAGCCGCATCAGGATGAAGCCGTTGCGGTCGCCGCCGGGCAGGCGGCGCGGCATCAGCAGGCAGGTCAGGCCGGCGGGTGCCTGCGCCAGCACCAGGAAGCCGTCGGACATCGGTGCCGACATGAACCACTTGTGGCCGGACAGCACGTAGGCATCGTCGCCGTCGCCGCAGGGCGCGGCCGTGGTGGCGTTGGCGCGTACATCGCTGCCACCCTGCTTCTCGGTCATGGCCATGCCCAGCGTCACGCCGGACTTCACGTCGATGGCGACATCACGCGCGTCGTAGCGGCAGGCCGCGACCTTGTCCGCCCATTCGTGCAGCGCCGGCGACTGCCGCAGCACCGGCATCGCGGCGTGCGTCATGGTCAGCGGGCAGCTCGTGCCCGGCTCGGCCTGGTAGTGCAGGTAGGCCAGGGCCGCGCGCGCGACGTGTGCACCGGGCTCCGGCCGCGCCCAAGACAGCCCGGCCACCCCGTGCGCGATGGCAAGCTCCATCACCCGGTGGTATGCGGGATGGAACTCGACGCGGTCGATGCGCTGCCCGGCGGCGTCGTGACTGCGCAGGCGCGGCCGGTCGCGATGGGCGTCATGGGACAGGGCCAGCAGTTCACCCCCCGCCAGTGCGCCATACGCCGCGACCTCGCGCTCGAACGCCGCACCGCCTTCGCGCGCCAGGGCTTCGCGCAGCGCGAAGTCATCCGACCACAGGTCGCGTTCGCCGAATGGCGGCGGCTGGTTGAAGACATCGTGCGTGGCCTGGACCATTCCCGTTCTCCCGTGCGTGCCCCGATTGTGGCCTTGCCCGCCGTGGCATGCACCCGACACGCCGGCGCGGCGCCACGGCGACGGCGCTATCCTCAAGCCATGCATCCAGACCTGTTCGCCGAGCCCGGCAACGATCATCGCGAAACCATCGGGCCGCAGGCCTGCGTGCTGCGCGGTTTCGCCCTGCCCTGCGTAGACGAACTGCTGCGGGCCATCGAGGCCGTGGCGGCACGCGCGCCGTTCCGCCAGATGCAGACGCGCGGCGGCTTCACCATGTCGGTGGCGATGACGAACTGCGGGCGACTCGGCTGGACCACCAGCCGCCATGGCTACCGCTATACGGCCACGGATCCGGAGAGCGGATTGCCCTGGCCGGACATGCCCGCCACGTTCGCAGCCCTGGCAGCCGACGCCGCGGCTGCGGCCGGCTTCAACGGCTTCGAATCCGATGCCTGCCTGATCAACCGCTACCGTCCCGGCGCACGCATGTCACTGCACCAGGACAGAGACGAGCGCGATCTCGACGCGCCGATCGTCTCCGTTTCGCTGGGCATGGACGCCATCTTCCTGTTCGGCGGCCACGCGCGCGCCGACCGGCCCGCGAAGGTGCCCCTGCACCACGGCGACGTCGTCGTCTGGGGCGGCGAGGACCGCCTGCGCTTCCACGGCGTCGCTCCGCTGAAGGACGTGGCGCACCCGCGGCTCGGCGCGGAGCGCATCAACCTGACCTTCCGCAGTGCGGGCTGACGACAAAAAAAGGGTCCCGGAACACCCGGGACCCTGGAACAGGAAATACTGCAACCGCGTGCCACTCAAGCGACAGCCGCCACCCCTGCCGCCTGCGCGCCCTTCGGGCCCTGAGTGACTTCATAGCTGACGCGCTGGCCTTCCTGCAGGCTGCGGAAGCCGTCGGAAGAAATCGCCGAGTAGTGCACGAACACGTCCGCGCTGCCGTCCTCGGGAGCGATGAAGCCGAAACCCTTGGCGTCGTTGAACCACTTCACTGTGCCGTATTGCATGACTCTTACACCTCGTCTGGTTACGATTGCGCGCCCCGACCTGCAAGGGACCGGACACACGCTGCCCGAGTATGCAAAGGCTTCGTGCCGTGCGCAATCACCCGGCCAGCATCGCTCCGACGAGGGTTGGCAGGCCCGAGGAGGCCGCGGCGACGTTCGCGAGCACGTCATCGAGCGTGATCACCTCGTCGATCTGGGGTCCAGCACCGGCCGCCCAGTTGGCGACGATGGCCAGGCATGCGTAGTCCAGGCCAAGCTCGCGGGCGAGCCCGGCCTCGGGCATTCCGGTCATGCCGACGAGGTCGCAACCGTCGCGGCGCATGCGCGAAATCTCCGCGCGCGTCTCCAGGCGCGGACCCTGCGTCGCGCCGTAGCAGCCGCCATCGACCAGCGCGACCCCGACAGTCGCCGCCGCATCGATGATCCTGCGGCGCAGCGACGGCGTGTAGGGATCGCCGAAGTCGACGTGCAGCACCTCGGTGCCCGGCTCTTCGCAGTAGGTGGAGATGCGGCCCCAGGTGTAGTCGATGAGCTGGTCGGGGCAAGCGAGCACGCGCGGGCCAAAGCCTTCGGTGATGCCGCCCACGGTATTGAGCGCGAGCACGCGCGTGGCGCCCAGCGACTGCAGCGCGGCGAGGTTGGCGCGGTAGTTCACCAGGTGCGGCGGCACCGAGTGGCCTTCGCCATGACGCGCCAGGAACGCCACGCGATGGCCGCCGATGCGGCCCACGCGCACCGGCCCGGACAGCGCGCCATGGCGCGTGACCGGCTGATGCGATTCCACATCCTCCAGCCCGGCCAGCTGGTAGAGGCCGGTGCCGCCAATCACCGCCAGGGCGATGGGTTCATCGGTATGCGCGGACACGGCGGTCTCCGGTGCGTGCGCGGCTCAGTCGGCCAGCGCGTAGATGGCGGGCAGGTTGCGGCCCTGTTCGTTGTAGTCCATGCCGTAACCGAAGACGTAGCGGTCAGGCACCTCGACGCCCGACCAGTCTGCGCAGACGCCGTCGACGCAGCGGTCGTGGACCTTGGTGGCCAGCACCGCCACGCGCACGTCGGCCGCGCCTTCGTCCTCGCACCAGCGGGTGACGGCCTGCAGCGTGTGGCCCTCGTCGAGGATGTCATCGACCAGCAGCACGCGGCGGCCGCGCATCGGCGTCGCCGGGCGGTGCAACCAGGCCAGGCGCGAACCACTGGTGCTGCCGCGATAGCGGGTCGCGTGCAGGTAGTCGAACTCGAGGTCGAGCCCGCGCTCGCCCAGCGCGAACGCGAGCTGCACGGCAAAGGGCATGCCGCCGTTCATGATGGTCACGAACAGCGGCGCGCGTTCGTCGCCGGCGTACTCGGTGTGGATGGCCTCGGCCATGCCCTGGATCGCCGCCTCGAGCGTGGCGCGGTCGTGGATGACGTCGGCATCGACCATGACGGTCGCGAGCGGGGGCGCAGTCATGCCACCACCCCGCCGCCGTGGCTCGCCGCGGCGCGGCCATGGCGTGCGTCGGCCAGCAGTCCGTCCCAGCCCAGCGCGCCCCGCCCCATCAGCCCGGCCAGCGCCATGGTGTTGAGGCTGCGGCCATCGACTGCCGCCAGGGATTCCTCCACGAGTTCCGGATGGCAGACCAGCACCACGTCGCAGCCGGCGTCGAGGTGCGCGTCGACGCGTGCCTTGATGCCGCCCACCCCGTGCGCCGCGGCCATGCCGATGTCGTCGGAGAAGACCACGCCGCGGAAGCCCATCTCCTGCCGCAGGATCCCGTTGATCCAGCGCGGCGAATAGCCGGCCGGCTCCGGCGCCACCTGCGGATAGACCACGTGCGCCAGCATCACGGCGTCGGCGCCGGCATCGATGCCGGCAACGAAGGGCACCAGATCCTCGGCGCGGATCACATCCAGCGGGCGGTCGTCGACGGCGTCGTCGAAGTGGGTGTCCTCGCGCACCGAACCGTGTCCGGGGAAGTGCTTGAGAGTGGCCGCCATACCGGCCTGGTGCATGCCATCGACATAGGCCCGGGTGAAGGCGGCGACCACGGCCGGATCATCCGAGAAGGCGCGGTCGCCAATGGCGAGGTTGCCGCGACCGAGGTCGACCACCGGCGCGAAGCTGAGGTCGACGCCCGATGCGCGCACCTCGCTCGCCATCAGCCAGGCGTGCTCGCGGGCACGGGCCAGGGCACCTTCGGGGTCGCGCGCGTAGTCGCGGCCGAAGACCTCGAGCGGCGGCAGCGCGCTGTAGCCCTCGCGGAATCGCTGCACGCGTCCACCCTCCTGGTCGACGCAGACCAGCTGCGGGCGCGGCGCGGCTTCGCGGATGGCGGCCGACAGTTCGGCCACCTGCGCGCGCGAGGCGAAGTTGCGGGTGAACAGGATCACGCCGGCGCAGGCATCGTGCTGCAGCCAGTCGCGCTCCTGGGCGGTGAGTCCGGTACCGGCGACGCCGATGACGAGCATGGTCTTCTCCTTAGGCTGCCGGCCCCGCGCGTTCCGCCCCGCTCCACTGCGAGTACGGACGCGCGGCCAGTGCCAGATTGTAGTAGCGCGGGCAGTCGGTCGCCTCGACGCCCAGCCAGTCGGGGTGTTCGAAGGTCTCGTCGGCGCTTCCGAGTTCGATTTCGGCCACCACCAGGCCGGCGTTGTCGCCAAGGAATTCGTCGACTTCCCAGAGATGGCCGCCATGGCGCACCAGGTGGCGGCGCTTCTCAACCAGCCCGCCCACGCAGAGCGCGAGCAGGTCGCGCGCCTCGCCCACGGGCAGCGGGTACTCGAATTCCTGCCGCGTGTGGCCGAGCTCGCGCGACTTGATGTTGAGGAAGGCACCCTCGCCCTCCAGGCGCACCCGCACCGAAGCGCGCTGTCGGCCCTCGTCCATCGAGGACTGGTCGTTGAGGTAGCCCTGCGCCATCGGGACGACGGCGTGCGCGGCTGCGCGCCAGCCGTCGCCGGTCACCAGGAATTTGCGTTCGATCTCGATGGCCATTCAAGTCCTCTGTGCGGGAGCAGCTATAGCTGCGATCGGAATTCAGGGTAATGCGTGTGCAAGTACGATCCCGCGGGTCAGGTCGCAGCTGTAGCTGCCCCTAGAGGGGGAACGGGGCCGACAGGGCCGACGGGTCCGATGGGGCCAACTGCGCCGGCAGGGCAGGTTCGAAGACCGCGATCGACTCGACGTGGGCGGTGTGCGGGAACATGTCCATCACGCCAGCGGCGCGCAGGTGCCAGCCGCGCTCGCTGACCAGGTACGCGGCGTCGCGCGCCAGCGACCCGGGATGGCAGCTGACGTAGACGATGCGCTTGAGTCCTTCCAGCGGAAGCTGGCGCAGCACCTCCAGCGCGCCGGCGCGGGCGGGATCGAGCAGCAGCTTGTCGAAGCCGGCGCGCATCCATGGCTCCTGCGAAAGATCGGTGGCCAGGTCGGCGACGTGGAAGCTGACGTGCCCCATGCCGTTGCGCGCCGCGTTGTCACGCGCGCGTGCCACCAGCCCGGCATCGCCTTCCACGCCCACGACTTCCGACGCGACGCGCCCCAGCGGCAGGCTGAAGTTGCCGAGTCCGCAGAACAGGTCGAGCACGCGATCATCCGGCTGCACATCGAGCAGTTCCAGCGCGTGCGCGATCATCTTCGCGTTGAGCCCGGCGTTGACCTGGATGAAATCCAGCGGCTGGAACGCCAGTTCGACATCCCAGGGCGCCAGCCGGAACGACAGCTTCGGATCCAGCGGCCACAGCGGCGCCACGGAGTCGATGCCCTTCGGCTGCAGGAACATGGCGAAGCCGTTCGCCTGCGCGAAGGCCACGAGCGCCGCCCGGTCGCCGTCGCCCAGCGGCTCGAGGTGGCGGACCACCAGCGCGATGGCATCGTCGCCGGCGGCGAACTCGATCTGCGGGATCGCCGCCCGCGCATCGAGGCCATCGACCAGCCGTGCCAGCGCTTCCATGCGGCTCCCCAGCTCCGGGATCACGGTGTGGCACTCGCGCAGCTCGGCGACGAAGCGCGGATCGCGCTCGCGGAAGCCGACCAGGGTCTTGCCCTTTTTCTCCACGTGGCGCACGGAGAACCGGCCCTTGCGGCGATAGCCCCAGGCCGGGCCGGTGAGCGGTGGCAGCCAGGTTTCAGGGCGGACCGGCCCGGCACGCTCGAAGTCGTCGGCCAGCACGCGCGCCTTGGCGACGATCTGCCGGTCCCCGGCCATGTGCTGCAGGCTGCAGCCGCCGCAGACGCCGAAGTGCGGACAACGCGGCTCGACGCGCTCGGGCGAGGCCTGCAGCACCTCGACCGTCTCGGCCTGGTCGTACTCGCGGGCGCGCCCGGTTTGGCGCGCCAGCACGCGCTCGCCGGCCAGAGCACCGGCAACGAGCACGGTCTTGCCGGCATGCGGATGGTCCACGGGCCGGCGGGCGATACCGCGGCCGTCAGGGCCGAGGTCGAGGATCTCGACCTCGAAAGGGGTCTGGTTGATGCGGGCCAATGCCGGAAGATGCCTGTCTGGAACGGCCCGCCATTGTCGCAGAAGCCCCGCGCCAAGCCTTGGCCGTTATTTCTGCTTCCAGCTCCCACCCTGCTGGTACCACCAGCCGGCGCGCGCACTGGCGACCCATTGCCGCGCGAACACCTCGCGGATCTGCTTCTCCCATTCCGGATGGCCGTTGGCGACGGCGATCTCGCGGTAGACCGCGTTGCGGTCGCGGTTGTCGTCGGCCACGGCGGCGTTCACCGCCACGCGGTCCTTCAGTGGCAGCTTCGATGCGTCGCGCAACACCACCATGCCGTCACCGCTGAAGCCCAGCGCACCGCTGTCGAAGTGCGGGCGCAGGCTGGACGAGAAGCGCGACTCCATCCGCTGCTGGATCGCCTGGATCGCGGGCGTGCGGATGGTGATGTCGGGCGTTTGCGCGTGTGCGGGCGCGATGCCCAGCAGCATCCATGGATCGAAGCCCGCGCGCTGCGCTGCCGGCGCCGCGCGCAACGCCATGCCGCCGGGGGTGCCGTTGCCGGGTACGTCCGGTGCCGGGGCCGCGGCCTCTTCCCCGATCACGTTCTCGACGAACTCGCGCGCCGCCTCGCGCGCTTCGGCCGCGGGGAAATACACGTTGATGGTGACGCAGGCGGTGAGCGCCAGCGCGGCGACGAATGGCAGACCGGACAAGCGCATGAAGTCCTCCTCGGACGGTTCAATCGAACACCGGCGAAACGTCGCCGGAACCCACCGCGGCCAGGCGTTCGACCAGGGTTTCCCAGTCGACGTCCCGGTTGAAGCCCACGATGTCCAGGCGCGGCAGTCCGGCCCCTTCGACGATAACAAACCCGCCGTCGCGGGGATGAAGCCCCGCCATCGTGCAGACGCCGTTCGCCAGCCGGCAGGAGATACCGATTCGCCGGTAGCCGAAGTCGTCGAACAGCCCCAGCAGCTGGCCCTGCAGGCTCGCGGTGAACGAGGCGTCGCCGACGCTGGAGATGTTCTGCACCGCGCGCTGGCTGATGCGCTGGCGCACGCCCCGGCGCCCCTCGGTGTGGAGTTCGGCGTCGAAAGCCACCGGCTCCCAGTCAACCAGGCGCAGACCCTCGACCTGGCCATGCAGGCGCCCGCTGATGCTGCCGAACTCGAACACGCCGGTCAGCGCCTGCAGGTCGAGGCCGTCCAGGGCAACGTCGGCCAGCAGCGTAGGCGCGACGCCGAAGGGCCGCTCCATCGCCAGCGAAGACACCCGTACCTCGCCGTCGAACGCGTGGACCACGAGGCCGCCATCGAAGTCGAGCCTGTCACCGACATAGCGCGCGCCGGGAATGCTGCCCGACAGCGTGCCCGGGAACGGCGGCAGGCCAAGCGCCAGGGCCAGCTGCGTCATGTCCAGCGCCTCCACCGCCAGCGCGCCTTCCACGCGCAACGGCCCGCCCGCGCCCGGCGGGTGCAGCAGCACGTCGGACACCTCGAGCCGGCCGTCGAGCAGCGGCATCACGGTGGTGCCGCGCAGCCAGAGTTCCCCATCGCTGCTGTGCCAGGGCAAGCGCGCGGGGCCGAGCGGAATCGCACCCAGGGCGCCGCCCCGCCAGTGCAGTTCGCTGTCCGCGCGACCCGAGGACACAAGGTGCACGCGGCCATCGAGACCGTCGAAACGGAAGCGCTCGTCGGGCGCGGCGATATCCAGTGCCTGCGGCCGCAGGTCGAGCGTGGCCAACACACCGCCCGCCATTGCGAGATCGACATCCAGCGCGCCCGACATGGTCAGGCCGCCCAGGCCGGCGAGGCCCAGCCAACCCGACAGGTAGCGTTCCGGCAGGGGCGAGACGTCCCTGCTGCGCAGCGACACTGCGAAGTCATCCAGGTCCGCGCCGACCAGGGTCGCGCGGCCGCGGACGTCGAGCACGCCCGGATCGCTGGCGGAGAACGCCGTCAACGCCCAGCCATCGGGCCTGCCCTGTGCGCGCAACTGCACGGGCAGCACGTGTTCGGGCAGCACGAAATAGCCACTGCCGAACAGCAGCTCGCCACCGCGCAGTTCGCCGTCAAGCGTGATCCGCGGCCCCTCGTCCAGGGCCAGCCAGTCCAGATCCAGGCGCGCACCCAGTCCGGCCCCGGCATGGCGTGCGTCCGCGGTGTCGAAACCGCCATCCGACAGCGCGAGCTCGCCTTCCAGATGCATCGCAGCGCCGTCCGGAACATGCAGGCGGAGTCGCCCATCAAGGCGGCCTTCGCCCAGGCGCACATCGGCCCAGGCGCGCGCCGCGAGCGCCTGCGCCCAGGCCACGGGCACCTGCGCGAGATCGATAGCGAAGAGGTCCGGGGCCGCATTGGCGCGCTGCAGTGCCAGACGCGCGCCGTGGCCATCGGACAGCGAGGCTTCAATGCCCGCCGCCGGCAGTGCCAAGGCCAAGCGCAGCGGCGCGCCCCGCCCTTCCCGCAGCTCGCCCTCGCAGCTCCAGCCTCCGGCGCCATCCCGACGGAGCGGGCAGCGCCAGGCCAGCGCCTGGAAGCGATAGCCGAGATCCGGCGCGTGCCCGCTGCGCGCGGTGATGCGCAGGTCGCCCGCGTCCGCATCCGCCGGCCACGCCAGGCGCACTTCCACCCCCTCGAGCGTGGCTACCGGCGTCGATACCTTCGCAACCCGCGCCACCAGCGTGCGCGCGTCCACCGCGCCCACGGGCAGCAGCGCAAGCAGTCCAAGCAGGGTTAAGATCCACGCGGGCATGGCTGCCAGAATAACGACCGGAGCGTCCGCGACGATGAAGCCCCGCATCCTGCTGGTCGAGGACGACCAGACCACCGCCGCCTTCCTCGCCGCCGCGGCGGAGGCGTTGCCTGCCAGCGTCGACATCGTCGGCACGCACGCGGCCGCGCGCGCCCAGGCCGCCAACATCGCCTACGCCCTGTGGCTGGTCGACGCCCACCTGCCCGACGGCGACGGTGCCGGCCTGCTCGCTGAGCTGCGCGGCCTTGGACTTGCCACGCCCGCGATCGCGCATACGGCCGCGCGCGAGCACGAACTGCACCAGGCGCTGCATGACGCCGGCTTCGACGCCGTGCTGGTGAAGCCGCTGTCGGCCGCGGCGCTGCGCGCGGCGCTGGCTGGAACGCTGGCCGGGCGCACCGGGTCACGCGTCGCCGAACCGCATCCACCGGGGCCGGCCGATGCTGCGGAGGTGTCGGGATCTGATTTGCAGGCCTGGGACGATGCCGCCGCCCTGCGCGCGCTCAACGGCGAGCGCGCCCATGTCGAGGCGCTACGCCAGCTGTTCCTGGCCGAACTGCCCGCCGCGCACGCGTCGGTCATGGGCTCCGCGCGGGATGGTGACCAGGGCGTGCTGTGCGATGTCCTGCACCGGCTGCGCGCAAGCTGCGGCTTCGTGGGCGCGGCGCGACTGGGACACGCAGCAATGGCGCTGGAGCGCGCACCCGCGTCCCCGGAAGCGCTGGCACTGTTCGATGCCGCGGCTCAGGAACTCTCGCCGCCGTCCTGAGGCGCCAGGGGCGCGGACACGCGGCCCAGGTCCCCCAGCAGCTGCCACGAAGACAGCGGCCGCCCCCCGAGATGGGACTCCAGCACTTCGCGCAGCACCCGGCGCAGGCCGCCGAGGTCGTCCGCGGGCGGCGCCATGTCCGCTGCAAGCGCCAGCAGCGCGCGCCCGGTAGCGGTGCGCCCGCGCTCGCCACCGCGTTCTCCGCGCACGCGCACCGGGCCATGCCCGGGATCCAGGCGGTAGCGCGCCGCCGGATCGATCGGATCGCCATCGCCTTCGTGCGCATAGTCCAGGCCGACGCCGATGGCGTCGAGCAGGTCGCGCTCGAAGCGCCGCAGGGTCCAGGGCAGCGGCTCACCCGCGCCCAGGCGGGTGCGCAGTTCGCCATAGGTCGCGTACAGCTCGGGCTGCGGATCCTGTCGCGGCGCCAGGCGCAGCACGAGTTCGTTGGCGTAGAAACCCGAGAGCATGGCCTCGCCCTGCAGTCGCGGCGCGGCATCGAGCGCCTCGGCGGCGTTCAGGTGGGCCAGTTCACCGCGCAGCGCCGCGTCGAAGCGGATGTGCTGCAGCGGCTGCAGCGCCGCGCGCAGGGCCTGCCGCCGCGGCCCGCGCACGCCGCGCGCGACCAGCCCCAGGCGCCCGTGTTCCGCGCACAGGACCTCGACCAGCAGGCTGGTTTCGCGCCAGGGCCGGGCGTGGAGGACATAGGCGGGTTCGCCGAGGATGCGCATGGAAACATTGTAGGAGCGGCTATAGCCGCGAGGAGGACGACGTATTTCCCGGGGCAGCGATCGCGGCTTTAGCCGCTCCTACAGTGCAGGCCCGGGGTTACTGGTCGTAGCCGAAGCTGCGCAGCGCGGCCTCGTCGTCGGACCAGCCGGCGCGCACGCGCACCCAGGTTTCCAGGAACACCTTGCAGCCGAACAGGCGTTCCATCGACAGCCGCGCCTTGCTGCCAATCTCGCGCAGCCGCACGCCGCCCTTGCCGATCACGATCGCCTTCTGGCCGTCGCGCTCGACCCAGATCACCGCGCCGATACGCATCAGCGGGCCGGACTTCGAGGTCTCTTCGGTGAACGATTCGATCTCGACCGTGGTCGAGTACGGAAGCTCCGCGCCGAGCTGCCGCATCAGCTGTTCGCGCAGCAGTTCGGCGGCCAGGAAGCGCTGGCTTTTGTCGGTGATCTCGTCCTCGTCGTAGGCCGGCAGCCCCTCCGGGACCAGGGACAGCAGCTGGGCGACCAGCGCGTCCAGGCCGGTGCGCTTCAGCGCGGACACCGGATGCACGCCCGCGAAGTCACGCCCCTCGGTCGCCTTCTGCAGATACGGCAGCAGGGTGGCCTTCTCTCGGATACGGTCGACCTGGTTGACCACCAGCACCACGGGCACCTTCGCCTCGCGCAGGGCCTCGTAGGCGAGCGAGTCCTCCTCGTCCCAGCGGCCGGCCTCGACCACCAGCACCGCGGCATCGACGCCCTCGAGCGCGCCGCGCGCGGCACGGTTCATCATCCGGTGCATGGCGGTGGCGGACTGGCTGCGCTCGCCACGGTGGATGCCGGGCGTATCGACCAGCTGCAGCTGGCCCGCGGGGAAGGTCGCGATGCCCAGCAGCCGATGGCGCGTGGTCTGCGGGCGATTGGAGACGATGCTGACCTTCGCGCCCACCAGGGCGTTGACCAGGGTGGACTTGCCGACGTTGGGCCTGCCGACGACGGCGACTGCCCCGCTGCGGCTTGCGCCTTCAGTAGTCATGACTTCATGGATTCCAGTTGTGCGAGCGCCGCGGATGCGGCGTCCTGCTCGGAGGCGCGGCGGGAACCGCCACTGCCTTCGGCCTCAAGCGCGGGTTCGGTCAGCACGCAGCGGACATGGAAGACCCGTGCGTGCTCCTCGCCGCTTTCCGAGATGAGTTCGTAGGTCGGCAGCGGACGCTGGCGCGCTTGCAGCCACTCCTGCAGCCGGGTCTTGGGGTCCTTGCCGATGCCACCGGCGGGAAGGGCGTCGATATGCGGCTCGAACCAGGGCAGCACCGCCGCGCGGCAGGCCTCGAAGCCGACGTCGAGGTAGATCGCGCCGACCACGGCCTCGAGTGCGTCCGACAGAATCGAGTCGCGGCGGTGGCCGCCTGACTTCATCTCGCCGGGCCCCAGCGTCATTCGCGCGCCGAGTTCGAGGTCGCGCGCGAGTCGCGCCAGCGACGACTCGCGCACCAGCTCCGCGCGTGCGCGGGTCATGGCGCCTTCGTCGGCCTTGGGCCAGCGCAGGTACAGCGCCTCGGCGACGATCAGCCCCACCAGGGCATCGCCGAGGAATTCCAGGCGCTCGTTGTGTGGCGCGCCGGCGCTGCGGTGGGTCAGCGCCTGTGCCAGGAGCGCGGGATCGCGGAACACATGGCCCGCGACGCGCGCAACGGGATCAATCGACCGCACCGGTCCTGGTCAGCATCTGCGTGGACTCGAACTTGCCCACGACGTCGAGGTTGCCGATCAGCGGCTTGCGGACTTCGTACTTCACGTCCATCTGCCAGCCGGCTCCCACGCGCTTGATCTTGACATGCTCGGGCTTCACGTTTTCCGAGTAGCTGATGTACAGCCGGCGGAAGAACAGGTCCTGGATCTTGCGCGGCTCGGTGTTGGCGATGCCCGGCTCGTTGGCCAGGCCCTTCATCGCCGAGCGCACGCTGTAGTACTCCGAATACATCGGGAACAGCTTCATGCCGACGTAGGCGAACAGCCCCACCACGGCCAGCACGATGATGAACCCGAGCAGGGTGATGCCGCGTTGCGAATTCCTCATTGCCCCTCTCCCCTCGTTCCCCGTTGTGGACATTCTGGCACCGGTCCGGTTCCCCGGCATCACAGGCGCGTGCCGATGCGGTTGAAGTCGACGCCACCGGCGGTGCGGTCGAAATTCATCCACACCAGGAACGCCTTGCCCCGGAGCTGTGTCTCCGGCAGCGTGCCCCAGAAGCGGCTGTCGTCGCTTCTATCACGATTGTCGCCCATCACGAAATATTCGCCCGCGGGCACGGTCCACTCGCCCACGCCATGTTTGGCGAAGAGCGGGCTCTCGATCTCGAGCACCTCGTGCCGTCCGTTGCCCAGGTCTTCGGCCAGCAGGGTGGCGCCGGTCATTTCCTGGCCGCGCCCCTTGCCCACGTACTCGCCGATGGCCTGGTACGCGGACGGCTCGCCGTTCACGTACAGGACGTTGTCACGGTAGGCGATGCGGTCGCCCGGCAGGCCGACCACACGCTTGATCCAGTCCTGGTCGGGATACTGCGGCGGCCGGAACACGACCACGTCGCCACGTTCGGGCAGTCCGATCTCGACGATCTTGTGGTTGTTCACCGGCAGCCGCAGGCCGTAGGCGAACTTGTTGACCAGGATGAAGTCGCCGATCAGCAGCGTCGGCATCATCGAGCTCGACGGGATCCGGAACGGCTCGGCCACGAAGCCGCGCAGCAGCAGCACGGCGGCCAGGATCGGGAAAAAGGCGCGGGCGTAGTCGACCACCACCGGCTCGCGGTCTTCGTCGAGCAGCCCGGCGCGCGCCTTGCGCGCCTTGGCGAAGAACAGCCGGTCGACCAGCCAGACCAGGCCGGAGGCGAAGGTCAGGATGACCAGGCCGAGTTCGAACCACTTCATGCGCGCACCCCGTCGGCGGCACCCAACGCGCCCGCCCTCACTTGTTGTCCACCTGGAGCACCGCCAGGAAGGCTTCCTGCGGGATTTCGACGCGGCCGACCTGCTTCATGCGCTTCTTGCCTTCCTTCTGCTTTTCCAGGAGCTTCTTCTTGCGGCTGATGTCGCCACCGTAGCACTTGGCCAGCACGTTCTTGCGCAGCGCCTTGACCGAGCTGCGGGCGATGATCTGCGAGCCGATGGCGGCCTGGATCGCGACGTCGAACTGCTGCCGCGGGATCAGGTCCTTCATGCGGTCGGTCAGGTCGCGCCCGCGGCGGTCGGCGTGGCTGCGGTGGACGATGATCGACAGCGCGTCGACCTTGTCGCCGTTGATCAGCGTGTCCACGCGCACGAAGGGACCGGCCTCGAAGCGCACGAAGTGGTAGTCGAGCGAGGCGTAGCCACGCGACACCGACTTCAGGCGGTCGAAGAAGTCCAGCACGACTTCGGCCATCGGCAGTTCGTAGCTGATCTGCACCTGGCTGCCGAGGTACTGGATGCCGACCTGGCTGCCGCGCTTCTCTTCGCACAGGGTGATCACGTTGCCGACGTAGTCGGGCGGCGTGAGGATATTGGCGCGGATGATCGGCTCGCGCACTTCCTCGATCGTGTTGGCCGGCGGCAGCTTGGCCGGGTTGTCGAGCGGCATCACCTCGCCGGAGGTCAGCAGCACCTCGTAGACCACCGTCGGCGCGGTGCTGATCAGGTTGAGGTCGTACTCGCGCTCCAGGCGCTCCTGCACGATTTCCATGTGCAGCATGCCGAGGAAGCCGCAGCGGAAGCCGAAGCCCATGGCCTCGGAGCTTTCCGGCTCGAAGCGCAGCGCGGCATCGTTCAGGCGCAGCTTTTCGAGCGCTTCGCGCAGGTCGGGGTAGTCGTCGGCGTCCACGGGGAACAGGCCCGAGAACACGCGCGGCTGCATTTCCTGGAAGCCCGGCAGCGGCTTGGGCGCCGGGTCCGACGCCAGGGTCAGCGTGTCGCCGACCGGGGCGCCGTGCACGTCCTTGATGCTGGCGTTGATCCAGCCCACCTCGCCCGCGCGCAGGGCCGGCATGTCCTTGCGCTTGGGGGTGAACACGCCGACCTTGTCGACCTGGTGGGTGCGCCCGGTCGACATCACCAGGATCTTGGCGCCGGCCTTGATCTCGCCCTGCATCACGCGCACCAGCGAAACCACGCCCAGGTAGTTGTCGAACCAGGAATCGATGATCAGCGCCTGCAGCTTGTCGGTGTCGCGCGGCCTCGGCGGCGGAATGCGGTGCACGATCGCCTCGAGCACGTCCTCGACGTTGAGTCCGGTCTTGGCGCTGACCGCGACCGCGTCGGAGGCGTCGATGCCGATCACCGCCTCGATCTCGGCCTTGGCGCGCTCGATGTCGGCCGTGGGCAGGTCGATCTTGTTGAGCACCGGCACCACTTCCAGGCCCTGCTCCACCGCGGTGTAGCAGTTGGCGACCGACTGCGCTTCCACGCCCTGCGCGGCATCGACCACCAGCAGCGCGCCCTCGCAGGCGGCCAGCGAGCGGCTGACCTCGTAGCTGAAGTCGACGTGGCCGGGGGTATCGATGAAGTTGAGGTGGTAGGTCTCGCCGTTGCGCGCCGTGTAGGGCACCGACACCGACTGCGCCTTGATCGTGATGCCGCGCTCGCGCTCGATCGGGTTGTTGTCGAGCACCTGCGCTTCCATCTCGCGCGCGGTCAGGCCGCCGCAGATCTGGATGAGGCGGTCGGCAAGCGTCGACTTGCCGTGGTCGACGTGGGCAATGATGGAAAAGTTGCGGATGTTCCGCATCGGGTCTGGAGACATGGGGATCGCAGGCGGGGCCGTCTACCGGCCGGGTGGCGTCGAACGGACCATTGTCGCACAGGGCGAGGCCCGCTCTCGTGGCTCTCCCGCCAGGCTGCCCCCATCCGCCCCTTTGGGGCAGATGGGGGCGAAGCTTGCGTGATCGTTCCCTTACTTGCTGGCCTCTTCCCGCGGCGTGACGGCGAGGAACTGGGTTCCGCCGCTGCGGTTCCGGACCAGCAGCATCACCGTCTCCCCGGCCTTCACCTTGCCGAGCTCACGGTCTAGCGCTGCAGGCGTGGCCACGTTCACGCGGCCAACCTGCAGGATGACGTCGCCGGGCTGGATGCCCGCGCTGCGCGCGGCGAGGCCTTCGACGCGGGCAATGGCCACGCCCTCGTCCGGCTTCAGGTCGAGCCGGCGGCGCTGCTCTTCACCGATCTCGCTGCCCACGATGCCCAGCGGATTGCTCTGCTGCGCCGCCGGTGCGCGCGTCGACGACCGCGGGCCGGTGGCGACCACGCCCTCGTCGAGTTCGCCCAGGGTGAGCGCGAAGTCGCGGGTGCGGCCCTCACGCCAGACCTTCATGGTCACGCGGCTGCCCGGCGCGCGCGCACCGATCATCGGCGGCAGGTCGCTGGACTGGTTGATGCGGGTGCCGTCGACCTCGCGGATCACGTCGCCGCGCTCGATGCCGGCCTTGTCCGCCGCGCCACCCTGGATGACGTCCGACACCAGCGCGCCGCGCGTGTCCGGCAGGCCCAGGCCCTTGGCGTCGTCGGCCCGGATCTCCTGCACCTGCACGCCCACCTGGCCGCGGCGCACCTGGCCGGTGTCCTTGAGCTGCCCGGCGACGTTCATCGCCACGTCGATCGGTATCGCGAAGCTGACGCCCATGTAGCCGCCGGAGTTGGAGAAGATCTGCGAGTTGATGCCGATCACCTCGCCACGCGTGTTGAGCAGCGGGCCGCCAGAGTTGCCGCGGTTGATTGCGACGTCGGTCTGGATGAAGGGCACGTAGCGCTGGTTGGCGTAGCGGTTGGCGCGGCCCACGGCGCTGACGATGCCCGCGGTGACCGACTGGTCAAAGCCGAAGGGCGAGCCGATCGCGACCGCCCATTGCCCGGGCTTGACGTCATTGGCGTCGCCCGCGCGCAGGAACGGCAAGTCCTTGGCGTCGATCTTGAGCACCGCGACGTCGGATTGCTCGTCGCTGCCCACGACCTCGGCGGCGAAGCTGCGGCGGTCGGGCAAGGTCACCTTGACGTCGCTGGCGTTGGCGACGACGTGGTGGTTGGTGATCACGTAGCCGTCCGCGGACATCAGGAAGCCGCTGCCCATCGACATGCCTCCGCGTCCACCCGGATCCTGAGGAACGCCGGGGAACGGCGTGCCCGGGCCGAAGAAACGGCGGAAGAACTCGGGCATCTCGTCGGGCATCTGCTGCGCCTGGCGGTTGCCGCGGGCGCCGATGGTGACCTCGATATTGACCACCGCCGGCGCGACGCGATCGACCAGGCGGGTGAAGTCGGGAAGACCGGTGACCAACTGCGGGGCGGGCGGGGCCGCGGCGGCGGCCGCGGCCTGGTCCTGCTGCGACTGCGCGGTGGCGGCAGGGATCACGACGGCGGCCGTCCCTGCAGCGGTGAGTGCGACCAGGGCAAGGGCGAAGGCAGGCGATTTCATCGGGGAATGGGCCTCGACAGGGAAATGGAACGTGGGGTGGACCCGTCGCCCCCGGCGCGACAGCCGCGCCGGGGGCGAACGGAAATCATCTGGCGGGGTCGGATCCGGCCTCGGGGGCGGATTCCTGGCCGGAGTCGGCCTGCGGCTCCGGCCTCGACTGCGCGGGATCATGCGCACGGCGTACGGCATGGCGATCCAGCCGCGGCTGGAAGGGTGCGAATGCGTCGGCCTGCGGCATGCCATAGCGGACGGCCAGTGGCTGGGTGCCCCCCAGGCCCGGTAGCACCGCGCGCGGCCAAGGCCGCGTGGTCGCGGCCGGCAGCGCGCCAAACAGGGCATTCCCATCGATGGCGGCCGACGGCAGGCTGGCCAGCAGCGGGAAACCGGTGTCGGCTACGGCAGGCACGGACGCCTCCGGCACGAGGCCGGCCGACCGCGGCGCCGCGGTGGCGGCCACGGCGCGCTGCGGGACCTCTGCGACGGACTGCGAACGCCTGAGGGCCGCACGCTGGGACTGGCTGCGGGTGCTGTTGCGCTCCCCGGTGCGGCGCGGGACTTCCGCCACCGCGACCGCCACCGGGACGGCAGCAGCCAGCAGGGCCGCGGCGTTGTCGGGTGCAGGTGCAGGCACAGGCGTGGGTGTGCCCGGCCCGGGCGGCAGCGCAGCGCGTCCGGCGTCAGCCAACGCGACCGGCGCCGCGTCCTGCACCAGCGCCGGCGCGGAACGCGCAGGGCTGATGGCCTCCACCATCTCCGGCGCCTGCGCATCGGGAAGCTGCCGCGCCATGAACAGCGCCACCAGCGCCATCGACGCGGCCAGCGCGCCGCCGCCCCAGCGCAGCAGGCGATGCTGGCGCCGTGGACCCGCGCCGGCGGCGGTGCGGGTCGCCTCGCCCGTCGCTGGCGCGGCGATCGACGCCGCCACCCGCTGCGAGAAATCCGATGGCAACAGCGCATGGCCGTGCCCGCGCAGCAGGTCGCCGCAGACCTGCCAGCGCTCCCAGCACGCGGCCAGTTCGCCGTCGTGCTGGAGCCGGCGCAGCATGAAGCGCGCCTGGTCGGGGGACAACTCGCCGTCGAGCATCGCCGACAGCTGCCGGCGGTTGTGCGCGTACAGCTTGTCCGGCGGCGCCAGTTGGAAATCGATATCGATGTTGTCGTTTTCGTGGGTCATATCGTGCTCATCGCGCCGCGCGTTCGGGCGCGGATCCGGTGTCCATCAGCGGCTTGAGCTCCAGGTCGATCGCTTCGCGGGCGCGGAAGATGCGCGAGCGGACGGTACCGATCGGGCAATCCATGCGCGCGGCGATCGCCTCGTAGCTCAGGCCCTCGACCTCGCGCAGGGTGATGGCCGTGCGCAGCTCTTCGGGCAAGGCTTGGACCGCGCGCAGCACCGTTTGTTCCATCTGCTGCCGCATCAGTTCGCGTTCGGGCGTGTCGTTGTCGCGCAGGCCGAAGCCGGAATCGAAATGTTCGGCATCCTCCACGTCGACATCGTCGGTGGGCGGACGGCGGTTGCTGGCGACCAGGTGGTTCTTGGCGGTATTGACGGCGATGCGGTGCAGCCAGGTGTAGAACTGGGCGTCGCCGCGGAAGTTGCCGATCGCCCGATAGGCGCGGATGAAGGTTTCCTGGGCGACGTCCTGGCATTCGCTCCAGTCCCGCACATAGCGCCCGACGAGCGCGGCGACCCGGTGCTGGTATTTGCGCACCAGGAGGTCGAACGCCGCCATGTCGCCGCGCTGGACGCGGCGGACAAGGTCCTGGTCAAGTTGCGTATCGTCGATATCGGCCATGGGCCGGCGCTCTCCTCGGGACCGGCCCTGGGACCGGGATGTGACCTTCACGCTGCGGAAAAGTTCCGCACTGCAGGATCATCTGGGGTCGCGTTCATCGTCCCGCAAGCCAGGATCGGCCAGCCCGGCATTTGACGCGGGTTAAACGGACTCTGGATCATAGGCAGTTCCCCGTACCCTGACGGATGGTTCCGCATGATTGCTGGCCTCGATGGTCTGCGCTTCAGCCACTGGCAAGCCGAGCAGCGCCCCGACGGCGTCGTCCTGCTGACATTCGACCGCGCCGGCGAGTCGGTCAACACCTTTGCCCAGGACGTCCTGGTCGAACTCGACGCGCTGCTCGAACGCCTCGCCCTGGACCCGCCGAAGGGGCTGGTGCTGCGCTCGGGCAAGCCCCGCGGCTTCATTGCCGGTGCCGACATCCGCGAGTTCGCCGAGTTCGACGCCAAGGGCACCATCGGCGATTCGATCCGGCGCGGCCAGCAGGCGTTCCAGCGCCTGGCCGAACTGCCCTGCCCCACGGTGGCCGCGATCCACGGCTTCTGCATGGGCGGCGGCACCGAGATCTCGCTGGCCTGCCGCTATCGCGTGGCCAGCAACGACCCCTCCACGCGCATCGGCCTGCCCGAAGTGAAACTGGGCATCTATCCCGGCTGGGGCGGCAGCGTGCGTCTGCCGCGCCTGGTCGGCACGCCGGCGGCAATGGACATGATGCTCACCGGGCGCACGCTGTCGGCGTCGGCCGCCAAGGGCATCGGCCTGGTGGACCAAGTGGTCGAGCCGGCGCAGCTGGTGGAGGCCGCGGTCGAACTGGCGCTCAAGGGCACGGAGCGACCGTTCAAGCAGCGCTTCATGGGCTGGCTCACCAACACCTGGCCCGCGCGCCAGCTGCTGGCGCCGATGCTGGTCAAGCAGGTCGCGCGCAAAGCCCGCAAGGAGCACTACCCCGCGCCCTACGCGCTGATCGAGACCTGGCGCCGGACCGGCGGCGGCACCCGGCAGCGCCTGGCCGCCGAGCGCAAGTCGGTGGTCAAGCTTGCCGGCACCCCGACCGCGCGCAACCTGACGCGCGTGTTCTTCCTGCAGGAGCGGCTCAAAGGCCTTGGCGGCAAGGACAGTGGCATCGCGCGCGTGCACGTGGTCGGCGCCGGCGTCATGGGCGGCGACATCGCGGCATGGGCGGCGTACAAGGGCTTCGAGGTCACCCTGCAGGACCGCGAGCAGGTCTATATCGACAAGGCCATGGCGCGGGCGCAGGAGCTGTTCGCGAAGAAGGTGAAGGTGGACGCGAAGCGGCCCGAGGTCGCGGCGCGGCTGAAACCGGATCTCGCAGGTGACGGCGTGGCGGAGGCGGATCTCGTGATCGAGGCGATCATCGAGCAGGCGGAGGCCAAGCGTTCGCTGTACGCCGGCGTCGAGCCGAAGCTCAAGGCGACTGCCCTGCTGACCTCCAACACCTCGTCGATCCCGCTGGACGAGCTGCGCACCGGCCTTGTCCGCCCGGCGCAGTTCGCCGGCCTGCACTACTTCAACCCGGTGGCGATGATGCCGCTGGTGGAGATCGTGCGACATGACGCCATGGACGCGGAGACCGAACGCCGCCTGGCCGCGTTCTGCAAGGCGATCGACAAGCTGCCGGTGCCGGTGGCGGGCACGCCGGGGTTCCTGGTCAACCGCCTGCTGTTCCCGTACATGCTCGAGGCCGCGACCGCGTACTCCGAAGGCATCCCGGGCGCCGTGATCGACCGCGCGGCGGTGAAGTTCGGCATGCCGATGGGGCCGATCGAGCTGATCGACACCGTGGGCCTGGATGTGGCCGCCGGCGTGGGCGCCGAGCTCGCGCCGTTCCTGGGCCTGCCGATCCCGCCGTCGCTGTCCACGCCGCCCGAAGCCGGCAAGCGCGGCAAGAAGGACGGCCAGGGCCTGTACGCATGGGAGAACGGCAAGCCGAAGAAGCCCGAGGTGCCGAAGGACTACACCGTCCCGGCCGACCTTGAGGACCGCCTGATCCTGCCCTTGGTCAACGAAGCCGTCGCCGCGCTGCACGAGGGCGTGGTGGCCGACGGCGACCTGCTGGATGCGGGCGTGATCTTCGGCACCGGCTTCGCGCCGTTCCGCGGCGGCCCGATCCAGTACGTGCGCGAAACCGGCGCGGACGCGCTGCTGCTGCGGCTCAAGGGCCTGCAGGCGGTGCACGGCGACCGCTTCGCACCGCGCCCCGGCTGGGATTCACCGGCGCTGAGGAAGTAGCGCGCGCCGCCGCTAGAGCCGCGAAGCCGTCAGCGTGATGTCGGCGTGCTGCCATGCTTCGGCAAAGCGGCGGTCCACATCCCTCGCCTCGTCCGACTTGCGCTGTGCCTTCAGGCTTTCCGCCAGTCCGAACAGCGACCAGCCGTTGCCGGGATTGCGGCTGAGTTCCTCGCGATAGACTTGCTCGGCGTCCACCGGACGCCCCGCGGCCAGCAGCACCGCGCCCAGCGAATGGCGCACCGGCGCGTGCCAGCCCGGCGGCTCGTCATACGGAATGCCGTCCTCGATGGCGGTCGCTTCGCCCAGCGCCGCCACGGCGGCGTCATGGTCCCCACGGGCGGCGGCGAGTTCCGCGGTCAGCGAGCGCTCGGCGATCTTCGCCGCATGGGCCAGCGGGTAGCGGTCCCAGACCATCAGCTCGTCCATCAGCGGGTCGGCGGCAAGCGGACGCAGTGCGGCGAGATACCGGTCGGCATCGTCCAGCCGCGACTGCCGCACGGCCGCGACGCCACGCGCATAGTTCCAGATCGCGGTGACGTAGGGCAGGTCCTCCGCCGGGTTGGGCGCGTTGGCGATCTCGTCCCAGCGCCCGAAGCGCACGCGCTCGAACCACGGCGTCATCCAGTAGTGCTGCAGGCCGGCGAAGCCCGGCTGGCGCATCAGGTCCTGCAGGTCGGTGCGCTCGGCGGTGTGCCGCGCGGCCTCGCCGGCAAGCGCGCTGTTGCCCTCCATGCTGGCGGCGAACCACAGGAAGTGATGGTTGTGCGGGACGTAGCCCAGCGGGTACACGCCCTGCACGTTGCCGCGGCAGATCGCGAGATAGGCATCGTCGGCCTCGATCGCGCGCTGGTTCGCGAGCACCGCGTCGTGCCAGCGTCCGACCCGCGCATAGATGTGCGCGGGCATGTGCACCAGATGGCCGGACCCCGGCACCAGGTCGCGCAGGCGATCGGCCGCGACGGCGCCCCGCTGCGGATCGGCCGAGGCCTCGACCGCATGCACGTACAGATGAAGCGCACCGGCGTGCTCTGGATTGCGCTCGATCACCGACTCCAGCACATCCACGATCTCGGCCGTATGGCCTTTCGGCCGCAGGGCCTGGTCGTAGTAGTCCCACGGCTGCAGGTCCATCAGTGCCTCGGCGTGGAACACGGCGGCGTCGAGGTCATCCGGGCGCTGCGACACGAGCAATCGGGTGGCGGCTGCGTAGGCTTCATCGAGTGGACGCCGATCCCCGGACGACGGGGCCGATGGTGCATAGCGCGCCGTCAGCGCCTGGATGAAGGCCTGCTCGCGCGCGTCGGCCCCGGGTGCCAGCTCACGCGCGCGTTGCAGGCGATGCCACGCGTCGGCGCTGTCTGCGGGGTCCATCGCGGCGTTGACGTGCGGCCCGAGCACGAGCGATGCGCCCCACCAGCACATCGCACACTCGGGATCGAGCTCGGTGGCCTTGAGGAAGGCGCGCTCCGCGGCGTCGTGGTTGAAACCGTAGGTCAGCGCGAGGCCCTGGTCGAACCAGCGCTGCACCTCCGGATGCTTGCTGGTGACCGGGAAACTGTAGTTGCCCAGGCCGTCCAGCAGCACGGCGCCGACAAGCGCCATTTCCGGAGGCGAGACCAGCGGCGGCGCCGCCGCGGACGGCTGTTGCCTGCATCCGATGCCGACAGCCGCAAGCAGGGCGGCACTGAACGAGAGGGCGGCGATGCGACGAAGGGTCATGGGAGGTCTCCGGCAGCGGATGACACTCCCTCACCAACGCACGGCCGGTGGCAGGACGGACACCAGACGCCCCCTCCGAACGCGCTCGCGGTCACGATCCCGCAAGCGGGAACGCTCCGCACCAGCCCTTACATGGTGTGCGTGGCCTTGTCCGCGTTCAGCGTGCCGGCCAGCAGGGTCTCGATCTTGCCCTTCACGTTCTCGCCCTCGGCGGTGTCGGCGAACTGCACGCCGATGCCGGCGGTACGGTTGCCCTGCGCGCCCGGCGGCGTGACCCAGACCACCTTGCCGGCGGCCGGCAGGCGTTCGTTGGACTCGGGCAGTGTCAGCAGGACGAAGACCTCGTCGCCGATGAAATAGCGTCGCGTCGTCGGCACGAAGATGCCGCCGTGCTTGAGGTACGGCATGTAGGCCGCGTACAGCTGGGCCTTGTCCTTGACTGCCAACGACAGGATGCCCTGCCGCGCGCCGCCACCGGTTGCACTCATCGCATCATTCCCCTTGCCTTGTCGCCGGCCGCGTCGCGCCATGCGAGCAGCAGGTCCACCACCGCCAGGTCCGCGCGGATCGTGCTGCGTAGCAGCTCCCGGGTGCGGTTGGCGGCGTCGAACCAGGCGGCCAGCTTCCGGATTCGTGCCGGATCGGTCAAGCCGACGGCCCGGTCGCGCGACAGGTCGGCCGCATGCAGCAGCCTCTGCATCGCGAGGTCATCGGCAGTCCAGGCCTTCGCCACGTCCAGCGGCGATGCTGAATTCGACGCCACGCCGGCGAGATCGGCCGCGACTTCGCGGCGCAGCACCATGCCGCCATCGCGCAACCAGGCATCGGCGAGGCCGGGATGCCCGCGGGCGGCTGCCAAGGCTTCGGTCGCCGCCGCGGCGGGGTGGCCCTGCGCATCGAGCCAGGCAATCGCTTCGTCCGCCGGCGGCAGGCGGAACTCCAGGCGCTGGCAGCGGCTGCGGATGGTCGCGGGCAGGCGCGCAGGGTTGGCGCAGATGAGCCACAGGTAGCGGCCGGGCACCGGCTCCTCGAGCGTTTTCAGCAGGGCGTTGGCCGCGGCATCGTTCATGTCGTCGCCCGGATCGATGATCGCGACCTTGGCACTGCCGTACTGCGGCGTGGTCGACAGGCGCACGGACAGCTCGCGGACCTGGTCGACGGGGATCACCGTCATCTGCCGCGCGGGCGACGGCGTGCTGCGCCAGGCGTGGCCGACGAAGATGGCGTCGGGATGGCCCGGATGGCCCCAGGGCTGCGAGAGCGACCCGTCCGGCCGATGCTCGACCGGATCCTTCTGCGAGCGCGAGCGGTACAGCGTGCAGGGGCGGCAGTGTCCGCAGGGACGCGCCGCGGCGTCGGGCGCCTGGCACAGCACGCGCTGCGCGAGGCGTTCCGCCACCAGACGCTTGCCGAGCATCGCCGGCCCGCAGAACAGCAGCGCGTGCCCCATGCGGCCGGCGTCCAGCGCGGCGGCCGCGTGGTCGTGCATGCGTTGCTGCCAGGGTGCGAGCGCGGCGTCGAGGCTCATGCGGCTTCCGTGAAAGCGCGCAGCGCGGCGACGGCCGCGGACACGACATCGTCCAACGCACGGGATGCGTCGACCACGCGGAAGCGCGCGGACTCGGCCGCGGCGCGCGCCAGGAACGTCGCGCGCACGCGCTCGAAGAAGGCGTCGCGCTCGCTTTCGATGCGGTCGGGCCGGGGGTCGCGTCCTTGGATGCGCGCGCGGCCGGCGGCGACGTCGATGTCGAGCAGCAGGGTCAGGCCCGGGCGGATGCCGACCACGCGCTGTTCAAGCGCGGCGATGAAGTCCATGTCCAGGCCGCGGCCGCCGCCCTGGTAGGCATAGCTGGAATCGGTGAAGCGGTCGCACAGCACCCATGCGCCGCGCTCGAGCGCGGGCTGCACGGTCGCACGCACGTGCTGCGCGCGCGCGGCGAACATCAGCAGCAGCTCGGTTTCCGCAGCCACTGATTCATCGCCGGGGTGCAGCAGCAAGTCGCGGATCTTCTCCGCCAGCGGGGTTCCGCCGGGCTCGCGGGTGACAACCACCTCGCGCCCCGAAGCCTCGAGCTCCGTGCGCAACGCGGCGAGCACCGTGGTCTTGCCGGCGCCCTCGCCGCCTTCCAGCGACACCAGGCGCGGATGCATGGGCAGCGCGCTCATCGCGGCCCGTGCTGTTCGCGGTAGCGGCGCACGTACTGGCGCACGGCGGCGTTGTGCGCTTCGAGCGAGGGCGAGAAGACGTGGCGGCCACTGCCGTCGCCGACGGCGACGAAATACAGCGCGTCGGTCTCCTCCGGCCGCGTCGCCGCGCGCAGCGCATCCACGCCCACCATTGCGATCGGCGTTGGCGGCAGGCCGTCGCGGGTGTAGGTGTTGTACGGCGTGTCGGTGAGCAGGTCGCTGCGCCGGATGTTGCCGGTGAAGGCCGAGCCCATGCCGTAGATCACCGTCGGGTCGGTCTGCAGGCGCATGCCGATGCGCAGTCGGCGCGTGAACACGCCGGCAATCATTGGCCGCTCCTCGGCGATGCCGGTCTCCTTCTCTACGATGGAGGCCAGCACCAGCGCCTCTTCGGGCGTATCGATCGGCAGGTCGTCCGCGCGCGCCTCCCAGGCCGCGTCCAGCGCGCGCTCCAGGTCGGCGGCGGCTCGGCGCAGCAGGTCGACGTCGGTGTCGCCGCGGTCGTAGGCGTAGGTCTCGGGCAGGAAGCGGCCTTCCGGATGCACGCCCTCGCGCCCGAGCATCGCCATCAGGGCCGCGTCGTCGACCTGCTGCAGGGTCTGCAGCAACGGCTCGGCGCGGCCCAGCGCGGCGCGGAGCTCGCGGATGTTCCAGCCCTCGACGATGGTGAAGCGGTGGCGGACCACCCGGCCGTCGCGCATGTGCTCAAGCAGCTGCCTGGCGGTGATGCCGGGCTCCAGCGCGTACTCGCCGACCTGGATGCGGCCGCCGGTGGCCAGCTGGCGTGCCAGCAGGCGCCATTCGAGGTCGCGGCCGGCATCGATGCCCTGCGAGCGCAGGCGCGCCACCACGCGCGGCAGCGTGTCGCCGCGCTCCACCACCAAGTTGTCGCCGGCTTCGACGCCCGCAAGCGGCGCGCTGGTGAAGCGCTGGTAGCCGCTCCATGCCCACCACCCGGCCGCGCCCGCGGCCAGGGCCGACAGCACGAACAGGACCAGCACGATGCGCTTGAGCGCCTTCATGGCGCGTTCTCGACGGTGTGGTCGGGGGTCGGATGCATGCGCGGAAGGATACCGTGCCGGCCGCGGCGCCGGTCAGGCACCGATGGCCTGCAACATGCCGCGGGCCTTGATCCGGGTCTCGTCGAGCTCGTGCTGCGGATCGGAGTCGGCGACGATGCCGGCGCCGGTGTTGAAGCGCAGCGCGTGGCCAAGGACTTCGGCGCTGCGGATCAGGATGTTGAGGTCGAGGTCGCCGCTGCGGTCCAGCCAGCCCATGGCGCCGGTGTAGGCCCCGCGGCCGACGCCTTCCAGCTCGGCGATGATCTGCATGCAGCGCACCTTGGGCGCGCCGGTGATGGTGCCGCCGGGAAACACCGCGCGCAGCACCTCGCCCGGAGTGGCGTCCGCGCGCAGGCGGCCACGCACGTTGCTGACGATGTGGTGCACGTGGGCGTAGCTCTCCACGACCATCAGTTCGTCGACTTCGACACTGCCCGCGGTGCAGACGCGGCCGAGGTCGTTGCGCTCCAGGTCGACCAGCATCACGTGCTCGGCGCGCTCCTTGGCGTGGCCGATGAGCTCGCGGATGCGGCCCGCCTCGTCGTCGCCCTGCAGGCGTGGACGGGTACCGGCAATGGGTCGGGTTTCGACGATGTCGCCGCGCACCGAGACCAGGCGTTCGGGCGATGCGCTGACCACGGCGCCGGCCGGGCCCAGGTCGAACAGGCCGGCGAAAGGCGCGGGGTTGGCACGGCGCAGGCGCTCGTACAGCGCGGCGGGTGCAAGGGGCGCGTCGAAGCGCGCTTCCCAGGCGCGGGAGAGATTGACCTGGAAGACGTCTCCGGCACGGATGTACTCCAGCGCGCAGGCGACAGCGGCGACATAGTCCGCGCCCGGCGCTTCCCGGCACGCGAGCAGCGTGGGCCAGGACTGGAGGTTCGCCTCGGCACTTCCGTCCATGGCGTCCGGTGCACGGGCGGCGTCGGCCAGCACGGCATCGAGCAGGGCTTCCGCGCCCTCCTCGGCCACCACGACGGCTTCGCCACTCACCCTGTCGCGCAACACCGCAGCGGGACAGCGGCAGGCTACGGCCACGGGGAGGCCGCCCGGGGCTGGCGGCAAGTCGAGCACCGGCTCGACTTCGGCAGCCAGTTCATACGCGAGCAGCAGCGCCCAGCCGCCCTGGAAGGGCCACGGAGCCGCTTGCGCGGGTTGCTGCAGGTCCTGCCAGTCCGAGTCCAGCGCGCGCAGGAAATCATTGCCGGCAGGCGTGCCGTCGGCGCGTCGCGTGACGCCATCGCGCCCCAGCGACAGGCGGTCGCCATCGGCCACCAGCAGCATGTCCCAGCGACCCTGGGCGGTGCCGGAAGCGACCGATTCAAGCAGCAGCGGATAGCGGCCGGGCGCGTGCCGCTGCAGCGCGAGCAGGTCGAGGCCGGGCGCCAGCGCGCGGACGTGGGTCATGTGCAGTTCTGCCGCCCGCGGGCGGCACCGTGGTCAGATACGGCGGAACACCAGGCTGCCGTTGGTCCCGCCGAAGCCGAACGAGTTCGACATCGCGACATCGACCTGCTTTTCGCGCGCGGTGTGCGGCACGTAATCCAGGTCGCAGCCCTCGGAGGGATTGTCGAGGTTGATGGTCGGCGGAATGACGCCGGTGTGCAGCGCCATCGTCGAGAACACCGCTTCGACGCCGCCTGCGGCGCCCAGCAGGTGCCCGGTCATCGACTTGGTCGAGCTGACCATGACCTTGCGCGCGTGGTCGCCCAACACGCTCTTGATGCCCATGGTCTCGGCCAGGTCGCCCTGTGGGGTCGAGGTGCCGTGGGCGTTGATGTAGCCAACCTCGGAGGGGTCGATGCCGGCGTCGCGGATCGCGGCCACCATGCAGCGCGCGCCGCCCTCGCCATTTTCGCTGGGCGCGGTCATGTGGTACGCGTCGCCGCTCATGCCGAAGCCGGCAAGCTCCGCGTAGATCCGCGCGCCCCGCGCCTTCGCGCGCTCGTATTCCTCGATCACCAGCACGCCGGCGCCATCGCCCATGACGAAGCCGTCGCGGCCCTCGTCCCATGGACGCGAAGCGCGCTCGGGATCGTCATTGCGGGTCGACAGCGCCTTCATGGCGCAGAAGCCGCCCAGCGACGTCGGCGTGGTCGCGAACTCGGCGCCGCCGGCGATCATCGCGTCGGCATCGCCGTACTGGATCATGCGCATCGCCAGGCCGATGTTGTGCGTGGCCGTGGTGCAGGCGGTGACCGCGGCGATGTTCGGGCCCTTGGCGCCGGTCATCATCGACACCTGGCCGGCGATCATGTTGATGATCGTGCTGGGCACGTAGAACGGCGAGATCCGGCGCGGGCCGGCCTCGTGGTACTTGATCGCGGTTTCCTCGATGCCCTTCAGTCCGCCGATGCCAGCACCGATGGCGACGCCGATGCGCTCCGGATCGTCGGCCGCGACGTCAAGGCCGGCGTCGGCCAGCGCCATCATCGCCGCCGCCACGCCGTAATGGACGAAGGGATCCATCTTCTTGACGTCCTTGGCCGCGATCCACTTCGTGGGATCGAAGCCCTTGACCTCGCCCGCGATGCGCGTGGCGAAGGCCGAGGCGTCGAAATTGGTGATCGGGCCGATGCCCGAACGGCCGTCCACGATGCCCTGCCATGACGAGGCCAGGTCATTGCCGAGCGGCGACAGGATGCCGAGGCCGGAGATGACGACGCGACGCTTGGACATGTGGACTCCTGGACGGTTGTGCACGCCACGCGCGGCGCGCCGGAAACGCCCGAGGCCGCGTCAGCGGCCCCGGGTTTTGTGCTCGGTGCGGCGCCATGCGCCGCCTGGCGACTCAGGCCTTGACGTGGGCCTTGACGTAGTCGATCGCCTGCTGCACCGAAGTGATCTTCTCGGCTTCTTCGTCCGGGATCTCGCACTCGAACTCTTCTTCGAGGGCCATCACCAGTTCGACGGTGTCGAGGGAATCCGCACCCAGGTCGTCGACGAACGAGGCGCTGGCGCTGACCTCGTCTTCCTTGACGCCCAGTTGTTCGACGACGATCTTCTTGACGCGCTCTTCGATGCTGCTCATTGGTATTTGGCTCCGGTGGAGGCTGTTGCGGTGGGTAGTGTAAGGGATTCGCGTGGGGGTGGTACGGGCCGATTCCGTCCCTTTTCATTCAAGGACTTGGCGGCCGTCTCGCTTTACGGCATGTACATCCCGCCGTTGACGTGCAGGGTTTCGCCGGTGATGTAGCCGGCATCCGGACCCGCCAGGAACGCGACCGCCCGGGCGATGTCGGCAGGCTCGCCAAGGCGGCCCAGCGCGACCTGGCCAACCAGCGCGGACTTGATGTCGTCGGACAGGTCGCGGGTCATGTCGGTGGCAATGAAGCCGGGGGCGACCACGTTGACGGTCACGCCGCGGCTGCCGATTTCCTTCGCCAGCGACTTGCTGAACGCGATGACGCCGGCCTTGGCCGCCGCGTAGTTGGCCTGGCCGGCATTGCCGGTCACGCCGATCACCGAGGCGATGTTGATGATGCGGCCCCGGCGGGCCTTCATCATGCCGCGCATCACCGCCTTGCTGCTGCGGTAGACGCTGGTGAGGTTGGTATCGAGGATGGCCTGCCAGTCCTCGTCCTTCATGCGCATCAGCAGGTTGTCGCGGGTGATGCCGGCGTTGTTGACCAGGATCGAGATCGCGCCGACGTCCTTGCCGATGGCGTCGATCAGGTCTTCGATCGCACCGGCCGCGGCGACATCGAGCACGCGGCCATGGCCACCCTGCCCCGCCAGCCGCTCACCAATCGCCCTGGCACCGGCGTCGCTTGTCGCGGTACCGACCACCGTCGCGCCACGCGCGGCCAGTTCGTCGGCAATCGCCGCGCCAATGCCACGGCTTGCGCCCGTAACCAGCGCGATCTCGCCTTTCAGTTCCTGGGTCATATGGTTCTACCTGTGTCAGTCAAAGCTTTTTTGCCACGGATTTACGCGGATCTGGCCGAGGCAAGATTGTCACCGCAAATCCTTCCGTAAAAGAAGCAGATGCGGAGCGCGGTATTCGGACTGGCCTCGCTTCGATCCGCGTAATCCGCGTAAATCCGTGGCCAAATCAGCTTTTCCACTCCGCCAGCGCCGCGTTGAAGTCAGCGACGGTGCCCAGCGCGCGGGCTTCGAGGGATTTTTCGATGCGGCGGGCGAGGCCGGTGAGGACCTTGCCGGGGCCGCATTCGGCGATGCGGGTGGCGCCGCGGCCGGCCAGGGCCTGGACGCAGTCGGTCCACTGCACCGGCAGGTACAGCTGGCGCACCAGCGCGTCGCGGATGGCGTGGACGCCGTCATGCACCTCGGCGTCGACGTTCTGCACGACCGGCAGCGACGGTTCGCTCCAGGCCAAGCCGGACATCGCTTCGGAGAGGCGGTTGGCGGCTTCGCGCATCAGCGGCGTGTGCGAGGGCACGCTGACGGCGAGCTTGACCACCTTGCGCACGCCCTTGGCGGCCAGCAGCTCGAGTGCACGGTCGACGGCGGCGGCGTGGCCACCGATCACCACCTGGCCGGGGGAGTTGAAGTTGGCCGGCACCACCACCTCCTCACCCGAGGCTTCAACGCAGGTCTCGCGCACCAGCGCATCCTCGGCGCCGATGACCGCGGCCATGGCGCCGGTGCCGGCGGGCGCGGCGTCCTGCATCAGCTGGCCGCGCAGGCGCACCAGTCGCGCAGCGTCAGCCAGCGGCAGCGCGCCGGCGGCGACCAGCGCGGAGTATTCGCCCAGGCTGTGGCCGGCCAGCACCGACGGCATCGCCCCGCCAGCAGCCTGCCAGGCGCGCCATGTCGCCACGCCCGCGGCCAGGAGGGCCGGCTGAGTGAATTCCGTGCGATCCAGGCGACCGTCGACGGCGTCCTGCGACAGCCCCCAGAGGTCGACGCCGGCGCCGTCGGAGGCTTCGGCGAAAGTGTCACGCACCACCACATGCACCTCGGCCAGGTCGGCGAGCATGCCTTGCGACTGCGAGCCCTGGCCGGGAAACACGAAAGCGAGGTGGGAAGTGGTCAAGCCGGTGATCCAAATGGAAAAAGCCGGGCGATGATAATGGTGAACGGCCCGCTGCGTCTGTACCCGCCCGTATTGAGCCGTGCCCGTGCGCCGGGCACGCGGCCTACATCTGCAGCGCGGGCTCCCGCGGTGCGAGTGCCTGGGCTTCGCGTTGCTGCCCCGCCTGCAGGCGGTCCTGTGCCAGCTCCCGGTCACCGGCCTGCGCGAGCCACCGGCCTTCGTCGGATCGCGCGAACTCGACGGCGATCCGGTCCACCTGCTCCGTATCACCCGCCATCACCGCCGCCAGGTAGCCATCGGCCATCGGGTCGCCGAACACGGCCGGGTGGACCCCAGCCAGCTCGACCTCGCGCGCGGGCTCGCCGGCGGTGGATGTGAGCACGTACTGCCAACGGTCCTGTTCCGGATTGGCAGTGACCTCGCGTATGAAGCGGTCGTAGTCCTCCGGGTGGATGGTCTGGCACCCCGCCGAGTCTGTGTTGCGGCGCGAACCACTGTGGATCTTGAAGGTGTTGTTGAGCGCCTGGACGCCGTTGACGTCCGCCGCGTCGAACCAGCCATCCGCATTGGTATCGCGCTCGACGAGGGTGGCACTCGCGGGGTCGTCGATCTGGGCCAGCGTGGGCCGCAGCGAGAAGTCCGTGGCGCGCCCCCTCGCGGGATGGGTGGTCCGCAGCATCTCGATGCTGCCTTCGGCCAGCCGCCCGAGGTCGCGGTAGGAATCCGCGTTGACGTCCTCGCCCTCGATCTTCCGCCGCGACACGTCTTCGTACCCCGGGCTGGGGTCGAGGTCCCGGCGCTCCCGCCCACCGTCGCCGAAGGCCCGCGTCCCGTCGCTGCCGGCATGATGGTCGTACTGTGCGGTGGGCTCGGTGCTCGCGCGATCGGCGATGAACCAGTTGCGCTCGCCGTCGGGCCCCTTCCGCAGGACCACGATATGGTCGTCGTACACGCCGGTGCCGCGGCGCGCATGCGCATCCGCCGAGGCCAGCGTGTGGGTCTCCGCGCGCAGTCCCAGCAGCACGGCATCGCCGTCATCGAGCGCGGCGCGCGCCGCAGTGCTGCCGCGCGCGGCGACCATGCTGGCGTAGACGTCGTAGGTCTGGGCATCGGTCAGGCCGACCAGCTCGTTGGGCTGCGCCGCGTCGCGCGCGTCGTAGTCGGGCTTCCTGGGCGCCGCCGTCGCCTGTTGCAACCGGTCCAGCACCGCGGAGGATGCCGACATGGTCTCCGCCATCTCCAGGCCACCAAGCCGGGTGAGCTCCTCCCTTGCGCCGGCGGCCACGTACCGGTCCAGCGCCTCCTGGACGACCGGGCGCTCACCGGCCCGATCCCGCTCGAGGCGTTCGAGCGCTTCCACCGCGCGACCGGTCTGCAGCAGTTCGATCACGGCATCGGCCGAGGCGCGGATGTCGATGGTGGTGGCTTCCACCGGGTGCGGGTTGCTCATCGGGTCGTCCCTGATCCGTCGAGGTGGAGATAGCGGTCGACGGTGACGTCATGCCCGGCCGCGCAGTTGTGGCCGTCGTGCCGCACGGTGCGGCAGGGCCATAGCGTCGCGGACACCTCATCCTGCAGTTCGAAACGCTCTCCATTCCAGACGAGGAAGCCGAAATGCGCCGCGCGCGCACGCCAGTCGGAATCCTCATAGGCGCGCGGGTCCGAGGCCGGCATCGCGGGGGGTTCGTAGTCGCCGTAGTCGACAGGCCTGAACACCCAGCGCAGCACGGGCACGTAGGCGAGCCGGCTCACGTCCAGCTTCACGTCCGTGCTGCGCGCGGCGCCCTCCGCGGCCAGGTAGCGTCCGTACCTGCGCTGCTCGTCCGGCGTCATCCCCGGTGCAGGTGGGGCGAGCTCGGCGGTCACCTCTTCGGGTGGTCCGCCCCGGTGGACGCGATACAGCACGACGTCGCGGAAATAGGCGTCATCGGAGCGGCAGATCCTCCGCGCAGGGTCATCGGGATCGCGACGGCCCGCGTCGCAGTCGGGCCCGTAGACCATGTAGACGGTGGTGTCCGGATCGGCGCCTTCGAACGAGCGGATCCAGAACGGGCTGAGGTGCTCGATCATCGCGACAATGTCGGGACGCCGGCCGTTACCCGGCACGGCCTTGTAGATCTGCGGGGCGCGGGCGGCGGCACGCTCGGCGGCCCCGACGAAACGGTGGCTGTCCGGAAGGCGTTCGATGAATTCCGCGACGTGCGCGGGGAGCGGCCCATAGCAGGCCGTGTCGGCGAGCGGAGGATCGGTGACGAACGCGCTGCGGCAATCCGCACCCATCGCGCGCTCGAGCTCGAACCATTCCGGCGCTTCGGCGCGCAAGGCCGGCGTACACGCCGGCATCGCGGCCAGCACCAGGGCCAGGACCAGTGCCGGGAACGCGGCAAGTGGACTGCGGGGCATGTACGACCTCCTGTCGAAACACCGACTCCAGGGCGGAGCACGCCACCGCCAACGCCAGTCTACAAGCGCGTCCACCCGTGCGTCTGGCTGCAATCCGTGCTGTCGGGCACAACCTGGCTGATCGATGGCGTCCCGGAATGGCTCCGCGGGCACCACCCGGGTGCGGTCCCGCGGATCAGCTGGCAGCCAACGAAAAGGCCGCGGAATTCGCGGCCTTGGTCCATCCGGGTACGGTCGCCTCAGTAGCGCAGCAGCGCCGAGCCCCAGGTAAACCCGCCGCCGAAGGCTTCCAGCAGCAGCAGCTGGCCGCGCTGGACCTTGCCCGCGCGCACCGCTTCGTCCAGCGCCAGCGGCACCGAGCCCGACGAGGTGTTGCCATGCCTGTCGACGGTGACGATGACGCGCTCCATCGGCATCTCCAGGCGCTTGGCCGTGGCTTCGATGATGCGCAGGTTGGCCTGGTGCGGGATCAGCCAGTCGATGTCGTGGCGGTCGATGCCGTTGGCTTCGAGCGTCTCCTCGACGATGGCGTCAAGCGCGCGCACCGCGTGCTTGAACACGTCGCTGCCGGCCATCTGGATGCGGACGCCGGCGTTCTTCTCGTTTTCCTTGAACCCGACCGACACGCCCACCGGGTTCCAAAGCAGTTCCTTCTTGGCGCCGTCGGCGTGCAGGTGGGTGCTGAGGATGCCGGTCTCGGTGTCGGCCTTGAGCACGACCGCGCCGGCGCCGTCGCCGAACAGCACGGCCGTGGTGCGCTCGCCCCAGTCGACCATGCGGGTCAAGGTTTCCGATCCGATCACGAGCGCGGTCTTCACCGAGCCCGAGGCGATGAATTTCTCGGCCACGCCCAGCGCGAAGATGAACCCCGAGCATGCGGCGTTGACGTCGAAGGCCGGGCAGCCAGCCACGCCCAAGCGCGCCTGCACCAGGCAGGCGGTGGACGGGAAAATGAGGTCCGGGGTGGTCGTGCCGACGATGATCAGGTCGATCTCGGAGGCATCGGTGCCCGCGGCTTCCAGCGCGCGCAGGGCGGCATGCACGGCAAGGTCGCCGGTGGTCTCGCCCTCGGCGGCAACGTGGCGCTGGCGGATGCCGGTGCGCGCGGCGATCCATTCGTCCGACGTATCGACGAACTTCGCCAGGTCGTCGTTGGTCAGGACCTTGGACGGCAGGTAGCTGCCTGTCCCTGCAATGCGCGCATAGATGCGCTGTGCGGCGGACTCACTCATGACTTGGGACGGACCTCGCGTGTTGCTGGGCGCCGATCATGGCACCTGCGGGCGCGCGGCGCACGGGGCGCCACGGCCAGGGCATCGTCCGTCACGAGGACGGACGCGCGGGGTCAATCTTCCTCGACCACCTTGCTCTTGGGCACGATGACCTGGCGGCCACGGTAGAAGCCGTCGGCGGTCATGTGGTGGCGGATGTGGGTCTCGCCCGAGGTCGGGTCGGTCGACAGCTGCTTCGCCGAGAGCGCGTCATGCGCACGACGCATGCCACGGCGGGAGGGGGAAACGCGGGACTTCTGTACAGCCATGGGATTGCTCCAGCAACGGAATGGGGTAGCTCAAACGTTCTTCTTCAGCGCCGCCAACGCCGCGAACGGGTTGGCCTGCGCTTCTTCGTCGGCGGCGACCGGCCAGTCGCGTTCGACGCTTTCCGACCCTGGCGACACCGGCACCACCGGCACGGCCAGGATCAGCTCATCTTCGACCAGGTCGACGGGGCGGACGGTTCCGTCGTCGGCCACGGCCAGGGCTTCATAGCCCGGCGGCAGCGCGGCTTCGGCAACCTCGTCCCCGTCGTCCTCGGCCCGCAGCAGCCCCAGCCGCTGCACCAGCGACACCGGGAACACGAAGCGCTGCAGCGTGCGCTGGCAAAGCAGCGGCAGCTGCGCCTCGATTGCCAGTTCGACGTAAGGCACCTGCAGCGCGTCGCGATCGAAGGACAGCGTGAACGCCACCTCGCCCGCGTCGTCGACCAGTGCCTCGCGCAGGCGTGGCAAAGCGGACAGCGGCAGGCGTCCAGCGAACTCTCGCCGGGCCGCAACCATGCGCCAAGCGTCCAGTACCTCGGGCACGTCTGCGGACATAAGCCGCGGAATGTTAGGCCTCGGATCGCCCGCTGTCAAACCGCCCCACGCCGTAAAACCCTCGCCGTGGCGGGCAATTTGCCTCGGCGGCCGGCCCCCCGGCAGACTGCGGGTCCACGAAGCGAGGCCTCCAGGTTGACCCCGACACTGCTCCTGATCGCTGCCGCCGGACTGGTCGCCGGCTTCATCCTGCACCGGCGCCGCGGCCTGCACCGCCATCAACGGGCGATGGCCGGCGTCCTGGACGCCGCCGACGCCCTCGAATCCAGGCTGCGGACCGCACGCAGCGAGATCGAGGCCGTGGCCGGCGAAGGCCAGGACCCCGTGCGCGAGGCCCTGCAGGAAATGCTGCGCCAGCGGCTGTGGCTGCAGCAGCACGGCGCTACCGCCTCGCCCGACCAGCTCGACGCGGTGCGGGCATCGATCGACGGCGCGCGCGCCCGCATCGACCAGCAGCTCCAGCGCATCGAACGCGCCCGGGCGCCGCTGGCGTGAGCGCCACGCCCGGCCTGGTGCTGGCCTCGACCTCGCCCTACCGCCGTGAACTCCTCGCCCGGCTGCGGCTGCCGTTCGATACCGTGCGCCCAGAGGTGGACGAAGCCGCCTTCGCCGGCGAAACCCCGACCGCCCTCGCCCTGCGCCTGGCCGTGGCCAAGGCCGAAGCCGTGGCCGCGCTGCGCCCCGGGGCGCGCGTGATCGGCTCCGACCAGGTCGCGGACTTCGATGGCGTGGCCGTCGGCAAGGCTGGCGGACGGGCGGCCGCGATCGCGCAGCTCGAGACCATGTCCGGATGCACCGTGGCCTTCCGCACCGCGGTGGCCGTGGCATCGGACGGATCCGTTACCAGCGCACTGGACACGACCGTGGTGCGCTTCCGCCGCCTCGGCCGCGCCGAGATCGAGCGTTACGTCGACCTCGAGCAGCCCTTCGACTGCGCCGGCAGCTTCAAGTCCGAGGGCCTGGGCATCACCCTGTTCGAATCGATCGAAAGCCGCGACCCCACCGCGCTCGTCGGCCTGCCGCTGCTGGAAACCATCCGCCTGCTGCGCGCGTCCGGACTGGTCCTGCCCTGAGGCTCAGGGTCGGGCAGCGGTGACGACGATGCGCTGCTCGGACCAGTCTTCAACGCTGCCGTCTCGGCCATGCAGGCGCAGGCCGAGCCAGTGCGCGCCGGCGCTGCCCGGCGGCAGCGCGACGGTCGCGGAGAAACCGACGCGCGGATGGCTGGCATCGGTGGAGATGTCCCAGTAGTCGGCCACTCCGGGGCTGTGGATGCCGTAGTCGGCTTCCGCCACGACGCGACCATCCAGCGTCACTTCCACGCGCTCGATGCCGACGCCGTCCTTGAACGCCCAGCCTTCGACCGCGAAGGTCCGGTCGAGCCGCGCACCGGCCGCGGGGGTGTCGAGCCAGGCCATCGCCGGGAGCGTGCACGCATCACCGTCGGTACGGGCCTCGCTCGCATCCATCGCGAACAGCAGGAACCGCGTGCGCCCATGGTCGACGTTCAATACGCGGGGCGGTGGCAGCGGCCCGAAGCGCCTGCACAGGGCGTGGTAACGCAACAACAGGTGCTTGTATTCGACTTCGCTGGCGGCGACGACCAGCAGCACAGGCCCACCCGGGTCGGTGGCGCCCGTCGCCTCCAGGCCCCAGAGGCGCAGCTGTGGCGCGCGGCCATGCTGGCGGTTCACCGGATGCTCGAGCACTTCGATCGCGGGGTCGCCCAGCGCGAAACCGAGTTCGGCACCGACCTTGAAGTTGTCGGCCACCAGCCGCGTGCCTTCGGGCATGCCCTCGCGCACCTCGCGCACGCCATCGGCCAGCACGTCCCAGCCTGCGAAGTTCGACGGGTACCACTTCAGCGATGCGGTCCGTGCGCGCAGCTCGGGCACCGAGACCAGCGCGTAGTAACCGAGGACGGCTGCCAGCCCGGCGCCGGCGGTGGCCCAGGCCAGCACGCGCAGCCAGCGCGGCCAGCGCAGCAGCAAGGCGGGCAGCAACGGCAACAGCGCCACCAGGCCCGGCAGCGGCCAATGGAAGCTCACCCGCTCCGTGTCGGCGAAGAAGCCGAGCACGAAGAAACCGAGCACCACCAAGCCACCTGACAGCGCGATGAAGCGCACCGGCTCGGACTTCGCGAAGGCGCCGCGCCAGCCGGCCCACAGCAGGCCCGCGAACAGCAGCGGCGTGGCCAGCAGCGTCTGGATGGCGATGAACCAGGCGCCATCGGCCTGCCATGCCCAGGGGTGGCGATCAACCAGTTGGAAGCGCAGGCCGGCCTCCGCGTTCTCGAAGTTCCAGGCCAGCAGCGGGGTCCATGCCGCGGCACCGAAGGCGATGGCGATCCACAGCCGTGGATCACGCAGGGCCTGCCGCCCCTGCGGCAGTATCAACAGCGCAAGCGCGCCCACGCCGATCACCGCCGCGAAGCGATAGTGGCTGAGCGCGCCGATGGCCAGGCCCATGGCGAGCTGCAGCGCGGCGCCATAGCCGACCTTGCGCAGCAAACGCGTGCCGGCATCCAGGCACAACAGAGTGGCCACGACCATGGGCGCGTCCGGGAGCGCCATCAGCCCGAGCGTGCCCGACAACGGCAGCAGCAGTGCGGCGATGCCCGCCAGCCAGCCCATCCGCTCGCCGTACTCGCGCGCGGTGATGCGCACCACGAGCCACGGCACGAGCGACGCCAGCAGCAGGAACGGCATGCGCAGCGCCAACGCGTCGTCGCCGAAGACCGAGGTGCCGATGCGGATCAGCCACGCCGTCAGCCCCGGCAGGTCGGAGTAGGCCCAGGCCAGGTGCCTGCTCTCCTGCCAGTAAAAGGCTTCGTCCACGAACAGTGGCAGGCGCGCCGCCACCACTGCCTTGAGCAGCAGCAGCGCGCACCACAGGGCGACGAAGGTCGCACGCGCGTCGATCTTTTCCCGCATCCGGCAACGACCTCGTTACACTTCGATGGACCCTCACGGAGCACGGCATGACAGCCCAGTCCGCAAACCCGGACATGCTACCCGACACCCTGCGCAATGCCCTGCATGATGCGCAGGACCAGGTGAACTCACTGGTACTGGGCAAGGCGCAGGCGGTCCGGTTCGCCTTCACGGCGCTGCTCTCGGACGGCCACCTGTTGATCGAGGACCTGCCCGGACTGGGCAAGACCACGCTGGCGCATGCGCTGGCCGCGACGCTGGGCCTTGGCTTCCAGCGCGTGCAGTTCACATCCGACCTGCTGCCCTCCGACATCGTCGGCGTCTCGGTGTACGACGCGCAGGCCGCGCGCTTCACCTTCCATCCCGGCCCGGTGTTCGCGCACGTGCTGCTGGCCGACGAGATCAACCGCGCGCCGCCGCGCACGCAGAGCGCGCTGCTCGAAGCCATGGCCGAACACCAGGTCACCGTCGACGGCACCACGCACGCGCTGCCCGATCCGTTCTTCGTCATCGCCACCCAGAACCCGGTCGATCTTGCCGGCACCTATCCATTGCCCGACTCACAGCTCGACCGGTTCCTGCTCCGGCTGCAGCTGGGCTATCCGGACGCGGATGCCGAGCGCGCCCTGCTGGCCGGCATCGACCGCCGCGACCTGATCGCGCGCGCGATGCCGGTGCTTGGCGCCGACGAGGTGCTGCGCCTGCGCGAGGCGGTGATGGCAGTGCATGCCAGCGACGCGCTCGTGCGCTACGTGCAGGCGCTGCTCGAGCGCAGCCGCCACCACGCCGGGATCCGCGTCGGCCTGTCGCCGCGCGCCGGCATCGCCCTGCTGCGTGCGGCGCGTGCGCACGCGTTGCTGCTCGGGCGCGGCCACGTGCTGCCCGATGACGTGCAGACGCTGTTCGCCGCGGTCGCCGCGCATCGCCTCGTGGCCGATGCCGACGCCGGCGACGAAGCCGGACTGGCGCAGGCGATCCTGCACGCCGTCGCGGTCGACTGAACATGGTGCTCGGGTGGCTGGCCGGCCTGCGCGCGCGCCTGGGGTCGTTCGCTCGCCCGCGGCGCCCGGAGTCGCTGCCGGTCACCTTCGACCGCCGCCGCATCTACGTCCTGCCGACCGCCTTCGGCGCGTTCTTCGTCGCCCTGCTGGCGGTGATGCTGCTGGGCGCGCTGAACTACAACAACAACCCCGCCCTGCTGCTGGCCCTGCTGCTGGCCGGTGCCGGCAATACCAGTCTGTTTGCCGCGCACCTGCAGCTGTCCGCGCTGCGCGTGGTTGCCGTCGACGCCGAGCCGGTACCGGCGGGTGCGCCGTTGACGCTGCGCGTGCACCTGCGTGCGGATCCGGCGCGCGCGCGGCGCGGCCTGCGCGTGGCGGTGGGCGGCGTGGAGACCTTCGCCTCGCTGGTCGACGGCGCCGGCGAGGCGCGCCTGGCGCTGCCCACCCGGCAGCGCGGCTGGCTGCGGCCGGGACGCATCACGATCTCGACGACGCGACCGCTCGGCATCGCCCGCGCCTGGGCCTATGCCTGGCCCGTGGAACCGCTGCTGGTGTATCCGCGACCCGAGGCGGAGGCGCCGCCGCTGCCGCACGGTGCCGGGGATGCGCCCCAGGCGCGGCTGCATCCGGCGGGGGATGATGTGCACCACCTGCGCGCCTACCGCCGCGGCGACTCGCGGCGTGCGATCGCCTGGAAGCCGTCCGCGCGGCGCGGGGCATTGCTGGTGCGCGAGTACGAGCAGCCCCAGGGCGCCGACGTCGTGCTGGACTGGTCGCAGCTCACGCTTGCATACGAAGAACGCATCCGCCGCCTGGCGCGCTGGGTCGACGACGCCGAGCGCGAAGGTCGCCGTTATCGGCTGAAGCTGCCGCGGCAGGCCATCGGCCCCGGTCGCGGTGCCGCGCATCGCCACGCCTGCCTGCGCGCGCTGGCGCTGTTGCCCACAGCGACTGACTCGGAGCCCGGCCGTGGCTGAGGCACGCCGCAGCATGGCGCTGGATCCGCAGGCGCGGGCGTGGACCCTGGGCGCGGCCGCGACCTGCCTCCTGTCCCTGCTGCTGCAGTTGCCGGGGCCGCTGGCCGCCGGCCTCGCCGCGGTCGCAGTGCTGGTCGGCGCGCTGTCGTGGCGGCGACGCCTTCCCGGTGCGCTGCGCCTGGTGCTTTCGGTGGCGCTGGTCGCGCTGGTGCTGGTCCAGTCGGGTTTCGGTTTCGGCCGCGACACCGGCTGCGCGCTGCTGGCGGCCATGCTCGCGCTCAAGCCGATGGAGCTCAGCACGCTGCGCGACGGACGCAGCCTGCTCGGCTTTGCACTGTTCGCGCCGTTCGCGACCTTCCTGCTCGACCAGGGGCCGCTGAGCCTGGTGCTGGGACTTGGCGGCGCACTGGCGGCGCTGGCCGCGATGCTGCGCCTGGCCGAACTGGAAAGCGACGAGACCCGCACCCTGCCCGCGCGCGAGCGCCTGCGTCGCGTCGCGGCCATGGCCGCCATCGGCCTGCCGCTGGCGCTGGCCGCATTCTGGCTGTTTCCGCGCATGGCGACGCCGCTGTGGGGCGTGCCCGAGCGCGTGATCTCGTTGCCCGGCCTCTCGGACAGCATGGCGCCCGGCCAGTGGCTCGACATGATGAACGACGACAGCCCGGCGCTGCGCGTCAGCTTCGACGGCCCTGTCCCTCCGACATCGGAGATGTACTGGCGCGGGCCGGTGCTGTGGAACTACGACGGCCGCGAGTGGACGACTTCGCGCTGGTTCAGCGCGCTGCCGGCCGCCACCGTCGAGCACGGCGCGCGACGCTACAGCTACGAGGTCGAGGTCGAACCCACGGAGCGCCGCATGCTGGTCGCACTCGAGCTTCCGGTCGACGTGCCCGACGGGGTCGAGCGGACGTACGAACAGGTCCTGTCCACGCGACGCCCGCTGTCATCGGTCACGCGCTGGCGGATGACCTCGGCCGCGCCGGTCGTGTTCGAGCCCGAACTCCGGCCGTTCCTGCGCAGCGCGGCGCTGCGCCTGCCCGACGGCTTCAATCCACGCACGCTGGCCCTGGCGCAGGTCTGGCGCGCCGAGGCCGGCGAAGGCGCGGCAGCGGACGCGGCCATCGCCAACCGCGCGCTGGCGTGGATCCGCGCCGAGTTCGGCTACACGCTGGGCACGCCCCTGCCCGGGCGCCACGCCGTGGACGAATTCCTGTTCGACCAGAAGCAGGGCTTCTGCGAGCACTTCAGCCAGGCCTTCGTGGTGCTGATGCGCGCGTCCGGGATTCCGGCGCGCGTAGCCACCGGCTACGTCGGCGGCTACCGCAATCCGGTCGGCGACTACTGGATCGTGCGCAACTCCGACGCCCACGCCTGGGCCGAGATCTGGCTGCCGGAGCGCGGCTGGGTGCGCGTCGACCCGACCGCGGCCGTGGCGCCCGAGCGCATCTACGACACCCTCGCCGACCGCACCGGGCGCAGCCCGGCCGGTCTCCGGGCGCTGGCCCCGATGATGGACATCGGCGACTGGATGCGGCGCGGCTGGAACGACATGGTGCTGGGCTTCGATGCCGATCGCCAGCAAAGCATCCTGCACGCAGTGACCGGCCGCGACCTCGACGGCGTCCAGCTGGCGCTGCTGTTCGCACTCGTGGCATGCGTGGCCCTGGCCGGCATGCTCTGGCTGGTCGCGCGCGGCGAACGCGAACGCGATCCGGTGCTGCGCGCCTGGCACCGGCTCGGGGCGCGCTACCGGCGCCTCGGCCTGGGGCGGCAGCCGCACGAGACCGCGACCGCATGGGCGGCGCGCGTGGTGGAGCTGCGACCCCGGTCCGCCGCGCTCACGCCCCTCACCGCGCGCTTCAGCGATTGGCGCTACGCTCCCAAGCAGGAGGACGAAGCACGCGCGCTCCTGCGCGACCTGCGCGCGCATCGCCCCTGACACCGGCACGCCGGCATCGCATCGGCACCCCATCCAACGGAGACCTCCATGCGCATCCGCACCCTGCTTGCACTGGCCGCCACCGCGCTGCTGGCGGCCTGCGCCACCCACCCGCAACCGCTGCAGGGCGACTACGCGCCACTCACCCCGCACGACGCCGCCGAGGTCGACGCCACCGGCAGCCTGGTGCGCTGGGGCGGACGCATTGTCCAGGTCGAGCCGCGCGCGGACAGCACCTGCTTCGAGATGGTCTCCACGCGCCTGGACCACTTCGGCCGCCCGTACTGGGCCGACAGCGACACCGGCGGCCGCTTCATCGCCTGTCGCTCCGGGTTCTACGATCCCGCGGTGTTCGAGGCCAATCGCGAGGTGACGTTCACCGGTCGCCTGAGCGGGCATGAGAGCCGCAGCATCGGCGGCTACAGCTATCGCTTCCCGCTGCTCGACGCCGACGTCGTGTACCTCTGGCCCGAGCGCCAGCGCGTGTTCTTCACGCGCCCGGCCCCGTGGCCATGGTGGGGCTACTGGTAGGCGTCAGGCAGGCGTCCCGAAGCGTCCCAGCGGTGCACCGGCGAGCAGGTGCAGGTGGATCTGGAACACGGTCTGGCCGCCGTCCTCGTTGCAGTTCATGACGATGCGGTAGCCGTCTTCGGCCAGGCCTTCGCGCTTGGCATACGCCGCCGCGGCCAGCGCCAGGCGGCCGACGGTTTCTGCCTGGTCGCCCGACAGGTCGTTGAGCGTGGCGACGTCCTCTTTCGGCACGAACAGCACGTGCACCGGCGCCTGCGGCGCGATGTCGCGGAAAGCGATGAGGTGCTCGTCCTCGTAGACGATGTCGGCGGGGATTTCGCGCCGGATGATCTTGTGGAAGATGGTGCTCATGGACTCTCCTAGGCCATCTCGCCGCGGCTGCCGAAGGCATGCGACAGGGTGCCGCGGTCGACGTATTCGAGTTCGCCGCCCAGCGGCAGGCCGTGCGCGGGGCGGCTGGGGCGCACGCCGTGCTGGCGCGCGAGCTGTGCCAGGTAGTGCGCAGTGGCCTCGCCCTCGACGGTGGGGTTGGTGGCGATGATCAGTTCCTGCACCTCGCCCTGCGCCAGGCGCTCGCCCAGCAGGTGCAGGCCGAGCTCGCGCGGGCCGATGCCGTCGAGCGGACTGAGCCGACCCTGCAGCACGAAGTACAGGCCGCGGTACCCGGTGGCCTGCTCGATCGCGAGGCGGTCGGCGGGCGACTCCACGGCGCACAGCAGCTGCGCGTCGCGCGAAGCGCTGGCGCAGGTCGCGCACAGGGGGGTTTCGCTGAAATCGCGGCAGCGCTCGCAGTGGCCGATCTTCTCCACCGCTTCGCCCAGCACCTCGGCCAACCGCCGGCCGCCATCGCGCCCACGCTCGAGCACGTGGTAGGCCATGCGCTGGGCAGTCTTCTGGCCAACGCCGGGAAGGACCCGGAAGGCCTCGACCAACTGTTCGAGCAGGGGAACGCTCACCGTGTGACGGACGCCGGGCGATGCCGGATCAGAACGGCATCTTCATGCCGGGCGGCAGCGGCATGCCGGCGGTGGCCGCACCCATCTTCGCCTGCGACTCGGCGTCGATCTTGTTGCTCGCGTCGTTGAAGGCGGCGGCGATCAAGTCCTCCGCCATCTCAGGATCCGACAGCACGCTCGGGTCGATGCGCACCTTGCGGCACTCCTTGCGGCCGGTCAGGGTGACTTCGACCATGCCGCCGCCGGCGCTGCCGGTCACTTCGAGGTTGGCCAGCTCGGCCTGCGCCTTCTGCAGGTTTTCCTGCATCTTCTGCGCCTGCTGCATCATCTGGGCGATATTTCCGCGCATGTCAGTGCTCCTGTTCCTGTATGGGTCTGATCGAATCCGGGACTACGCGCGCGCCCTGCTCCATCAGGCGCTGCACATGCGGATCCTTGTTGAAGGTGTTTTCGGCCGCGCTCTGGCGCTCGTCGCGCACGCGCTCGTTGCGCGCATGCAGGGTGTCGCTCACCGCGATGCCCGCTTCGAAACGGATCTGCGGCGGCGTGCCCCATGCCGTGCCCAGCGCGTCGGCGAACTGCTGCACCAGGAAGGGCGCGCGCAGATGGTCGTCGGACTCGGGCAGCGACAGGCGCAGCACGTCGCCGCCAAGCGCAACGAAGGCGCAGCTGGCCGCGAGCTCGCGCACCGGTCCGCGCAGCTCGAGTCCCGCGATGAAGTCCGGCCACGAGCCGGCATCAACATCGACTGGCGCCAGCACGCTGGTACGCGACGCCGGTGGCGGGGCGACCGGTCGCTCCGGGACAACAGGGGCCGGCACGGCGTCCTGGCGCCGTGCTTCGACGGGCGGCACGGGCATATCCATGTTCGGCGAGGGAGACTCGAGCCACGGCGGCGCGTCCTCCACCGCGGTGGTCACCGCGGGTGCCGTGGGCGCCATCATTCGAGGTGGTGCAGCCTCCTGCACTCGCTGCGGGGCCCGGGCCGGAGGCGGGGGCTGCGGCGCAGCGGTCGGCGGCACCGGTGCGGCTCCCTCCAGCGCCGCACGCGCCGCGGCCGCGGCCGAGCGGCCACCACCCTGGCCGGCAGCCGTGGTGCTCGTTCCGCCACCGCTTCCAGCCGCCGCCCGGCCCTCGCCGGGCCGGAACGCGAGCATGCGCAGCAGGCTCATCTCGAAGCCCACCCGCGCGCTTGGCGCGAGGTTGATGTCGCGGCGTCCACCCACCGCCATCTGGTACCAGAGCTGCACCAGCTCGGGCCGCAGCGTGGCGGCCAAGTCCGTGACGTCGATGCCGTCGGCCTCGGTCCCGGCGCCCGGCACCAGCTGCTTTACCTGGATGCGGTGCAGCGCTTCAGCCAGCGCGTCGAGCACACCGGCCCAGTCGGGCGAAAACCCCGCGAGCACCTCGATCGTGGCCATCAGCGCATCGCCGTCATCGTGCGCCAGCGCCGCCAGCAGCGCCGCGACCTGGGTCCGGTCCACCGAACCGAGCATGGTCGCCACCGCCTGGTCGGTCAGCGCGACATTCGCGCCGGCGCCGCTGTAGCCGATGGCCTGGTCGAGGAGCGACAGGCCATCGCGCATGCTGCCGTCGGCGGCCTTGGCCAGCTGGCGCACCGCGCCGGGCTCGGCCGAGATGCCTTCGGCAACAAGGATCTTCGCGATCTGGCCGCGGATCTGCTCTTCCTCCAGGCGCTTGAGGTTGAACTGCAGGCAGCGCGACAGCACGGTCACCAGCAGCTTCTGCGGATCGGTGGTCGCGAACAGGAACTTGACGTGCTCCGGCGGCTCCTCGAGCGTCTTCAGCAGCGCGTTGAACGCCGCCTTCGACAGCATGTGCACCTCGTCGATCAGGTACACCTTGTAGCGGCCGCGCGAGGGCATGTACTGCGCGTTGTCGATCAGGTCGCGGACATTGTCGACGCCGGTGTTGGAGGCGGCGTCGATCTCGAGCAGGTCGATGTAGCGGCCGGCGTCGATCGCCTGGCAGGTCTCGCACTCGCCGCAGGGATCGCTCGAAGCCCCGCGCTCGCAGTTGAGGCTCTTGGCGAAGATGCGCGCGATCGTGGTCTTGCCGACGCCGCGGGTGCCGGTGAACAGGAAAGCGTGGTGGACGCGGCCGGAATCGAGCGCGTTGACCAGCGCGCGAACCACGTGTTCCTGGCCCACCAACTCGGCGAACCGCTTGGGGCGCCACTTGCGGGCGAGGACGAGATAGGACATGGCGCCATTCTGCCACGTGAAGATGTGGGCGATGGCTGCGGAGGCGGAGGGCGCGCGGGGTACTCCGCCGGCGGCCTGCGGCACGGCGTCGCAAGGCGGGCTGGGGGGTGCGCAGTGGGCATAAAGGCCCGCGCAGCGGGACAGCCCACGGAGCACCCACCAGCCCGCCGTCCCGCGCGCCCACCCGCGCCCTCCCGCGCCCTCCCGCGCCCTCCCGACGCCCCCGACACCGATGTTCCTTGTCGACGCAACCACGGGAAGGCTAGAATTGCGGGTCCCGTGCGGCCGCGCCAAGGCAGGCATGACGCACGGGCAGGTGCGGAGAGGTGTCCGAGTGGTTGAAGGAGCACGCCTGGAAAGTGTGTAAGCGTCTAAACCGCGCTTCGGGGGTTCGAATCCCCCTCTCTCCGCCAGTTCCAAAGCGCGCCACGCAACGGGCCCGCTCGCAGGTTTCCATGGTGGCCCCGTCGGCCCCTCGCGACGCTAGATCGAAAACCCCGCCAGGGCCGGAAGGCAGCAACGGTATCGATCGACGCGGGTGCCGAGGCAAGTTGGCGGGGCTGCCTCCATTCAGGGCGACAGCGCCTGATGCGGCACCGGCTCGGCCAGCGCGAACGCCTCGCCGGGACGGGCCACGCGGTGCCCGCGCGCGCGCAGGGCGTCGCCGTCGGCCTCGCTGGCGTAGTGGTAGAGCACGCAGCGGGCCAGCAGCTCCGGCGTGTATTCGCGCTCCAGGTCGTCGATGCCGGTGTGCGAGGGGTTGCCGTGCAGGCCGCAGTCGTGGGCGATGAGTTCGCCCTGGTCGGCGGCTGCCGCCAGCACCTCGGGGATCGGGCGGGTGTCGCCGGTCCAGGCCAGGCTGCCCCGCAGCCGCAGCCCGAAGGCGGTGCGCGGCCAGTGATGGCGCGCTTCGAACACTTCCAGGCGCACGCCGTCGTGCCAGAAGGCATCGCCCACCGGCACCACGCGGAACGCATCCCAGAAATTGGCGCCGCCCTCGGCGAGCGCATTGGGATACGCGGCCACGCGCCGGTGCAGCAGCGGCAGCACGTCCACCGGCACGTACAGTGGCATGCGGCCGCGACGCGCGGGGTCGAAATAGTTCGCCACGAACAGGCGCTCGAAGCCGGCGACGTGGTCGAGATGGACGTGGGTGATGAACAGTGCCGGCGGCGGCGCGCCATAGCGTGCGAGATAGGCGGTCAGGCCTTCCGCGCCGCAGTCGATGGCAAGCCACGGCACGCCATCGCGCTCGATGGTGGCCATCGGGGAACCCAGCGACACCGCCGACGCGCTGCCCACCCCCTGGAACCGCAGCGCCCAGGCCATGCTCAGATACCCCGCTCCCAATGCTTGTCGTAGCCACGGCGCAGGCGGGCGAAATCCTCGCGCACCTCGGCCTCGCTGCGCGCGCCGCGGACCTTGAGCAGGGAGCGCTCCAGGCGCGACAGGTTGCGTGCACGCCAGCCGGTGGCCGGGATCTGCATGCGGCTGCGGTCGAAATCGATCAGCCAGCCGCGGCCGGCGTCGTCATAAAGGATGTTGTGCGCATTGAGGTCGGCATGGTCGAGCCCTTCGCGATGGAAGCGCGCGACCAGGCGTCCGGTGTCTTCCCACGGCACTGTGGCCGGATCGCCGGCCGCCATGTCCGCAAGCGAGCGCACATCCATGAGGCGCTGCATCAGGATCGCCGCGCGATAGGTCGGCCCCTCGCGCACATAGGAGGCCGCGATGGGCTGCGGCACCGGGAGTTTGCGCTTGCCGAGCTCACGCAGCAGCCGGAACTCGGCGAAGCTGCGCACGCGTTCGACGCCGCGCCACAGATGGCGGTCGCGACTCACCGCCGCGGCCATGCCGCCCCGCAGGTAATGGCGCAGCACGCAGGGCCCGTGGCTGGTGTCCTGGATGAACCAGGCGCCGCCGCGGCCGCTGCCCGACACCGGGACGGCACGCGGCCCCCAGGCGTCGGGGTCGAACCAGCGGGGGTCGGCTTGCCGCAGCTGCGTCTGGTCGAACAGAATCGAGCCGATACCGCGCCCGCCAGGTCCGGCGCGGAACGGCGTCAGGCTCTCGGTGGCGTCGAATTGTGCCATCCGCCGGAGTCTAGCAAGCTTGTCCAAGTCCGATAACGATCCACCGCGTGCCATCTGCCTGCTGCGCCTGTCCGCGCTCGGCGACGTGACCCATGTCCTGCCCCTGGTGCACACGCTGCAGCGGGCCTGGCCGGACGTCGCGCTGACCTGGATCATCGGCAAGGGCGAGCAGCGCCTGCTTGAAGGCCTGCCCGGCGTGGAGTTCGTGGTCTACGACAAGAAGACCGGGCGCGAGGGCATGGGGGCACTGCGCCGGGAGCTTGCCGGGCGCGACTTCGACGCCCTGCTGCTGATGCAGCTCGCGCTGCGCGCCAACCTGCTCTCACGCACGGTGCGGGCGCGGCGGCGCATCGGCTACGACCGCGCGCGCTCCAAGGAGCTGCACGGGCTGTTCGTCAACGAGCGCATTCCCGCCGATGCCGGGAGCCATGTGCTGGACGTGCTCGGCGCGTTCGTGCGACCGCTGGGCCTGCGCCAGGACCGCATCGAGTGGAACCTGCCCGTGCCCGCGGACGCCCGCGCATGGGCGCGCGCGCAATGGCCCGACGACGGCCAGCCGACGCTGGTGGTCTCGCCCTGCTCCAGCCACGCCCTGCGCAACTGGAGCCCGGAGCGCAACGCCGCGGTCGCCGCACATGCCGTGACGCAGGGCTGGCGCGTGGTGCTGTGCGGCGGCCGCAGCGAACTGGAGCGGAACACCGCCGACGCCATCCTCGCCGCGGCCGGGGTGCCGCTGCTCGACCTGGTGGGCAAGGACACGCTGAAGCAGCTGCCGGCCCTGCTCGAACGCGCCGACCTGGTGATGACGCCCGACTCCGGGCCCACCCATATCGCCAACGCCATGGGCACGAAGGTGCTGGGGCTGCATGCGGCGACCGACCCTGCCCGCAGCGGCCCGTACTCCGACCGCCGCTACTGCGTGGACCGTTACGACGACGCCGCGCGCCGCTTCCTGGGCAAGCCGTCGGCCCGGCTGCGCTGGGGCACGAAGATCGAGCGCGAAGGGGTGATGGACCTCATCACCGTGGATGAGGCGATCGGCGCGTTCGAACGCTACCGCGCCGAGCATCCGGGCTGAAGGGCACGGGCCGCGGCACGGTGGCCGCCAATGCTCAGCCGCCGGCGCCGTAGTCCTGGTACGACTTTTCCTCGACGTAGCTCGAGCCAAGCGCGAGGTTGATCGCCTTCTTGATCCGCGCGCGCTCGTCGTTTTCCAGGTAGACGCTGCGCGCCAGGCGGACGAAATCGTCGTCGAAGGCCTGGGCCTTCTCCTTCAGGCGGACGTCGTCCTCGATCTCCCAGAGCCGCTCGTTGACCGCCTTCAGGTCCGCGCGCAGGCGGGCGATGTCGTTGCCGGCGGCCGGGTGCGCCATCCAGGTGTTCTCCAGCGCCGTGAGTTCGCGGCGGACGTTGGCCAGCTTGGCTTCGTCGCTCATGCGCTCGGACTTGATCTGCAGGATCGAGATCTTGTCGAGCAGCTCGCCAAAGGAGACGGGAACGATGATCTCGGACATGGATGCGGCCGCGGCGTCTTCGGGGCCGCACAGTGTAGCGGCTCGTCTTGTGGGCCCCGCCCCATCGCCGTATCATTGCGCCCCCGGCCCTCGTGGCCGGGACCACCGGAGAGGTGGCAGAGCGGTTGAATGTACCTGACTCGAAATCAGGCAGGCGTTTATAGCGCCTCGGGGGTTCGAATCCCCCCCTCTCCGCCAGTTTATGACTTAACGTATTGATCTTAAAGGCCATTCTTCGGAGTGGCCTTTTCGTTACTTACTTTATTCCCAACGTCCCGCACCTCGCGCTTCTAAGCAAGCCACGATTCGAGCCAGCTTCCAATTTCTCCCGCTGGGGTGCCGAGACGGAGGAAGTCCCTCTTGTCCCGGTGATGACGCGCGGAGACCGCGCCGGGGTCGAAGATCAGGTCGTAAGCAGTCGTAAGCTGCGATCACCGTGACCATGACCGCTAGCATGGCTGTTGATCCAGCAGGGCCGCCGACGCTGGATGCTACAGCGCCGCTGCCACACAGCACGGTCAAGAATGAACCGCTTGTAGTAGTTCGCCTTGGCCAGGTAGCTAAGGGCGAAGTGGAGGTTGCCCCACTTCGCATCGTCACCGCGAGCAAACGTACCAGGCCCGCGCGCGTGCAGGACTTCTTCTGCAAATTGCAATTGAAGTACCTACCGTCGCCGCTGGTAACCGTTTCCTTCCAATACTCTCCGATAATCGTTCCTAGCGTTATATCCTGCCGCACCTTCTGCCCATCGAAGAACGCGGCAAGGTGGAGGTGGCAGCCCTTCTTCAATCCTGAAATTGCAACGTCAGGACGAATTTTCAGACCTTCCCTATATCAGATCGAGCGGTTTCACCATCAAGCGAAATTGCCGCGCTGTCCAATTATGGTGTAGAAAACGCATTCGGAAGTTCCACTGCCAAGGAGCATGGCATGAAATATCTAGTCACGACTGTTGCATTGTTGCTATTCACGATTCCACCGGTCGTCTCCGCAAGCGACTCGGGTCTAATTTACGCCTCGTCAGACCCCTCCAGCGAACAGTTGTACGTGGAAATGCAGGGAGGAGTGAGCCTGCTGATAGACAAGACGACTGACCGCATCTACTTGAATCGGCCTGGTGAACCTGAGGCTTCACTAACGTTCGAGGAAGCAATAGCTGGCACCTCAGATATCCCGCAGGTTCGCGCGGCAAATCTTGTTAAATTGAGGAGCACACTCTCAGATCCTGATTTCCTTTTCACCATAACAGCCCCACGGGTCGCAGTTGACGACAGCATTTGGCAATTGCCAGAGCCCGATATGTGCGGCGATTTCATTTGCATAAGTCCGGATTCCGCAAAGTGGCATGAGGCAGACATCGAAGCTGGCTTCAACCCGGGGAATGGCGTCGGCAAACGCATGTGCGAACACTATTTGTGTCCTGTTCTACCGATGCCGTGTGAACTCGGACCTTGCGGTGTCAGTTCGTGGGAAAGTAACCTGCTCTTCTACTCAGGCTGGGGTGCCGGGTGGGGTGGCTCGGAAGGTGGCGGGTCGATCACCCAGCAGGAGTTGATTGCCCATGATCGCCACAGCTTTGAGAGATCGCGCCTCGACGCATGCGACAGGGCTAATCTAGCCACCGCTTCCTCGGCACTGGCGGGGACTGGAATGGTGGCTGCATGTGCTACATCTCCAAGCGGGGTCGGGCTTGCCCTTTGTCTAGCCGCCGGCGCGAGTTTCGGGCTCGCCATGGGTGAGCTGTCATCGACCAGTAAACAATGCAAAGCCGAGTATCCTGGCTTGGATAATTGGTGATTCCATGAATTTCTGGGTCCTAGCAATCCCCGCTGGATTTATTATCGGGGGCATCATCGCGGCCTACGTGCGATTGAGACGACCGGACTGGGCATGGCCCATCGCCTACATTGTGTTCGGCATGGTTTCGGTGATACTAGTCCAGCAGCTTGTGCGGGTGATGTCCGGATGAACTTTCCAGCAGCGCGTGTTTCTGAATCGACGAACTTTCGATTCCAGTCACTGACCGAAACTGGATTCTTTTCGTCATAGCTCGTTAGCCTCATCCTGCATTCAACCCTGGCGCTCTCGGGCGGACTTGACCTTCGGTGTGGGCGGTTCCAATGCTTGCAGATCAACAAGCCAACGGTACCCCGACATGCCTTGTCGGGGTACCGCTGGCCTTCTAGCTATCCCCAACCCTTTTAGCAGTCTTGGCCAGCCTTGTGCCGGTAGTGAGGATGTTCCAGTGGCTTGGCTCCCCACTTCGCGTTAGTCTCGCGGCCGCAGCTTTAGGTAGGCGACATCCTTGCGCTCAGCCTCACGCCTACTTTCCCCCGGAACGCGATGCGCCAGATACGCAAAGGCCCCCGCAAGGGGGTTTTCGCGTATCTGGCGGAGAGGGGGGCAGCTCGATTCAACCCTCCGATTCGACCCGAAGGCGCGCAGCGCCGAAGGGCGCCCGGCCGAAGGCCGGACAATCCCCGCAAGACGCCCCGGGCACCCACATGACCCCAGGGCTTTCCGCCATATCCACCCGACCAAAGGCCAATCCCCACACCCCCTCCACTCGCCGTATACCATCCTCTCCTCTCCTCGATCCGCGCAAAACATTCCACACCGCATGCCAGCTGACCTCTCCCGCCTGCCGCCTCCGTTCTCTCATGCAGCCCTTCTGGGAAACGCGGCAAGCGCATGATCGAGTTCGGCCATCTCACGCACGTCGGCCTGCGCCGCGAGCTCAACGAAGACACCTACTACGGCGACAGCGAGCTGGGCCTGTGGCTGGTGGCCGACGGCATGGGCGGTCATGAATATGGCGAGGTCGCCAGCGCGCTGGCGCGCGAGGCGATCGTGCGCGAGACCCGCCAGGGCACGTCGCTGGCGCAGGCGATCCGCATCGCCGACGAAGAGATCATCAGCGCCTCGCGCAAGCGCCAGGACGCCCTGCCCATGGGCACCACCGTGGTCGCCGCGCGCATCAGCGGCAACCGCTTCGAAGTGGCCTGGGTCGGCGACAGCCGCGTCTACATCTGGCGCGATGGCAAGCTGGCCCAGCTTTCGCAAGACCACAGCTACGTCCAAGAGCTCATTACCCAGGGCGCGATCAGCATCGACCAGGCCCGCAGCCACCCGCACCGCAACGTGGTGACCCAGGCGCTGGGCGTGACCGATCCCCAGGCGCTCAACGTCGAGACCATGTCCGGCGAGCTGGCGCCCGGGATGCAGCTGCTGCTGTGCAGCGACGGCCTGACCGAGGAAGTCGACGACCGCGGCATCGCCCGCGTGCTTGCGCACAACGAATGCAGCGCGCAGGAATGCGTCGACGGGCTGGTGGCCGCGGCACTCGACGGCGGCGGCTCTGACAACGTCACCGTGGTGCTGGTGCGCCGCCACTGAGCGCGGCGCGCTTCTGCCTCAGGCCGTGGTTGCGGCCTCCTCCACCGCCTCGTCCCACAAGGCCCGTCCCGCGCGGCTGCGGATCGCATCCACGCGTTCGCGGTGCGCCTCGAGTTCGGTCGCCGGCACCATCACGCGTGGGCGCGGACCGAGCGCCTCCGGACGCGGCCGGTCGAGTCGCGACGTGGCCGTTTCGGGCACGACAGGCCCGGCGAGGCCGAGCTCCGTCTGCCCGGCCGTCAGCGCCAGATAGACCTCGGCCAGCAGCTGGGCGTCGAGCAGCGCGCCGTGCAGCTGGCGGTGCGCGTTGTCCACACCCAGCCGGCGACACAGGGCATCCAGCGAGTTGCGCTGGCCCGGGTAGCGCTGGCGCGCCATTTCAAGCGAGTCGAGCACCGACGCGTGGTCGCGGATCTTGCCGGGACTGACGGGCAGCAGCGAAAACTCGTTGTCGAGGAAACCGACGTCGAAGGCCGCGTTGTGGATCACCAGTTCGGCGCCGGCGATGAACTCCAGGAACTCGTCGGCGATCGCCGCGAACTTCGGCTTGTCGGCGAGGAAGTCCAGCGTCAGGCCGGTGACCTCCTGCGCGCCGGGTTCGAACTCGCGCTCGGGATGGATATAGCGCTGCCAGGTCCGGCCGGTGGGCCGGCGCTCGACCAGTTCGACGCAGCCGATCTCGACGACGCGGTTGCCCTTGCGCCATTCCAGGCCGGTGGTTTCGGTGTCGAGGACGATCTGGCGCATCTGCATCTCTGGGGTGGCGTGACGGGGCGTAGCGGTCGGGAACGGGCTCAGCGGGCGGCGGCCTTGAACTTGATGGCTTCGTTGCGCGCGAGCTCGTCGACGCGCTCGTTGTCGGGGTCGCCGGAATGCCCCTTCACCCAGCGCCAGTCGATGACGTGGCGGCCGGTGGCGGCATGCAGGCGCTCCCAGAGGTCGCGGTTCTTCACCGGGTCGCCGCCGCTGGTCTTCCAGCCGCGCCTGACCCAGTTGCGCATCCATTCGGTGATGCCCTGGCGGACGTACTGCGAGTCGGTGTGCAGGGTGACCTCGCACGCCTCGGTCAGCGTCTCCAGCGCCACGATCGCCGCCATCAGCTCCATGCGGTTGTTGGTGCTCAGCGCTTCGCCGCCGACCAGCTCGCGCTCGCGCACGCCATAGCGCAGCAGCGCCGCCCAGCCGCCGGGACCGGGGTTGCCGAGACAGGCCCCGTCGGTATGCACCTCCACCGCCTTCATGCGGGAGCCGCTCCCGTCGCCACCGGCAGCAGGCGGTGCTGCCGCACCGGCGTCAGGGGCTGGCTGCGCCGCTCGGCGCGCACCAGGTAGGCGGCGCGCAGGCCGGTCCCATGCTGCAGTCGCGGATCGAGCACCGGTTCCCATCGCGGGCCCATGCCTTCCGACACCGCGTCGGGTTCCAGGCCCGCCCGGCGCAGCAGGCGACGCCAGGACAGGGGTTCAGCCGCACTCAGGCCGTGGCCCCGCCAGCGCCAGCGATAGGGAGACAGCGGATTGAGCGCGAACAGCAGGACGCGCCCGCCGGGCACCAGCACGCGCCCGACCTCGTCGAGCAGCTCGGCGCCGCGGGCGTCGGGGGTGGCCACGTGCTGCAGCACCACGGTGCCGAAGGCGCCGCTGGGCAGGGGCAGGGGCAGCCCACAGGCCACCTCGCCGGCGAAGCGTTCGCCACGCGCGTACAGGGCCAGGCCGCGGCCGCCCTCGGGGCGCGCCTGGGGCAGTGGCGCAAGCCACAGCCAGGGCTGCGCAGGGCGCTCCAGGAGCGCGTGCTCGACGACCTCGCGCTCGCTGCCGAGCAGCACTGCGCCTTCGCTGGACGCGAACCAGGCCTGGGCTGCGTCGGGTTGACCGGGGCGGGAACGGAGCGGCATGGTCGCCATTCTAGACGCCCAGCCCCCGACCGGGGTCCCGCATATGACCCCGACCCTGCTTGCACTGCCCGCATTCGCCGACAACTACATCTGGGTGCTGCCGCCCGGGGACGGGCGTGGCGCAATCGTGGTCGACCCCGGCGACGCGGCACCGGTGCTGGCCGCCGCCGACGCCGGCGGCTGGCGGCCGCATGCGGTGCTGCTCACCCACCACCACGACGACCACATCGGCGGCGTGGCCGCGCTGCGCACGCGCTGGCCGGACCTGGTCGTGGTCGCGCCCGGCGATGAACGGATCCCGCTGGCGAGCCGGCGGGTCGGGGATGGCGACCGGTTCGAAGTCGCCGGCCATGCGTTCGAAGTCCTCGCCGTGCCCGGCCATACCGTGAGCCACATCGCATTCCACGGCCATGGCCTCTTGTTTTGCGGCGACACCCTCTTCAGTCTCGGCTGCGGCCGCCTGTTCGAAGGCACGCCGGCGCAAATGCTGGCGTCGCTGGACCGGCTCGCGGCCCTGCCCGGCGACACCCTGGTGTGCTGCGGGCACGAGTACACGCAGTCCAACGCCGCCTTCGCTCGGGCGGTCGACCCCGACAACCCGGCGCTGGCGCGCCGCAGCGAAGAGGTGGCCGCCTTGCGCGACGATTCCCTGCCCACGCTTCCCGTCACGCTCGACCTCGAGCGTGCCTGCAATCCCTTCCTGCGCGTGGACGCGCCCGCGATACGCGTGGCGGTCGCCGCGTGGTCGGGTGACGACGGCCTCTCCCGGGTCGGCACCTTCGCCGCACTGCGGCGCTGGAAGAACGGATTCCGCGCATGAGGGCGCACACGTTTGCGACGGCGCTGGCGCTGCTGCTGGCGATCTTCGCGGGGCCGGCTGCCGCGGGCGAAACCGGGGAGGTCGCCGTCGACGAAGCCAGCGCTCCTGCCTCCGGAAGCCCGACCGAACCGCTCGCCATCGAGGCGGCCGGAGCTACGCCAACGCCAACGCCAACGCCAACCCCGACCGCGCCCGTGCAATCCGCGGTCGTACCCGCACCCGCCCGCGCCACGAACGGCGTGACGATCTACGAACGCTTCGTCGACGGCCTCGCGCAGCCCGGCTGCACGGACGCCAGCCCGCGCTGGCGGCAGCACTTCGCGCACGTCCCCGGCCAGCTCGTCGCCGGCGACAGCGAGGTCCTGCCGCTGTTCGGCTACGTGGTCGAGGCGCTGCGCAGCGCCCACCTGCCAACCGAATACGCGCTGATCCCTTTCGTCGAAAGCGGCTATCGCCCCGGCGCGCGCAGCAGCAGCGGACCTGCAGGCCTGTGGCAGTTCATCGCGGTCACCGCGCGCAACCACAAGATCCCGATGCGCGGCGGCTACGACGGACGCCTTTCACCCGTCGACGCCACCCGTGCGGCGGTGCGCTATCTCAAGACCCTGCACGGCATGTTCGCCGGCGACTGGCGGCTCGCGGTGATGGCCTTCAACGCAGGCGAGTACCGCGTGCTCGGCGCCCTGCGGCGCCATGACCAGCGCGCGGCCGCCGCGGATCCGGAGGCCCTTGAAAGCCTTTCCGGCATCACCCGCGCCTATGTGCGCAAGCTGCATGCACTGTCGTGCCTGATGGTGGAGGCCGGTGAAAACGAGGATTGGCGGCAGGCGCTGGACCGGCCGATCGCGCCCCTCGTGGCGATCGACCTTGCCGAGGAGCCCGCCGGCCTGGACGGCTACGCCCGTCGCACGGGCATCGATCCCGCGCGCCTCCGGCGCCTCAATCCGGCGCACGGCTCCGCAGGCGGCACGGCTGGTCGCCAGGTGCTGGTGCCGGCGGCCGCGGCCCCTTCGGTGGCGCCCGTGGCAAACTAGCCAGCTCCCTTCCATAGAGTCGAACACACCATGGGATTCCTGCAGGGCAAGCGCGCACTGATCACCGGCATCGCCAGCCAGCGCTCCATCGCCAACGGCATCGCCGAAGCGATGCATCGCGAAGGCGCCGAGCTGGCCTTCACCTACCAGAACGAAAAGCTCAAGTCGCGAGTCGAAGACGTGGCCGGGCGCCTGGGCGGCGGTCCGGTCTTCCCGCTGGATGTCTCCGACGACGCCCAGATCGACGCCCTGTTCGCCGACCTCGGCACGCACTGGCCGGACGGCTTCGACATCCTGATCCACGCCATCGCGTTCGCCCCGCGCGAGGCTATCGCCGGCCAGTTCCTGGACGGCCTGTCGCGTGAAGCATTCTCGATTTCGCAGGACATCTCCGCCTACTCGCTCGCAGCGCTCGCCAAGGGCGCGCGGCCGCTGATGCAAGGACGCAAGGGCGCCGTGCTGACGCTGAGCTACCTGGGCGCCGTGCGCACCCTGCCCAGCTACAACGTGATGGGCGTGGCCAAGGCCAGCCTGGAAGCCACCATGCGCTACCTGGCTTACAACCTGGGGCCTGAAGGCATCCGCGTGAACGCGATCTCGGCCGGGCCGATCAAGACCCTGGCCGCGGCGGGCATCGGTGGCTTCCGGAAGATCCTCGGCCACGTCGAATCGCATGCGCCGCTGCGGCGCACGGTCAGCATCGAGGACGTCGGCAACGTCGCCGCGTTCCTGTGCTCGGACCTCGCTTCGGGCATCACCGGCGAAGTCACCTACGTCGATGCCGGCTACAACATCGTCAGCATGACCGGGCTGGAAGAGCCCGCAGGCGACGCCGCCGACTGAGCGGCACTGGCGGAAGCCTGCGCGGATGCCGTGCAGGCGCCCCGAACGGAAGAAGCCCGGCATGGCCGGGCTTCTTTGTTTCCAGCGATTGCGTCGGCCGCCCCCCGTTACAGGCGCGCCTCGATCGTGGTCACGCGCACCTGCTTGCGCAGGGCGCGCAGCAGGGCCATCGCGTCCTCGTCGCCTGCCAGGCGCGCGAGCTGGCCCGCGATCATGTTGCGCTCCTCGGCGCTGGCTTCGGCCACGTCACCCGGCACCACCCTGGTCACGGCATAGACGACGATGCTGCCGTCGTCCTGCACCACTCGACCGGCGGACACGCCGCCTTCCGCCGGCTCCGGGGCGGCAAAGATGCCCTCGTTGGCTTCCGCGGACGGCATCGGCATGCCGCGGCGCATGCCCGGCAGTGCCATGTGCTGCCAGCCGCTTGCCTCGGAGAGTTCGGCAAGCGCCTTGCCACCTGCAATCTCGGCCACGGCCGCGTCGGCCTCGGCCAGCGCTGCCTGGCGGGCACGGTCGACGCGGATCGAGGCGACGACCTGGTCGCGGACTTCGGCCAGCGGCCGCTCGCGCTCGGGCTGGTGCTCGGTCACACGGATCAGCACGCTGTGGTTGGTACCGAGCTCGATCGGATCGCTGACGGTGCCGTCCTGCACCAGCGCGTCGGAGAACGCGGCGCGCTGCACCGCCGGATTGGCAGCGACGCCTTCACCGCCGCCGCGGACGAAGGGACCCGCCTTCTGCACCGGCAGGCCTGCCTCGCGAGCCGCCGGCCCCAGCGAGCTGGGGTTGCGGTAGACCTGGTCCACCAGGCGGCCGATCAGCTCGTTGAAGCCGCGCTCGCGGTCGGAGACGGCCTGGGCTGCGGCAAGTTCCTCGCGTGCGTCCTCGAACGGCACGTCCCTGCCCTCGCGGACGTCGCGCACCAGCAGCACATGCCAGCCGAAGTCGGTCAGCACCGGATCGCTTGCGACGCCGGGCTGTGCCGCCTTCACTGCGCTGTCGAAGGTCTCGCCCATGATCCCCTGCTCAAGCCAGCCGAGGTCGCCACCACCGGCCTTGGAGCCTTCGTCGTCGGATTCCGCGCGCGCGATGGCCGCGAAGTCTGCGCCGTCGGCGCGCGCCTGGGCCGCGAGGCCCTCCGCACGCACCTTGGCTGCATCGCGCGTGGCGGCATCGGCGCCGTCGGGCACGCGCACCAGGAGGTGCGACACCAGGTGCTGCGACGGCTCGACGAAGCGTGCCTTCTCCTGCTCGTAGCGCGTCCGCAGCGTGGCTTCGTCGGCCGCGGCCGGCTCGGGCACCGCGTCGCCGAGGATCTCGACGAACTCGATCGACACTTCTTCCGGCGCGCGGTAATCGGCGCGGTGGCTGTCGTACCAGGCCTGGATGTCGGCGGCGGCGATCGCACCGGCGTCCGGCGTGGGCGCCGGGATCATCGCCATGTCGACGTCGCGCTGCTGGCCGAGGAGCTGCATGGTGCGCTCGACCTGGCCGGGGCTCGCGAATGCGGTGCCGGCCACGCGGCTGGGCAGCAGCAGCATCTGCAGGCGCTCGCGGATCTCTTCCTGGTGCTGGAGCGGCGACTGCGCGGGCACGCGGGACTGCAGCAGCATCTGGTAGCGCTGCGGATCGAAGCGCCCGTCGACCTGGAACTCGGGCATCGACGCCACGACCTCGGCCACGCGGGCATTGCCCACCGCGACGCCGGCGCTGCGCGCGGCCAAGGCCAGCACGCTGCGGTCGACCACCTGGTCGAGCACGCGCAGCTTGTTTTCCGTCTGCTCGAACGCGCGCGCATCGAAGGCGTCGCCCTCGGTGGCCCGCGCCTGCTGGCGCGCGAGCTCGAACTCCGAGCGGAACTCGTCGACGGTGATCTCCTGCGACACCCAGAACGCCTTGCGCACCGGCCAGATGTCCGGCGCGGAGCGCCACCACGACGGCGGTGCCTCGACCTTGGCGGCGTAGTTCGCCGAGTTCTGGAACAGGTATTGCTCCATGCCGAAGAAGGCAAAGGGAATCGCCAGGATGATGACGATGACCAGTGCGATCCAGCCGGAGGTTTTTTCTCGGAGTGCTTGCAGCATGTCAGGGCACGCGTTGGACGTAGCGCGGCAGTTTAGCGCATGCCCGGCAGGCGCGGCCCCGTAGGGCCCAAAAGAAGAAAGGCGCCCTTGCGGGCGCCTTCCTGGTGTGACTGGCGGAGTGGACGGGACTCGAACCCGCGACCTCCGGCGTGACAGGCCAGCATTCTAACCAACTGAACTACCACTCCGCGTCGTCGAACCTGTTGCGAACGTCAGCCCTGACTGGTGGGTGCTGAGGGGATCGAACCCACGACCCTCTCCGTGTAAAGGAGACGCTCTACCGCTGAGCTAAGCACCCAAGCGGGCCGCTTAGTTTACAGCATCCTTCAGCGCCTTGCCAGCCTTGAAGACAGGATTCTTCGAGGCGGCGATCGCGATCTCTTCGCCGGTGCGCGGATTGCGGCCCGTGCGGGCGGCGCGCTCCTTGACCTGGAAGGTGCCGAAGCCGACGAGGGCCACGGTGTCGCCCTGCTGCAGGGCCTTGCCCACCGAGGACAGCACGGCATCGACGGCACGTGCGGCATCGGCCTTGGACAGGTTGGCCTCTTCGGCAACGGCCGAGACCAGATCGTTCTTGTTCATGTATTCGGTGCTCCTGCGCGACCGACGGGTCGCTCGAATTGGTGGCGGGCCAGCGGGCGGCGTGACCGCCGCGGCTCCGGGATCGCGTGCGGCCCCAGGCCGTGATGCGAGCGCGAATTTATACCAGCGCCCCCGGTGGCACGCAAGAAAAACGCTGCGCCATCAGTGCTTGACATCCGCCCGCGGTGACGTCTTGCGCGACGGGCGACGCGCCACGTTCTCCACCGGGACAGGCGCCGGCAGAGGCGGAAGCGGCCGCTCGAGCGCCAGGTCGAGCACCTCGTCGATCCACTTCACGGGAACGATTTTCAGGCCCTGGGTCACGTTCTTCGGGATGTCGGCGAGGTCCTTCCGGTTCTCCTCCGGGATGATCACGGTGGTCACGCCGCCACGCAGCGCGGCCAGCAGCTTTTCCTTGAGGCCGCCGATCGCGGTGACCTTGCCGCGCAGGGTGATCTCGCCGGTCATCGCCACTTCGGCGCGCACCGGGATCCGGGTCAGCGTGGACACCAACGACGTCGCCATCGCGATGCCGGCGCTCGGGCCGTCCTTCGGCGTGGCGCCATCAGGCACGTGCACGTGGATGTCGCGCTTCTGCAGGAAGTCGAGCTCGAGGCCCAGTCGCTCGGCGCGCGCGCGCACCACCGACAACGCAGCCGATGCCGACTCCTTCATCACGTCGCCAAGCTGGCCGGTCAGCGTGAGTTGGCCCTTGCCCGGCACCAGCGTCGATTCGATCTGCAGCAGGTCGCCACCGACCTCGGTCCATGCCAACCCCGTGACCAGGCCGATCTCGTTGTCCTGTTCGGCGCGCCCGAAATCATAGCGGCGCACGCCCAGGTACTTGTCGAGGTTCTTCGCGTTGACGTTCAGCGCGCGCGCCTTCTTGGCCTGCGGCCCGGCCAGCGCGACCTCCTTGACCACCTTGCGGCAGATCTTGGCGATCTCGCGTTCGAGGTTGCGCACGCCGGACTCGCGCGTGTAGTAGCGCACGATGTCCTGGATCGCGCCCTCTGCGATCTTCAGCTCGCCGTCGCGCAGGCCGTTGGCCTTGATCTGCTTGGGCAGCAGGTAGCGCATGGCGATGTTGATCTTCTCTTCCTCGGTGTAGCCGGGGATGCGGATCACTTCCATGCGGTCGAGCAACGGCCCGGGGATGCGGAGCGAGTTCGAGGTCGCGACGAACATCACCTCCGACAGGTCGAGGTCGACCTCGAGGTAGTGGTCGTTGAAGGCGTTGTTCTGCTCGGGATCGAGCACTTCAAGCAGCGCCGAAGACGGGTCGCCCCGGAAGTCCATCGACATCTTGTCGATCTCGTCGAGCACGAACAGCGGGTTCTTCGTGCCTGCCTTGGTAAGGTTCTGCACGATGCGCCCCGGCATCGAGCCGACATAGGTCCGGCGGTGGCCGCGGATCTCGGCCTCGTCGCGCACGCCGCCCAGCGACATGCGCACGAACTTGCGGTTGGTGGCCTTGGCGATCGACTGCCCGAGCGAGGTCTTGCCCACGCCCGGCGGCCCGACCAGGCACAGGATCGGGCCCTTCATCTTCGACACCCGCGTCTGCACGGCGAGGTATTCGAGGATGCGGTCCTTCACTTTCTCCAGGCCGTAGTGGTCGGCGTCGAGCGTTTCCTGCGCGGCCTTGAGGTCCTTGCGGACTTTGCTGCGCTTCTTCCACGGCACGCCCAGCAGCCAGTCGAGGTAGTTGCGCACCACCGAGGCTTCGGCCGCCATCGGCGACATCTGCTTGAGCTTGTTGAGCTCGGACTTGGCCTTCGTCTCCACGGGCTTGGGCATGCCGGCGGCCGCGATCTTGCGCGCGAGCTCCTCGAGGTCGTTGGGCGCGTCGTCCATGTCGCCCAGTTCCTTCTGGATCGCCTTCATCTGCTCGTTGAGGTAGTACTCGCGCTGCGACTTCTCCATCTGCGACTTCACGCGGCCGCGGATGCGCTTCTCCATCTGTTGCACGTCGATCTCGCCGTCGACCAGACCGACGAGCATCTCCAGGCGCCCGGCGATGCCGAAGGTTTCCAGGAGACGCTGCTTTTCGCCCAGGCGCACGCCCAGGTGCGCGGCGACGGTGTCGGCCAGGCGCGAGGGCTCGTCGATACCGGCAAGCGTCTGCAACAGCTCGGGCGGCAGCTTGCGGTTGGTCTTCACGTACTGCTCGAACAGGCCCATCAGCGAACGTGCGACGGCCTCGACTTCGCGCGGCTCGCGGTCCTCGACCGGCTCGACCACGCTGCAGATGCCGGCCAGGGTGCCGTCGACTTCGCGCACCGCGTCGACCGTCGCGCGGGAAACGCCTTCAACCAGCACCTTGATGGTGCCATCGGGCAGCTTCAACAGCTGCAGCACCTGCGCCACCGTGCCCACGGGATGCAGGTCCTCGACGCCCGGGTCATCGGTCTCGGCGGATTTCTGCGCGACCAGCAGCACCTGCTTGGCGCCCTCCATCGCCAGGTCGAGGGCGCGGATGGACTTGTCGCGGCCCACGAACAGGGGGATGACCATGTGCGGAAACACCACCACGTCGCGCAGGGGCAGGACCGGCAGGTCGAAGGTGGCGGGCTGGGGGGTGCTCATCGGAACTCCTGGACATGGCGGGCGGCAGGTTGGGCGCCGCATGGGCAGGTTATGGGGTTCCGCGGCGGTGGATGCAAGCACTGGAACGGGGCGGCCGCAGGATGCTGCGGCGCGTGCTGCGTTCAGGCGGGAGCAAGGCCGCGATGCGGCCTGTCCGGGAAAGTGTCCAGGCCCGCGAGGGGCCCGGAGCGCGCCTTGGCTCAGTCGCCCGAGGCGGCCTTCGCTGGCGCGGCGGGAGCCGATTCGTAGATCAGGTAGGGCTCGGACTTGTGTTCGATCACCGACTCGTCGACCACGACCTTGCTCACGTTTTCCTGCGACGGCAGGTCGTACATGGTGTCGAGCAGCACCGATTCGACGATGGTGCGCAGGCCGCGCGCGCCGGTCTTGCGCTTGAGCGCCTTGCGCGCGATGGCAGCCAGCGCGTCGGGGCGGAACTCCAGCTCCACGCCCTCCATCTCGAACAGCTTGCGGAACTGCTTCGTGATGGCGTTCTTGGGCTCGGACAGGATCTTCACCAGGGCCGCTTCGTCGAGCTCCTCGAGCGTCGCGACCACCGGCAGGCGGCCGACGAACTCGGGGATCAGGCCGAACTTGATCAGGTCCTCGGGCTCGACTTCGGCCAGCACCTTGCCGACTTCGGCCTTGCGCTCGCTGCTCTTGAGCTTGGCGCCGAAGCCGATGCCGCCGGCCTCGGTGGACCGGGCCTGGATGATCTTGTCCAGGCCGGCGAACGCGCCGCCGACGATAAACAGGATGTTGCGGGTGTCGACCTGCAGGAACTCCTGCTGCGGGTGCTTGCGGCCGCCCTGCGGCGGCACGCTGGCGACGGTGCCTTCGATGAGCTTCAGCAGCGCCTGTTGCACGCCCTCGCCCGACACGTCGCGCGTGATCGACGGGTTCTCGCTCTTGCGCGAGATCTTGTCGATCTCGTCGATGTAGACGATGCCCTGCTGCGCCTTCTCGACGTCGTAGTCGCACTTCTGCAGCAGCTTCTGGATGATGTTCTCAACGTCCTCGCCCACGTAACCGGCTTCGGTCAGCGTGGTGGCGTCGGCCATCGTGAACGGCACGTTGAGCATCCGCGCCAGGGTCTCGGCGAGCAGCGTCTTGCCCGAACCGGTGGGGCCGACCAGGAGGATGTTCGATTTGGCCAGCTCGACCTCGTCGTTCTTCTGCCGGCTCTCGATGCGCTTGTAGTGGTTGTACACCGCCACGGCGAGGGTCTTCTTGGCGCGCGACTGCCCGATGACGTACTGATCCAGGACGTCGAGGATTTCCTTCGGCTTGGGCAGCGAGCTGCGGGCGCTCTGCGCCTTCTCCTCCAGCTCTTCGCGGATGATGTCGTTGCACAGCTCGACGCATTCATCGCAGATGAACACGCTCGGGCCCGCGATCAGCTTGCGGACCTCATGCTGGCTCTTCCCGCAAAACGAGCAGTACAGGATCTTGCTGCTGTCGCCGGAACGGCCTTGTCTATCTTCGGTCATGCGTTCGCCAATCGGTGTATCGGGGGGTCGGGGTCGAGAATAGCACCCGGGCCCCGGGTCGCAAGGGCGACGGGCCCGGACTGCCGCGGCCATGGAGCCGCGGGCGGGGGAATCCGGCGATGCCGGCCTGTTCAGGCAGGCTGGATGGACTCTTCCGGACGGCGCTCGAGGACTTCGTCGATCAGGCCGTACTCGCGCGCGGCTTCCGCGCTCTTGAAGTTGTCGCGCTCGGTGTCGTGGGCGACCGTTTCAATCGCCTGGCCGGTGTGGCGGGCCAGGATGGCGTTCAGGTTGTGCTTCATCGAGAGGATCTCGCGGGCGTGGATCTCGATGTCGGTCGCTTGGCCCTGGAAGCCGCCCAGGGGCTGGTGGATCATCACCCGCGAATTCGGCAGCGCGTAGCGCTTGCCGGCCGCGCCGGATGCCAGCAGCAGCGCGCCCATGCTGGCCGCCTGGCCGACGCAGATGGTGCTGACGTCGGGCTTGATGAACTGCATGGTGTCGTAGATCGCCATGCCCGCCGTGACGATGCCGCCCGGCGAGTTGATGTACAGGTTGATGTCCTTCTCGGGGTTTTCGGCCTCGAGGAACAGCATCTGCGCCACGATCACGTTGGCCACGTGGTCGTCGATGCCGCCGACCAGGAAGATCACCCGCTCCTTCAACAGGCGCGAATAGATGTCGTACGCGCGCTCGCCGCGGCTGGTCTGTTCGACCACCATCGGCACGAGGTTCAGGGCCTTGGTCTGGATGCTCATTTCAATCCCGTGTCAGCGGAGGCGTCACGCCTGCGGCGCGATCGCTTCCTGGAAGGTCAGCTGCGTGTCTGTGTGGTCGGCGCGCTCGGCGATCCAGTCGATCACCTGCTCCTCCATCACCCGGTTCTGCAGTCCACTCATAAGCTGGGGATCGTTGCGATACAAGTCAATGACCTGCTGCGGCTCCTCGTAGGTCGAGGCGATCAGGCGCAGGGTCTCGTCCAGGCGCTTGCGGTCCAGCATCAGCTGGTGCTTGCTGGCCACCTCGCCTACGAGCAGGCCCACCAGCACGCGCTTGCGCGCGGGCTCCATGAAGTTCTTGTGCGCATCCGCCGGCGGCTGTGCCGGACGGCCCTGGCGGCGCGCCTGCTCCGCCACCTGGGCGACCAGTGCGTGCGCTTCCTGTTCGACGAGGTTCGGCGGCAGTTCGACGTGGGCATACGCCTCGACCAGCTGCTCGCCGACGGCGCGGCGCAGGCGATTCATCAGCGCGGACTTGAGCTCGCGCTCCAGGTTGGTGCGGATGTCGGAGCGGAACTGCTCCATCTCGCCGCTCTTCACGCCGAAGCTGCGGATGAACGCGGCGTCCGCCTCGGGCAGCACCTCTTCCGAGACCTGCTCGGCGCGCAGATGGACGTTCACGGTCTTGCCGGCGAGCTGCGGCACGCGCCAGCCGTCCGGGAAGGTGACCTCGACCGCCTTCTCGTCGCCCTTGGACATGCCGACCAGCGCCGTCTCGATGTCGGCGAACATCGCGCCCGAGCCGATCACCGACACGCCACGCTCCGCGCCTTCCGCGGGCAGCCGCTGGCCGTCGACCTCGGACCAGGTCTCGACGTCGACCGCGTCGCCCACCTTCGCCGGGCGCGTCACCGCGCTCCAGCTGCGGCGCTGTTGGCGCAGGTTTTCGATCATCCGGTCGATGTCTTCCTCGGTCACCTCGGCCACCGGGCGCTCGACCTTGAGGCCGGTCACGTCGATCTCGCCGAAGTCCGGCACCACTTCGAAGGTGGCCACGTAGGCGAGATCGTCGGAACCGTCCTTGTCGGCGGGCTCGATGTGCGGGCGGCCAGCGATGCGCAGCGCGTTCTCGCGCACGGCGCTGTCGAAGCCTTCGCGCAGCAGGCCGTCGAGCACTTCGCCGCGGACCTGCGGGCCGAAGCGCTGCTCGATCACCTTCGCCGGCACCTTGCCCGGGCGGAAACCCTTGATGCGCGCGGTGCGCGCGATCTCGCGCAGGCGGCCACCCACCTGGTCCTGCAGGCGGTCGGCCGGCAGGCGGAAGGTCATCTTGCGTCCGAGGTTGCCGACGGTCTCGACTGAAGCTTGCATACCCACTCCTGCAACCGCGGCCAGGGCCGCGGGCGTTGGTTGTCTGGTTTGGCCGGCCTGCCGGGCAGAGCCCGCGTCCGGCGACGGAACGGAGCATTTTGACGGAATACCGCCGCTGCCGCCAGCGCCCCTGCGTTGACACCGCCGGAGGCGGTCCCGACAATGCCCGCGCCGACCCGTCGCGACACCGCGGGCCGCCGCAGTCGGGGTATAGCGCAGTCTGGTAGCGCGCCTGCTTTGGGAGCAGGATGTCGGGGGTTCGAATCCCTCTACCCCGACCAGTCCCAGCGCCCGTAGCTCAACCGGATAGAGCACCGGCCTTCTAAGCCGGTGGTTGCAGGTTCGAGTCCTGCCGGGCGCGCCAGCCCCGCCGCGGACACGTCGCACTATCGTCCCGACCGCGCTACAATGCGCGCCCCACCGGCCCAGGCCGGCGCGGAACCCCCAATGGTGGATGTAGCTCAGTTGGTTAGAGCACCGGATTGTGATTCCGGGGGTCGCGGGTTCAAATCCCGTCTTCCACCCCAGCTTCCCGCGTGGCATGCAAGTGTTGATCCGCAGGCCCTCGCTTTGCTAAGATTTCCCGCTCGGGGCCGTTAGCTCAGTTGGTAGAGCAGTTGACTCTTAATCAATAGGTCCAAGGTTCGAATCCTTGACGGCCCACCAAACCCGAAGCGCCCGGCCCCGCCGGGCGTTTTTTGTTGCAGGATCGGGTGCGTGGCAATGCGAAAGTGGCGGAACTGGTAGACGCCCCGGCTTTAGGTGCCGGTGCCGCAAGGCGTGCGGGTTCGAGTCCCGCCTTTCGCACCATCCCCGCACGCGCGCGTCGCGTGCCGCCGTGTATCCTCCCTCGCTGGCACACGCACACCGACCCTTGGGGGGAATCCATGCGCAGCGGCAACCCGGTCCTGTCCGAATCCACCTTCCTCGACCTTGGGAGCGGCACCGTCGTGTCCCGCGACGCCGGGGCGATGACCATCAACGGCACGGTCAACAAGACCGCCTTCCTGCTGTTCCTGACCGTCCTCACCGCCGCCTTCGCCTGGAGCCGGGCCTTCACGCCGGCCGGCGAGATCGCACCCGGCTTCTCCGTGTACATGTGGGGCGGCCTGATCGGCGGCTTCATCCTCGCCATGGTCACGGTGTTCAAGAAGGAATGGGCGCCGGTCACCGCGCCGCTCTACGCACTGGTCGAGGGCTTCTTCCTCGGCGCGATCTCGGCGCTGTACAGCCACATGTACGAGGGCATCGTGGTCCACGCGGTGATGCTGACCTTCGCCACCCTGTTCGCGATGCTGTTCGCCTACCGCTCGGGCTGGATCCGGGCCACCGAGAAGTTCAAGCTCGGCGTGGTCGCGGCCACCGGCGGCATCTTCCTGGTGTACTTGGCGACCATGGTGTTGGGCTTCTTCGGCATCAACATCCCGATGATCCACGACAACGGCATCATCGGCATCGGCTTCAGCCTGTTCGTGATCGTGATCGCGGCGCTGAACCTGGTGCTCGACTTCGACTTCATCCAGGCCGGCTCCGAGCAGGGCGCGCCGAAGTACATGGAGTGGTACGGCGCCTTCGGCCTGATGGTCACCCTGGTCTGGCTGTACATCGAGTTCCTGCGCCTGCTGTCCAAGCTGCAGTCACGCAACTGACGTTCGGTTCCACGCGGCACGCATCAAGAAGGGCGCCCCACGGGGCGCCCTTCGCGCATGTGGCGTTCGTGGCAGCCAGGCCAAGAGCTTTTTTTGCCACGGATTCGCACGGATTCGCACGGATTCGCACGGATTCACGCGGATAGAGCAAATGCAGGGAGAAAGCGGAAGCTTCAGTCCCGCCACGTCCCATCCCCGCCCCTGTTCTATCCGCGTCCATCCGCGTAAATCCGTGGCACAAAAGCCGTGGCCCTATCCGCGTGAATCCGCGGCAAATCCGTGTGTATCCGTGGCAAAGGCTTCTGCTTTTTCGCAGCTATAGCTGCTCCTGCAGTTCCATCGCTACGGCGCGCGGGAGCCGGCCGGCTCCGCCGCAAGCGCGGGGGCACGCCGCGGCCAGGCCATGAAGCCGATCGCCACCAGTGCCAGGATCCAGCAATAGAACACGGTGCCCGACAGCGACAGTGGCGACACCGATGCCAGTCCCGCGGCCAGCAGGATCTGCGCGCCATAGGGCAACAGCCCCTGCGGCACGCAGGCGAAGATGTCGAGCACGCTGGCCGCGCGCCGCGGGCTGATGTCGTGGCGCTGCGCGATGTCACGCGCGACATCGCCGCTGACCAGGATCGCCACGGTGTTGTTGGCGGTGAAGACGTCGGCGGTCGCCGACAGCGCCGCGATGCTGAACTCACCGGTACGCCGGCCCTGGTGGCCGCGCGCGACGCGGGCGATCGTGCGGGCCAGCCACTCCAGCCCGCCGGCGGCCTTCATCAATGCGCCCACGCCGCCGATCAGCAGCGACAGCAGCAGGATCTCGGTCATGCCCTCGAAGCCGGTCCAGATGTCCCCGGCGTACTGCACCAGGTCGTAGTCGGGCGAAAGCGCCAGGCCGAAACCGCCCGCCAGCGCCAGCCCGATCCCGAGCACCAGGATCACGTCGAGCCCGCTCAGCGCCAGCGCCAGGACCAGCACATACGGCAGCACCAGCCAGGCCGAGACCGCCTCATCGGTGGTCACCGGCGCCGGATCACCCAGGAAGGCCAGCAGCACCATCGTCGCCAGCGCGGCCGGCAACGCGATCTTGAAGTTCTCCCGGAACTTGTCGCGCATCTCGGCGCCTTGGCTGCGGGTCGCGGCGATGGTGGTGTCCGAGATCACCGAGAGGTTGTCGCCGAACATCGCACCGCCGATCACCGCGCCGATCACCAGCGCGCGGTCGAGGCCCGAGGCATCTGCCACGCCAAGCGCGATCGGCACCACGGCCGCGATCGTCCCCATCGAGGTACCGATGGCCAGCGAGATCAGTGACGCGACGACGAACAGCCCGGGCAGCAGCAGGCTGGACGGCACCGCACCGATGCCAAGCGCCACCACCGCATCGACCGCGCCGATCGCCTGCGAGACATAGGCAAAGGCCCCTGCCAGCAGGAAGATCAGGCACATGGTCATGATGTTCGGGTCGCCCATGCCGCGCAGCAGCACCTCGCCGGGCTTCACGCCGCGCCGGTACGCGATCCACGCGGCCAGCGCCAGCGCCGGCAGGATCGCCACCGGTGCGCGCAGCTGGTAGAAGCCCATCTCTTCGCCCTGCAGGGTGAAGTACAGGCCGCTGCCGAAGAACAGCGCCAGGAACAGCAGCAGCGGTGTCAGCGCCAAGGCGCTCGGACGGGAATCCATCGCTTTATCCGCATGAAAGGATCAGCGATTGTGGGGCCCGCTCCGGGTGCTGTCGAGCGCACCGTCCGAAACAGCAATGTTCCAGAAACAAAACGGGCGCCGAAGCGCCCGTCAGTCGAGTACCGCCCGGCTCAGGCCGCCAAGCGGCTCGCAATGGCCCGGGCGAAGCCCATCGTGGTGCCGTTGCCGCCGAGGTCGGGGGTCAGCGAGTCCTTCGCCTCCAGGGTGGCGACGATGGCGGCGCGCAGCTGCGTGGCCTTGTCCGCCATGCCGATGTGCTCGAGCATCTGCGCCGCGCCCAGCAGCAGCGCGCAGGGATTGGCCACGCCCTTGCCGGCGATGTCCGGCGCCGAGCCGTGCACGGCCTCGAAGATCGCCGCGTCCTTGCCGATGTTGGCACCCGGGATCAGCCCCAGGCCACCGATCAGGCCGGCGCACAGGTCGGAGATGATGTCGCCGAACAGGTTGGTGGTCACGATCACGTCGAACTGCTCGGGGCGCATCACCAGCTGCATGCAGGTGTTGTCCACGATCATCTCGTTGCACTCGATGTCCGGATATTCCTTGGCGACGTCGCGGGCGGCGTTGAGGAACAGGCCCGAGGTCGACTTCAGGATGTTGGCCTTGTGCACCACGGTGACCTTCTTGCGCCCGGCCTTGCGTGCGAGTTCGAAGGCGTAGCGCACGATGCGCTCGGAACCCTTGCGGGTGTTGCGGGTGACCGAGACCGCCCAGCTGCCGTCGGGCGCCGTTTCCTGGCCCTCGGCGCTGTAGGCGCCCTCGGTGTTCTCGCGCACGGTAATCACGTCCACGCCCTCGGTGAAGCGCGAGCGGGTATTGGGGAACGAAGCCGCTGGACGCACGTTGGCGTAGAGGTCGAAATGACGGCGCAGCTGCACGTTGATCGACGAGAAGCCGCCGCCGACCGGCGTGGTCAGGGGGCTCTTGAGCGCGATCTTGTTGCGGCTGATCGAATCCAGGGTGGCCTGCGGCAGCAGCTCACCGTGCTTCTCGAGCGCCACGAGTCCGGCGTCGGCCTCTTCGTAGACGAGTCCGGCGCCCAGGGCGTCGAGCACGTGCAGGGTGGCGTCCATGATCTCCGGGCCGATACCATCGCCGCGGATGACCGTGATTGTCTGGGTCATTGTGTGGGGTCCATGCTGGGGGTGACGCCGGGCGCGTACGCGGGGCGTCTGGGGGGACGGGACAGCGGCCAATTATGCCAAACGCCGCCCTTTCCTGCCCGGACCCGAGGATGAACGCTGCGATCCTCGCCCTCAGTCGTGCGCGTGCTCCGCGGGGGCCGGCGCCCCGGCCTCGAGCTGGTCCAGGAAGTCCACGGCGCGCCGCAGGTGCGGAATCACGATGCTGCCGCCAACCACCAGCCCGATCGAGAACGCCTCGAACATGGCATCGCGGCCCACGCCGGCCTCGCGGCAGCGGGCAACGTGGTAGCTGATGCAGTCATCGCAGCGCAGCACCAGGGAGGCCACCAGTCCCAGCAACTCCTTGGTGGCCACGTCCAGCACGCCGGCCTGGTAGGCCTGGGTGTCGAGCGCGAAGAAGCGGCGCACGACCTGGTTGGGCTCGGCGAGGATGCGCTCGTTCATGCGCTCGCGGAACTCCGTGAAGTCCCGGATGCGGTCGCCGCCCTCGCCGCTGCCTGCGGCGCTCATGCGCCCCGGCCCGACAGCAGCGGCTCGAAGCCACCGGCGCGATGCAGCGCCATCAGGTCGTCATAGCCGCCGACATGGACATCGCCCACGAAGATCTGCGGCACCGACGTCCTGCGCGCCAGTGCGACCATGCGCTCGCGCTCGGCGGGGTCGGTATCGATGCGCACCTCGGTCCACTCCAGGCCCTTGCTGCGCAGGAAGTTCTTGGTCGCCACGCAGTACCCGCAAACGGCGCTGGTATACATGGTGATCTGGGGGGTGGCTTGCTCGTTCAATGCGGTCTCCGGAAACTCTTGCGGCCTGAGGCTGTCAATTGTGGGGGTCCGGCACACCGATTTCAGCAGGCATGATCGACCCGCTGCGTTCGACTGGTCGGATTAACGCGGTATTCACGCCCTTGGCACCCGCCACCCCCATGCTGTTCATGCGCGCCCGCGCCCCGGACCGATTGGATTTCCAGCCCCGAATGCGACTGCTTCCCGCCATCCTTGCCCTCGCCCTTGCCGTGGCCATTGCTCCGGCACCGGCGCAACAGCGGCTGCCGGATATCGGCTCGTCCGCAGACACCCTGCTGGGTCCGAGCCAGCAGCGCGAGTACGGTCAGATGCTGCTGGCCCAGCTGCGGCATTACGACTACGTGCTCGACGATCCGCTGGTCGATGCCTGGCTGCGCGGGCTGGGCAACCGCTTGGCCGCGGCCAGCGACCAGCCCGAGCAACCGTTCACCTTCTTCATGCTGAAGGACCGCTCGATCAATGCCTTCGCCACCCTGGGCGGTTACATCGGGACCAACGCCGGGCTGGTCCTCGCTGCCGAGAGCGAGGACGAAGTAGCGGGCGTGCTCGCCCATGAAGTCGCGCACGTCACCCAGGCCCACGTGCTGCGGGGCGCCGAACGTGCCCAACGCGACAGCGTCCCGATCCTGCTGGCGATGCTGGGCGCCGTGGCGGTGGCGTCGCAGACCGACAGCAGGTCCGCAGGCAACGCGGCCCTGGCCGCGATCACCAGCGCGCAGGGCCTGATGATCCAGCGCCAGATCGACTACACCCGTTCCAACGAGTCCGAGGCCGACCGGCTGGGCATGCGCACGCTCGCGCGCAGTGGTTACGACGCAGGCGCGATGGCAAGGATGTTCGAACGCATGCAGGCCATGTCGCGTACCAACCAGGGCGGCGAACGCGAACGCATGCCCGACTACATGAGCACGCATCCGGTCACCACCACGCGCATCGGCGAGACCCGCCAGCTCGCCGAGCAGTACGCCGGTGGCCAGGGCAACGCATTCGCCACCACCGGGCTCGCCGGCAACAACCCCCTGCTCCCGCCCGGGTTGCGCCCCGACGGCCTGGGCGCCGGTGCCAGCGGGACGCAGTTCGGCTGGGCGCGCGAACGTTTGCGCGCGCTCAGCGCGGACACCCCCACCCAGGCCATCACCGAGTACGGCCGCCTCGCCCGCATCGCGCCCCTGGACGATGCACAGCGTTACGGCCTGGCGGTGGCCCAGCTGGAGGCAGGCAACGGGGCCGCGGCCGCGCGCGGTTTCGAGGCGCTGCTCGATACCCACCCCGGCGACATGTGGCTGCAGCTCGGCTTCGCCCAGGCCGAGGCCCGCCGGGGCCGCCACGCGGCCGCCGACGCCGCCTTCGAAGATTTGGTCCGGCGCATGCCCCGCAACCGCGCGGTGGTGCTGGGCTATGCCGAGGCCCTGGTCGAACGCAAGGATGCCGACGCGGCGCGGCGTGCCCAGAACATCCTGCGTCCGTTGATGGCCGGCTCCACGGAAGACCCCGTCTTCCACCGCACCTTCGCCCGCGCCAGCGAGATCGCCGGCGACACGGTCCGTGCCGGTGAAGCCTGGGCGGAGACCGCCTTCCTCAACGGCCGCGCGGAACAGGCGCTGGTGCAGCTCAACACCCTGCGCAAGCGCGACGACGTCGATTATTACGCCCGCGCCCGCATCGACGCCCGCATCGCCGCGATCACGCCGACCGTGCTCGAACTCCGCCGCCAAGGCATCCGCGATCCGGACCTGCGCAAGTAGCCTCTTGGCGCGTGGGCGTTCGGTGACACTGTCACCAAAACGTCACCAAACCGTCGTCTAATGGCTGCGGTACCCCGGAACGAGCGCTGAAAGCGTGCAGAAACGCATCCTGATCGTCGACGATGAACCCGCGATCCGCGACATGGTGGCATTCGCCGTGCGCAAGGGCGATTACGAGGCGGTCCACGCCGGCGACGCCCGCCAGGCGCAGGAAGCCATCGCCGACCGCGTCCCCGACCTGATCCTGCTGGACTGGATGCTGCCCGGCACCAGCGGCATCGAACTCGCCCGCCGCTGGCGCCGGGAAGCGCTGACCCGCGACATCCCGATCATCATGCTGACCGCGCGCGGCGAGGAGAACGACCGCGTCGGCGGCCTCGAGGCCGGGGTCGACGACTATGTGGTCAAGCCCTTCTCTTCGCGCGAACTGCTGGCCCGGATCCGCGCGGTCATGCGCCGCTCGCGCGATGACGACGAGGACGGCAGCGTGACCCAGGGCGACCTGCGCATCGATGGCGCGGCGCACCGCGTGTTCGCCGGCGACGAGCCGGTTTCGATCGGGCCCACCGAGTACCGGCTGCTGCACTTTTTCATGACCCATGCCGACCGCGTGTACTCGCGCTCGCAGCTGCTCGACCACGTCTGGGGCGGCAGCGTCTACGTCGAGGAACGCACGGTCGACGTGCACATCCGCCGCCTGCGCAAGACCCTCGAACCCTTCGGGCTCGACGGCATGGTGCAGACGGTGCGCGGCGCCGGTTACCGATTCTCGGCCTCGGTCTAGACTGGCGGCATGCCGCCGACTCCCAAGACTTCATGGCAGCGGACCCTGGCCACGCTGGCCGCGGTCCTTGTCCTGGCCTTGCTGGCCGGCCTCGCCGTGGGCCAGCCCTGGCCGGCCCTCGCACTGGCGTCCCTCGCCCTGCTTGCAGCGCACCTGCTGCGCCTGCGCCGGATCATGGGCATGGTCGACGCCCGCATGCGTCTGCCACCACCGCCCGCGGGCGGCGGCGCCTGGGCAGGCATGGAACGCCTCCTGCATCGCGGCCGCAACGAGGTCCGCGGCCGCGAACGGCGGCTGGTGGAGATGATGCGCGCCTACCGCGCGGTCGCCACAGCCCTGCCCGACGCCCTGGTGGTCGTCGATCGCAACACCCAGCGGGTGATCTGGTGCAACGCCGCGGCCGACAGGCTGCTCGGCCTGAACTATCCGCGCGACAAGGGCGCGAGCCTCTGCGAGCGCCTGCAGCCGTTGCCCATCGCCCACTGGCTGAGCGCCGGCCGCCATGCCGAACCGATCGTGGATGCCGCGTCACCCGCTGATCCGGCGATCCGCATCAGCCTGCGCCTGATCCCCTATTCCGACGCGCTGTGGCTGATGGTCGCCCGCGACGTCGGCAAGCTGATGCGACTGGAGAAGATGCGCCGCGACTTCGTCGCCAACGTGTCGCACGAGCTGCGCACGCCGCTGACCGTGATCCACGGCTACCTCGACATGCTCGAGCCCGAAGAAGACACGGAGTGGGAGCCGATCATCGGCGAGATGCGCCGCCAGTCGCAGCGCATGACCCAGCTGGTGGAAGATCTGCTGACCCTGTCCCGGCTCGAGGCCCAGGACACCATCGAAGAAGACGACGTGGCGATGGCACCGATGCTCGCCACCCTGCGCCGCGAGGCCGAAGCGCTGAGCCAGCAGCGCCACGAGGTCACCGTGGAAGACACGGCCGGCGTCGACCTCCGCGGCTCCACGCGCGAGCTGCACAGTGCGTTCTCGAACCTGGTCGCCAATTCGGTCCGCTACACGCCGAGCGGCGGCCGCATCACGGTGCGCTTCGCACCCGGCGAAGGCGGCGGCGCGGTGCTGTCGGTCGAGGACAGCGGCTACGGCATCCCCGAGCCGCACCTCGTACGCCTGACCGAACGCTTCTACCGCGTGTCGAGCAGTCGCACGCGCGAAACCGGTGGCACCGGCCTCGGCCTTGCCATCGTCAAACACGTACTGCAGTTGCACCAGGCGCGGCTGGACATCGCCAGCGAGGTCGGCCGCGGCAGTACCTTCTCCTGCATTTTCGGGGCGGAGCGCATCATCGAGCGCCTGGCCGACCCGCATGAAGAGCCACATGACCAGACGCACACCGGCGAAACCGCCTGAGACCCCGGCTCCGCGCAAGGCCGCGGCACGGGCAGGCACGCGCGTAGCCGCCACCTCCGACGCCGCGGGGGAATCGCTCAGCGACCCCGGGTTGTACCTCAACCGCGAGCTGTCCCAGCTCGACTTCAACTTCCGCGTGCTGGCGCAGGCGCAGGACGCGACCGTGCCGCTGCTCGAGCGGCTGCGCTACCTGTGCATCTCCTGCACCAACCTCGACGAGTTCTTCGAGATCCGGGCCGCCACCGTGCGCCATGCCCAGGACTTCGATGTGCCCCTGCCGCCCGACGGCCTGTCGCCGGGCACCGTGCTGCGCCGCATCCACGAGCGCACCGCCGAACTGGTCCAGGGGCAGTACGCGTGCTGGAACGACATCCTGCGCCCCGCACTGGCCGACGCCGGCGTCCGGGTGATGGGCCGCGAGACCTGGAACACGCGCCAGCGCCGCTGGCTGCGCGCCCTCTTCCGCGAGGACATCCTGCCGGTGCTGTCGCCGCTGGGCCTGGACCCCTCGCATCCGTTCCCGAAGATCCTCAACAAGTCGCTCAACCTCGTGGTCGTGCTGAAGGGCAAGGACGCGTTCGGCCGCAGCGGCCACCTTGCGATCGTCCGCGCGCCGCGCTCGCTGCCGCGCATCATCCGCTTGCCGCCGCGGGTCTCCGGCGGCGAGCACGACTTCGTCTTCCTCTCGGCGATGCTGTCCGAATTCGTGGAGGACCTGTTCCCGGGCATGCAGGTCGAGGGCGCGTACCAGTTCCGCGTCACCCGCAACTCCGAGCTGATCCTCGACGAGGACGAAGTCGAGAACCTGGCCCTTGCCCTGCGCGACGAGCTGCTGGGCCGCGGCTACCTGCGCGCGATGCGGCTGGAGATCGCTGCCGACTGTCCGGAGCCGATCGTGCGCGGCCTGCTGCGCAACTTCGACCTGCCGGAGAACGCGGTCTATCGCATCAACGGGCCGGTCAATCTCAACCGCGTCATCCACGTCTACAACGAAGTCGATCGCCCCGAACTGAAGTTTCCGCCGTTCCAGCCGCGCCAGCTGCCTGGGAGCGACGCGATGTTCGACCGCATCGCCGCCGCCGACGTGCTGCTGCATCATCCCTTCGACAGCTTCAGCCCGGTGCTCGAGCTGCTCAAGCAGGCCGCGACCGACCCCGGCGTGCTGGCGATCAAGCAGACGCTGTACCGCACCGGGCGCGATTCGCCGATCGTCGAGCACCTGGTGCAGGCCGCGCGCAACGGCAAGGACGTCACCGTGGTGGTGGAGCTGCGCGCGCGCTTCGACGAGGAAGCCAACCTCGGCCTCGCCGACCGCCTGCAGGACGCCGGCGTGCAGGTGGTCTACGGCGTGGTCGGCTACAAGACCCACGCCAAGATGCTGCTGGTGGTACGGCGCGAAGGTCGGCGCCTGCGCCGCTACGTGCACATGGGCACCGGCAACTATCACAACGGCACCGCGCGCGCCTACACCGATCTCGGCCTGATGACAGCCGATCCGGACATCGGCAGCGACGTGCACCAGATCTTCCAGCAGATCTCGGGACTGGCGCCGGCGATCCGCCTCAAGCGCCTGCTGCAGTCGCCGTTCACCCTGCACGCCGGGGTGCTGTCGCGCATCCGCCGCGAGGCGCAGTTCGCGGCGGCCGGCCGACCCGCGCGGATCATCGCCAAGATGAACGCGCTCAACGAACCCCAGGTGGTGCGCGCGCTGTACGCGGCCTCGCAGGCCGGCGTGCAGATCGACCTCATCGTGCGCGGCGCCTGCACCCTGCGTCCCGGTGTCCCCGGTGTGTCCGACAACATCCGCGTGCGCTCGATCGTCGGGCGCTTCCTCGAACACACGCGCGTGTACTGGTTCGCCAACGACGGCGCGCCCGAAACCTGGTGCGCCAGCGCGGACTGGCTGGAACGCAACCTGCTGCGCCGGGTTGAAACCTGCTTCCCGATCCTGGATCCGGTGGTGGCCGCGCGCGTGCGCGACGAAGCGCTGGAGACCTATCTCGCCGACAACTGCAACGCGTGGGAACTGCAGCCGGACGGCAGCTATCGCGAACTTGCCCCGGCCGCGGGCGAAACGGCGCATTCCGCGCAGTGCGCGCTGCTGGCCGGGATCTGCGGATGAGCCCGGTGCCTGCGCCCGCCGCGTCGCAGAGCCAGCCGTTGGTCGATGGCGACATGCTCGCCGCGGTCGACCTCGGCTCCAACAGCTATCACATGGTCGTCGCCCGATACACGCTGGGCCAACTGCGCGTGGTGGACCGCCTGCGCGAAACCGTGCGCATGGCCGAAGGCCTCGATGGGCGAGGCGGCCTGGATGCGGAGGTGCGCCAACGCGCACTGCGATGCCTGGCGCGTTTCGGCCAGCGCATCCGCGACATTCCGCCGCACCGCGTGCGCGCCGTCGCCACCAACACCGTGCGCCGACTGACCGCGCCGCAGGCGTTCCTGATGCCGGCCGAGACCGCGCTCGGCCATGCCATCGAGATCGTGTCCGGGCGCGAGGAGGCGCGCCTGGTGTACCTGGGCGTGGCCCACGCGCAGCCGCCCAGGGGTGGCCAGCGCCGGCTCGTGGTCGACATCGGCGGCGGCTCCACCGAATGCATCATCGGCCGCGGCTTCGAAACACTTGAACGCGACAGCGTGCAGCTCGGCGCGGTCGCCGGCACCCTGCGCTACTTCGGCAACGGCAGGCTGTCGCGGCGGAAGTGGCGCGAAGCGCTGATCGAGGCCTCGGTCGAGTTCCAGCAGTTCGCGGCAACGTATCGCAGCCTCGGCTGGCAGGAAGTCATCGGCGCCTCGGGCACCAACAAGGCCATCGGCGAGATCTGCGCCGAGATGAAGCTCACCAAGGGTGCGATCACCGCCGAAGCGCTGCCGGTGGTGCGCGATCAACTGCTGCGCGCCAGCAGCATCGACGACATCAAGCTGCCCGGCCTTTCCGACGACCGCCGCCCGATCATCGCCGGCGGCCTGCTGGTGCTGGAGGCTGCATTCGCAAGCCTGGACCTGCAGCGGATGATGGTCAGCAAGGCTGCACTGCGCGAAGGCGTGTTGTACGACATGCTCGGCCGCGCCGGCGACCAGGATCCGCGCGACACCTCGGTCGACGCCCTTGGCCAGCGCTACGGCATCGACCGCGCGCAGGCGCTTCGCGTCGAAGCGACCGCCTGCCGCCTGTTCGACCAGGTGGCCACCGCGTGGCAGCTGTCGCAGGACGACCGTGTGATGCTGTCATGGGCCGCGCAGCTGCATGAGCTCGGACTGACGATCGCGCACAGCCAGTACCAGGTGCACGGCGCCTACATCCTCGCGCAGTCGGACATCGCAGGCTTCTCGCGCCAGGAGCAGCAGTTCCTCGCCGCCCTGGTGCGCGCGCATCGGCGCAAGGTGCCCAAGAGCGTGTTCGAGGCGCTGCCCGACCGCCTGCTGCCGGCCGCGCGGCGGCTGTCGATCCTGCTGCGGCTGGCGGTGGTGCTGCACCGCGGCCATGACGATCCCGACATTCCCGGCCTGGAGGCGCGCGCCGATGGCGACGCGCTCGCGCTGCGGCTCCCGCCGCGCTGGATGGACGAACGCCCGCTGCTGCAGGCCGATCTGGTCGGCGAGCCTGCGGAGACCGGGGCTCTTGGCATCACGCTGCACTTCGACTAGAAGGCAGGCGGGTCGCCGGAGCGGCCCGCCTCGGGTTCAGGGCGTGCCGATTTCTTCGGAGAAGATCACGCGCGAATCGTTGATCGGACGCCCGGCGCAAGTGCACAGGAAACGCTGAAAAGTCCAGTGGGGAAAAGGGCCGGAGCGCCCGGGAAACCGACCGCATTCCACCGCATGACATTCTGGGCCCCGGAGGCGGGCAACAGCACCGACTTGACGATGTAATGAGTTGCGCCCGTACCGGTCTGGAAGCCGCTGACGCCGGTACAGGAGAGCTCCACAGCTTCCGAGGCGTTGTTGAACCACATCTCCACTGCGCTCGGGTTCCTGGGGTCGGCAGCCCAAGCGCCCTGCGAGGTGAATGAACACGTGACGAAGGCGTTCGACGTTCCTTCGTTCTGCACGGCCAGCGGACGCTTGCGGTCGCGGTTTCAAACCAGGCAGCGCGCCCTGGCACATGCCCACCGGATCGCATACGCACCCTGGCGGGTGCGGAACAGCTGGGCGATTCGAATCCACCTCTCCCGATCCAGCAACGGCTACGCTGGCCTCAAGCGGCCACGCGCCGGATCAGGAACCCGCGACGACACCGCCGGAAGCGACTACCCCTTCGCGCGGTTGGAGTAGATCCGGACCTCGGTGCCGCCGCCCGGCTTGGGCACGAACACCATCTGCGTCTGCGACAGCACGTTGCCGCCGGCAGCGGTGATGTAGAACAGGCCCCAGTCCTGGGCATCACCCATGCGCTCGAAGCTGCCCACGATGCGGCAGCTCGACTGCTTGCAGGCGATGTCGACATTGCTCGGGCGCAGCCCGGTGCCGGCCATCGTCTCGCCGGAAATGGTCTCGACAAGAAGGTTCTCGGTGTCCGGGCCGGACACGGGATCGGGCACGTCGCTGGCGAAGCGCGCTTCGAGTTCACGCAGTTGCCGGTCACGGGCCGCGGCGATCTGCTCCGGGGTCTGAGGCTCGCCGAGCGCGCTCCGCGAATCGCCGTCCGCGCCGCCACCAGCGCCAGCGTCGAACGGGCGAGCCGCCATCGCCCGCCCGCGCGGCTGCACGGGTGCTGCTTCGATGGCGTCCAGGCGCTCGGTCAGCCGGACCAGCGCCTCGTCGGCCGCGGCATCCTCGGCCTTCCTGTCCCACGCCAGGTTCGCCACCAGGGCCACCACGGCGATCGCCGCGATCGTCCATGGCAGGCGTTCCCTGAATCCCTTCCCGTTCTGACTGGCGCTCATTTCGACTCCATGGATACTGATGACAGCACTGTAAACGCTATCCGGCGACGATCCACGCCATGCAGACCAGACCATCCGCCACCGTATCGAGCGATGCTATGCTCGACCGAACCTGATGGGAGGCAGCAATGGGTCGTCGAATCCTCACACTTGTGGCCATGGTAACGGTCGTTCTGGTCGCCGCGTGCTCGAGCGGTCCGGTCCGCAGGATCTCGGAGCCCGCCGCCAGCATCCAGGAGCTCGCCGTGCAGGCCGATGGCAGCTGGCTGGTCAGCCTGCGATTGCAGAACTACAGCAGCATCCCCATGCGCTTCGAAGCGGTCGACATCAAGGTGACGGTCGGCGGACAGGCGGCCGGCGCGCTGCAGCATCGTCCGGGCCTGGAGATCGGGCCGGAGTCGGCCGACGTGGTGTCGATGGAGATGCAGCCCGAGTCGAGCGCACGCATGTTGATGGCCGATGCCCTCGCCGGCGGCCGTCGCGTGGACTACGCGTTCGACGGCACCATCGATGCCGCGCCAAGCGACCGTGGCGCGTCGCGCAGCTACAAGGTGGAGCGCAAGAGCGCACTCAGCCCGACGCCCGGCCTTCCCGGCGTGCTGCGCTGAACCCCGTACGCGCACCCGTCCCAATGCAGGAGCAGCCACGGCTGCGACCGCACAGCATCGGCAAACCCAAAGGACACGTTCCCGCACATGAGCCAGTACACCGCCCCGCTCGATGACATCCGCTTCATCCTCGACGACGTGCTCGACGCGCAGTCGCAGTTCGCGCGCCTTGGCTACACCGACGCCACGCCTGACGTGGTCGACGCCGTGCTCGATGAGGCCGCGCGCTTCGCCGGCAGCGTGCTCGCCCCCCTCAATGCGGTCGGCGACCAGCAGGGCTGCCGCCACGACCCCGCCACCGGCGACGTCACCACGCCGGAAGGATTCAAGGCCGCCTACGCGCAGTTCGTCGAGGGTGGCTGGCCCGGCCTGACCGCCGACCCGGAGTTCGGCGGGCAGGGGCTGCCGCACCTGGTCGGACTGTCGATGAGCGAGATGATCAACGCCGCCAACCTCGCCTGGGGCAATTTCCCGCTGCTGTCGCACGGCGCGGTCGAGGCGCTGATCCAGCACGGCGAGGACTGGCAGCGCGAGGTCTTCCTGCCGCCGCTGGTCGAGGGCCGCTGGACCGGCACCATGTGCCTGACCGAACCGCACTGCGGCACCGACCTCGGCCTGCTGCGCACGCGCGCCGAACCCGCGGACGACGGCAGCTACGCGATCACCGGCACCAAGATCTTCATCACCGCCGGCGAGCACGATTTCACCGACAACATCGTGCACCTGGTGCTGGCCAAGCTGCCCGACGCACCGCCCGGCGCCAAGGGCATCTCCCTGTTCGCGACGCCGAAGTTCAAGGTCGCCCGCGACGGCAGCGTCGGCGAGCGCAACGCGGTGCGCTGCGGTTCGATCGAACACAAGATGGGCATCAAGGGCTCGGCCACCTGCGTCATGAACTTCGACGGCGCCCAGGGCTACCTGGTCGGCGAGAAGCACGGCGGGCTCAAGGCGATGTTCACCATGATGAATTCCGCGCGCCTGGGCGTGGGCCTGCAGGGCCTGGGGCTGTCCGAGCGCGCCTGGCAGAACGCCCTGCGCTATTCGCGCGAACGCCTGCAATCGCGCGCGCTGACCGGCCCGAAGTTCCCCGACAAGCCGGCCGACCCGATCATCGTGCACCCCGACGTGCGCCGCATGCTCCTGTCGACCAAAGCCCTGACCGAAGGCATGCGAATGCTGGCGATGCACGCCGGGTACCTGCTCGACGACGCCGCGCGCGCCTCCCATCCCGCCGTGCGCGAGCGTGCCGAAATCCTTGTCAGCTTCCTCACGCCGATCTCCAAGGCCTGCCAGACCGAATGGGGCATCGAGAACACCTACAACGCCCTCCAGTGCTTCGGCGGCCACGGCTACATCGCCGAGCACGGCATGGAGCAGTTGGCGCGCGATGCCCGCATCACCACGCTGTACGAAGGCACCACCGGCATCCAGGCGATGGACCTGATCGGACGCAAGACGGCGTTCTCGAGGGGCGCGGGGCTGAAGCTGTTCCTGGCCGAGGTCGAGGCGTTCTGCGCGGCCCACGCCGATGACGCGGAGCTCGCCGCGGATGTGGCCACCCTGCGCGCCAAGTGCGTGGAATGGGGCGCGCTGACGACCGAAGTCCTGCAGGCGTCGGCCGCCAACCCCGACGAGCTCGGCGCCGCCGCCCACGACTACCTGTTCTATTCCGGCTATGTGGTGCTGGGCTACTGGTGGCTGCGCGCGAGCGTCGCCGCGCGCGCGTCATCGCGTCCAGCCGCATTCAAGGACGCCAAGCGCGAAACCTCACGCTTCTACTTCGCGCGCATCCTGCCCCGCACCCTGGCGCACGCCGCGGCGATCCGCGCCGGTGCCGGGTCACTGATGGACCTCGAGGCCGACCACTTCGGCGGCTGAGGCCGCGTCGCTACACAAGCCGTCATCGGGAGCGTATAAGCTGTTGTTCCCATGGAACCAGACAGAGCGCGGCTTCGCCTCGTCAGCGGCATGGAACCCCCGGCAGCGCCGGTGGACCGGCACGTGGCCGGCACGGGGGTCCCGGCGCTTGGGCGCGTGCGCCTGCTGGCCCTGGATGCCCACGGACGCGCACTGGACTGGATGAGCTGGCAGGAAGCGACCTGCCTGTACGTGCGCGGCGCGGTGGCCTGGACCCTCGGCGACCCCTGTCTCGCGGTCCGCGGTGGCACCAGCCGGGCCACCGGCCAGCGCAGCCTGGTCGAACTGCACCCCATCGTGGCCGCGCGCGGCCACGCCGACACGCGGGCCCTGGACCCGACACCGGCGCTGACCAATCCGGCGCTGTTCGCCCGCGACCGGCACCTGTGCATGTACTGCGGGCAATCGTTCCCGCGCCAGCGGCTGACCCGCGACCACGTGCAGCCGGTCTCCCGCGGTGGGGTCGACACCTGGGAAAACGTGGTCGCGGCCTGTTTCTCCTGCAATTCCCGCAAGGGCGGTCGCAACCCCGCGCAGGCATCGATGCCGCTGCTCGCGATCCCGTACCGGCCGAGCTGGATCGAACACCTGATCCTGTCCAACCGCAATATCCTCGCCGACCAGATGGCCTTCCTGTCCAGCCAGCTGCCCAAGCGGCGGCGTCACTGAGGCGGCGAAGCACCGGCAGCCATCGCAGGGCAAGCGCGACGGGCGTCACCAAACGCCTCGGGTAGTGACGCAGCGCAGCCGCAAGTGCCGTCCTGCGCGCGTTGACGGCAATGGCGCGCTCCGCAACACTCGGCGTCTTCACACGTCCGGAATGCTGCGCGATGTCGCTGACCCTCGGCCTGACCGGGATGGATCCCGCCACGGAAACCGCACTCAAGGCCGCGTTCGTCGCCGCCAACGCGCGCCTTGGCGCGCGCTGGTCGCTCGTGCACGATGCCGAGGCCGGACACGTCATCGTCGACATGGACAGCATGTACGGCCCGATGAGCTGGCTGCGCCTGCACGCCGCCGGCCGGCGCGTGATCGGCCTGACCTCGGCGCCTCGCACGCAGACCGACTACAGGCTCGGCCGTCCCTTCGATCCCGAACAGCTCATGGACCTGCTTGCCGAGGTTGCACGCGCCGAGGGCATCGAGCTGCAGGCGGACGTCGTGGAAGCGGCCGCCCCGACGCCTCTCCCGCGCGCGCCGGTGCCGGTGCCCGAACCCGTTGAAGCCGTGACGCCGCCTCCGGCAGCGCCTGTCGTGGATCCGGTCGCTGCCGCGGCGCTCGCGCCCGCCGCAGCAGCGCCGTCCGCTGCAGCGCTCCTTGTGACCGGGGATGCCAACACGCCTGTCGAAGAGGCAGCCGTCAAAGAGGATGTCGTCGAAGCGTCACCTGTCGCGGCCGCCGCGCCGACGCAATCCACCGTACCCGCAGCCATCCCGGGCAAGGACACCCTGGCTGCGTGGCTGCAGCCCGGCGCCCTGTCCGGCCGTGTGCGCTACCGCCGCAGCGCCGGCCCCACCCTGCTCATCGACGCGTCCGCGGAGACCTGGTTCGGTCCGACGCCGCTGAAGCCTATCGCGGGGTATTTCGAAGGCCGCGTCGCACGGTCCGACTTCGAACCCGTCGACCCCGAGGCCTGGGCGCGGGACACCGCATCCGCGGGTGCGCCCCAGCCACTGACGCGCCTGCGCTGGCTCGGCGGCCTGCTTGCCGGCAACGGCACGCTGCTGCCGGGGCTTGATCCGCAGGAGCACTTCCAGCTCCTCAAATGGCCGCAGACCGAGCGCGAGTATCCGCGCCACTTCCGCATCGCCACCCAGATGATGAAGGGCCCGGCGACCGTCGCCGAAATCGCCCAGGCCAGCGGCGTGCCCGAGCCCGACGTCACCGACTTCGTCAACGCCAACCTGGCCACCGGCTTCGCCACGCCGGCGGTGGAAACGCCTCCCCAGGCCGAGGAATCCGCCAAGCCGCGCGGCGGCCTGCTGGGGCGACTGCGCAGTCGCTGAACAGGGCCGCCGCGCGCGGCCCCTTGGTACATGCGCCGCGGTACGCCGTGGCGTCTTACAATGCGCGCATGATCGACTCCACGCGCTATCCGCGCCTATCGCGCATCGACACACCGGCCCGCCTGCGGGAATTCGACGAGGCCGAACTGCCGGCGATCGCCGACGAACTCCGTGCCTATCTCATCGAGTCGGTGGGCAAGAGCGGCGGCCACTTCGGCGCCGGCCTGGGCGTGGTCGAACTGACCGCCGCCCTGCATTACCTCTACGACACGCCGCGCGACCGCATCGTGTGGGACGTCGGGCACCAGGCCTACCCGCACAAGATCCTGACCGGCCGCCGCGACACCATCCACACGGTCAAGCAGAAGGACGGCGTCGCGCCGTTTCCCAAGCGCGAGGAAAGCGAGTACGACACCTTCGGCGTCGGCCATTCCTCCACCAGCATCTCGGCCGCGCTGGGCATGGCGGTGGCCGCCGCCCGCGCCGGCGACGACCGCAAGGTCGTGGCGGTGATCGGCGACGGTGCAATGACCGCGGGCATGGCATTCGAAGCGCTCAACCACGCCGGCGGCATGGAGCCCGAGCCCAACCTGCTGGTGGTCCTCAACGACAACCGGATGTCGATCAGCGAGAACGTCGGCGGCCTGACCAAGATGCTGGGACGCGCCACCGGCAGCCACACGCTCAACGCGCTGCGCGAGGGCGGCAAGAAGCTGCTGGGCGACAAGAAGAAGACGCCGGCGCGCTTCGTCCGGCGCTGGGAAGAGCACTGGAAGGGCATGTTCGTGCCCTCCACCCTGTTCGAGGAAATGGGTTTCCACTACACCGGCCCCATCGACGGCAACGACATCAGGGCGCTGGTCTCCGCGCTGAAGCTGGTGCGGACGCTGAAGGGCCCGCAGCTGCTGCACGTCATCACCACCAAGGGCAAGGGTTACGAGCGCGCCGAAGGCGACCAGATCGGCTACCACGCGGTGTCGCCCTTCGACCCCAACCAAGGCCTGGTGCCGAAGCCGGGCGCGGTGAAGAAGCCGACCTATACCGATATCTTCGGCGACTGGCTGTGCGACATGGCCGCCGCCGACGACACGCTGATGGGCATCACGCCGGCCATGCGCGAAGGCTCCGGCCTGGTGCGCTTCAGCAGGGAGTACCCGGAACGCTACTTCGACGTCGCCATCGCCGAGCAGCACGCGGTGACGCTGGCCGCCGGCATGGCCTGCGAGGGCGCCAAACCCGTGGTGGCGATCTACTCGACCTTCCTGCAGCGCGGCTACGACCAGCTCGTGCATGACGTCGCCCTGCAGGAACTCGACGTGCTGTTCGCGATCGACCGCGGCGGCGTGGTGGGGCCCGACGGCGCCACCCATGCGGGCAACCTCGACCTGAGCTACCTGCGCTGCGTGCCGAACATGGTGGTGATGGCACCGGCCGACGAAAACGAGTGCCGGCAGATGCTGAGCACCGGCTTCCGCCACCGGGGGCCTGCGGCGGTGCGTTACCCGCGCGGCAGTGGCTCAGGGGTCGCCGTGCAGCCCGCGCTCGATACCCTGCCCATCGGCAAGGCGCAGCTGCGCCGCCAGGGTGCGGGCATCGCGCTGCTGGCGTTCGGCGCCACCGTGCCGGCGGCCGAGGCCGTGGGCGCGGAGCTGGGTTTGACGGTGGTCAACATGCGCTTCGTGAAGCCGCTGGACCGCGACCTCGTGCTCGAGCTGGCACGCAGCCACGAAGGCTTCGTGACCATCGAGGACAACGTGGTGATGGGTGGCGCCGGTTCGGCTGTGTCCGAGTTGCTTGCCGCCGAGGGTGTCCTGCTGCAGGTACTGCACCTGGGGCTGCCCGACGCCTTCCAGCACCACGCAAGCCGCGAGGACCTGCTGGCCGAAGCGGGGATCGATGCCGCCGGCATCCGCGGCGCCGTGCTGGCGCGGTGGCCGCGGTTCGCACCGGAAGCGGCGACCGCCGCGCGCACTGCCGCGGGCTAGGAAGCCCGGGATAAACGTAGACGACGCCTATACTCACGCCAGGTCGGCATGCGCCAGCCTTGTCCGCACAGGGGGACACCAGCGTTGCAGGAACCAGGCACAGCCGACGCGCCGCGCGCGCATGTGACGATACTCGGCTCCGAGCGCGCGCGCGCCGCGCTGCCCGGGCGCATCTATCGCTATCGCATGCTCGGCATGGGACTGGGAGCGCTTGCGATGGCGATGGTGCTGCTCGAGATGCGCGCCGGCCCGGTGCGCTGGACGCTGTGCGTACTCACCGGCCTGGCCTGGCCCCAGCTCGCCTACCAGTTGGCCCGGCGCAGCGCGTCACCGTTCCATGCCGAGCAGCGCAACCTGATCGTGGATTCGGCGATCGCCGCGCTGTGGGTGCCGCTGCTGCACTTCAACCTGCTGCCGAGCATTCTGTTGCTGGCGCTTTCAGCCGCCGACAAGATCAACACCGACATCCCCGGGCTGTTCCGGCGCACCTTGCCGGTCTCGCTGGCCGCCCTGCTGGTGGGTGGCCTGGCCACGGGTTTCGCCTTCCAGCCCGAGTCGAGCACGGCGGTGATCCTGGCCTGCCTGCCGATGCTGCTGATCCACACGCTGGTGGTCGGCCTTGCACGCCTGCGGCTGGTGCGGAAGGTCATGGAGAAGAACCAAGAGCTTGACCGGCTCGGGCGCACCGACATGCTCACCGGGCTGGGCCTGCGCAGGCACTGGGAGCACCATGCCGCCGTCGCGCTGCACCAGGTCCATGCGGAGGCGCGTCCGGCGACGCTGGTGCTCATCGACATCGACCGCTTCAAGCAGACCAACGACCGCCACGGACACCTCGCCGGCGACGCCCTGCTGCGCGAGGCGGGCGCCGTACTTCGCGGCGTGCTGCGTCCCGGAGACATCGCCGGGCGTTACGGCGGCGACGAGTTCGCGGTGGTCTGCCCGGGCACGGGACTCGAAGATGCGCTGGCATTGGCGGAGGCCTACCGTGCGGCGGTCGAAGGCATCTCGCTGTCGCAGGCGCCGGGGCTCAGCTACTCGGTGAGCATCGGCATCGCTCCGGCGCAGGCGAACCACGCGCGTATCGAGGACTGGATCCACGCCGCCGATGCGGCGCTGTACGAAGCCAAGCGCCGCGGTCGCAACTGCCTGATGGTGGCTCAGGGCGACTCGATCGCGTAGCCGCGCGCGGCCAACGTCGCCAGCATCCCGTCATCGCCAAGCAGGTGGTGCATCGGCAGCAGCGCGAAGCTTGCGGGATGCTCGGCCAGGGCCTCCTCCACGTTCGACAGCCAGGCCTCCTTTGCGCGACGCGGCAGGTCGTCGATGCCCAACCTCTGCGCCAGCGCACTGCCGGTCACCGCGTCCTGGCAGGTCGCGTAATGGTTTTCCCAGGGCAGCGCACGCAGCCCCTCGATGTCCCCCACCGCCCAGGCATTGGCGCGTGCACGCATGTTGTCGAGGTCGGTTTCGATCCTGTCCAGGGTACCCGCGAAGCACTCGCGGTCGGCGAGGTCGCTTTCGTTGAGCTCCTTCAGCACGCCTTTCGGATCTTCCAACTTCAGGCGGACCGTGGTGTCGACCAGCGGCACGCCGGCGGCCTTCCGCGCCTTGGCCACCACGGGTCCCACCACGCCGCCCATACGTAGCCCGGACTTGCGCAGCGCCGCTTCGTACAGCTCCTGGGCCGCGAGCAGCGGGCGGCGCTTCTCGACGCCGCGGTCGCGGCCCATGTAGCGCGCCTTGAGCACCTCCCAGCGCGCGTACAGCTCCGGGGACACCATCTCGCGCAGCGGCCGCTTGCCCGGGTTGTTGCGCGCGCGCAGCATCGATGGCAGCAATGCCATGCCGCGGAAGATGCCGATGTCGGCATCCACCACCACCGCCGGCGACGAGATCACCACCCTGGCATCCGCGATCACGGCCTCGACATCGTCCGACATCCACTCCATGCGCCGCGGCAGCGGGGACACCGTGCCCAGGATGTAGAGCACGTTGTCGCCGCTGGAGACCTTCCACATGCCGGGACCGGGCTGTGCGCCGGAGACGACCATGGCTTCGAGGTCGACGATGCCGTCGTCGGCCTCGGCCGCGACGGGGACGGCTTCCGGTTCATCCATTCCAGCGGCGGCAGGAACAGCCACCAGCGCGGACAACAACAGCGTCGCAACGATTGATCGTGCCGGCTTTGCAAACATGCAGCGCCCTCCCTCGGGTACGCGGTGGATGATCCTTGGAGCGTGATGCGTGCGCTTTGTTCCCCTGTTGCGGAGAAGCGAAGCTGGCAACGGGTTTACCACCATTGCCGCAAGAAGAAGGCCCCCGGAATACGGGGGCCGCGAGTGGAGCAGACGGGGCCGTGACGTCAGGCCCCGTCGTCAACTACGGGGGCGCTATTCCTCTTCTTCACCGCCCTGGCCCTTTTGACCCGGCTGGTTCTGCTCGCGCTGGCCGCCTTGGCCTTGCTGGCCTTGCTGGCTCTGCTCGCGCTGGCTGCCTTGGCCCTGCTGGCCCTGCTTTTGATCGTTGTTGCCCATCTGAGCCTCTCCAATCCGACGATGTGTCGGGAGTAGGTTCAAGGTGCGCGCCGCGCCGTCAAGGTGATGTCACATATTGCTGAATGTGCACAACGAAAAAGCCCCGGTTTCCCGGGGCTCTTCGTCTGGATGATCTTGCACCATCCTGGTATTTGGTCGGGGTAGCCGGATTCGAACCGACGACCACTTGTCCCCCAGACAAGTGCGCTACCAGGCTGCGCTATACCCCGGTCGGAGAATTATAGCGGCAGCGGCCGCACTTGGGGAGGTTCAGCGCCGCAGCAGCTGCAGCACTTCTTCCAGCTCCATCCGCACCTGGCGGATGATCTGGCTGCTGAGCGCGGACTCATCCTTCGCGCCCTCGCCCTCCAGGCGCAGGCGGGCGCCGCCGATGGTGTAGCCCTGCTCGTACAGCAGGCCGCGGATCTGGCGCACCATCAGCACGTCGTGGCGCTGGTAATAGCGGCGGTTGCCGCGGCGCTTGACCGGACTGAGGCTCGGGAATTCGGTTTCCCAATAGCGCAGGACGTGCGGCTTCACGTCGCACAGCTCGCTCACCTCACCGATGGTGAAGTAGCGCTTGGCCGGGATCGGCGGCAGTTCGCGGTTGCTTCCGGGGTCAAGCACGGCTGACTCCTGCGTAGGCCTCGACGCGCTCCTTGAGCTTCTGCCCCGGGCGGAACGTGACCACGGTGCGTGCGGAGATCGGGATCTCCTCGCCGGTCTTGGGGTTGCGGCCGGGGCGCTGGTTCTTGCGGCGCAGGTCGAAGTTGCCGAAGCCCGAAAGCTTGACCTGGCGTCCACCCTGCAGCGCTTCGCGCAGCGCAGTGAAAAACGCATCGACGAATTCCTTCGCCTCGCGCTTGTTCAGGCCCACCTCTTCGTACAGCCGCTCTGCCATTTCCGCCTTCGTCAACGCCATGCCAGCCCCCTGGTCAGCTCCTGATCCGTGCGCCGTGCGCACCCGCGACCGCGTCGGTGACCGAGGCCACGACCGCATCCACATCGCGGTCTGTCAGCGTGCGCGAATCATCCTGCAGAATCAAGCCCATGGCGACACTCTTGAATCCCGTTTCCACGCCCTTTCCGGCGTAGACATCGAACAGGCGCAGGCTGCGCAGGAACGGTCCGGCGGCCGCGGAAGCGGTGGCTTCAAGCGCACGCCACGCGACGTTGTCGGCGACGATGAATGCGAGGTCCCGACGCACCGACGGAAATTTCGAAAGCGGCTGCGCACGCGGCAGGTCGCGCATGACCAGCGCGGCCAGGTCGAGCTCGAACGCCACCACGGCGTGATCCAGGCCAAGCGCCTGCTGCAGGCGCGGATGCAGCTCGGCGATCGCACCGACCACGACGCCGTCGCGCAGCACGTCGGCCGCGCGACCGGGGTGCGCCCAGGACGGCGCGGCCGGGCGGAACTCGAGCCGTGCACCGGACAGCGCAGCGAGCGCCTCGAGGTCACCCTTGAGATCGTGGAAGTCGACGCGCCGCGCGGCAATGCCCCACTGCTCGGCGACCACGTCGCCGCTGGCGACCGCGGCGATGCGCGGCGTCTCGCGCGGGGCGTCGCCGGCGGTGTCGGCCTTGGCGAACACCTTGCCGAGTTCGAACAGGCGCACGCGCCCCTGCTGCCGGGCGGCGTTGCGCGCCAGAGCGTCGACCAGCCCGGGCAGCAGCCGCGGCCGCATCACGCCCAGCTCGGCGCTCAGCGGATTGGCCAGCGGCACCAGGGCCTCGTCGGCCTGCCAGCGTTCGAGCAGGCCGGCATCGACGAAGGCGTAGTTGATCGCTTCCAGATAGCCGCGACCGGCCAGGGCGCGACGCAGGTCGTGCTCGGGCACCTTGCCTTCCGGCGGCGACACCAGGCGGGTGGACCCGCCCGGCAGCGTCGTGGGCACGGCGTCGTAGCCGTGGATGCGCGCGATCTCTTCGATCAGGTCTTCCTCGATCGCGAGGTCGAAGCGGCGGGTCGGCGCGGTCACCGTCCAGCCATCGGCGACGGCCTCCACGCCCAGGCCCAGCGCGCGCAGGATGCGCTCGACTTCGGTGTCATCGACCTGCACGCCCAGCACGCGCGCGAGGCGGTCGCGACGCAGCATGATAGCTGCAGGCACGGGCAGCGCGTCGGCCAGCACGGCCTCGGTGACGGGGCCTGGCGTACCGCCGGCGATGTCGAGGATGAGACGGGTCGCGCGTTCGATCGCGGTGCGCGGCAGTTCCGGGTCCACGCCGCGCTCGAAGCGGTGGCCGGCGTCGGTGTGCAGGCCAAGGCGGCGGCCGCGGCCGATGATCGCGGCCGGGGCGAAGTGCGCGGCTTCCAGGAACACGCTGCGCGTGGCGTCGGTGACGCGGGTATCGAAGCCGCCCATCAGGCCGGCCAGGCCCACCGGGCGATCGGCGTCGGTGATCACCAGGAAGCCGTCGTCGAGCGCGGCCTCGCGGCTATCGAGCAGCAGCAGGGATTCACCCTTGCGGCCGCGGCGCACGCCCACGGAACCCTTGAGCAGGTCGCGGTCGTAGGCATGCATCGGCTGGCCGAGTTCGAGCATCACATACTGGGTGACGTCGACCAGCAGCGACAGCGGCCGGATGCCGCTGCGGCGCAGGCACTCGGCCATCCACACCGGCGTGGCTCGGGTGGCGTCGATGCCCTCGATCACGCGACCGAGGTAGCGCGGCGCGTCGGCACCGGCACCGGCGTCGAGCATCACCTCCACGGTGGCATCGCTGGCGGCCGGCACCGGCGCGGCGTCCAGGTCGGCGACCGCGCCGCCGCAGGCCGCGGCGACGTCGTAGGCGATGCCACGCACGCTGAAGCAGTCGGCGCGGTTGGGGGTGAGCTTGAGCTCGAAGCTGGCGTCGGGCAGGCCGAGGTAAGCGGCCAGCGGCGCGCCCACCGGCGCATCGTCCGGCAGTTCCAGCAGCCCGGAGGCGTCGGCGTCGATGCCGAGCTCCTTCGCCGAGCACAGCATGCCGTTGGACTCGACGCCGCGCAGCTTCGCGGCCTGGATGGTCAGGTCGCCCACCTGCGTGCCGATGGTCGCCAGCGGCGCCACAAGGCCCGGGCGCGCGTTGGGCGCGCCGCAGACGATCTGCAGCATGCCCGCGGCGCCGGCGTCGACCTGGCAGACCTGCAGGCGGTCGGCCTCGGGATGCTTTTCCGCCGACACGATGCGCGCGACCACGACGCCGTCGAGCGCGGCACCCAGCACCACCACCTCTTCGACCTCGAGGCCGATCGCGGTCAGGGTCGCGGCGAGCTCATCGCGCGTGGCCCCGGTGGGGACGTGCTGGCGCAGCCAGTTCTCGGAGAATTTCATCGATCGGGCCTCAGGCGAACTGGCGCAGGAAGCGCAGGTCGTTGTCGAAGAAGCTGCGCAGGTCGTCGACGCCGTAGCGCAGCATCGCGAAGCGCTCGACGCCCATGCCGAAGGCGAAGCCGGTGTAGCGCTCGGGGTCGATGCCGACGTTGGCCAGCACCTGCGGATGCACCATGCCGCAGCCCAGCACCTCCAGCCACCGGGCGCTGCCGTCGGGCTGTGCCCAGGCGATGTCGACCTCGGCCGAGGGCTCGGTGAAGGGGAAGTAGCTCGGGCGGAAGCGCATCTCGAAGTCACGCTCGAAGAACGCGCGCACGAACTCCGTGAGCGTGCCCTTGAGGTCGGCGAAGCTCGCGCGCTCCTCCACCAGCAGGCCTTCGCACTGGTGGAACATCGGCGTGTGGGTCTGGTCGGAATCGCTGCGGTAGACCTTGCCCAGCGCGATCATGCGCAGTGGCGGCGTGCCGCCGGCAGCGAGCAGGTCCTGCATGTAACGGATCTGCACGCCCGAGGTGTGGGTGCGCAGCAGGCGGCCATCGCCAAAATAGAACGTGTCGTGCATGGCCCGCGCCGGATGGTGCGGCGGGAAGTTCAGGGCCTCGAAGTTGTGCCAGTCGTCCTCGATCTCGGGGCCGTCGGCGATCTCGTAGCCCAGGCGCCCGAAGATGTCGGCGATGCGCTCGATGGTGCGGCTGACCGGGTGCAGTCCACCCGCGTCGCCATTGCGGCCGGGCAGGCTCACGTCGATGGTTTCCGAAGCCAGCCGGGCCTCCAGCGCCGCGGCATCCAGCCCCGCCTTGCGCTCGAGCAGCGCGGCTCCAAGGGCGTCGCGGGCGCGGTTGATGGCCTCGCCGGCCGCCTTGCGCTGGTCGGCGGGCAGCCCGCCAAGCGACTTCAGCTGCGCGGTCACGCTGCCGCTCTTGCCGAGCAGGGCCACGCGCAGCGCCTCGACGGCATCGGGCGTGGCGGCGGCGGCAATGTCGGCGAGCGCCTGCTCGCGGATGTGTTCGATCTGGGTCATCGGGGCACCATCGAAGGCCAAAACGAAACATGGGGAAGGACTTGCGCCCTTCCCCATGCGTGTATCGCGATGTCCGCCTGGCGGCGGTGCCCAGGGCACCGCGCACCGGCGACACGTCTTACGCTGCGAGCGCGCCCTTCGCCTTCTCGGCAAGCGCGGCAAAACCCGTCGCGTCGTGCACGGCGATGTCCGCCAGCACCTTGCGGTCAAGGGTGATGCCGGCCTTCATCAGGCCGTTCATGAAGCGGCTGTAGCTCAGGCCGTTGATGCGGGCCGCCGCGTTGATGCGGACGATCCACAGCGAGCGGAAATTACGCTTCTTCTGCTTGCGACCGATATAGGCGTACTGCAGGGCCTTGGTGACGGCCTGCTTGGCAACGCGGAACACCTTGCGGCGCGCGTTGTAGTAACCCTTGGCCTGCTTGAGGACCTTCTTGTGACGGCGGCGCGCCTGCACGCCACGCTTTACTCGTGCCATTGTTCAGTCCTCCTCAGAGATACGGCAGCATGCGATCGAGACGACCGCTGTCGCATGCAGGAATGTGGTTCGTCTGGCGGAGGTTGCGCTTCCGCTTCGTCGCCTTCTTCGTGAGGATGTGGCTGCGGTTGGCATGGCCCGCCTTGTACTTGCCGGAAGCGGTCTTCCGGAAGCGCTTGGCCGCGCCCCGATGCGTCTTGATCTTGGGCATTGCTGTGTCCTTGTCGGTACGTCTTCTACTGGCCCGGGCGGTGGCCTGCGCCACGCTTTCCGTCCTGCCCTTGCCTGTTTGATGGCCCCGGGTCCCTTGGGGAAGCCGAGGCGGGTCCAACCGGCCCACCCGCATTGCGGGCGAACCGAGCCGCGCATTATGCACGCGGATTGCTTACCGTTGCAAATCATGGGCTTCGCGGCGGGATCGCCCCCGCCCTGCCCCCCGTGGCCTACTTCTTCTTGGGCGCGATCATCATCACCATCTGCCGGCCTTCGAGGCGGGGCCTGGACTCGATGACGATGTCCTCGCCGAGGTCGGCTTCGATGCGCGCAGCCATGCCGCGACCGAGCTCCTGGTGGCTCATCTCACGGCCACGGAAGCGGATGTTGACCTTGATCTTGTCGCCTTCCTCGAGGAAGCCGCGCATCTTGCGGAGCTTGATCTGGTAGTCGCCCTCGTCGGTCACCGGACGGAACTTGACTTCCTTGATCTCGACCTGCTTGGTCTTCTTCTTGGCTTCGTTCGCCTTCTTCTGCGCCTCGAACTTGAACTTGCCGAAGTCCATGATCTTGCACACCGGCGGATCGGCATTGGGCTGGATCTCGACGAGATCCAAGGCCTCTTCCTCGGCCATGGCAATGGCCTCGTCGCGCGTGAGCACGCCGATCATTTCACCATCCGAGCCGATCACGCGCACGCGCGGCACGCGGATTTCTAGGTTCCTGCGGTTCTGCTTGTCCGGGGTACTGATATTGCAATCTCCGTGGGTGGAACGTCCTGGCAGGGTCCCGGATCCGGAACCCACGGCGCCTGCCGCATGGCAGGCAACCGGGCTACATGATACTCAGGGACCCCGCTCTGCGTGCATCCGGGCCGTGAAATCGACCAGCGGCATCGAGCCCAGGTCCTCCCCGGCACGCGTGCGCACGGCGACCGTGCCCTGTTCTTTCTCGCGGTCCCCCACCACGAGCAGGTACGGCACGCGCTGCAGCGTGTGCTCGCGGATCTTATAGCCGATCTTCTCGTTCCGCAAATCCGATTCCACCCGGAGGCCTTGATCCGCAAGGGTTTTCCGGACGTCGTCGGCCCAGTCGGCCTGGGCGTCGGTGATGTTCATGACCACCGCCTGGACCGGAGCCAGCCAGGCCGGGAAGGCGCCGGCGTGCTGTTCGATCAGGATCCCGATGAAGCGCTCCATCGAGCCCACGATGGCGCGGTGCAACATGACCGGCGTGCGCTTCTGGCTGGCCTCGTCCACGTATTCCGCGCCAAGACGGCCCGGCATCATGAAGTCGACCTGCATCGTGCCCAGCTGCCAGGTGCGGCCGATGGCGTCGCGCAGGTGGTATTCCACCTTGGGGCCGTAGAACGCGCCCTCGCCCGGCAGTTCCTGCCATTCGACGCCGGCGGCGGACAGCGCGGCGCGCAGGGCAGCCTCGGCCTTGTCCCAGGTGGCGTCGTCGCCCAGGCGCGATTCCGGGCGCAGGGCCAGCTTCACCTGGACCTCGGTGAAGCCGAAATCGGCGTAGACCTTCATCGCCTGGGCGTGGAAGGCGGTCACTTCGGACTCGATCTGGGCCTCGGTGCAGAACACGTGGCCATCGTCCTGGGTGAAGCCGCGCACCCGCAGGATGCCGTGCAGCGCGCCAGACGGCTCATTGCGGTGGCAGGCGCCGAACTCGCCGTAGCGGATCGGCAGGTCGCGGTAGCTGTGCAGGCCCTGGTTGAACACCTGCACGTGGCCCGGACAGTTCATGGGCTTCACCGCATAGGTCCGCTTCTCGGACTCGGTGAAGAACATGTTTTCCTTGTAGTTGTCCCAGTGGCCGGACTTCTGCCACATGCTGACGTCCAGGATCTGCGGGCAGCGCACCTCGCCGTAGCCGCTCGAGCGGTAGACGCCGCGCATGTACTGCTCGACCACCTGCCACAGCGCCCAGCCCTTCGGGTGCCAGAACACCAGGCCCGGCGCCTCTTCCTGGAGGTGGAACAGCTCCTGCTGCTTACCGATGCGGCGGTGGTCGCGCTTCTCGGCCTCCTCGATGCGCAGCACATAGGCCTTGAGCTGCTTCGCGTCGGCCCAGGCGGTGCCGTAGATGCGCTGCAACTGCTCGTTCTTGGCATCGCCGCGCCAGTAGGCACCCGAGGTGCGCAACAGCTTGAAGGCCTTCAGGAAGCGCGTGTTCGGCACGTGCGGGCCGCGGCACATGTCGACGTATTCCTGGTGGTGGTACAGGCCCATGGCCGTGACCTCGGGACCCATGTCATCGATCAGGCGCAGCTTGTAGTCCTCGCCGCGGGCCTTGAACGTGGCGACCACTTCGTCGCGCGGGGTCATGCGCTTGATGACGTCGTATTCGGTGTCGATCAGCTCGCGCATGCGCTGCTCGATCGCCACCATTTCGTCGGGCGTGAAGGGCTGCTCGCGCCAGATGTCGTAGTAGAAGCCGTCCTCGATCACCGGCCCGATCACCATCTTGGCGTCCGGGTACAGCTGCTTGACCGCGTGCCCGACCAGGTGGGCGCAGGAGTGGCGGATGATCTCGACGCCCTCGGGGTCCTTCGGGGTCAGGATCTGCAGGCTGGCGTCGTGGTCGATGATGTCGGAGGCATCGACCTGCCGGCCGTCGACCTTGCCGGCCACGGTGGCCTTGGCCAGGCCCGGGCCGATCGACTCGGCGACCTGCATGACGGTGACGGGGGCTTCGAACTCGCGGCGGCTGCCGTCGGGGAGGGTGATCGTGATCATGGTGATGGGGTGTCTGGTGGGTGCGGGGCCGCCTCGCGCGGACGGACCCGGAGGCATGAAAAAAGACGCCACGCGGGCGCCTTCCGGATCGGGCCGCGGGCGGGTTCAGCAGTAATCGGTGGTAGTCGCCATGTCGCACGCTCGGCCGGCGCTCTCACGCGGGCCACCTTTGCCAGGGGAGTCTCCGGCCGATTCCAGCCGCCCGCCCCGTATTGTGCCAGATCGCCCGCCCCAGACCCGGCCTGCCGCGCCGGACACGAGGCCGGGCGCGTCAGCCGCCCAGCTCCATCTGTGCCGCCTGCCGCGCCGGCATGTGATTCACCTGTGCCTGCGCATGCCGCTCGCGGTGCTCCGCCACGTCGTGGTCCCACTGCGCACGCACCACGGGATCAACCTCCCCCACGATCAGTTTGTCCAGGCGTTCGCCTGGTGCGCTCGCAGAAGCGCCCTCGCGCGCCTCGCGGGCCGCAGGTTCGCCGGCGGGCAGAGGGCCCCGGATCGCGTCCACGCCATCCCGGATCAGCCCAGCCCCGCCACGACTGCCGATGGTCACACCGCGACGGATGTCGTTCATGTCGTCGCGGTAGTTGTCGATCAAGCGCGCATGCTCCCCCGCAAGCCACTGCGTCGCAGGATTCCGGACGACTGAAACGTCAGGCCTGCCCTGCCCGTCAACGTCGAGGAAGTTGTGCATGCTGTGCGCCCCGAACGAACGCGCGGCCACCACCAGCGTCAGGTCCGGCGTCACCGCATCCAGGATGCGGTTGTCGTGGTAGCCGCCGGCACGCAGCCGCCCGATCTCTTCGGGCAGCGCGTAGACACGCACCTGGCCGTAATGCGGGCTGGCCGCGCTCACCGGGTCGGTCGCCATCACGTGGTTCAGCACATCGTGCCCGCCCTCCGGGATGCGGCGGTCCAGGCTGGCGGCCCCGTAAGCGTTGAAGGTCTCGCCGCGAAGCCCGAAGTGGTGCGCCGTGGCCTGGGCCAGGGTGCCACCGAGGGAGTGGCCGGTGACGGTCACCTCGGGCGCATGTCCATAGGTGCCCACGACATCCTCGCTGCGCGACTGGTCGACTGCCCAGCGCGTGAGCTCGACGGCATCCTTGATCTGGACGTTGTGCCGCGCCATCGCCATCCCGGCGTCGGCCAGGCCGTCGCGAAATGGTTCGCGGTCGAACTCGGTGCCGCGGTGGGCGACGACGATGGCGCCCGTATCGAGCTGCTGGTAGACCGTTCCCTGGTAGCCGGTGCGCGGATTGTCGACGTGCTTGAGCAGGTTGTACGCCACGCCGTCGAGGTCGACGGTCTCGTTTCTCCGCGCACGCAGGGCGAGGTCGCCCTCACGGTCGTACGTATGGTCCGCGAGCACGGCATGCTGGCGGGTGCCGGGCTTCATGGCGTCGGCCCCAGGACACTGAGCGTCACTTTGAACACCTCGTCGTCGCCGAGGTGGGCCATGGACGCGCGACCGGGCCGGCCGATCAGCAACGGGTCGTCCATGGTCGAACGGGGATGCCGGGGATAGGCGGCCTTCAGAAAGTAGAGTTCCACCCGGCCACCGGCGGCAGCCACATCGCCCCTCGAGTTGGCGATGAACCGCGTCTCGCCCTCCGCGCCAGTGGCCATGAGCTGCGCCTGCACGTTCACCAGTGCCCAGTGGCACACGCCGCGGCCGTGGTAGTCCTCGTCGACCATGCCATCCGCGACAACGGTACCGCGCCAGACCCCGTCGTCGCCCTTCTCCAGCGCGAAGGGGATCGTCCGCGTCGGCACGGGCGAGGTATGCCCGCCGGGGTTGGCGTCCGGCGGCGGCAGGCAGGTCCGGTTGGTGACGTTGAACTGCATGGCCCCCTGGACATATCCGAAGTCCCCGGGCAAACCTTCGATGCGGACTTCGATGCCTTGGGCGAGGCGGGGAGCGGGATTTTCCCTGTACTCGGGCTTGACGGTTTCATTCATGGCGGCACTGCAGGCAAGGGTGGACGAGAAAAGGATCGCGGCGAGAAGCAGGCTGCCGCTTCCCCGGGAAAGCCCCGCACCGCGTGCGCATGGCGGATCTTGCATTGTGGATACCTCGTTCATGGTCGAATCACTTCGTCTGGATCCAGATGCTGGCGGGTGCCGGGCCTCATGGCGTCGGCTCCGAGGCACTGAGCGTCACCTTGAACACCTCGTCGTCGCCGAGGTGGGCCACGGACGCGCGACCGGGGCGGCCGATCACAAACGGGTCATCCGTGATCGAGCGGGGATGCCGTGGATAGGTGACCTTCGGGAAATAGAGTTCCGCGCGCCCACCCGCGGCCGCCACGTCGCCCTCCATGTCCGCCATGAACAGCGTCTCTCCCTCCGCGCCAGTGGCCTTCAGCTGCACCTGCACGTTCACCAGCGCCCAGTGGCACACGCCGCGGCCGTGGTAGTCCTCGTCGACCATGCCATCCGCGACAACGGTGCCGCGCCAGACCCCGTCGTCGCCCTGCTCCAGCGCGAAGGGGATCGTCCGCGTCGGCACGGGCGAGGTATGCCCGCCGGGGTTGGCGTCCGGCGGCGGCAGGCAGGTCCGGTTGGTGACGTCGAACTGCATGGCCCCCTGGACATACCCGAAGTCCCCGGGCACACCCTCGATGCGGACTTCGATGTCCCGGGCGAGGCGGGGCGCCGGGTTTTCCCTGTACTCGGGCTTGACGGTCTTGTTCGCATCAACGCTGCAGGAAACGGTGGATGAGACGAGGAGCGCGGCGAACAACAGTCCGCCGCGTCCCAGGAAAGGCCCGGCTCCGCGCGCGCATGGCAGGGCGGGTTTCAGCGCTCCCACCAGTTGCTACCGATACCCCGCCCGCCGTTCCCGCCGTTCCGGCGCTCGGCGTCCTCGCGCTGGATGCGCGTGTTGTAGGCCGCCAGGGCGCGATCGTAGTCGCCGGCCTCGACCCAGTGGCCTCCGCGCCCCGGGTCGCCGACGTAGCGGGCCTGGCCGTCACCGAGATCGGTGTACTGGTGCCTGGTGTACTGGTTGCAGTACTCGGGCAGCTGGTTGCCGATGTACACCTGGCCGTCGTCGCCACCGCTCCAGAACGTCAGGGTGCGGTTGAGCGACGCCGCATCGCAGCGACCGGCGCCTCGCGAGATCGCCTGTACGAGGCTTGCCATCTCCGGCGTCTGGTTCGAGGCCGGGCACATCTCGAGGAAGTCGAGGCGGGCCTTCAGCGTATCCGACAGCTTTCGCTTCTGGATGTTGAAGTACCGCGAGAGCGAAGGACTGCATTCGCTGGGCCGGGTACCGGAAGACAGGCACACGACGGCCTCGCAGGCGAGGCGCGTGTCGCCGGTGAGCAGGTCGTTGCCGACCTGTGCCCGGGCCTCGCCAGTCGAGGCGAGGGCGAGGACGAGGCCCAAAGTGAGTGCAATGGCAAGCAGGGCATTCTTCATGATCGGTCAGCTCCATTTCCCGGACGGGTGTGTCCCAACTGTGCCGGCGCGCCCCAGCGCGCCAGTTCCATCTGTTGCGGTTCCTGCGCATGGCGCGCCCGTGCACGGCTTGGAGGACAGGCATCAGCGTTCCAGCCCAGCCTGCCGGTAATGATCCGGCTCACCCCCCCCGCCCCATGACCCGTACCGGAATCGTGCAATCGATGTGCACGACCTCGCAATCCGGCCCCGCGCACTCCTCCAGCACCATCTGCGATGCCAGCGCAGTCGTTTCAGCGGCCCGCGCCCCGAATCGCCGCCCCGATGCAAGCGTCGGCAGCGCAAGCGCCGCGCACTGCCCCGCATACCAGAGCACGACCTTGCATGCTTGGGCACCGGTGGCCTCGCATTTCTCCTGCGCCAGGCGTTTTGCCTCGCGCCGTGAGTACGCTCCGTTCACTGCGCCGAAAACGCCAGGCTGGCCATCGGTGGCGATATCGATCGCGATCGCCCCCCAGGTCCGCTTCCATTCGGGCTGCGGCGGCGGCGGGACATAGAAGCCGACGCCGGTGCCACAGCGTGCACTGGAGACACCCTGGCATGTCTGCGCCCAGACCGGAGCCACCAAGCCCAGCAGGACGAGACCCAACGCCAGCCGCAGCCCACGACCAGTGCGCGGCCGAGGGCCCTCCAACGAATCCATTCGGGTAAACGTGTTCATCGAACCTCCTTGATTCGGACCCGCCCCCCCGGGCCGGTCTGGCAGCGTTTCCGCTGCGATTCCTAGTACGTCGCCCGGGACTCGGCGACACGATGGCCCGCGGGGGGCGCTTCCTCCGGCACGGCACGACTGGCCTGGGCCGTCTGCCCCGTATAGCCTCCCTGGCCAGGTTGGCTGCCTGGCGCCACCCCTCCCATCTGGGTGAATGCGTTCGCACCGTAGAACTGGCCGAGCGTGCCCTGGAACAGCATCGCCGCCATCGGCGGCGCGCTCACGATCAGGGCGGTCATGATCAGTCCGAGGCCGCCCTGCTGCATCGCCATGTTGGTCATGCTTTCGGCGCTGCCGCCGAATCCGAGGGTATTGGTGATCCAGAATGCCGCGCCGACCGCCATCACGATGTCCAGCGCGAGCGTGGTCATCACGCTGAGCAGGGCCATCGAGAAAAGCGCCCCGATGCCGTAGAGCAACCACTTCTGGAACAGCGGCTTGACCGGCTCCCACAGCAGGCAAAGGATGAAGAGCGGACCCAGCCCCAGGATCAGCCCGATGGCGATCTTGTTCAGCATCAGTGCGATGGCGCCCATGATCGCGGGGCTGCCGAGCCCGACCCCGACGAACCACATCGCGCGCTCGCGCTCCTTGGACAGCACGTCGTCGCCGTCGGTGTTGACCGAATCGATGCTCTGCAGGGCGACCTGCATGATTCCAAGGGTACGGTCGATGTTTTCGTAGGGCGATGTCCCGTCGCCGTCGCCCGTCATCGTGCTGTTGACCGTCCGTGCGAGCCCGTCGGTGAGGGTTCCGTAGATATCGCCCCAGCCCACCGCCACCCCCAGCGCCACGCCGACGATGAACGTGGCGCGCAGGGAATTCACCATCAGCGCCATCATCGACTCGCGCGACTGCCCGGTGACGATCCGGTAGCCCTGGATCATGATCCAGAGCGTCAGCAGCAGGATGCCCAGACCGCCGAGGACCTGGATCACCCGCCTGCCGAGGTTGGGCAGGTACTCGTTCATCAACTCGTCGTCGATGAACGCGTTGATCTCCGAGAAAAACGTCATGTTCGAGAGATCTGCAAGCGGGAGGCTGGTCCAGTCCGAAGCGGCACCGGCCAGCTGGAGAACGCTATCCATCGAGGTCATCCATAGTGGTGGAAACGGGCCGCTCAGCGATCGCGCTGACGGGCCGCCTGCAACGCAAGCTTGAGCGTGCCATGGGAGACGATCTGGCCCACCAGCGTGTCGCCGCGGCCACTCTCACCCCTCAACACCACGGCAGCAACGCGCTGGTTCTCCTCGCGCAGGCCCAGGAGGAAGGTGTTGTAGGCCTCGAGCGTGGTGGCCTTGGCCTGCAGGTCCGCCTGGATCTGCGCCTCGATCACCTTGATGTCGTAGTCGATGACGCCGAGCCGGCCGAACTCGTCGTCGCCCAGCGAGTTCCGCTCGGCGATAAGGGCCTGGATCTCAGCATCCTTCGTGCGAATGTTCTCGAGCACCTTGCGCATCATGTTGAAGCGGCGGTTCTCCGTCTGGACGATCCGGACGCACAGCGTGTACTGCTGCTTGCGCGCATCGATGTTCGCGCCTCCGGTAGGCGCAGCGGCGCCGCATTTCTCTGCGGCGCCTTCGTTCACTCCACGCTCGGGGAACGTGGAATCGATGTCTTCGCGGAAGCTGGTCTGGCTGGAGAACGCGGCCATCTTCAGCTTCATCTGGTCGTACTGCTTCATCTGTGTCTGCAGCTGCTCCTTCTGCTTCTGGAGCTCGTCAAGCATCTGCCGGTACTGCTCGACCCACGCGAACTTGCTGATGCCCAGGTGCACACCGTCGACCACGGGAATACCCGAAGCCGAGGCGCCCTGCGTGACGAGGACCAGCGCTGCGACGAGGACGACGACGAGGCCCCGCCGGCCGCTTGCTTTCTGTGGAAGACGATCGTTCATTGCGTTCCTCCTGGTGCTTCGATATCGGAGCCCCCCGCATGGGAGACCCGGGGACTGCCGTGCTGCGCCCGCGCGGGTGCACTCCGGCCTCTCATGCCAGCGTCGTCCTGCGACGATGGCCACCCACCTGCTCCTCCGTCCGGGCACGCGAGCCCTTGCGCTCTTCATAGAAGCGCGGAAGCCACTGCTCCGGTCGCAGTTCGCTTGCCTCAACGCCCAGGCGCGCGGCCTGCTCGGCAAGGATGCGATGCATGATCTCGATGTTGTCGGTGCTGGCGGAAATGACGGCCAGCGCGTCGTCCTGCCCACCCAGGTTGAGCTGGCACACCGTCGAGGCATGTCCCTGCTTGACCAGGAAGCATCGCGACCGCTCATCGAGCCCCTTCACCACGCGGTACTCCGCGTCGGTGAGCTTCAGGCCCTCGATGTAGTCCTCGCGGCTGGCATTCGGGTTGGGCAGCAGGATCAGGGTGGCGGTCTGCTCCACGAGCGCCGCGGAGATGTCGCTGTTCAACGCATCCTCCGGGCTCTGGGTGGCGAAGATGCCGAGACCGTTCTGCTTCCGGATCGTCTTCTGCTTGTTCTTCGCGAATTCCTTGAGACCGCCACCGCCATCCAGGATTTTCCAGAACTCGTCCATCACGTAGATCAGCGGGCGTCCGTCGATCAGCGACTCCAGCCGATGCAGCAGGTAGTTGATCACCGGCACCCGGACCTCGGGATTGTCGATCACTTCGGTGTAGTCGAAGCCGATGATGCTCGCGCGGCCCAGGTCGATGGTATCCACGGGGTTGTCGAACACCCAGCCAAGGGCGTTGCCCGCGGTCCACTTGCGCAGCCTGGCGAACAGCCCGTCGTCGCCCATGTTGGGCAGGCTCTTCTGGAAGTTCGTCATCGACCGGAGCGGCATCGGCGTGTCGAGGATGTTCTCGACCGCGCGGAAGATCTCCTCGTCCTCGCGCGCGGTGTAGTGCAGCTTGCCGGCGAGCACCTTGACCAGGTCCGCCAGGAACTGGATGTTGGCCTCGGTGCGCTCGCACTGGAAGGGATTGAAGCCCGAAGGCGCGCCGTTCTCCAGGGCCAGGTAGTTCCCGCCACAGGCGCGCACGAAGATCTCCGCGCCGCGGTCCTTGTCGAAGAAGAAGATCGTCGGCACGGGATCGAGCTTCTGAACCTGGCTGAGGAGGAAATTGATCAGCGCGGTCTTGCCCGTACCCGACTTGCCGATGACCATCGTGTTGGCGATGGCCTTTTCGCCGAGCGAGTTCTCGGATGGGTGCGTGGCGTGGAAATTGAAGTAATAGGGCTGGCCGTTCGTGGTCTGGAGCACGGTGACGCACTCGCCCCAGGGGTTGTTGCCGGGCTTGCCGGTGGCGAAATTGTGCAGCGGCGACAGCCCGAGGAAATTCAGGGAGCTGACGTTGGCCAGGCGGGTCCGGTACTTCCAGTTGCCCGGGAGCTGCGAGTAGAAGGACGACGACACGGCGAGGTCCTCCTTGGCCGAGACGAAGCCGGCGTTGGACAGCTCCGCGCGCGCCGTCGCGATCTGGTGCGTGAGCTTCTCCTGCGTGTCGGCGTACAGGCTCAGGATGAAGTGGTACTCGCCAAGCACGAAGTTGCCCGATGCCAGCTCATCCATCGCCACGTCCAGCTCGACGATCTGGCTGACCGCCTTGTCGCCGGAGGAGATCATCATGCCCTTGGTACGGTCGAGCACCTTCAGCGCGTCCTGGCGCCCCATGGGGCTGAATGAGTGGGTGATGACGTACTCGAAATCCAGGTACTTCAGGCCGTTGAGGATGCCCGGCCAGGTCCCGTCGGTGTACTCCTTGATGTTCAGCACCGCACCGAAGTGGTTGGTTCCATCCGGCGCCCTGACGACGAAGTCGCCGGTTTTCGAAGAGAACAGATGGCTGCTGACCGGGAGATAGTCGTAGACGGGTGCGTCCAGCACCGGCACCGGCTCGGTGATCCGATTGAGCAGGTAGCCATAGAACTGGAGTGCTTCGGAGAACACCACGCCGTTCGGGCCCTCGTACATCCCCAGCCGGACCGGCGAGTAGTCCTTGAGCACGGCCTCGACGTTGCCCGCAAGCTCAAGCAGCTTCTCGACCGCCTGCTCCTGCTCCGAGCGGAGTCGCTCGACGCTGGTCGACTTCTCGATGAAGCGCTTGCCGGCGACGACGGGCCGGTAGATCAAGGTCAGGTAGAGCTCGTTGACCATGATCTTGCGCGACGACAGCGCCTGGAAGTACTCGTCGGAGAGCTGCTGGTTGAAGGCCTGGTCGAAGTTGCTCTCCACGTCCACGCGGCCGCGCCTGCGGATGTCGTGGACCCAGAACGCGACGTTGACGAAGTCCGGCGCGCGCAGCGTCTGCAACATCCGGTTGAATGTGTTGTGCCGGTGTTCGAGGTCCCATTCCTCCCGCCCGACGAACGGCAGCCCGGCCAGTCGCCAGACCAGCAGGAAGTCGCCCTCGCGGGTCTTGATGACTTCCGGCGCGACATGCGTCGAAAGCGGGATGAACTCGGCGATGGGGGCATCTGGCAACGACATGGTCAATCCAGGCGCGAACCGTGGATGCGGCTGCGGTAGAGGTTGGGCGAGAACACCCACATCCCGGCGTGCAGGTCGCGGTTCCTGGCTTTCACCAGGAACCGCAGCCGCAGTCCGAGCAGGCGGAAGATCATCTCGTCACGCCTGGCCATCTGCCGCATGACGACGATCACCATGGGCAGCAGGACCAGGCAGAACATGTTGATGTAGAACGTCAGCAGGATGCAGACGCCGGCTCCGATGGTGAAGGGCACGTACGGCACCCCCATGAACATCGGTGGCCGCGTGCACCCCCTGAACAGCACGTTCTTCCGCATGGGTGGTCAGGCAACGTACGGAAGCATGTTGTTGAGCAGCGAGGTCCCGACGCCCGAACCCACGGTGTCGGGAACCAGCATCTTCGCGATCTGCGCCGCGGCGCCGATCAGGAAGCCGCCCAGCAGCACCGGTGCGACATCGCTGATGCGCTTGTGGTTGAACGCGATCTGGTAGCCGGCAAAGATGATCGCGATCGTCACCACCGCGATCGACGCGAGGTTCAGCAGCGAGTTGAGGTTGTTGAGGAAGGTCGACACCCTCCCCTGCGCCTCGGCGGCGTCCTGCGCCAGTGCCAGTTCCGGCATCGCGACGCAGGTGACGAAGGCGACGGCCATGAACAGGGCCCGTCCCAGCTGCTTGGTCTGATCGGTCATTTCGGATTTCATTCCTCTACTCCTCGCTTGGTCGTGGTTGACGCGGTGGTGTCGAACGGGCTTCGCACGGCTGGCCCATCAAAAAACGAATGCTTCGTCGCGGCCGCCCCTGGCCGCCTCGGGCGCGCTCCGGCGAACGCCGTGCGCGCCGGTGCTCGTGTTGGTGTCCTGGACGCTGGTGTCCGCGCGTGGCGCCGAAGGGGCCGCGGCTCTCGCGCCCGTGAACTGCACGACGACGGGGCCTTCGGCCGATGCCGCAGGTGCAAGTGCGCGCGCAGGCGATGGCGCCGTGGCGGCGACAGGCTCCGGCCGTTCGGTCGCCTGCGGTATCGCAGACTCGGGCAGGGTCCTTCGTTCCATGAGATCCCGGGCGGGACCGTCCGTGCGCCGCGCCCAGTCCAGGGCTTCGGGCCGCTCGATGCCTTCGATGCCGATCGCGGCAGCGCCCGCCTGGACGGCGCCCGCCAGCGAGGCCATGACTTTCTGGACATAGCCGTGGCGGAAGCCGGTGACGAAATTGCCGGAGTAGTAGCAACTGAAGGCCTTGCCCCAGTCACCGCCTGCGCGGGTGTGGCAATCAGCAAGGATCCGCGAACCCGCTTCCAGGTTCGGACAGGCCTGGAAGGCACGCGCATAGTCGGAGAGCCCGTACGTGGCGAGGTTGTGCCGGTTCACCTGCGCCAGCCCGACCGAGAAGTTGTATCCCTTCCCCTCGAGCATGCGCGCGGTCGCCACCGCCTCCGGGAGCGAGCGCGGCTGGCGTACGAGCCGGCCACCCACGACCCCGATCGCGTAGGGATTGGAGGAGGATTCGATCCTGACGACGTGCTGCATCACCTCGGCGGGGACCGCCAGGTCCGCACAGCCCATCAGTTCCATCCCTGGCAACATGCCATCACCTCCCCGGTCACTGGACACCCCCGGTTCCGGCCATGGCCCGGCGCGGATCGAAATCGATCCCGGTGATATAGCGGCGCCCGGCATGGGCCTTGATGTGCACCATGATGTCGATCGTCATCATCAGCAGGCGCTTGATCACGGCGAACTCCAGCCCGGCGCCCTCGCTGGATGCCTTCACCATCAGCGCGAGCTGGTCCCATGCCTGCGAGGTGCTGCCGGCGTGGCAGCTGGTGATCGAGCCGGGATGCCCGGATGCGCAGTTGCGGATGAAGTAGAACGATTCGTCGCCGCGCAGCTCCGCCAGGATGATCCTGTCAGGCTTCATGCGCAGGCACGCTTCCATGCAGGTTTTCGCGGACACGTTGCTGATGCTCTGCCCACCCTTCGAATACAGCAGGTGCACCACGTTGGGCTGCGGAATGAACAGCTCCCTCGCATCCTCGATGGTCACCAGGCGCTCGCTGTGCGCGATGTGGTTGACCAGCGATTTCATGAACGTGGTCTTGCCGCTTCCGGTCGCACCGGCCACCACGATGTTCTTGTGGTAGGTCACGGCCTTGCGGAAAAAGCCGGCGTAATCACGCTTCTCGCGCAGCTCGAGCAGCTCGCGATCGTGGTCGTCGACGTCGCCGTCCTGTTCGAGGATCTCCGCGAAGAAGCCGTCGCGCTCGTACTGCTCCAGCGACTTGCTGAACTTGGCCGGCAGCCGGATCGTGATCGACACCTTGCCCGGGTCGCAGGCGGGCGGCATCACGAACTGGGCCCGCTGGCCGGTCGGAAACGTGAGCGAGACCATCGGGTCGGCGTCGGTGATCCGCTGGCCGGTGTTGCTCTCGTTGACCACCGCCGTGCAGAACTGCCGCGCGCGCTCGAACGTAAGCTGCGGCGCTTCGACGCGCCGCCAGCCGTCGCTGACCGTCTCCAGGTACAGCTCGCCCGGCCTGTTGACGCAGATCTCGGTGACGTCGTCGGACTGGAGGAACTCGCCGATCCCGAGCACCTGGTACTGGTACTCGAGGAAGTCGTTGGAGACCTTGACAGCGGGGGCGTCCATTCGCGATGGCTGCGTCAGAGGAGCACGGACGAGAAGTCGACGTCCTGCGCGACGTACACGTTGACGACCTCACCCTGGTTGATCGTCACCGTGGCCGGCCGGCTCATGCTCTTGTCGAGCGCGAGGTTCGCGAGGCGCTCCATGGTCCTGGCGGTGTTGCTCTCATAGGGGCTCTGCACCACCGTGCCGTTGGTGATGTCCACCTGCTGCGGACCATGCTTCGCACCCGCGTACTTGAACGCGTCGCTGAGCAGGCTGATCAGGAGCGCCGAGCTGATGCGCTGCGGCCAGTGCGCGTCATAGTGGCCGGGATGGCCGGCGCTTCCGAGGTTGTCGACGCCGGGGCTGCTCATGTTGATGTCGAGCCCGTTGGGCGTGGTGATCCTGTCCCAGACGACAGCGACACGGTTGCCGCCGATCGCATCGGAACCGTAGGTCCCGAGCACCTTCGCGCCCTTGGGCAGCAGCATCCGCCGGCCATTGATGGAGTACACCGGCTCGGTCACGATGCAGGACGTGAAGCCCGGCACGTCGGTGACAACGCGAGTCTCCAGCACGCAGCGGATGAGGGTGCCGCGCACCATCAGCGAATCCGGCCGGTACAGTGGCCTGACGCTGGCGTCGCCTCCGAAGCCGTTGCCGGTCTGGCCCTGTGCCTGGAACGCATCCGCCTGCGACGCGATGGCATCCATGCGCGACGCGTAGTCGTCCACGGAGTCGGAGCCTCCACCGGCACCGAATCCTCCGCCGTTCTGCATCCTGCGCTCCAGCAGGCTCGGACCGCTGAAGCCGGACGCGAGGTTCTGCGGCAAGGGGATCGACGGAGCAGGCGCCGGCGCCTGGGCCAGCGGGAGCGGCATGACCGGATCCGGGTAGATTTCCGGAGGCAACGGCGGCAGCGGCATGTCGTTGGGCGCGTCGGGAATCACCACCCGCTCTTCCGCTCCCTGCCTCGCGCCCTGGTCGGACGCACCGAAGCCACCCAGCAACCAGAAGGCCGCGACCATCAGCAGGGCGACGATGCCCACCAGGAATACCAGCGCCTTGCGGTTGAGCCTTTGGACGTCGGCCGAGCGCAGGACGGGGGCGCCTGCGTCGAGATCGGGAGCCCCCGATTGCCTCGCGTAGTACGGGTTGGCCGCGGCATCATGCGAACCGGCCTGGCTGTTGGGCGTGTTCTCGTTCACTTCTGCAGCCTCCTGCGCAGGCCAACGGTGTTCTTGCCGTGGCGGATCACGAGGTACGGGTACGTGCCGTGGACGATGATGGTGTTGCCCTCGACCGTCGTGTTGACCATGAAGTCGTCACCATGCTCGCGCTCGCGCCCGAACACCGCAGGGAAATTACCGGTCGGGAACTCGTCCACGTCGCCCATCCGCACGTAGGTGAAACGGCTGTCGTCGTAGACGGTCGCCGGCACCAGCCATTTCGGCGCTTTCCGTGGCGCGGAGAAATCGTAATCGAAGTTGTAGCTGCGTTCGGGATGGATCCCGGTGTGCAACTCGTTCAGTGGCTCGTCCACCACGGCCGCTGCCGCCGCGAACTCGGTGCCATTGGGATAGACGAACCTCACCTTGTACTGCACGCCTGCGCGTTTGGCCTGGTCCAGCGCGCGCCAGTCGGTCGCCACCACCTTGAGCTCGAAGATGTACGAGTTGCTACCGGTACGCACCATCATGTTGGTGTCGACGTCGACGTTCTTGGGACGCAGGTAGAACACGTTCCCGCGGCGCGTGAGTTCCCACCCGCTGCTGAAGCCGGTGCTGTAATCGAGGATCTCCTCGTGCGGGCTGAGTTCGATCTGCGTCGTGATCCCGAGCCCCGTGCGGATCTGGTAGATCGCATCGGGGCGGTACTCGTACTCCTCGATCGCCTGCGCGGCCACCGGAAGCGCGAGCAGCGCCAGCAGGATCGCAATGCAAAGGCGCGGAATCAGGTCTTTCAAACGGCTCATCGTGTGTTGGCTCCATTGGCCGGGGCAGGCTGGACGGCACCACTGGCCGGGATTGCGGAATCCACGCCGGCAGCGGGCGCGCCGGCCACGTCCGGGTCTCCTTCGACGGACAGCGGCTCGGATGCCTCGCCGGCAGGCACCATCGGCATGCTGTACCCGGGCGCCTGCTGCGGCATCGAGGGATCGGGGAACATCGGATCGGCTGGCGGGACAGCCGCGTAGTCGTTCTCGACGCGGTAGTTGTTCACGCGGAAGCCGAGGGGGTTGAGCAGGCGATCCTCGTCGCTCAGCCTCAGGTTTGCGTTGTAGCTGAACTCCACGGTCGCGATCTTGCTGTCCACCGGCTCCGAGCGTCCGCGGCTCTTGTCGTAGAGGCTTCGCTGGAAGCGCACGGTCGCACCCGTATAGGGCTGGTCCTGCCCGCCGATCAGCGTGATGCTGAGGATGCGCACGTGCATCGACCGGCTGGCCCCGTAGATCGCCGCGGGGCGCCGCGGGTTGTCCACCGCGTGCGCAGCGATGTAGGCGGGCGACACGCGTCCACCGGCCATCGACAGCACGGTGCGCCAGTTACGCTGTCCAACCAGGCCCGAATCATAGGATTCGCGTGCCAGTACGAACTGGGCGACGTTGCTCTTGCTGATGGCTTCCTGGCGCGTGATGCCGGTGTCGTCCAGGCTGCCCTGCAGGCGCGCGACGGTCGCGGTACCGGTGTACGGATCCGCCATCACCAGGTAGGGCACCTTCTCCTTCAGCGGAAGGAACACGAAGTAGCCGCCAGCCAGGATCAGCGACATCGTCACTGCGCACCAGGCGACCAGCCACGCGCGGCGCTGGCTCCTGCGGGCCATGTCGGCAACGGTCAACTCGAAGTTGACCGACCTCGAGACCGCGCTCTCGACCTGCGGCGTGGGTGTCTTGCGTCCGAACATGATGCGGCCCGGTCAGCTTTCAGATTCGACCGTGGCGCTCGCGGCGCGCACGACGATCTGGTTGTCCTGGACCGCGACGTGGACGCCCTGTGCAGCGTAGGCGTCGCTCAGCGCGCGAACGGCGGCATGCATGTCGGCGGTATGGATCCGCGCCACTGGTTCATGCAGCGTGTAGTCGTTCGGGTGCAGGTAGGACAGGCTCATCTTCCGGTCGCGCGCCCAACGGCCCAGCATGGTCTTCAGCGTGGCGTCCGCCGGATGCGCGCGATAGAGGTACATTTCCTGGAGCGGGATCGCCTGCGGGGCCTGTGCAAATCCGTTGACAGGCTTCCACCGTCCGCGCACACCGGGCGCCTCGGGCGTGGTGCACGCCGAGAGCAGCGCCAGCGAAGCAAGCATGACAAGCAAACAGCGGACGAAGACTGGTTTCACGATTCTGCTCTTCCGTTGGTGTGCGCGTACGCGTGATCCAGGGCAACCGAAGCGCCGGGAACGATTCGAAGCGGTGAGGAGCGGGAGCCGCGCAAGCGACACGGGAACGACGACCCCGCCGCGACGGACACCCGCCTGGCGGAACCTGTTCGTTCGATTGCAACCTTCGCGGCATCGCGATGTGCGAAGCAGCGCCAGTCCTTGGCCTTCATGCCCTTGGCATCCCCTGTCCCTTTGACCCCGATGCAGTGCTGTCGATGGCACGACCGGTGCGCATGTCCACGTTGGACCGCCGCGCCAGCTCCATCGAAAAGCGACTTCATCTCCCCTGTCGCTTGACCTCCATGACTGCGGTCAGCGCGATGAACCGTAGCGAGCAATGCAACATTTCGTCAAGCAGTTCGCGTCACTTTATGCTCTGCTGTAGGGAGTCGTAGACGTTGTTGGTCACGCGTTCAAACAAGAACAGTGACAGGCATCACATTGGCTCAAGACATTGGCGGATTATCTGACGGTGCAAGGATGCATTTCACTACAGGGGTTTCGTACTTCAGACGCACGTTGTTGTTGTTCGCGGTGCTGGTCTTGCCGGCACATGCGCTCGACATCGATGCGATTCGCGTCCACTCCGCGCTCGGGGAGCGCTTGCAGGCGGACATCCCCGTGCAGGCCAGCGCGGATGAACTGCGCGCACTGCAGGTGGAGCTTGCACCGGCGGTGGTGTTCGCGCGCGTGGGACTGGAAAGACCTGCGGGGGCTGTCGCGGGCCTGCGGTTCAACGTAGTCCAGATGCAGGACCGCGCGGTGATACGCGTGACGACCGATGCGCCGGTGCAGGAAGATTTCTTCAGCTTCCTGGTCCAGCTCGACTGGGCCACGGGCCGGATGATCCGCGAGTTCTCCGTGGCCCTCCATGAGCGCGCCCCCGATTCACCTGGCCTCGTCACGGCCATCTCACTCGCGGAGCCGCCAACGGGTGATGTCGTTGCTCTGGATGAACCGGTGGATACCGCAATTGATTCGACGGCGAGCACTGCGGACGTCGCAACGCCGATCGCACTGGCGCCACCGGTGCCTGTCAATGCGGGAACTCCCAATGCGACATCTGCAAGTACGGCACCGACAAGCGTGACTACGTCACGCATCGAGCCGGCAGCACGAAGGGAGGCCAGCGACGACATCCGTCGCATCACGGTTGCGCCGGGCGACACGCTGTCGGCAATCGCATCCCGCACGCGCCCTGACGGTGCGCTGCACGAACAGGCCCTCGCTGCATTGCTCGTGTCCAATCCGCACGCGTTCGTCTCCGGCAACATCAACCGACTGCGGCTTGGCGCCGAGCTTGAGATGCCCTCCGTGGCCGTCGTCGCCGGCATCCCCGTCGACGACGCGCGAACGCTGGTGGCCGTCCACGCGCGCGCGTGGCGCGATGGCCCGCTGGCGGCGGAAATGGAGGCCGCCCTCGCTGCCGTGCAGTCCGCCGCGGCCGCGGCGGCAGGCGCCACGACTGCGACTGCGACTGCGACCGCTGCGACGCCCAGCCGCCTGGAAATCACACCGCATGGCGTCACGGCGATGGACTTGCCACCACCGATTGCCCTGGCCGGCAGCGCCGCTTCCCCTGGCGCGTCCGGCCCGGTGATCGAGCTGGTCGCGAGCCAGGAGGCCGAACTGCAACACCTGCGTGCCCGGGTCGTGGAACTGGAAGCCGCAAGCGACGAAATGCGGCGGGTCGTGGTGGCGCAGGACCAGGCACTCGCGCGGGCGCAGGCGCGACTCTCGCAGCCGGACGCCACGTCGGCACGCACCGGATGGTGGTGGGCGCTGCTGGCCTTGGCGCTCCCGGCCAGCGCCCTTGCCATCCACCGCTACCGCGGCACGACGCGAGCTGCGCGCGTAGCCGCCACCGATGCCCCTCGCCCGGGCTGGCACCGCCTCGCCACCCAACCTTCCGGACAACCGACATGAATGCCACCCAGTACGACGAGATGGTGCAGTTCCTCGAAAAGGCGACCCTGCTGGCGGCGACGCTCGAGCGCCGCTGCGAGGATGCCGCGCAGCAGAGCTCGGCAAGCGCGCGTGACCTGGGACTCATGCTGCAGCGTGTGGAAGGCGAGGTGGGCAGCATCGTGTCCGCGGGCCGCGACGAACTCCTGCAGCATGCGGAGACGGCGGTCCGGCAGGCGATCGCGCGCGAGGTGGGCATGGCCACGGCAGCCATCGGTGAAAGCGCCCGGGAGTTGCAGCGCGCCGCCGACCAGCTCGGTCGCGAGCAGGCCATGGTGGGCGGCCGGATGCGGGCAATGGCATGGAAGTCGATCGTCGCGGTCGGTGCCGCCGCGTTCCTCACCATCGCCGGCTCCAGCTTCATCGTCTGGAACAACGCGCAGCGCATCCAGCACACGCAGGTGCAGGCCGATGTCCTGGAGGCGCTCAGGCACGTCACCGTCACGTCCTGCGATGGCCGCCCGTGCATGAAGCTCGCCCAGGGCCAACCGCGCTGGTCGAAGAACGCCGACTACATCCTGGTCGACGTATCCGCGCCTGCAGGCGACCAGGCGGCGCGATGAAACGCATCCGATACACACATCCGACACCTTGCCAACGGCCGATGCCATGACCAGACCAAAACTCGCGATCACACTCATCTTCGCCATCGCGGCCTTCGTGGCCGGGCTTTACGCTTCGGGCTGGCTTGCGCTGGTGCTGATGAAACTCGACACCGCCACGCTCGCGCCCAACACCTGGTGGGCGTACATGCAGATGCTCGACCACCCGCGGATGCAGCCCTTCGCCACCCGGGTCCGGCTTGCCGGCGCCGTCGGCTTTGGACTCCCGGCGCTGGCGTGGCTGGCGCTCGCCGTGGTGGTGTTCCGCTTCGGCCGCGGCAAGTACCTGCACGGCAGGGCGCGCTTCGCGAACATGGTCGACCTCGTCTCGAAGGGCTTCCTGAAGTCCGCCAGCGACGGCATCGTGGTGGGCAAGATGCACGGCAAGCTGCTGCGCCTGTCGGGGCAGCAGTTCGCGGTACTGGCGGCGCCGACGCGCTCGGGCAAGGGCGTGGGCGTGGTGATCCCGAACCTGCTGGAGTACGGCGAATCGGTGGTGGTGCTCGACATCAAGCAGGAGAACTTCAACCTGACGTCGGGCTGGCGCGCGCAGCAGGGACAGGCCGTCTACCTGTTCAATCCCTTCGCCGAGGACCGGCGCACCCATCGCTGGAACCCGCTGAGCTATGTGTCGGCTGATCCCGCGTTCCGGGTGTCCGACCTCATGAGCATCGCCGCCATGCTGTACCCCGACGGCGACGACAAGGACAAGTTCTGGACCAGCCAGGCGCGCAATGCGTTCATGGCCTTCACCCTGTACCTGTTCGAGCAGGCCGACCACGAGGGTACGGTGGGCACCATGCCGACGCTGGGACGCATCTACCGGCTGTCCTCGGATACCGGCGGACTTGAACTCAAGCCCTACCTCGAGTCCCTGTCGCGTGCGTCATTCCTCAGTGCGAACGCGCGCACCGCGTTCGCCGGGCTGCTGTCGCAGGCCGACGTCACCTTCGCGTCGATCGTCGGCACCTTCAAGGAGCCGTTGAACGCCTGGATCAACCCCGTCCTCGACGCCGCCACCAGTGACGACGATTTCCGCCTCGATGACGTCCGCAAGCGGAAGATGACGATCTACATCGGCATCCAGCCGAACAAGCTCGCCGAAAGCCGGCTGATCGTGAACCTCTTCTTCAGCCAGCTCATCAACGTCAACACCAGGGAGCTGCCACAGGCCAACCCCGAGCTGCGCCACCAGTGCCTGTTGCTGATGGACGAGTTCACCTCGCTGGGCAGGGTCGACATCATCGCCAAGTCCGTCGCCTACATGGCCGGCTACAACCTGCGCCTGTTCCCGATCATCCAGTCCATGGCACAGCTCGATGCCGTCTACGGGAAGGAGCTTTCAAGGACGATCATCACCAACCACGCACTGCAGATCCTGTACGCGCCCCGCGAGCAGCAGGATGCCAACGACTATTCTGAAATGCTCGGTTACACGACCGTGCACCGCAAGAACCGGACGCAGTCGCGTGCGCGCGGCCAGGGCCGCAACACCTCGTACAGCGATGCGCAGGAGAAGCGCGCGCTGATGCTTCCCCAGGAGTTGAAGGCCATGGGACCGAAGAAGGAAATCTTCCTGTACGAGGGCCTGTCGCACCCGGTGATGTGCGACAAGATCCGCTACTACGAGGATCGCCATTTCACCAGGCGCCTGCTGCCGAAGGTGGTGGTGCCACCGGTGTCGCTGCAGGAACACCGGCCGCAGGCGTTCACCGCACCTACCCCGCAGCCGGAGAGCGTCCCGCGGGCCATGCTTACCCCCTGAGAAGCGGCACCGGTATCCTGCGTGCTCGCCGGCGACCCCGCCGGCGCGCCGGAATACCGGTGCAACACTTCTCCGCTACCGTTGGCCGCATGACACCGCCTTCTCCGATCCCGCTCGCCCTCCTCCTCGCATCCCTCCTTGCACTCTCCGCCTGTGCCGGCCCAGCGGCCGTTGGCACCGGGCGCACGGCGTCGGCAGCCGGTTCCGCTCTACACGCGCCCACGGCCGCGGTGGTGCTGATCTCGGTCGACGGCCTGCATCCCGACCGCATCAATCCCGTGGACTCGCCCGCTATCGCCCGGCTCGCCACCGCCGGGGTGCAGGCGCGCTGGATGACGCCCTCCTACCCCTCGCTTACCTTCCCCAACCACTACACCATCGTCACCGGCCTGCGCCCGGATCGCCACGGCATCGTCCACAACTCGATGCATGACGACGACCTCGGCACCTTCCGCCTCTCCGATCGCGACGCGGTCGGCCACGGCGGCTGGTGGGGCGGCGAGCCGCTCTGGGTGACCCTGGAGAAGGCCGGCACCCCCACCGCCACCATGTTCTGGCCGGGCTCCGAGGCCGAGATCACCGGGGTACGACCGACGCGCTGGAACCTGTACGACGAGACGGTCACCGCCGCCGAGCGCGCCGCCACGGTGGCCGGCTGGCTGCTGGAAGACGATGCAACGCGTCCGCGCCTGGCCACGCTGTACTTCCACGCGGTGGACACGGCCGCGCATACCTTCGGGCCGGATTCCGACGAGGCGCGCGAAGCGCTGGTCGAGATCGATGCCGCCATCGGCAGCCTGCTCGACACGCTCGAGCGCGGCGGCCGGCTGCAGGACACCAACATCGTGCTGGTGTCCGACCACGGCATGGCCGCGGTGCCGCCGGGCAACCAGGTGTCCGTCAGCGACATGGTGACGATGGAGCAGGCGCGGCTGACCAGCATCGGCCAGGTGGTGCAGGTGCAGCCCAATCCCGGCTTCGAGTCGGAGGTGGAGGCGCGCCTGCTCGGTCGCCATGACCATTACGAGTGCTGGCGCCGGGACGAACTGCCCGCCCGCTGGCACTACGGCACCCATCCGCGCGTGCCGGCCATCGTCTGCCAGATGGACGAAGGCTGGGATGCCCTGCTGCCACGGATGCTGGAAGGACGTGCCAAGGGCGGCACGCGTGGTTCGCACGGCTATGACCCGGCGCTGCCATCGATGCGAGCGGTGTTCATTGCCTCGGGTCCCGCCTTCCGAGAAGGCGCCGTGATCGATCCCATCGACAACGTCGACGTGTATCCGCTGCTCACGCGCCTGCTTGGCATCCCGGCTGCCGACAACGACGGCGATCCGGCGGCGCTGCTGCCGGCGCTGGCGCCCGCGGCGGCCGACTGAGCGCCGCGGTCGTGGCGCGGCCTACTCGCCGCGCATACCGCTGAGGACCTGCCCACCCTGGTGCAGGTCCAGCGATGCCACGGCATCGTCATCCCCGCGCTTGAACACGAGCCTGATGCCGAAGGCGGGCGCCTCGAAGGTGTCGGCTGCGGTCGGGTCCAGCGGGAACTCGCCCTGTCCCGTGGCCTGGGCGTACAGCCTGCCGTCGCGTGCACGCACCGACAGCACGAAGCCCGGCATCAGCGCGTACTCGCCCGCGTAGGCGCCGAGCTCGGCATCCGACAGTGCGGTCGCAGGCGCGGCATCGCCGCCCACGCCCCGCCGCGTGGCCGGGATGGCGCCACCACCCTGCATCCAGGTGAAGGCGTACTTGCCGTTGGCCTGCTTTTGCGGCCGCAGCAGGGCGTCGACCACGGTCGGGAAGAAGTCGCCGGCGTCGTCATAGGACAGCGCGTGTTCGCCCTGCCCCGCGGGTTCGAAGAACAGCTGCCCATCGCGCTGGTGCAGGCTCATGGCCATCGCGCCCTGCAGCTGGTATTCGCCCGCGAGTCCGTCGAGGAGATCCTGCGGTGGCGAGGCCAGCTTGCGCGGCGCGCCCAGCGGGAACGAGGCGTCCACCAGGTGCATGCCCAGGCTGCCGAGGCCGTCGATGGAGCTCCAGGCAGTGTCGGACAGGATCACCACGCCGCGCTGGCGCGCCTTGTCCACGGCGACGAACGACGAGAAGCCGCCCGTGCCGCCTTCATGCACCAGCACCGTGCGTTCGGCCACCGGCATCAGCATCCAGTTCATCGCCATCGGTGGCTGTTCGCTGACCGGTTGCTGCACCATCGTGATGGCTGCTTCCAGCGGCGTAGTCGAGGGATCGAGGTTGCCCTCCACGTAACGCACCATGTCGTCGAGCGTGGCGCGCACGCCGCCGACGCCCGCGAGATCGGTGGCGAAGTTCCACGCCGGCGTCACCGCGGCGTTCGGCAGATGGCCAAGGGCTGCGCGCACGGCCCCGGGCTTCTGGTTGACGTAGGCGTGCTCCATGCCCAGCGGCGTGAACAGCGTCTGCCGCAGCAGTGTTTCGAAATCGGTGCCGGCCCGGTGCGCGACCGCGTAAGACAGCAGCATCGATGCGAAGTTGGAGTATTCGAAGGCCGTGCCCGGCGCCTGCGAGATCTCTGCCTGCCCCAGCGAGTCCAGGAGCGCCCGCGTGGTCATGCCGGCATAGGGATCGGCGAGGTTCGTCACGGCGATACCGGGCGGCAGCGCGGGCAGGCCGCTGGTGTGCGTGACCACGTGGCGCAGCAGGATCGGCTGGCCCTCGAAGTCGGGCACCACGCTGCCTTCGGGCAGATGGCCGGCCAACGGGTCGTCCAGCGAGGCCTTGCCCTGCACGATCAGATCCGCGAGCAGGGTGGCGGTCATCGTCTTGGAAACGGAGCCGATCTCGAACGCGCTATCCGGACCGATGCGTCCGGCGTCCGCCGGATCGGCGCAGCGGAACGCCCGTGCCACCGCGTCCTTCTCGATCACCGCCACCGCCATGCAGGCACCGGTGCGGTCGCCGGACAGGCGCTGGTCGACGACCGCGGCCAGGCTGGCGTCATCGGCGGCATGGACGGTGCCGGACACCGCCAGCACCAGGGCGGCAAGCGCCGGAAGGATGCGAGGGACGCGCTTGGTCATGGAGATCTCCTTGTCATGTAAGGCAGTCGGTCAATCAATGTCGTTGCCAAGGCGTTCGATGTGACCCTGGAGCTGTTCGGCGTGGGCGCGGAACTGCGTCCTCGCCACGCGGCGGTTGACCCATGCCAGTCCCCCGTACAGCGCCACGACGCACGCCAGGTAGGCCATCGAGCGCGTCGTGACGCCGCTCATGGCCAGCGTCAGGCCGAAGATGCCGACCGCGGGCGGCGTCAGGTACCAGAGCCAGACCCGCTCCAGGAGTCGCGCCTGCACCAGCGCCGCATCGCGCTGTCGCGTCAGGTACAGCAGCTGCGGCATGCGCGGATCGGCGGCGGGCACTGCGCGCCGGGCCCGGCGGAAGGCGAACGGAAGCCATACCGCCCAGGCGACCACGACCAGGCCGAAGGCCACCGCGATCCAGCGCCCCTGCATCCCGGCGACGACACAGCTGAACGAAAAGAATGCGGCCACCAGCACCGCCGCCACGGTCTCGATGCGATCGCGCCTCCGGACCGCCCTCGCCAACCTGTCATCGGTGCGCTGGAGTTCCTCGATCGACACGAGGGGCGCGTGCGTCACGTCTTCGCGCCAGCGGCTCCGGATGTCATCCCAGTCCATCATCAGTCCTCCAGGAAACGGCGTTCGAAAAGTTGGCGCAGGCGCGTCATGCGCACGGCGACCGCGTTGGGCGTCAGACCAAGGACTTCGGCCACCTGTTCGCGCGGCAATCCTTCGAGGTCGAGCAGGAGGATCCCGCGCTGCACGGGATCCAGCAGGGACAGGAAGTCGTCGAGCACGTCCATTGGATCCACGGCGTGGCCGGTATCGCCGCGCTCGGGCGCCACGTCCAGCGGAACGTGCTCCCGGCGGGGCTTGCGCAAATGGCTCATGGCGGTGTTCAGGGCCACGCGGTAGACCCACGTGGACACCAGGGCGCGACCGTCGAAGTCGCGGAAGCTCCGCCAGAGCTGGAGCTGCATGTCCTGCGCCAGGTCCTGCCAGTCGTCGGGACCGGCATAGCGACGCGCAAGGCGCGTGATCGCTGCATGGTTGTCGCGAAGCATGGCCGTGAACGCCGCTTCGATGTCTGTTCCCCGCATGTCGCCTTCCGTTGGACGCCTTACAAGATTAGTCGCAGTCCAATACGGAAATTTTCATGGGCGGAACCGGTCGGGCAGCCGGCATGGTTGCCGACTGCCCGACGAGGCGGTGCTCAGTCCGTCCAGACGCCCCGTTCCGGCGTCCAGTAGAACGTCCTGCGCTCGAAGCGCTGCTTGCGGCCGTTGCCGCCGTGCGACTCTTCATCCGCGACCGGGTAGCCGTGCGCCGCCTCGCGCCCGCTGGTTTCGAAGTGGGCCAGGATCGCACCGTGGATCGCATGCACGTCCGTAGCCGGAGTCCACAGGAACAGCCCGCGCTCGAAGTACTGGAATCGCCCACGCTGCCCCGAGACCGGTGACACCGCCGCATCGAGCTCGTCGATCATCGCGAAGCCCCAGCGCGTTTCCGAACCGGTCGCGGCGAAGTGATCGAGGATGCGGCCGTGGATCGCCGAGGCGCCGGTACGCGGATGCCACAGGATGATGCCCCTCGCGAACTGCTGGAAGCGGCCGCCCGCCTGCGACGCCATCTCGGCCAGCATCGGTACCCCGAGCACGCTGCGCACCCCGCCGATCGCGTAGTACTTCCTGCCGATCTCGCCGTGCGGGAGGACTTCGCAACGCGGCAGGTCGTAGCCATCGTTGTCGCGCGCCTCATCGTTCCCCCAGCGGCCCAAGTAGTACGCCGACACCCATTGCCCCGCCGGACCCACGTCGAGATCGGTCTTCATCCACCAGCGGTTGAAGGACGAGCCGTTGCGGATCTCGCGACCCCAGGTCTTGCAATACACGTAGTGCGTGCCTGCGTGCAGCGTGCCGGTCTGCGAGCCACCGGTGGGCGAGGAATAACCCGGCGCGCTGGCGAACGTGTCCACCAGGTACGTCGGCGTCGCGACGGGCGGCGGCGCGCCGTTGTTGATCAGGCCGTGGAAGTGGGCCCACGGGAAATACCGGCCGGGGTCGTAGCGGTTCTGGTTGCTGGTAAGCATCCCGTGGCCCTTGATGCGCACGCTGTCGGGAACCACCTGCCAATGGTCGTAGCCGGGGCCCTGCCAGGCGGATGCGCAATTGACAGGCTGCCGCGCGCAGATGCTCCGGGTGAGGCGTGCGGATGCGTTGATCATCGCCGCGGTCCAGTTCCCGGGGTCGACCGCGCGGCCGTCATGCTCGATGCCGATCGTGTAGTGGTTGTGGTACGCGGCGTGCCATGCCTGGTGCTGCTCGCGGACCATCTGCGTGATCTGGCCGTCGGACCTGCGGATCACGTAGTGCGCGGACACGTTGGACGCCGGGTTCTTGAACCAGGAGATGCCGCCGGCATAACTGCCTTCGATGGTGTGCATGATCACGGCGGAGCGTGCGTTGCCGGCGGTGCTGTAGTTGCTTGAGTGCGCCGGGTTCCAGATCGCCTCGCCGAAATCCAGCGCGGTGACGCGCGCGCCGGGTGTCTTCACGCCTACGCGTGCCGGCTGCGCGTTCGCGGGCCCGTCCGTGGCGCCAATGGTGTCGGTGTCGAAGTCCATCCTGAGCGCGGGTGCGCCGAGCAGTTCCAGGCGTTCGATCGGGAAGGCAAGCGCCATCTCCACAGGCTGGGCCGGGATACGTATGCCGCTTTCCGACACGCCGCGCGACAGCGTCTGCAGCACCTCGTAGGCGAAGCTCTGGCGCGCGAAGCCCTGGATATTGCCGTCACCCGGACCGTAGCCCGCGTATCGCGCAAGTGCGCCGGTCCACGCCTCGACGCCGCCGTGTGGTCGGGCGCCCGGACCGCCGCCCTGCTTTGCCGCACGGTCGAGCAGCGCTGCCGCGGCGAGGATGTTGATTTCAGGATCGACGATGACCAGGCGCTCGCTGACGCCGAGCAGCTCGCCGCCCGCGGCCACCTGGTCGTCGAAACCGGCGCCGCGATACAGACCCATCACGCCGTGGGACGCGGGCATGTGGCGGTGCCCTTCCCCCCCATGCGGCTCGGCTTCGACGTGGATCCAGTTGGTTTCCACGTAGGCGATGGCCTCGAGCAACCCGCGCGGGATGGTGGGGTAGCGCTGGTAGGCGCTTTCGAACCAGAGCGGGTAGTCCGCCCGTTCCCTGGCCAACGCGGCCTCGGCGGACAGCCACTCCTGCTCCACCGCCAGGCGACCATCCTGCGCGGCAACACCCGCGGCCACGCTTCCGGCCACTCCAAGAGCGACCAGCAGCGTGGCCGCCGTCGACAGCATCAACTTCTTCATCGGACTCTCCCGTCTGTTCGTATTGGACATGCCCCCGGCTTCACACCTGGCCACATCCGTTCCAGGCGCACCACTTGGGGGCGTCCCCATGTCGCCGGCGCCCGGCTGTCGCGCACCTAGCGGGCGCCCCAGCTTGTTGCGTCTTCAGGCGGCGGGAAGACTTCGTGCGGTCAGCGTCCAATGCCACCGACGGAGGTCGATCGCACCATGCTCCCGCCCATCAACGACGCACTGCGCGCAGTCGATCTGTTCCTTCGCCAGGTCCACCAGGCCCTGGCGCCCGCCGCGGGCCATGTGCCCGATCGCGACGTCGGATTCGACCGGTCCGTCGCCGGCAGCGAGCCGCACTGGGGTTTCGACGCTGCGATGGCCGACGTTGCCGGTGCGGTCTACCAGCGTGGCGACGCGCCGGGATGGCAGCGGGTAGGTGACGGCGAACTCGCGAGCGCCGGAATCGATCCCGGCCTGCAGTACCGCGATGGCATGGAGGCGGGCGTCTATACCGAAGGCAACGGACACTACGTCGTGGCCTACGCCGGCAACAACACCGGTGGCGTGGAGGACGTCGGCACCGTCATCGCGCAGTCGGCGGGATTCCAGACGCGGCAGTACGACAACGCGGTGGCGTTCGCGCACCAGGTCGAGAACGCTTTCGGTGGCGACAACGTCGTCTATACCGGGCATTCGCTGGGCGGCGGCCTGGCCTCGGTCGCCGCTGCTGCAACGGGCAGCACCGCAGTCACCTTCAACGGCCAGGGCGTGCACGACAACACGCTGCGCCAGCTCGGGCTGGACCCGGGTGCCGTGCGCGGGAACGCGGAGAACGGCCAGATGCGTCATTACAGCGTCGATGGCGACTGGGCGACCCTCGTGCAGCGCCAGCTTCCGATCGCCGACATGCTCCCCGACCCGCTGGGAACGCACCTCCAGCTCCGCAATCCCGAGGGCATTTCGAACCTGGCCAACGCCCACAACATCGGTCCCGTAAAGGCCGCCATCGAGCAGCGCCTGCCGTACTCCATCGAACGGGCCGACCCGCTGGAGCGGGCGCTGCAGGATGTCTACAGCGCGGTCACCGCAACCATCGCGAACGCATGGCGCGCGGTGGCGCCCCCGATCATCTGAGTACTTCCGCCGGTCCCCGCCAGCGGAACCCAGTCGCGTCAGTACGCGCTGCTTCCCGCACCCAGCAGGAGCTGCATGGCGTCGCCGTAGCGCGAGAGCACGCGGTCCCTGTCCGCGTGGCAACCACTGGCCACCACGGTGCGGCCCGCAACCCGGACCTCCGCCACGCATGGCCGGTTGCCGCTGAACAGCCAGCGGTCGGCGACGTCCCCCGCGGTCGCGCCAGCCAGCAGTGGCGCTTGTGCGTCGAGCACCACGACGTCGTCCGTGGCGTCGAAGCCGGTGGCGTTAGCCGCCGTCGCATGCACCCCGCCCAACAGCGTCTGGCCCACGCTGGGCGAGTCCGGGCGCACAGCGATATTGCGATGGCGGCTCACCAGCCGCTGTCCATACTCGAGCCAGCGCAGCTCCTCCACCGGTGACACCGAGATGTGAGAGTCCGAGCCGATGCCCCAGGCGCCGCCGGCCGCGAGGTAATCACGCAGGCGGAACAGGCCGTCGCCGAGGTTGGCCTCTGTGGTGGGGCAGATGGCGACGGTCGCGCCACTCTTGGCGATGCCCGCGACTTCCCAGTCGTTGAGGTGGGTCGCGTGCACGAGCGTCCAGCGTGCATCCACGTCCGCGTTCTGCAATAGCCATTCCACCGGGCGACGGTCGCGGATGGCGAGGCAGTCCTGCACCTCGCCCACCTGCTCGGCGATGTGGATGTGGATGCGCGCATCGGGGGGGAGCACTGCGAGCACCGCCTGCATCGCATCCGCCGGAACCGCACGCAGGCTGTGCAGGGCACAGCCGACGCGGAGCATGTCGTCGGACTGCGCGCGCAGCGTTTCGAACAGGCGCAGGTAGCCGTCGACGTCATGGCCGAAGCGCTTCTGGCGCACGCCCAGCGCGCGGCCGTCGAAGCCACCGGTCATGTACAGCACCGGCAGCAGGGTCAGGCGGATGCCGGTGTCACGCGCGGCCGCGATCAGGGCCTGCGACATCGCCGTCGGATCGGCGTAGGGCCGGCCGTCGGGCGCGTGATGCAGGTAATGGAATTCGCACACGGTGGTGTAGCCGGCTTCCAGCATCTCGACGTAGAGCTGGCTGGCGACCGCGTGCAGCGATTCCGGGTCGAAGCGCGCGGCCATGCGGTACATGGTGTCGCGCCAGGTCCAGAACGAATCCTCGGGATGGGTCTGGCGCTCGGCCAGCCCGGCCATGGCGCGCTGGAAGGCGTGCGAGTGCAGGTTGGCGATGCCGGGCAGCTGCCAGCCGCCGTCCACCTGTCGGACGAAGGGCGCGGGCGTGGCGGGGCTGGCAGGCATGGCGGAACGCTCCGGCGGAGGGTGCGATAGGCTACCGCGTCGACGCCCAGAGAGGTTTGGTCCATGCCGCGCAACGCCATTCATACCGTGTCGATGCCGGAGGCCGCTGCCCTTGGCCGCTGAGCGCTGGGACGGCCTGCTGGTCAACGCGCGCCTGGCCACGCTCGATGCCGCCAATGGCTACGGCTTGGTGGACGACGGCGCACTGGGCTGGCGCGGCGGGCGCATCGTGTTCGTGGGAACCAGCGACAGCCTGCCGGCCGCGCCTGCCGACCTGGCCGATGAGGTCATCGATGGAGGCGGCGACCTCGTCACGCCCGGCCTGGTCGACTGCCATACCCACCTGGTGTTCGCCGGCGACCGCGCCGCCGAGTTCGAACAGCGCCTGACGGGCGCCAGCTACGAGGACATCGCGCGCGCCGGCGGCGGCATCGTTTCGACCGTGCGCGCCACCCGCGCCGCGGATGCGCAGGCGCTGCTGGCCGAGTCGCTGCCACGCGCCCGCGCCCTGGTCGCCGACGGCGTGACCACGCTCGAGGTGAAGTCCGGCTACGGCCTGGACTTCGAGAACGAACGCAAGATGCTGCGCACCGCGCGCGAGCTGGGCGAGACGCTCGGCATCCCCGTGCACACGACCTTCCTCGGCGCGCATGCGCTTCCGCCGGAGTTCGCAGGCAACGCGGACGGCTACATCGACGCGGTCTGCGACTGGCTGCCGCGCCTGCATGCCGAGGGCCTGGTCGACGCCGTCGATGCGTTCTGCGAGCGCATCGGCTTCACGGCCGCGCAGACGCGGCGCGTCTTCGAAGCCGCGCGCGCGCTCGGGCTGCCGGTGAAGCTGCACGCCGACCAGCTCAGCGACGGCGAAGGTGCGGCGCTGGTGGCGGAATTCGGCGGCCTGTCCGCCGACCATGTCGAGCACACGTCCGAGGCCGGCGTCCGCGCCATGGCGGCCGCCGGCACCGTCGCCGTGCTGCTGCCCGGTGCCTTCCACGTGCTGCGCGAAACCACCTTGCCGCCCATCGATGCCTTCCGCACCCATGGCGTGGCGATGGCCGTGGCCACCGACTGCAACCCGGGCACCTCGCCGCTGCTGTCGCTGCGCCAGGCGATGCAGCTGGCCTGCACGCACTTCCGCCTGACACCCGCCGAAGCGCTGCGTGGCGCGACCGTGCATGCCGCGCGGGCGCTCGGGCTCGACGACCGCGGCGTGTTGCGGGCCGGCCTGCGCGCGGACTTCGTGCGCTGGCGGGTGCGCGAGCCCGCGGCCCTGTGTTACTGGCTCGGCGGCGACCTCGCCGCGTCCGTCCATTCCAGCGGCCATCGCGTCGCATGACCCCGGAGATGATCCGCATGACACCTGCCCTGCCGCTTGCCGCCCTCGCCTTCGCCCTGTCGCTCGCGCTGGCTGCGCCGGCGGCAGCACAGGCCACCGATGCCGCGCGCGCGCTGGCCGCCGATGCGCTGATCGTCGATACCCATATCGATGCGCCCGGCGTGCTGGTCGACACCTGGGCCGACCTCGGCGTGGCCGCGCCCGATCGCGAGTTCGACTACCCCCGCGCACGCGAAGGCGGCCTGGACGTGGCCTTCATGTCGATCTACACCTCGGCGCGTCAGGACGAATCCGGCACCGCATGGCAGGCGGCCAACATCCAGATCGACGCGATCGAGGCGCTGGCCGCGCGCCACCCCGACCGCTTCGCCATCCTCACCTCGCCTCGCGATGTCGAGCGCCTGATGGCGGGCGGGCGCGTCCTGCTGCCCTTGGGCATGGAAAACGGCGCGCCGCTCGGCGACGACCTCGCGCAGCTGGCCTTCTTCCATGACCGCGGCGTGCGCTACATCACCCTCGCGCACAGCGCCAACAACCGCCTGGCGGACTCTTCGTACACGGTCGAGAAGCGCTGGAACGGCTTGAGCCCGTTCGGCCGCGAAGTCGTGCGCGAGATGAACCGGCTCGGGATCATGGTCGACGTCTCGCACCTTTCCGATGACGCCGTGCGCCAGGCGGTCGAACTCAGCAGCGTGCCGGTGATCGCCAGCCATTCGGCGCTGCGCCACTTCACGCCCGACTTCGAGCGCAACCTCAGCGACGAACTGGCCAAGGCGATCGCGGCCAAGGGCGGCGTGGTGCAGATCCCGTTCGGTACCGCCTTCGTCAATGCGCAGGCCGCGGCCAATACGCGCGACTGGTTCCGCGAGTCGCTCCGCTTCGACCGCGAGAGCGCCGCGCGCGTGGCCGCCGGCGAACCGGCGCTGGACCGCAAAGCGTTCTCCGAGCAGTGGCAGCGCGACCATCCGCGCGTGGAGGCGCCCATCAGTGACGTGCTCGACCAGATCGACTACGCGGTGAAGCTGATCGGCGTCGACCACGTGGGCATCGGTTCGGACTTCGACGGCGTCGACGGCGAACTGCCGGAAGGACTGCGCACGGTCGCCGACTTCCCCAACCTCGTGGCCGGGCTGCAGGCGCGCGGTCATTCGGACGAAGCCATCCGCAAGATCCTTGGCGGCAACCTGATGCGGGCCTGGCTTGCAATCGAGGCGGGGGCGGAAGTCCGCTGAAGCCGGCGGCGACGCCGATAACGACGAAGCCCCGCATTGGCGGGGCTTCGCTGCGTGGAACCGGCGCGAGGCTCAGTCCTTGGCGACGGTCTTCTTGGCCACGACCTTCTTCGCCGGGGCCTTGGCCACGGTCTTGGCGCCGGCCTTCTTCGCGACTGGCGCCGCGGCCGAACCGGTCGTCTTCGCGGTGACCTGGCTGCGGGCGTTACCGTAGCTGGAGTTGTAGCGCTTGCCCTTGGCCGTCTTGCGATCGCCCTTGCCCATCGGTTGCTCCTGGTGTTCGTTGCGGTGGCGCGCCCTTGCACGCCATAGGGCGCGAATCCTATCACGGGCGCCGGTTTCAGCGCGTGGAACGGACCTCTGCGGCATGGCTCAAGCGCAGGTTCAGCAGGTGTGCGCCGGCGATCATCAGGCCGCCCACGGTCATCACCACCGCGTGCAGCAGGCCGTGGTCGTGGAGCGCGCTGAACGCGCCCAGCCACACCAGTCCCAGGCCGGGCAGCAGCAGGGCCCAGGCACGGAAGGCACGATGGCGACGGAAGCCGATCGCAAGCGTGGTGGCGCCCAGCAGCGTGGCGAACACGGTGAACGCCTGGTCGATGTCGACCTGCCCGCCCAGGGACAGGCCGAGCGTGGGCAGCACGGCCAGCACCAGCGGCAGCAGTGCGCAGTGGACGGCGCACAGGAATGACGCCGCGAAGCCGATCCGGTCTGCTCGATGGAGCTTGCACGATGTGGCCATGACGTTCGTTGGGGTGGCGTCGAAGTTGGAACAGTATAACATTCCATTCGAATTCCCCACCATCCCCTGAAGATGCCCCTGACAACGCCGCCCCACCCCCGACCCTTCCTCCGCCCCACCGCCCTCGCCGGCGCCATCCTGCTCACACTGCTGGCCGGCCCTGCCGCGGCCCAGGACCCCGCCGCCGCCCCGGCAACGGATCCGGAGAGGGGCCACGGCCATGGCGTCACCGACCTCGACGCGCTCACGGTCCGCGCCAACCCCATCGCCCGCACTGCCGAGGACCTCGCGCGTCCGGTGGCGGTACTGGCCGGCGAGCGCCTGGACGAGGCCAAGGCCAGCTCCATTGGCGAGACGGTCGCGCGCCTGCCCGGCGTGCAGTCCTCGTTCTTCGGCGCCGGCGTCGGGCGTCCGATCATCCGCGGGCTCGAAGGCGCGCGCGTGCAGGTGCTCAGCGACGGCATGGCCGCGGGCGACGTGTCCACGGTCAGCGCCGACCACGCCGTCAGCATCGAGCCGTTCCTCGCCAACCAGATCGAGGTGCTGAAGGGACCGGCCAGCCTGCTGTACGGCAACGGCGCCATCGGCGGCGCGGTCAACGTGGTCGACGGCCGCATCCCCGAGTTCGCCACGGCGCGGCCGCTCGAGGGACGCGCCGAGCTGCGCGCGGGCAGCGTCAACGACGAGCGCACCGGCATGCTCCGCCTGGACGGCACCTCGGCCTCGGGCCGCCTCGTGTTCCACATCGACGCGCTGCATCGCGAAACCGGCGACGTCGACATTCCCGGTTACGCGGAAAGCGCCGCGCTGCGGGGTGAGCACGGCCACGACGACCACGACCATGGGGAGGACGCGCACGACGAGGACGCGCACGGCTACCTGCCCAACAGCTTCGTGCGCACCGACAGTGGCGCGCTCGGGCTGTCGTGGATCGGCGACAGCGGCTTCATCGGCGTTGGCCAGAGCCTGTTCAACACCCGCTACGGCGTGCCCGGCCACGTCCATGTCGAAGACGGCGGGCATGGCCATGATGATGATGATGATGATGATGATCATGATCACGATCACGACCCTGGGCATGGCGGCGACCATGGCGTCCGCATCGTGATGGACCAGCGCCGCACCGAAGTGCGCGGCGGCCTCGACGACATCGGTCCCTTCCAGAGTCTGCGCGCGCGCCTGGCGCGTACCGACTACACCCACACCGAGTACGAGGGCGATGCAGTCGGCACCGTGTTCGAGAACGAAACCGTCGAAGGCCGCCTGGAGCTGGCCCACCACCCGCTGGCGGGCTGGGACGGCGCCTTCGGCCTGCAATGGTCCCAGCGTGACTTCAGCGCGATGGGTGCGGAAGCGTTTGTGCCGGATTCCGACTCGCGTGACGCCGGCCTGTTCTGGATCGGCGAACGCGACTTCGGCCCCGCCAACCTCGAGCTCGGCCTGCGCCACGACCGCAACCGCATCGACATCGCCGCCGACGCCGGCCCCTCGCGCGACTTCGACACCACCAGCCTCTCGCTGGCCTCGCGCTGGAACCTGACGCCCGATGTCCATCTGTCGCTCGGGCTCGATCGCGCGCAGCGCTCGCCCACGGCGGAGGAGCTGTACTCCAGCGGCACGCACGTGGCGACGCAAAGCCACGAGTTCGGTGACCCCGGCCTCGACGTCGAAACCGCCAACCGCGCCGAGATCGGCTTGCACTGGCATCGCGGCCCGCTGCGCCTGGAAGCGTCGCTGTACCACGTGCGCTACGACGACTTCATCCATCTCGCCGACACCGGCATCGTCGACGGCGGCCTGCCGCTGCGCGCCTGGCACCAGGCCGACGCGCGCTTCAGCGGCGGGGAAGTGGAAGCGGAGTGGACCTTCATCGACAACGGCAGCGGCGCGTGGACGCTGCGCGCCTTCGGCGACGTGGTGCGCGGAAAGCTTGACGGCCGCGGCACGCGCACAGTCGAAATTTCGGTGCCGCACGGCGGGCACAGCCACGATTACGTGGCCGAGCTGCCGCTCTCCGGCAACCTGCCGCGGCTCGCGCCGTCGCGCTTCGGCGGCGACCTGCGCTGGACCAGCGACCACTGGCGCGCGGGCATCGGCGCGGTGCGCCATGCGCGCCAGGACGACGTCGCCGCGTTCGAACGGCCCACGCCCGGCTACACGCTGGTGCACGCCAACCTCGCCTGGCACCTGGATACCGCCAGCGGCAACGCCGTCGAACTGTTCCTCAACGGCAACAACCTGCTCAACAAGGAGGCGCGCGTACACACCTCATTCCTGAAGGACCTTGCGCCCCTGGCTGGACGCGGGGCGACGGCCGGAGTGCGCGTGCTGTTCTAGCCTCGGGGTGCCGGCCCTCGAATACGTTGCTCGGGCTTCGGGGCAACGAGGCTGCTTTCAGGACCCCCCGGCCACCGCCCGTCGGGCCCCGGTGCTGATGTCCGAATCCGGCCAGTCACACGCTGGGCGCGGTGCTAGCCTGCGCCCATGCCCTGCCCCGTCCTGCCCACCGCCGACACCTGCGACCAGGCGCGCCGAAGCCGCGATCCGCGCTTCGACGGCCTGTTCTTCACCGGTGTGCACAGCACGCGCATCTACTGCCGCCCGGTGTGCCCGGCGCCGTACGCGAAGCGCGTGACCTACTTCGCCAACCCGGCTGCGGCGGAAGCCGCCGTGTACCGGCCGTGCCTGCGCTGCCGCCCGGAACTGTCGCCGTCCGACGGCGCCTGGCGGCGCGGTGACGCGGCGCTTGCGCGTGCGCTGAAGCTGATCGATCAGGGCGCGCTGGCGGATGCGCCGCTGGCCGCACTCGCCGAACGCGTGGGACTGGGCGAACGCCAGCTGCGGCGGGTCTTCGTCGAACGCCTCGGCGCGCCGCCGATCGGCGTCCACGGCACCCGCCGGCTCCTGTTCGCCAAGCAACTGCTGACCGAAACCGCGCTGCCGATCACCGAAGTGGCGATGGCCGCGGGCTTCGGCAGCCTGCGCCGCTTCAACGCCACCTTCCAGGACGCCTACCGGATGGCCCCCCGCGACCTGCGCCGGCAGCCGGGCGCAGCGACGCACAGCGGCGGCGACACCCTGGCGCTGCGCCTGGGCTACCGCCCGCCCTACGACTTCGCGGCCATGCTGGCCTTCCTGCGCGGGCGCGCCCTGCCGGGCGTGGAAGCCGTGGACGACACCAGTTATGCCCGCGTCATCGCCGGCGACAACGGGTCCGCCCATGGCTGGCTGCGCGTGTCGGCCTGGCCGGGCGGCGAGCACGCGCTGAAGCTGGAGCTGCACGCACCGCTGGCCTCGCGCCTGCTGGACATCGTGCAGCGCCTGCGCCGCATGTTCGACCTCGACGCCGACCCGCATGCGATCGCAGCCGCGTTGTCCGCGGACCCGCGGCTGCGGCCGTTGCTGGACAAGCGCCCCGGCCTGCGGCTGCCCAGCGGCTGGGACGGCTTCGAGATCGCGGTGCGTGCCGTGCTCGGCCAGCAGGTGAGCGTGGCCGCCGCGCGCACGCTCGCCAACCGCCTGGCGCAGCGTTTCGGCGAAGCCTTGCCGACACCGTTCCATGACGGGCTCGAACACCTGTTCCCGACGCCCGCCGCGCTGGCCGAGGCCGACCTGTCGACGATCGGCCTGACCCGTGCGCGCGCCGACACCGTCCGCACCGTGGCCCGCGCCCTGCTCGACGGCCGCGTCGACTTCCGGCCCGAGCGCACGCTGGAGGACTTCGCCGCGCGCTGGGTGGGACTGCCCGGCATCGGGCCGTGGACGGCGCAGTACATCGCGATGCGCGCATTGGGGCATCCCGACGCCTTCCCGGCCGAAGACCTGGTGCTGCAGAAGGCCCTGCCCGGCGACGGCACCCGCGTCACGGCCAAGGCCCTCACCGCGCATGCGCAGGCATGGCGGCCCTGGCGCGCCTACGCCGTGATCCATCTCTGGAAGGAGTCCCTGGCACCCGCTGCTGCCGGGGGCATGCGAACCGGCAACACGGTTTCGCGCGAACACGCACGTACTGGAAGGCGAGAGGTAACCGCACCGTGAAGAATTTCATGCACATGGACACGCCCATCGGCGTGCTGACGCTGGCCGCCGACGACATCGGCCTTTGCCGCATCGACTTCCCGCCACCGCGCCCCCCGCCGGCGGGTGACGGGTGGCTTGAAGGCAGCAACGAGGTGCTGGTCGAAACCCGGCGCCAGCTCGAGGAATATTTCGCCGGCAAGCGCCGCGATTTCGACCTGCCGCTGTCACCCCGCGGCACGGACTTCCAGCGCAACGTGTGGACCACGCTTGCCGCGATCCCCTACGGCAGGACGTGGAGCTACCGCGACCTCGCGCAGCGCATTGGAAAACCGTCGGCGATGCGCGCGGTCGGCGCGGCCAACGGGCGCAATCCGCTGCCGATCGTGCTGCCCTGCCATCGCGTGATCGGCGCGGACGGTTCGCTCACGGGATTCGGTGGCGGGCTGCCCACCAAGGCGTTCCTGCTGCGGCTGGAGGGATCGCTGCCAGACGGCAGCAGGGACCTGTTTCCGGCCTGAGCCGACGCTCGGCAGATGGCCTGGCGTCCGGCGGACCCTGGCGCACTCCCGGGTCCGCACGTTGCACGGCCCGAATGGCAACGCAGGATGCGAACTCAAGGCGGGCCGGTGGCTTCCTCTGCGGCGCAGTCAGCACACGTGCCATGCACCTCCAGCGTCTGCGCCCGCGGCCGGAAGCCGAGCGCGAGCGCGCGTTCGTCGAGCGCGGCCACGATCTTGCTGTCCTCGAGTTCGACCGCCGTGTGGCAGCTGTCGCAGATCAGGAACGGCACCGAGTGCTGCGCGGTGCTGGGATGGTGGCAGGCCACGAAGGCGTTCACCGACTGCAGCTTGTGGATGAAGCCGTTGGCCAGCAGGAAATCGAGCGCGCGGTACACCGTTGGCGGTCCGGCGGCGCCGGGGCCGTTGCCCTCGCGCACGCGGTCCAGCAGGTCGTAGGCCTTGATCGGCTGCTCGGCCTCGGCGATCAGGCCCAGCACGTGCGCACGGATCGGCGTCAGGCGCAGGCCGCGCTCGCGGCAGGCGCGCTCCACCGCGGCCACGAAGGCGGGGCCGTCATGGACGTGGTGCTTGGGATCGGTACAGGCGTGGGCATGCGCAGGCATATATGGATGATGGTGCCGAACGTGCGGCGACTCAAGCCGGCACGCCCACTGCCATCACCAGATGTGGGAGCCGCTATAGCGGCGATCGCTCCGCGGTTGGCCAACAAGAACACTGGTGCCCATCGCGGCCATGGCCGCTCCCACAGGTGGGGTCAGGCGGGAATGCGCGCGATCGCGGCGTCGATGCGCCCCAGGGCTTCATCGCGCCCGGCCAGGTAGACCGTGTGCGCGATGTCCGGGCTCACCTGGGTGCCGGTGATCGCCACCCGCAGCGGCTGCGCGACCTTGCCCATGCCCAGCCCCAGCGTTTCCGCCGTGCCCTGGAGGGCTTCTGCAATGGCCTCGACTGTCCAGCCCGGCAGCGCCTGCAGGCGATGGCGGGCTTCGGCCAGCGGCGCCTGCGCCTCGGGCTTCAGGTGCTTGGCCACGGCCTTGTCGTCGTAATCCGTGAGCGGCTGGTACCAGACCGCGGCGCGTTCAGCCATGTCCTTCAGCGTCTGCACGCGGTCGCGCAGGGCGAGCACGACGTCGGCCGGCGCGGGGCCGGCGGCGAGGTCGTAGCCGGCGTCGCGCAGGTGCCACTCGAGATGCTTCGCGACGTCCGCAGGCGCGTCGTCCTTCAGGTACTGCTGGTTCAGCCAGCCCAGCTTCGCCATGTCCAGGCGCGCGGCCTTGGCATTGACGTCCTTGAGGTCGAACAGCTGCTGCATCTCGTCGATGGAGAAGATCTCCTGGTCGCCGTGCGACCAGCCCAGGCGCACCAGGTAGTTGAGCAGCGCGTGCGGCAAATAGCCCGCATCGCGGTACTGCATGACGTCGGCCGCGCCGGTGCGCTTCGAGAGCTTCGCGCCCTGCTCGTCGAGGATCATCGGCAGGTGCGAGAACGCCGGCACCTCGGCGCCCAGCGCGAGGTAGATGTTGATCTGGCGCGGGGTGTTGTTGACGTGGTCGTCGCCGCGCACCACGTCACTGATGCCCATGTCGAGGTCGTCGACGACCACGGCGAAGTTGTAGGTCGGGTAGCCGTCGGGGCGGAAGATGACGAGATCGTCGAGTTCCGTGTTGCTGATCTCGATGCGGCCCTTGACCTTGTCCTCCCACGCGACCACGCCATCGAGCGGATTCTTCAGGCGGATGACGCGGTTGGGATCGTCGCGGTACGGCGCGCCCTGGTCGCGGTACGCGCCGTTGTAGCGCGGCTTCTCGCCGGCGGCCATGGCGGCCTCGCGCATGGCGTCGAGCTCGTCCTTCGACTCGTAGGCGTAATAGGCCTGCCCGGCCGCCACCAGCTGCTCGGCGACTTCGCGATAGCGCTCCACGCGCGAGGTCTGGTAGATCGGGCCTTCGTCGTAGTCGAGGCCGAGCCACTCCATCGCCTCGAGGATGGCGTCGATCGCGGCCTGGGTGCTGCGCTCGCGATCGGTGTCCTCGATGCGCAGGATGAAGCTGCCGCCGCGGCGGCGCGCCTCCAGCCAGCAGTACAGGGCGGTGCGGGCACCGCCGATGTGCAGGTAGCCGGTGGGGCTGGGGGCGAAGCGGGTGCGGACGGTCATGGCGTGTCGATGCAGGCGGGAGCCGCGCATTTTAGCCCGGCGGCAGGACCGGGACGGGCCGCAGCGCCGGAACCGCCCAAACGCCCTGCCGCACTCAGGATGCGCGGTGCAGGACCAGCAGCGTGATGTCATCGAACTGGGGCGCGGTCCCCATCGCTGTTTCCACGTCCTCCCGGACCGCCGCCATGGTCGCGTCCGCCCGGCCGCCGGCGGAGGCCAGCCGCGCCAGCAGGCTCTGCTCGGAGTAGGCGGCACCGTCGGCATCGGTCGCGTCGGTCACGCCGTCGGTGAAGGCGACCAGGGAATCGCCCCGGCCGATGTTGATGTGCGCCGCGGTGAAGACCGCGCCTGGCATCAACCCGACCGCGGGCCCGGTCGGCATGAGCCGCGCACGCACGCCGCCCGGCCCACTGACCATGGGCGCCTCGTGTCCGCCGTTGACATAGACCAGCTCGCCCGACAGTGGATCGAGGACCGCCAGGAACACGGTGGCGAACATGCTGTCGCGCTCGTGGACGCGTGCGATGTAGTCGTTGACGCCGGCCATCAGTTCGCAGGCCTGGGCCGCAACGTTGCCTTCGCCTTGCAGGATCCGCTCCGCCTGCGCGCGCAGCAGGCTGCGGAACAGCGCCATGAACAGCGCCGCGCCCACGCCCTTGTCGCAGACATCGGCCACGACAAGGACCATGCGTCCGTCCTGCAGCGCATAGGCATCGTAGAAATCGCCGCCGACGTGGCGCGCCGGCTGGAACCAGGCCGCGACGTCCCAGCCTGCGGCCTCCGGCAGCGCATGCGGCAGGAAGCCCGCCTGGATCGTGCGCGCGATATCCATCTCGCGCTGCAGGCTGCGCGCATGCAGCTGTTCGCGATCGCGCAGGCGCTTGCGCGCGAGGCTGGCGTCGACGCGCGCGCGCAGGATGTGCGGGTTGAAGGGCTTGGGAAGGTGGTCGTCCGCACCCAGCTCGATGCCCTTGATCACGCTGTCGGTGTCGTCCAGCGCGGAAATCAGGATCACCGGCACGTGGCACAGCTCGGCGTCGGCGCGCACGCGTTCCAGCAGCTCGTAGCCGTTCATCCCCGGCATCATGATGTCGAGCAGCATCAGGTCGAATCCGCCCGCGCGCAGCCACTGCAGGGCTTCGTGGCCGTTGGCCGCGACCTCGGTGGCATGGCCCTCGCGCTGCAGGCGCCGCACCAGCAGGTCGCGGTTGGCCTCGGTGTCGTCGACGACCAGGATGCGGGCCTGCTCGCTCACCGCGCGCAGGCTGTTCATGCTGCCGCACTCGCCGTGCCGCGCGTCGCGTCGCCCAACCCGAGCTGCCGCAGGTAGGGCACCGCCGCCAGCATGGCCTGCTCGCCCTGCTCGATGATGTACGGGATCAGGTGGCTGTCGCCGATTTCGATGGGACGGTCGAAGGTCGGCATGATCGGCACGATCTCGGCGTGGTGGACCGCGCTGTAGAAGGCGTAGGTCGAATGCAGCAGGTTGTTGATGGTGACCGAGATCGCCTGGTTGGCGATGCCGAGCAGCGAATCGATGCGCGTCATCGGCGGCCGCGCGAAGCCCATCGCCAGGATGATCTCCGCGCCCTCGCGGATGGCAAGGCTGATCGGCAGCGGGTCGGACACGCCGCCGTCGACCAGCAGCCGGCCGTCCACCGGCCACGGCCGCAGCAGCAGCGGCATCGCGACGCTGGCGCGCACCGCATCGACGATGGAACCCGAACTCAAGGCCACCTTCCCGCCAGAGTGCAGGTCGGTGGCGGCGATGTGCAGCGGGATGCGGGTATCGGCGAAGGTCTTGCCGCCGAACAGCCTGGCGATGTTGGCGCCCACCACCGCGTCATCGATCAGGCCGATGCGTTCGCTGGATCCGAAGCGCCCCGGCAGCAGGCTGCGCAGCACGGAGCGGTAGTGCACGCGCTTGAACAGGCCGGTCCACATTTCGTGGCTGTAGCGCTCGGCGTCGGCCGCCGTCCTGCCGAGCGCCATGCCGGCCATGTAGATGCTGCCGCCGCTGCAGCCGACCACCATGTCGGGATGGATGCCTTCGCGCTCGAGCACCTTCCACATGCCGGCCGCGGCGGCGCACTTGACGCCGCCGGAGCCCACCACCAGCGCGACGCGCGGGCGCTTGGGCACGGCGACGGCGGGCGATGCGTCAGGCACCCACGGCCTCCAGCGCCTGGCGGATATGCGGCAGCTGCGCTTCGGTGGCCCGCTCGCCCTGCTCGATGACGTGCGGGATCTCGGCGGTGTCGAACAGCCGGATCGGCCGGCCGAAGTCCGGCATCATCGGGATGATCTCGGCGTGGTGCGCCAGGTTGTGGAAGGCGTAGTTCGCGCGCAGCAGGTTGTTCGTATAGACGCTGTTGACCTGGAACGCGAAGCGCGTCGCAGAACGGATCCGGCTCGGATACGGACTCTCGAAACCCATCGCCAGGATCACGTCCGCGCCTTCCCGGATCGCGACATCGATCGGCAGCGGGTCGGACGCGCAGCCATCCATCAGCCAGCGGCCGTCGATCTTCGCCGGCTTCCAGACGTAGGGGATCGCGATGCTCGCGCGGATCGCATCGCGCACCCGGCCCTTTCCCAGCACCACCTTCTGCCCGTTCTCGAGGTCGGTCGCGACGATATGCAGCGGGGTGCGCGCGTCCTCGAAGCGCCGGTCGCCGAAGATCTCTTCCAGCGCCGACATCATCGGCCGGTCGTCGACCAGGCCGAAGGCACCGTCGAACTTGAACAGGCGTGGCAGGAACGCGCTGAGCATCGAGCGCACGTCCCGGCGCCGGGTCAGCGACGGCGTCCACAGTCCGCGGGTCAGGCGCTCGCAGGACGCCAGGTCGTAACCCAGCGCCATCACCGAGGCATACAGGCTGCCGCCGCTGCAGCCGACCAGCAGGTCGATGCCGATCCCCTCGCGCTGCAGCACCTTCCACATGCCCAGGGCCGCCGCGCACTGCACGCTGCCCGCCCCGATCACCACCGCCACCCGCTTGCGTCCGGCCGTCCTGGTCATAGCGTCCATCCCGTATCCCCTTCGGGCCTCAGCCCGCGTAGCTGTCCATGGCGCTGGCGACGTCGTCGTAGCACTTCATGATCGTGGTGAAGCCGCTCAGTTCGAGCACCTTCAGCACGGGAGGATTGATGCTTGCCAGGCGCAGGTCGCCGCCGCCCTGGCGGGCCTGCTTCACCGTGGCGAGCAGCGCGCGCAGCCCGGCGCTGCTGGTGTAGAGCACCCCGGCAAGGTCGGCCACCAACCGCGTCTGGCCGGCATCGACATAGCCCTGCAGGGTGCCGAGCAGGCGCTCGGCGGTCAGCCCGTCCACGCTGCCGGAAATGACGACGACCGCGGCATGCCGGCCGGTTTGAAGTTCGATGTTCATGTATGCGTGCTCCTCTCTCTTTGCCTTGGATCCGTCGTGCCTGCCGCGACGTGCTTGACCAGCAGGTACACGTTGCCGCCCTCCATCCCGGGCGCCCATCCGACTTCGTCGATGACGCTTCGCACCAGGTGCCATCCCAGCCCGCCCACCGTGCGTTCGCTGCAGTCCGCATCAAGGTCTGGCGTGGGCACCGCAGCCGGATCGAACGCCGGCGCCGCGTCCGCGATCGCCACCGTGACCCGCGCCGGCGCATGGCTGACGCGGATGTCGACCGGGCCGGAGTCGCTGCCATAGCCATGCGCGAAGATGTTGACGAAGACCTCTTCGATGGCCAGTCGCAGATCGCTCCGCGCCTCGTCGTCGATGCCGGCGCAGGCGCTGTCGAGGAACGTCTCCAACCGGGCGAGGTCCTGCAGGCGGCTGGCCCGGAACTCCATGAGTCCGGTGGTGGCCGGGCCGCTCACTGCGACACGCCGTCCCACAGCAGCGCGCCGGCCTTGCCCAGCAGCCGGTCGATGTCGACGGGCTTGGTGTCGAAGTCGTCGCAGCCGGCTTCGAGCGCGCGCATGCGGTCGTCCACCATCGCGTGCGCGGTGAGCGCGATCACCGGGATCGAGGCAGTCCGCGCGTCGTCCTTGAGGCGCCGGGTGGTCTCCCAGCCGTCCATCACCGGCAGGCCCATGTCCATCAGGATCAGGTCCGGGGATTCGCCCAGCGCCATCGCCAGCGCCACGCGTCCGTCCTCGGCAATGAGGACGTCGTGTCCGCGCCGGATCAATCGCCGCGACAGCATGTCGCGATTCATTTCGTTGTCTTCGACCAGCAGGATCTTCATGGCGCGATACCGTCGGCCAGCACGGGGGCCGCATGCGCCGGACCGCGCACCGCGCGCCGCACCTCGTCTTCCAGTTCGCGGCCGCGATAGCTGCCTTTGGCGATCACCCTGGCGACGCGGGGCGACAGGTCGTATTCCTCATCGGGCGTCAGTTCTTTCGCAGTCAGCACGATGATGGGCACGTCGGCCGCGCCCAGTTCACCGTGCAGGGCATCGAGGAACGCGAAGCCGTCCATGCCCGGCATCATCAGGTCCAGCAGCACCAGGGCCGGGGCCATGCTGCCCACGCATGCGAGTCCTTCCGCACCATTGGCGGCTTCGACCACGCGCCATCCCTGTCGCTCCATCTGCCGACGCAGCATGCTGCGCGTGGTGGCGTCGTCATCGATCACCAGGATCGGCCGCGAGATGCCCGACGGCAGGTGCCGGGACACCACCTCCACCAGGCTGTCCTGGTGGACGGGCTTCACCAGGTAGTCGTCGGCGCCGATCGCCAGGCCAAGCGCCTGCTGTTCGGTCACCGAAATCATGACCACCGGGATCGACGCGAGCTGCGGATCGGTCTTCAGCTCCGTCAGCACGCTCCAGCCATCGGCGCCGGGCATCAACACGTCGAGCAGGATGAGCTTGGGCGCCCGCTCGCGCGCCATCCGCAGACCGTCCCGGCCATTGCTCGCGAACTCCACGCGCAGGCCCTGGCGCAGCAGCATCCGGCCGATGACATCCGCGCCGGCGGCGTCATCGTCGATGACCAGCACGGTGCGCGCCTCGGCGACGGCCTGCTCCGTGGCCTGTTCCTCGGGCGTGGCGGCGGGATGCAGCTGTTCGGCGTCGCCGGATTCCGCCGGCAGGCGGATGGTGAAGGTGGTGCCGACACCCGGCGCGCTGCGCATGCCGACCTCGCCTCCCAGCATTTCGGCGAAGCGCCGCGTGAGCACCAGGCCCAGGCCGGTGCCGCCGTACTTGCGCGTGGTCGACACGTCGGCCTGCGAGAACGGCTGGAACAGGCCCCGCTGCTGTTTGGGGGAAATGCCGATGCCGGTATCCTCGACGTCGAACGTCAGCCAGTCGCCAGAGGTCCCCTTGGTGCGGCGCGCACGCAGGCGGATTTCGCCGTTTTCGGTGAACTTGGCGGAGTTCCCGATCAGGTTGAACAGCAGCTGCCGCAGCTTGGTGACGTCGGTGCGCATCGTCCCCAGCTCGCCCGCCTCGATCACGAAGCGGTTGCCCTTCTTGTCCACCAGCGGGCGCATCGTGGTGACCACGTCGTCGAGCAACGAGCGCACCTCGACGTCTTCCAGGTCGAGCTGCATCTTGCCGGCCTCGATCTTCGACAGGTCGAGCACGTCGTTGATCAGGCGCAGCAGGTGCTTGCCGGCCTTGTGGATCTTGCGCAGGTCCGGGACCAGCAGCTCCTCGCCCGACTCCTGCGCTTCCTCGACCAGCAGCTCGCTGTAGCCGATGATCGCATTCAGCGGCGTCCGCAGCTCATGGCTCATGTTCGCCAGGAACAGGCTCTTGGACTGGTTGGCCGCGTCCGCCTCTTCCTTGGCCTGGGCGAGCTGCACGCCCTTCTCCTCGATCTTGAGGTTCTGCTCCTGCAGCAGCCTGCGGCTGCGCACGAAGCGCTTGCTCTGCAAGTGGGAAAACATGCCGAACACCGCGGCGATCAGGAAGATGCCGATGATGCTGGCCACCGTCGACAGCACCGGCGATGCGAAGTCGATCTCGTATCCGGTGAGCCAGCCGCAGGCGATGATCCCCACCGCGATGCCCTGCACGCCGCGGCCGGCAAGGCGCGCGCCGCCCACGCCCATGTTGCCCAGGCTCATGCCCATCAACATCATGACGCTCGGCCACGGGCTGAAATGCATCGCCGCGACCAGGACCCCGACCATCACCGCATCGGCCAGCAGGTTGATGTGCTCGGCGCGCTTGGAATCGCGGCTGAGGCGGGCATGCAGGTAGGCCAGCTGCGGCCAGGCCACGCCCCAGGACAGCAGCAGCGCGATCACGAGCGTGCTGTCGCGTCCGCTGGCATGGAACACCGAATAGATGACCGCCGACAGCAGGGGCATGCAGGACATCCGGGAGAGGTAGTCGAGCCGGACGATCGGATGCAGGCTGGAGCGTGGGTTCGCCGCGCGTTCCCGGGGCATGCGCGCGAAGTCGGGCAGCAGGGGCGCCACGCTTCCACGTGCAGGTCTGGCCCCGATGTGCTGGCCCACGGACGGCCAATGCGGCGCCAACAGCGGCTGGCTCGTGGCGAATGCGTGCTGGGTGTCCATGCGATGCCCCTCGTCAGGTGGCGGGCGTTTTCGTGCCCGTTTCCCATGACTGCGCAGGACGGCGACGGATTTGATCATCGGAGTGGAATGACCGGTTCCGGTCGTCGTGCCCGTTTGTGGTGGAGTCCGGGCGAGGGCGCCACCGCGGCGCCTTCCTGATCCGGCACGGCAGGGGAGCCACCGGATGCAAGACCGCTATCTGCAGGCCAAGGCGCTTGCCATGGAAGCGCTGGAGCTTGCGCCGGAGGCCCGCGAGGCCTGGCTGGGGCAACGCATCGGCGACGACGCGGGCCTGCGCGCCGAAGTGGACTGGCTGATCGCTTCCGCCCACACCGGGCCCGACGATCCGCTGGCGCCGGGCTGGCCGCAGGCCGGCACCGCACCGCTGCACGAAGGCGCCCGCATCGACGCCGCGCAGGCCGGCCAGTACCGCATCCTGCGGCTGCTGGGCGAAGGCGGCATGGGCGTGGTCTACCTGGCCGAACGCGACGACGGCAACGCCCGCCAGCTGGTCGCGCTCAAGCTGCTGGCCAGCACCGGCCCGCAGGGCGAGCGGCTCGCCCTGCGCATGGTCGAGGAGCGGCGCATCCTGGCCTCGCTGCACCACCCCAACATCGCCCACCTGCTCGACGGCGGCAGCACCGGCGACGGCCAGCCCTTCATCGCCCTGGAATACGTGGAAGGCGAGCGCATCGACCGCTGGTGCCAGGCGCGCGCGCTGCCGCTGCGCGAGCGCGTGACGCTGTTCCTCAAGGTCTGCGCGGCGGTGGAACATGCGCACCAGCGGCTGGTCATCCATCGCGACCTCAAGCCCGCCAACATCCTCGTGACCCTGGAGGGCGAGCCCAAGCTGCTGGACTTCGGCATCGCCCGCCTGGTCGAAGCCAACGCCCCGGCCGATCCCACCGGCACCGCGCACCGCGCCCTCACCCTTGCCTATGCCAGCCCCGAACACGTCGCCGGCAAGCCGCTGACCACCGCGACCGATGTCTGGTCGCTGGGCATCGTGCTGTACGAGCTGCTGGCCGGCACGCGCCCGCACCAGGCCATGGAGTCCGGGCACCTGCTGCCCGATGCCATCGTCTCCGGCGACATCCGCCCGCCGAGCCACGCGCCACACACCGGCAACCATGATGCCGACCGCACCGCGCGCACGATCAGCCACGCCGTCGGCAGGATCCCCGCCGACATCGACGCGATCGTGCTCAAGGCGCTGCGGCACGCGCCCGAGCAGCGCTATCCGTCGGTGGCCGCCCTGTCCGAGGACCTGCGCCGGTTCCTGGAGTCGCGGCCGGTGTCGGCGCGACGCGGGCATGCGCTGTACCGGATGCGACGGTTTGCCTGGCGCCGGCGCTGGCCGCTGGTCGCGGCCTCGGTGCTGATGCTGATCGGTGTCGGCTTCGTGTTCGAGCGCGAACGCCAGCTGCAGCAGGTGATCGCCGAACGCGGCAAGGCGCAGGCGCTGGCCGGCTTCATGACCGAGCTGTTCGCCAATGCCGATCCGTCGCGCTCGCGCGGCGAGCAGATCACCGTGCGCGAGGTGCTCGATCGCGGTGCGATCGACCTGCGTGCCCGCACCGACCTTCCGCCCGACGTCCGCGCCGACCTGCTCCTGGCCATGGCCGAAGCCAACCATGGGCTGGCGCTGGATTCCGCTGCCGAGCCGCTGTTCCAGGAGGCGCTGGAGCTCAAGCGCCGCACCGGCACGCCGGTCGAAATCTCGCGCCTGCAGATGAAGCTGGGGCACGTCTACGCGCAGCAGGGGCGCAATGCCGATGCCATCCGCATCCATCGCGAGGCGCAGGCGGGCCTCTCGCAGGGCGATCCGGAGGAGTTCCTGGAACGTGTCCGCCACCGGGTGCGCGAGCTGCGCAACGAGGGACTCGCCAGCACCCGTCCCGGCGCCGAAATGGCGGTGGACCTGGAAGACGTGCTCGCCACGCTTGGCGAGCCGACCGACGCGTCACGGGCGATGATCCGCGCCGACGCGCTGGCGGCGCTGGCGGACGCGCGCCAGCACACCCGCGAGCTGGACCTGGCGCTTGCCGCCCACGAGGAATCCGTCGCGCTGCTTGAACGCCACTCCAGTGAGAGTCCGGTGGTGCTGCTGACCGCACGCGCGAACCACGCCGCGCTCATGCTCGACGTCGACCTTGAACGCGGCATCACGATGTTCGAACAGCTCGACGCCGACTACGTGCGGCTGATCGGCGAGAACACGCTGTCGCGCGCCGTCAACCTCAACCAACTCTCGGTCGGCTATTCGCGTGCCAAGCGCAGCGAGGATTCCGCCCGGACCAGCGGCCTGGCCGTGGAGGTGGCACGTGCCACGACGAGTGCCGACAACCGCCTGTACCTGCAGCTCGCGGTGGGCCACGCGATCGGCCTGCGCAGCCTGGGACGCCACGAAGAATCAGCCACGCTGCTGCGCGAGGTGCTGCCCGGGCTCCGCAGCCGGTCCGCACCGGGCGTGGACGCGGTCAACCTGGCCTATGCGCTGTCGGCCCTGGCACGCGTACTCGTGGACCAGGGAGCGGATCCGGCGCAGGCCCGCGACATCGCCATTGAAGCCGAAGCCGTGCTGCTGCCGCATGCCGGCGACTACCTGGTGGTCTACGACGGCGTGATCGATCCACTCGCGCGCTCGTTGACCATGCTCGGCGCGCACGACCAGGCCAGCGCGGCCATGGCGCGCTACGCCGCCTTGCTGGACGCTCGCGGCGAGCCCGCGCAATCGCCCTGGCGAGTGAGCCTTGCAGAGCTGCGAGAGAGGCTCCGGCAATGAGCCCGGAAGCACCCCAGGGCGACGTGACTCGCCTGCTGCAGGCCGCCGCCGATGGCGAACCCGCGGCCATGGACCAGGTCGTGCACGGGCTGTACCAGGCCCTGCACCAGCTCGCCGCCGCGCAGCTCGGGCACGAGCGCCACGACCCCATGCTCAGCGCCACCGTGTTGATCAACGAGGCCTGGCTGAAGCTGTTCGCAGGCGCGACCCTGCCGGCGCTCGAGAACCGCGGACACCTGCTGGGGCTGGCCGCGCACGCGATGCGCCAGGTGCTGATCGACCACGCCCGCCGCCGCCTGTCGGCCAAGCGCCCGCAGGACCGTGATCGCATGCAGCTGACCGAAGTCGCCGAAAGCCTCGGCGAAGCCGTCGAACCCGATGCCCTGGAAGACGCCCTCAACCGCCTGGCGAGCCTGGACGAACGTCAGGCGCGGATCGTCGACATGCGCTTCTTCGCCGGCCTGACAGGCGAGCAGATCGCTGCCGCCACCGGCCTCTCCACCGCCACCGTGCAGCGCGAATGGCGCATGGCCCGCGCCTGGCTGCGCCGCGAGCTCGAAGTGGACTGAAGCCGCGGCGCTTTACAATCAGCGCATGACCACGCTCTTCGTCTCCGACCTGCACCTCGACCCGGCACGCCCGGAGATTACCCGCCTGTTCGGCGAGTTCCTCGACGGCGAAGCGCGGAGCGCCGACGCGCTCTACATCCTCGGCGACCTGTTCGAAGCCTGGGTCGGCGATGACGACCCCTCGGACACCGGCGCGTTCGTGGCCGACCACCTCGCCGCCCTCGCCGCCTTCGGCGTGCCCGTGCACTTCATGCACGGCAACCGCGACTTCCTGCTGGGCGCCGCCTACGCACGCCGCGCCGGCATGCGCCTGCTCGAAGACCCCACCGTCATCGACCTGCACGGACGGCGCGCGCTGCTGATGCACGGCGACACGCTGTGCACCGACGATGCCGCCTACCAGCAGTTTCGCGCGCAGACGCGCGACCCGGCATGGCAGGCGCAGTTCCTCGCACAGCCACTGGACGCCAGGCTGGCGTTCGCACGCCAGGCGCGCGCCGCGAGCCAGGCGCGCCAGGGCGAACTGCGCGACGCCGGCACCATGGAAACGATCACCGACGTCGCGCCTGACGCCGTCGACGCCGCGTTCCGCACGCATCCGGTGGACCTGCTGATTCACGGTCATACGCACCGTCCCGCGGTGCATGCGCTGGACGTCGAGGGCCGCGCCTGCACGCGCGTGGTGCTCGGCGACTGGTACGAGCAGGGGTCGGTGCTGCGTGTGGATGCCGACGGAGTACGGCTGGCGGACCTTGGGGCCTGAGGCTCCGTCGCTACCTGTCCTTCCGCCGAGCCGGCGTCAGAACGTGACTTCAAGGCTGGCACGGATACTGGCGTGCGACGCACGCCGGCGTTCGATCTGCTGCCGGCCGCTGACATCGAAGTACTCCGTTTCACTGTCGATATCCTGCTGCAGCACGTTGCCCGCGCTCAGCCGCAACCGGGCTCTTGTCGACAGACTTGCCAGCACGTACGCGTCGAGCTCCCGACGCGCGGATTCGCTTTCCATCTGGTGGATGCCGGTGCGCACCGTGCCGCCGCTGCGGTAGCTGTAGCTGGCACCCATCGACCAGGTGGCGTTGACCCTGTAATCCGTGGCCACGGTGGAGCTGAGGCGCGGTTGCTTGGCGATGCGATTGTCCGGTCCAGGCACATCATTGATCCGCGACCAGTTGCGGATCAGGTTGAAACGGAGATCAAGACCCGGCACGCCCAAGACCTTCACAAGCGGGACCTTGGCGTCCAACTCGATGCCCCAGGCGGTGGCATTGCCACCGTTGACCGGCATCGCGACCCAGCGATCGCCGACCAGGCGCGTTTCGGTACGGGTAACGTCTTCGATCATGCGCGCGTACCCGCCCAGGCTGAACGTCGTGCCGCCCTCGCCGTGCCGTTCGTAGGCGAGGTCCACGCCGGTGGCAAGTTCCGGCTTCAGCGCCGGATTGCCCACGATGTCGGGATCGAGTTCGCGGTTGTTGGTGGAGGTGTACGGCCTCGGGGTCAACACGCGGAGTTCCGGAGCGCGATAGCTGCGGCTCAGCCCGAGGCGGATCTGGTCGTTCGGATCCGACAGCCTCCATCGTGACTGGAGCACGGGCGAGAGCACGCTGGCGCTGTGGCGGATGGGCGCGAATTCATCGCCTTCGCTGCGCGTTTCGATGTGTTCCCAACGGGCACCCAGGTACAGGGACCAGGCGGGCGTCACCGTCCATTCGTCCTGCGCGTAGACCGCGACACGGCGGATCCCGGCATCGAACGACTGGTCGCGGATGCGTTCCGGAAACCCGTCGAATGCCAGCAGGTGCTGCATGCGCGATTCGCGCCGGCGGTCCAGGCTGGCCTCCCACCCTGCCTCCAGCGCATGCGCGCCTGCGTCGGGCCAGGTGTACTTTCCGGAGGACGTGACGTTGTGCACGCGTAGCCTCCCATTGGTCGCATCGTCCAGGTTCTGCCTGCCATCGGCCGCGTATCCCTGCTCGCGGAAGCGCGACTCCTCGCGGTTGCCGCCCAGGCTCAGCTTGCTGGCCAATGCGCCGCCTCGCTCGAACCCATGCGTCCATTCGAGGTCGGTGCGCAGCTGCACTACGTCGATGCCGGTGAACTGCCTGTAGTCCGTATGGTCGAGCTCCGGTCCTGACTGCGTGCGCCAGCCGATGTCGGCGTGCCTGTGGTGGTTGCTGGCATCGAGGAAGGTCCGCCAGCTGAGGCTGTCGCCATTCTCCAGGGTGAGGTTGAAGGCGGGTGACAGCGACAGGACATCCCGGAAGCCGCCCACCCGCAGGTGCGTGCTGCGATGCAGGTCCTGCCCCCCACCGGCGTCATGGCCGGTTTCAACACCGGCTTCCTCCACCAGGAACTCGCGCCGTGACACCGTGGCGTTCAACGCGTACCCACGGTGTTCATCACGACGGGACTGGCTCCAGGTGATGGCCGGCGTGGCTTGTCCGTTGGAGTCAGCCAGTCCGATCCTGAGTTCGCGCGAGTCCGTGCGCGTGGCCTTGGCCAACACGATGTTGATCGTTCCGGCGATGGCTTCGGTGCGCATGTCCGCGGTGACCGTGCGCAGGATCTCGACCCGTTCGACCATGTCCGCCGACAGCGCACCCGGGTCGAACCCGGCCGGTGCGGCTTGCCCATCGACCAGGATCTGGGTGTAGCCCTTGCCCATGCCCCGCAGGGTGATGGCGCCCGCGCTTCCGGGCGCGCCGGTGGTGACGGTGACGCCGGGCAACCGCCTGATCGCATCGGCCAGGGTGACGTCGCCATTGCGGAGCAGCTCGTCCCTGCCAACGACCATGCGCGATGCCGTATCGTCCCGCCGCGGATCGTATTGCGCGCCCTGCACCTGCACGCCCTGGAGGTCCTTCACCGCGGTCGGCTCCGTCGCGCCGATCTGGCCGCAGGCCAGAAGCGCCGGGGCCGCAAACCCGATGCGCAGGCAACTGTGCAGCGGCGGCCAAAAGAATGCGAAGCGTGTCTTCATCTGTGGAATCCAGGTCCTGTTCGATCGCGTTTCCGGGCGCACGTCGGCGCCGATACCCGGTCGACGGGCAAGCGCCGTCCCTCCCGGGTCCGGGAAGTGCACGTAAAAAGAGGTGGAGCCGCCGGCGGCTTGCCGGCCGGGACGCCGTTGCGGGCGGCGCTGCCTGCTAGCCGCTCATCGCAGCAAAGGCTCCGGGTCGACGCGTTGTCCGTTCAGCAGCATTTCCATGTGCAGGTGTGGTCCGGTCACCTTGCCGGTGGTCCCGGCACGACCGATCTGCGTGCCCGCCGCGACGCGCTGTCCGGGCTGGACATCGAAACCGTCCAGGTGCGCGTACAGGGTTTGCCAGCCTCCGCCGTGGTCGAGCACGACCACCGTCCCGTAATTGGCTCCATCCGGGTACCGCGTAGTTGCCGCCGTGACAATGCCGCTCGCGGGCGCAAGCACGGGGGTTCCGCGTTTCGCGGCAAAATCCACACCGCGATGGGGACGCGTGCGCGCGCCGCCAGCGGCCCCGTACCCGCTGTTGATGCTCGGCTCGGCGACGGGAAAGCCGAAGCGGACGGAGGGACCGGCAGGTCCAGCGACCGCGACCGGCGCTGCCCCGGCGTCATCGTGTCGCGATGCCGCGGCCGTCGACGCAACGGGCACCGATGGGCTGGTCGCGACGGCCAGCGGGTCGCTGACCGTCGACGCCGCACCGATCTGCACGGCGGCCAGCGCGCTGCCGGCCGCCAGCGCGAGCGCCGCCAGCACGATACGCAGCGGCAGGGCCAGGGACCGCCGCGGATCTCCCTGCACCATCTGCCGGATTCTCAGCTTGTGGCTTCCGGGATCGTGCCGCGAAAACGCCAGGAGCGGCGACGGCGTCGCTGTCCGGGCCGACAGGCGCAGGGCTTCCAGATACGCCCCCGCATAGGCGCGGCGGGCCGCCTGGTCCTCTCCCGTCGCGGCCGCATCGCAACACAGCTCCGCGGCGACCTGCACGCGCCCGGCGATCAGGCGCAGGAACGGGTTGAACCAGAGCACCACGCCCACCAGACGCATCAAGGCTGCGCGCTGCGGATCGTACTGGGCCAAGTGGCTGGCCTCATGGCGAAGCACCATCGCCAGCTGGCTGTCGCTCAGGCGTTCCAGCAGGGACGTCGGGATGACGATCGCCCGCTGCGGCCAACACACCACAAACGGGCTGACCGGGCTGGTGGTCGTCCTCAGCGCGATGCCCAAGCGATCTAGCCGCTGCCGCTCGGCGGTGCCCAGCGGCCCGGGCAAGGCGGCTGCATTCACCGGGCGCGAAGCCCGCACCAGGTGTCGGACGGCCAGCGCGCCCCTGCACGAGCGCACCGCCGCCACGCCGGCGCCGGTGACGTACAGCAGCAGGAGCAGCGGTTCCAACCGCGCCCAGATGCCTGAAGGCGCTCGCACCTCGTGCAATCGAGCCTCGAGTCCGCCAGACAACACGCCGGGATCGATTACCGACGGCAGTGGAACCGCGGACGACAGCGGCCAGACCACATCGGCCGGCATGAAGCCGTGGAACGCGATCGCCACTCCGGTCGGCAGCACCGCCAGGGCCCAGACGATGAACCAGTAGCCGCGCGCTGCGTGCGAGATGCGCAGGCCGCGATGCACGGCCAACCCGATCGTCCACGCCAGCATGCCCGCGAACAGGCAAGCGCCGGCATGAAGCCACCAGATATCCTGGATGGACGGGCTCATGGCTGCGCATCCCGATCCGGAGCGCGGAGAAGCGCCTCCAGCTCGTCGATCTCGGCTTCACTGAGCAGGCGACTGTCGGCAAATGCCTGGGCGGGCAATGGACCCTCGATCTCCAGCACGCGCCGGGCGAAGTCCATGCTCAACGCCGCCAGCGTCGAGACCTTGCCGATGGCCGCGCGGTAGACGTTCAATCCATGCGAATCGAGCTCCTCCACCAGGCCCTTTTCCACCATGCGCTCCAGCGTCTTGCGCGTGGAAGAGTAGGACCAGCCGAGGACGGGAGACACGTGGTTGTGCAGCTCACGTGCACTGCAGGCCTCGTTCCGCCACAGGCACTTCAGCAGTTCAAGCTCGGTGTTCGAGGGGTGGCTCATCGGCGACGGCCCGCTTCATGATTGTTGTCGCAACCATACGACACATGTCACACGTCGACAAGCAGGCCTTACGGGCCATGTGCTCCCAAGTCGCCACCGCCCGCCTGACACACGGGCGCATGGGGTACGCAGCCGGCATAAAGGGACCCGAAGGGGCACAGCCGGCGGAGTACCCCATGCGTCCGACGCCGCCCAGGCCTCCGCCATGCCGTGCCACGCATGTATCGACGCCACCCGAAACCTCAACCAGCGAGCTGCACCAGCGCCGCCAACTCGTCCTCGCTGAAACCCGCCGCACTGCGCGCATCGACGTTGAACGGCCCGTGCAGCACCGCGCGCGCGTACTCGGCCAGCAGCTCGCGGAAGCGCGGCTCCGGATCGATGCCCCCGCGCTCGCAGCACCAGCGGAACCACCGGCTGCCGGCAGCCACGTGCGCGATCTCCTCGCTCAGGATCACCTCCAGGATGTCGGCGGTCGCGTGGTCACCCAGCGCACGCAGCTTCACGATCATCCCCGGCGTCACGTCCAGCCCTCGCGCCTCCAGCACCCGCGGCACCAGCGCCATGCGTGCCAGGGCGTCATGCGCGGTCTTCTCGGCCATCTCCCACAGGCCGTTGTGGGCGTCGAAGTCGCCGTAATCGAAACCCATCGCCTGCAAACGCGCGCGCAGCATGGTGAAGTGACGGGCCTCGTCATCGGCCACCATCACCCAGTCGGCGTAGTACTGCGCCGGCATGCCGCGGAAGCGGTAGACCGCGTCCCAGCCCAGGTCGATGGCGTTGAACTCGATGTGCGCGATGGCGTGGATGAATGCCGCACGCCCCTCGTCGGTTCCGAAGCCGCGGCGCGGCAGCTCGCGCGGATGCACCAGGCGCGGGCGCGGCGGACGGCCGGGCATGCGGATCGGTTCGGGCGGCAAAGCGTCGCCGTCGACCTGCAGCGCCCCGCTCCGGAACGCCGCCGCAGCCGCGTGCGTCGCAGCCACCTTGTCCTCCGGGGATGCAGCCGCAAGACAGTCGCGCGCCGCGTCAAACAGCGAACCGCCCACGCTTACGCGCCCACGCGGCGCTTCTTCTTCGCCTCGTCGGAGCGCAGCTGTCGCAGTCGCTCGAAATAGCCCGGCTCGATGCCGGTGACGTACTCGCCGCTGAAGCACGAGCTGTCGAACTTCTTGCCCGGGAACTTGTGCCCCGCCACCGCCGCCTCGAGGTCGGTCAGGTCCTGGTAGACCAGCCAGTCGCAGCCCAGCAGCGTCTCGATCTCCTTCTCGCTGCGACCGTTCGCGATCAGTTCCTCGACCGAGGGCATGTCGATGCCGTAGACGTTGGGATGGCGCACCGGGGGCGCGGCCGAAGCCAGGTACACCTTGCGCGCACCGGCGTCACGCGCCATCTGCACGATCTGCTTCGAGGTCGTGCCGCGGACGATCGAATCGTCCACCAGCAGCACCACCCGGTTGCGGAATTCCAGCGGGATCGCATTGAGCTTGCGCCTCACCGACTTCGCCCGTTCGCCCTGCCCCGGCATGATGAAGGTGCGGCCGACGTAGCGGTTCTTGACGAAGCCCTCGCGGTACTTCACCCCGAGCACGTGGGCGAGCTCCATCGCCGAGTCGCGCGAGGTGTCCGGGATCGGGATCACCACGTCGATGTCGTGGTCCGGGCGCTCGCGCAGGATCTTCTCGCCCAGCGTCACGCCCATGCGCATGCGCGCCTTGTGCACCGAGATGTTCTCGATCATCGAGTCCGGGCGCGCGAAATACACGTATTCGAAGATGCACGGCGCATGTTCGCCGGCCTCGACGCACTGGCGCTGGTACAGCTCGCCGCGCGCGGTGATGACGACGCCCTCGCCGGGCTCGACGTCGCGCACGCGCTCGAAGCCGAGGATGTCCAGCGCCACCGACTCCGATGCCACCGCGTACTCGGTGCCACCGTCGGTCTCGCGCTTGCCGAGCACCAGCGGGCGGATGCCATTGCGGTCGCGGAACGCCACCAGGCCCAGGCCCAGCACCAGCGCCACCGCCGCATAGCCGCCGCGCGCGCGCCGGTGCAGGCCCTCGACCGCGTTCAGCGCCGCCTCGGGGGTCAGCGCGCGCTGGCGGTCGAGCTCATGCGCGAAGACGTTGAGCAGCACTTCCGAGTCCGACTCGGTGTTGACGTTGCGGCGATCGGTCTCGAAGACCTCGCGGCGCAGGGCGTCGGTGTTGATCAGGTTGCCGTTGTGCGCGAGCGCGATGCCGTAGGGCGAGTTGACATAGAACGGCTGCGCCTCGTCGTGGCCTTCGCTGCCGGCGGTCGGGTAGCGGCAGTGGCCGATGCCCACGCGCCCCTCCAGCAGCGCCATCGCCGCGTCGTCGAACACGTCGCGCACCAGGCCGTTGCCCTTGTGCACGCGCAGGCGGGTGCCGTGGCCGGTGGCGATGCCCGCGGCATCCTGCCCGCGGTGCTGCAGCACCGTGAGGCCGTCGTACAGCGCGGCCGCGACTTCAGTGGTTCCGACGATGCCGACGATGCCGCACATGGAGGTCCTGCCAGGTCTTGGTTGGAGCGGTGATCAGGGATGCGAACGCACGAGGCCGTCGATGCCGAAGCCCGACTTCACGCGCGCCTTGAGCTGGTCGGCCTCGCCACGCGTGGCGACCGGGCCGGCCTTGACGCGGGTCAGGGTGCCTTGGTCGGTCTGCACGGTGTCGGTGAACGCACCGATGCCGGCAGCGCGCAGCTTGTCGCGCAGCGCGTTGGCATCGGCGACGTTGCCGAAGGCGCCGAGCTGCACCGCGAACCCGGTACCACTCGCGGCGGCAGGCGCCGAAGCCGCCGGAGCTGCGGGGCTCGCCGTCGTTGCCCGCGGGGCTGCGGCGTTGCCGGAAGACGCCGGCGTGGGCGCGTCCAGCGCGACCACCGTCGCCGAGGCGCGCGAGCCGATGCCGGTGGCGCGGACGCGCGCGGACTCGGCGTCGGCACGCCCTGCGTAGGGACCGATGCGCACGCGCCATGCATCGCGGCCGTTGACGCGCGTCTCCTCCACGTAGGCAGGCAGGTTCTCGCGGCGCAGGCGCTCGACCACGGTCCCGGCGTCGGCGCGCGTGGCGTAGGCACCGAAGTTCACCGCGTAGTCGCCTCCGGCCGTGGCGGCGGGAAGCCGCGGGGCAGGCGGCGTCGGGGCAGGCGTCGCAGGGGCAGGCTTGGGCGGCTCGGGCTGCGCGGGCTTCGGCGCAGGAGGTTCAGCCTGTGCAGCGGCGACCGGCTGCGTCGGCGCGGGCGCGACTTCGCGCGGCGACTCCGCCAGGGGTTCGGGAGCCAGCGGTTCGGCGGCCACGTCGCTGCCGGTGACCGGCAGGGCCTGCACGTCGGAGGCCAGGTCGGCGGCATCCTCGTGGCGAGCATCGCCTTCGGGGCGCGCGGTGGCGGTGTCGACGATCGCCAGGCTGCCGTCGTCGGCCAGCAGGCCGGCGCTGGTCGTGGCATTGGGCACCACCAGCGGCAGGTCGCGGGTGACGTAGTCGCCCGACGGGGTGGCAGGGACCTGCAGCGACAGGTCGGACACGCCGCTGTCGGGGGCGGGACCCTGCACCAGCATCGGCAGGAAGATCACGGCCAGCGCAATCAGTACCGCGGCGCCGACAAGGCGCTGTTTCAGTCCGGAGTCCATGGGCGCTCGCGCAGCAGGGGGCTGCGGAATTATACGGCCCCGCCCGCTCCAGCTTCTGAACCACCGGCAGCGAGCCACGCCAGCGCCGCGCCCGCGACGTGGAACGAGCCGAACGCGAGCACGCGATCGCCCTTGCGGGCCTGCGCCAGGGCCGCCTCCAGCGCGCCGGTCACGTCGGCATGGCGGGAACCATCGGCCGCCGGGGTGTTTGCAAGCGCCGCAGCGAGGGCGCGGGCGTCGCGACCCCGGCCGCCGGCACCGGCAATGCCCGCCAGGTGCCAGGAATCCACGCAGGGGGCGATGGCGTCGACCACGCCGGCGGCGTCCTTGTCGGCCAGCGCGCCGTACACCGCGATCGTGCGCGCCACGGGGGCTGCGCGCAGCCATTCCGCCAGGGCGCGCGCTGCCTGCGGGTTGTGGCCGACATCGACCAGCACCTCCACGCCCTCGCGCTCGAAGCGCTGCAGGCGACCGGGCACCTGCGCCGCGGCGATGCCGAGCGCCCAGGCGCCGTCATCGATGTCGAGGTCCAGCGCGCGCAGCGCGGCGACCGCGGCCGCGGCATTGCGCAGCTGCGCCGGTGCGGCCATGCGCGGCAGCGGCAGGGTCAGCTCGAAGCCCGGCTCGGACCACCACCAGGTGGCAACGGCCTTTGGACCGGCGTCGTTACGGCCGAAGCGGTAGTCGCTGCCGGCACGGATCGCGGACGCGCCGATGGCGTAGGCGTGGCCCAGGACGCTCGAGGGCGGATCGTCCTCGCCCAGTACCAGCGGCTTCCACGGCCGCGCGATGCCGGCCTTCTCGGTGCCGATGGACTCGCGATCGGGACCGAGCCAGTCCTGGTGGTCGAGGTCGACCGTGGTGATCACCGCCACGTCCGGATCCACCAGGTTGACCGCGTCCAGGCGCCCGCCCAGCCCGACTTCGAGCACCACGAGATCGAGGTCCGCGCGTTCGAACAGCCACAGCGCGGCGAGCGTGCCGTATTCGAAGTAGGTCAGCGTGGTCGCTTCGCGCGCCGCCTCGACCGCCCTGAAGGCCTGCATCAGGTCAGCGTCGGAGGCGTCGGCGCCGTCGATGCGCACGCGCTCGTTGTAGGTCAGCAGGTGCGGCGACGAGTACGCGCCCACGCGCTGGCCCGAGGCGGCGGCGATGGCCTCGATGAAGGCCACCGTCGACCCCTTGCCGTTGCTGCCGGCGACGGTCACCACGCGCCGTGCCGGACGTTCCAGGCCCATGCGCTCGGCGACCTCGCGCACGCGCTCGAGGCCGAGATCGACCTCGCGCGGGTGCCGCCCCTCGATCTCGCGGAGCCAGTCCGCAAGGCTGTGCAATGTGGCCATGGCCTCAGAGCGCCCGGTGCACCGCTTCCCCGAACAGAAGCGTGTGGTGGGCACAATCGTTCAGGCGCACCACCTCGAGATGGCCGGGATCCGGCCCCTCGAGCAGGTTCAGCGTGGCCGGCGCCTGGCGGAAGGTCCACAGCCGGAACAGCGGAAGGCCCAGCACCCGGCACAGCAGGACGCGGTTGACGGCGTCATGCGACACCACCAGCAGCGTGTCTTCCGGGCCGAGCCCTTCGCAGGCGTTCGCGAACGCCGGCCAGGCCCGTTCAAGCACTTTCTTCAGCGATTCGCCGCCGGGCATGTGGACCTTGTCGGGCGTGTCGCGCCAGGCCGCCAGGCGCTCGGGATCGGACTCGCGGATCTCGCTGGCGAGCTTGCCTTCCCAGGCGCCGTGGGCGATCTCCATCAGGCCCTGGTCGACCTCGAGCATGTCTGCACGCGCGTCGCCCAGCGCCAGCCGCGCGGTGTCGTAGGCGCGCCCCAGCGGCGAGGCCACGGCGCGGTCGATGCGCACGTCGTGCAGGCGCTCGGCGAGTCGCAGCGCCTGCTTGACGCCCGTCTCCGACAGCGGGATGTCCTCCTGTCCCTGGTAGCGGCCCTCGCGGTTCCAGTCCGTCTCGCCGTGCCGGGCCAGGAGGATCCTCACTTCCTGGGCTCCAGCCCGAGTTCGGCCAGCACGCGCGGCGCCGGGAAGACCTCCTGCATGATCCAGCGCATGTAGCGCTGGTCGACCGAGATCATCCGCGTCATCACCGGGTCGAACACCCAGTTCGAGGCCACCGACTCCCAGTTGCCGTCGAAGGCCAGGCCAACCAGCTTGCCGTGCGCGTCGAGCACCGGCGAGCCGGAGTTGCCACCAGTGATGTCGAGGTCGGCGAGGAAGTTCACCGGCACCGACTTCAGGCGACGGTCCTGCAGGCCGCCGTAACGCTTGTCCGCGATGGCCTCCAGCAGCTCCTTTGGCGCATCGAAGGGCTCCTCGCCGGTGTCCTTGGCGGGGATCTCCTCGAGCACGGTGAACGGCTGCTGCGGCGTGCCGTCGAGCTTGGTGTACGGCTTGACGTTGCCGAAGGTGATGCGCAGCGAGGAGTTGGCGTCGGGATAGACGAACTCGCCCTTGCTGGCCTTGTAGTCGGCGACCGCCTGCAGGTACACCGGGCGCGCCCGCAGGGCGTCGCCGGCGCGGGCCTTGCGCTCTTCCTCGAGCGCCAGCAGGGTCGGCATCACCGCCACCGCGTAGCTGATCGCCGGATCCTTGCTGGACTCGAAGGCCTCGCGGTCGGCCTGCAGCCACTTCAGGCGCATGTCGGTGCCGTCGGCCAGCTCGCTGCGCGCCAGGCGGTCGAGCGCGCGGTCGATGGCCTTGTCGTCGCCGCCACCCAGCCAGGTATCCACGGCTTCGACGCGCTGGCCTTCGGGCAGCTTCACGTATTCGTCCAGCCAGTAGCGCTGCAGGCCGCGGTCCATCCCGGCCACGTAGCGGCGCTCCATCTGGCGCACGGCGCCTTCCAGCGTCGGCAGGTCGCGCTCCTGGTAGCCCTGTTCGCGCTCGGCGTCGGGCTTCTCGCGCTCGATCGCCAGGCGGTAGGCGCGGATCGCGGTCGACAGCACGCCGGTGCCGTTGAACTGGCCGAACACCAGGTCACGTTCGCGCGTGGCGCGACCGGCGGCGTTGAGTTCCAGCAGCTGCGCGTAGGCATCGAGCACGGCCTGGCCGTCCTCGCCCTGCTCCTTTGCCCAGGCAAGCACTTCCGCTTCCTGCCGTTCCTTGGTGGCCATCGCGCCGGTGCGCTCGAAGCCGGCGAGCTGGCTGTCGTAGTTCTTGTAGACGTTCTCCCAGCCGCGCATGGTGCTGGCGTACTTGACCTCGATGTCGGCATTGTCCTTGCCGGCGTCGGCGACCATCTTCTGCAGCGCCTTGTAGTGGCGGACGATGGTCGGGTACTGCCAGTCCTGCGTGTCCTGGAACTCGCTGGCCAGCGCGTAGCGCGCGGTGCGGCCCGGGTAGCCGGCCACCATCACGAAGTCGCCCGCGCCCAGCGGCTTGTCCGCGAACTCGAGCCAGCGCTTGGGCGCGTAGGGAACGTTGTCTTCGGCGAACGCGGCCGGCTTGCCGTCCTTGCCGACGTAGGCGCGGTAGAAGGCGAAGTCGCCGGTGTGGCGCGGCCACATCCAGTTGTCGACTTCGCCGCCGTAGGCGCCGACGCTGCCCTGCGGCGCGTACACCAGGCGCACGTCGCGGATCTCGAGGTTCTTGAACAAACGGTAGGTATTGCCGCCGGCGAAGCTGTACAGGCGGCAGCGGTAGCCTTCATCCGCTTCGCAGGAAGCCACCAGCGACTTCTCGATCGCGTCGAGCGCATTGGTGCGGCCGATGGCGTCGGCGGCGCCATCGACGGCGGCCTGCACCTGCGTGGTGACGTCCTCGATCGACTCCAGCGCGAAGATGCGCGAGTTCGGCCCAGCGCTGATCTCGTCGGCCGCGGCGGCGGCGTAGAAACCGTCGCGCATCAGGTTCTTCTCGGGCGTGGAGTTGAGCTGGATGGCGCCGTAGGCACAGTGGTGGTTGGTCGCGACCAGGCCCTGCGGCGAGACGAAGCTCGCGGTGCAGCCGCCCAGCGAGACCACGGCGCCCAGGGGATCCCCGGTGAGGTCGGCCAGCTGCTCGGGCTTGAGCTTGAGCCCGGCCTTCTTCAGCGGCTGCGCGATCTCGGGGAGCTGCTGCGGCACCCACATTCCTTCGCCTGCGTAAGCGGGACTGGCGGCTGCGGCCGTGACGGCCGCGGCGGCGGCGGCGATGAGGGTCTTGCGCATGCGTGCGTATCCTGGATTCTGATGGATGGGTCGGAGTCTAGCGGCCGGCGGCGGCGGCCGGGAGTGCGCGGTCGGCCTGGTCGAGCGGCAGGCCCATCTCGCGCAGCAGCTGCGGAGCGGGATAGACGCGGGCCATGATCCAGCGCATGTAGCGGGCGTCGACGTGGATCGCGCGCTTGTAGCGCGGGTCGAATTTCCAGCTGGCGCTGACCGCCTCCCAGTTGCTGTCGAAGTTCAGGCCGACCAGGCGCCCGCGGGCGTCCATCACCGGCGAACCCGAGTTGCCGCCGGTGGTGTCGAGGTTGGTGAGGAAGTTGACCGTCTGGGTGCCCAGGCCTGGATCCATGGTGGCGCCGAAGTCGCGGCGTGCAATGGCGTCCAGCAGCGGGTCGGGGGCATCGAACGGGGCCACGCCGGTGTGCTTCTCGACGATGCCCTCGACGGTCGTCAGCGGCGACCAGCGGACCGCATCGCGCGGCTGCAGGCTTTCGATGCGGCCGTAGCTCACGCGCAAGGTGGAATTGGCGTCGGGGTAGACCGCCCTGCCCTCGCTGCGCGCGTGGCCGATCATGCCACGCATATAGGCCGGGCGCAGGCGCAGGAGTTCGCCGGCGCGCGCCTTGTCCTCGCCTTCGAAGCGCAGCACCGCGCGCTGCAGGGTGGCGGCGGCGCGCATCAGCGGATCATCGGAGCCTTGCACCTCCGCGGGATCGGCGGCCATCAAGCGCAGCCGCTCGTCCTCGGCCGCCAGCGCGGTGCCTGCGTACAGCGACTCCAGCGCGGCTGCGGTGGCCGAGGCATCGGCGCCGAACACGGCCTCGATCTCCGGCACGCGCTGGTCCGCGGGCAGCGCGCGGTGGCGGACCAGCAGCTCGGACAGGATCGCGCGCTCCACCGCGGGCGCGTAGCGACGCTGTGCCTGGCGCAGGACGGCCTCGATCCGGGCCTCGTCGCGCAGCTGGTAGCCACTCTCGCGCTCGGCGTCGGGCTTGCCGCGCTCCAGCGCCAGGCGCTGCAGCTGCATGGCGCCGCGCAGCAGCTGGGTCTGGGCCTGCATCAGGCCGAACAGCTGGTCACGCTCGCGGGTCGCGCGCGCGGACGCGATCACCGTCGCGGCGGCGTCGATGTCGGCGCGCACGGCGGCGGCATCGGGCTGGCCTGCGAGCCACGTGGACATCGCCGACTCCTGCCGGCGGCGTTCGGCCACGGCGTCGCTGCGGCGCAGGCCGTCGAGCTCGCCCTGGGCGCGCTTGAGGGTGTTCTTCAGGCCCGCCACCTGCGCGGCATAGCGCACCTCCGCGTCGGCATCACCGGCGGTGCCAGCGTCGACCGCCGCCAGCAGCGCGGTCATCAGCTCCACACGCGACGGCAGCTGCCACTCCACCTGGTCCGCGAACTCGGCGGCGGTGCGGTGGCGGAAGGTGCGGCCGGGATAGCCGGCCAGCATGGCGAAGTCGCCTTCGGCCAGCGGCTCCGTCGACACGGTGAGCCACGCCGAAGGCTCGTATGGCACGTTGTCCGGCGAATACGCCGCCGGCTTGCCGTCCGGCCCGACGTAGGCGCGGTAGAAGGTGAAGTCGCCGCTGTGGCGCGGCCACATGAAGTTGTCGATCTCGTCGCCGTAGCTGCCGATCGCATCCGGCGGCGCGTAGGCCAGGCGGACATCGCGGATCTCGAGCTGGCGCACGAGGTGGAAGTCGGTGCCGTAATACATGTCGGCGACGCTGCAGCGGTAGCCGGGCTCGGCCTCGCACTCGGCCACGGCGGCCTTGGACGCGGCTTCGACGGCGTCGTGGTAGGCGCGTCCGGTCTTGCCGCGGGCGTCGGCGAGGATGCGGTCGGTGATGCGCTCGAAGCGGTCGGTCACCAGCACCCGCGCACCCGGGCCGGCGGAGAGCTCCTCGGCGGGCGTGGCGGCGTTGAAGCCGTTCACGATCAGGTTGTTTTCCGGCGTCGAATTCAGCTGGATCGCGCCGTGCGCGCAGTGGTGGTTGGTGACGACCAGGCCCTGCGGCGACACGAAGCTCGCGGTGCAGCCACCCAGCGACACCACCGCACTCATCGGCGGCCGCGAGAGATCGGACAGGTTCGCCGGATCGCCTTGGAACCCCGCCCCGCGCATGGCGGTCTCGATCTCCGGCAGCTGGGACGGCAGCCACATGCCCTCGTCGGCGTGGGCGGCGGCGGGAAGCAGGAGTGCGGCAATGGCCGCAGTGGTGAAGCGCAGGCGCATGGGATCCCCGGTGGTCTGGACAGCCCGCGACCTTAGGCCGTCCCGGCCGCCGCAGGCAAATGCCGACGGTCACCGCCGGGGGCAGCGGTACAATGCGCATCCCAGCCCATCGATCGGCCCTACCATGTCGCAGCCGCAACACGCCGCCATCCCCACCACCATGAAGGCGCTGGTCAAGCGCGAGCTCGCCAAGGGCATCTGGATGGAGGAAGTCCCGGTGCCCGAGCCGGGCCCCAACGAGGTCCTGATCCGCCTCGAGAAGACCGCGATCTGCGGCACCGACCTGCACATCTACCTCTGGGACGAGTGGGCGCAGCGCACCATTCCGCAGGGCCTGGTGATCGGACACGAGTTCGTCGGCCGCGTGGTCGCGATGGGTCCCGGCGTGACCGGCTATGCCATCGGCCAGCGGGTCTCGGCCGAAGGCCACATCGTCTGCGGCCACTGCCGAAACTGCCGCGCCGGGCGCCAGCACCTGTGTCCGAACACGGTCGGCATCGGCGTCAACCGCAACGGCGCCTTCGCCGAATACATCGCGATGCCCGCCTCCAACCTGTGGCCGATTCCAGACCAGATCCCGAGCGAGCTGGCCGCGTTCTTCGACCCCTACGGCAACGCCGCGCACTGCGCGCTGGAGTTCGACGTGGTCGGCGAGGACGTGCTGATCACCGGCGCCGGCCCGATCGGCGTCATGGCCGCGGGCATCTGCAAGCACATCGGCGCGCGCAACGTGGTGGTCACCGACGTCAACGACTTCCGCCTGAAGCTGGCCGCCGACATGGGCGCCACCCGCGTGGTCAACGTCAGCAAGACCTCGGTCAAGGACGTGATGGCGGAGCTCCACATGGACGGCTTCGACGTCGGCCTGGAGATGAGCGGCAACCCGGCGGCCTTCAACGACATGCTCGACTGCATGTACCACGGCGGCAAGGTCGCCCTGCTGGGCATCCTGCCGCGCGGCGCCGGCATCGACTGGGACCGGATCATCTTCAAGGGGCTCACCGTGCAGGGCATCTACGGCCGCCGCATGTACGAGACCTGGTACAAGATGACCCAGCTGGTGCTGTCGGGCTTCCCGCTGCACAAGGTGCTCAGCCACCAGCTGCCGGCCGACGAATTCCAGAAAGGCTTCGACCTGATGGAGTCGGGCAAGTCGGGCAAGGTGGTGCTCGACTGGCGTTGAGCCGTCCGTTTCACGCCGCGGACAGCTGATCGCCGCGGTCGAGACTCCAACCAGGGAAGGTGGTGCACGTGTTCAAGCTGTTCTCGATGGTGGCACTGCTGGCCACGTCCGGTGTCGCGACGGCGGGCGACCTGCGATGCCCGGAGGTCGAAGCACCGCCTGCACCGGTGTGCGTGTCGACCCCCTACGGGCTGGCATACGCCGACACCGAAGAAGAGGCCAAGCGGGCGGCGGGTGCGCTCGGCGACGCGGCGCAGCAATACGCGATCCACTTCGGCCGCGTGCCGTCGGGCGCATTGATCCTGAGTACGCACCTGGACCCGCTCGTCGCCCGGGACTATGCCCGGGCCCACGGGCTCGACTACGCCCAGGTCTGGCTGCCCGCCAGTGCGAAGCGGACCATGACCGAGCGCGCCGTGCGCCAGGCAGGGCTCAATCGCGAACGGATCATCCGGGCCCTGGCTGGCGCTGCGGAACAGGAGGCGACCACGCTGCGTCATGAGGTCGGCCATGCGATGTATGCCGCCATGTACTGGCCGGACGCTGTGCAATCGCTGCAGGAGCGTTACGGCACGCCAGCCCCGGACTGGCTGGACGAAGCGACTGCCATCCTCATGGAGCCGCCCGAAGCCCAGGCGCGCCACGTGGGATCGTTCATCGACGCGGCGGAGCACCGGCCGCGGACCATCCCCGATCTGGGCGATTTCCTCCAGGCCGAGCATCCGGTCCGGTCGGCCGCGCTCGGTCGCGCGCTGTCCCGCGGCCCGCGGTCCGGATCAGGCGTGCAGATGACGGTCGCGACCGATGGCGGATTCCCCGGCCTTGACAGCTTCTACGGACAATCGCTGCTGCTGGCCCTGTTCCTGGCCGAGACCAGTGGCGACCCGCGCATCCTCGTCCCGATCAGCGCTGCAATCGCCGGCGGCGCCACGTTCGACCAGTGGCTGGCTTCGGACGGTGCGACGCACGGGCTGCCAAACGATGTGCCCGCATTACAGGCCCTGTGGGATGGTTGGCTGAAAAGCCAGGTGTTGCAGCAGGGTCGCGGCGGCAAAGGCTGAAGGCGACACGTAGAATCCGGGATCCGTTTTCGCGAAGGCGTCCCGACCATGTCCATCACCCAGCGCTACGCCGACACCCTCGACGAGATCCGCGAGGCCGGCCTGTTCAAGGCCGAGCGCATCATCACCAGTCCGCAGTCCGCCGAGATCACGCTGGAGGACGGGCGCAGCGTGCTGAACTTCTGCGCCAACAACTATCTCGGCCTGGCCGATCATCCGGACGTCATCGCCGCCGCGCGCGACGCCCTTGATACGCACGGCTTCGGCATGGCCTCGGTACGCTTCATCTGCGGCACCCAGGACCTGCACAAGGAGTTGGAGAAGACGATCGCGGAGTTCTTCGGCAAGGAGGACACCATCCTCTACGCCGCCTGCTTCGACGCCAACGGCGGCCTGTTCGAGCCACTGCTGGGCGAAGAGGACGCGATCATCAGCGATTCGCTCAACCACGCCTCGATCATCGACGGCGTGCGCCTGTGCAAGGCGAAGCGCTACCGCTACGCCAACTGCGACATGGTGGACCTCGAGAAGCAGCTGCAGCAGGCCCGCGCCGATGGCGCGCGCACGATCATGATCACCACCGACGGCGTGTTCTCGATGGACGGCTTCATCGCCCCGCTGGACGAAATTACGGCGCTGGCAGCGAAGTACGAAGCCCTGGTCCATATCGATGAGTGCCATGCCACCGGCTTCCTCGGCGCCACCGGCCGCGGCTCGGCCGAGGTGAAGGGCGTGCTCGACCGCATCGACATCATCACTGGCACGCTGGGCAAGGCCATGGGCGGCGCGCTGGGCGGCTTCACCACCGGCAAGGCGGAGGTCGTCGAGCTGCTGCGGCAGCGCTCGCGCCCCTACCTGTTCTCGAACTCCTTGCCGCCGCACGTCGTGGCCGCGGGCACGAAGGCGTTCCAGATGCTGGATGCGGCCGGCGACCTGCGCGAACGGCTGGCCGAAAACACCAGGTATTTCCGCGAGCGCATGACCGCCGCAGGCTTCGACATCAAACCCGGCACCCATCCGATCAGCCCCGTAATGCTCTACGACGCACCACTGGCGCAGCGTTTCGCGGAACGCCTGCTCGAAGAGGGCATCTACGCGATCGGCTTCTTCTTCCCGGTCGTGCCCAAGGGCCAGGCGCGCATCCGCACCCAGCTCTCGGCCGCGCACACGCGCGAGCACCTCGACCGGGCCATCGACGCGTTCACCCGCATCGGCCATGAGCTCGGGGTGCTGAAGGCCTGAGACGGTCCGGCCAGTCCTCAGGCCGCGGCAGGCGTGGCTGGCGGCGTCAGCCCCGCCAGCTCGGCCTCGTCCAGGGCGCGCCACGCGCCCTTGGCCAGATCGCCCAGCACGACGGGGCCGATCGCCACCCGCACCAGCCGGAGCACCTCCAACCCGCAGGCTGCCAGCAGGCGGCGGATCTGGCGGTTGCGGCCCTCGTGCAGCACCACTTCAAGCCAGGCGTTGCGGCCGCCCTCGCGCAGCACGCGCACCGACGCGACCGACAGGCGCTCACCATCGCAGCGGAGGCCGCGCACCATCGCCTCGAGCAGGGGTGTTCCGGGACAGGTGTCGACCTGCACGTGGTAGGTCTTGTCGGGACCGAACGCGGGGTCGGTGATGGCCGCGGCCCATGCCGGATCGTTGGTGAACAGGAGCAGGCCTTCGCTGGCCTGGTCCAGGCGCCCCACGGGCGCGATCCAGCCCAGGCCGGCACCGTCGAAGCAGCGGTAGACGGTATCGCGGCCACGTTCGTCGCTCGTCGTGGTCACCAGGCCACGCGGCTTGTTCAGCACGAGGAAGCGTGGCGACAGCGCCTCCGCATCCACGCCGTCAACGCGTATGCGCGCGGAACCGACTGCAACCGGATGCTCCGGATCGCGCACCAGGCGCCCGTCGACCGTGACCCTTCCGTCGCGGATCCTCCGCTCGGCCTCGCTGCGCGAACAGATGCCGCGCTTGGACAGCACGCGCGCCAGCCCATGACGGGCACCCGGGCGCGCGCCCGACCTCAGCGGGGTTCGCCGTCGGTGGTGGTGGGGGCCGGCTGGCCGTCGGCCGCCGCGTCGGGCGCTGCGTCGGCCGGGGGCGCGACAGCCGGCGCGGCTCCTCGCGCAATGCGCACACCGCGGGACTTCATCCAGGCATCGAATTCGTCGGCGGTCATCTGCCGGCCGTTCTGGTTCATGTCGAAGCGCCAGGGTCCGTTGTCGAATTCGGTCCGGGGCTTGTACGCGGCCGGGTCGTTCGGATCGGCCACGCTGGCAGGCGTGGCGATGGCGACGTTGCGGCATCCCTCGATGCGCCGGCGCAGCAACACCTCATCGACGGTCTGCGATTCGTCATAGGCGTGCCCGAGCACACCGCTGTTGGCGCCAAGCATGTACGACGGCGCCGTCAACTCGAGCGCCAGCGGCGCGAGCACGGTCACGCGCTGCACGCTCGCGCCCGCGTTGGGCAGGCCAGCGCAATCCACCGCCGCCGTTGCCAGGCCGGGGGCCGCCAGGCCCGCTGTCGCCACCACAAGCCACGTCAGACGCTTCATCACCTGTATCCACTGCTGGTATCCGGCCGGAAGTGTAGCAGCCGCCAGATACACGAAGCCCGGCACAAGGCCGGGCTCCGTGGTGTCACCTGTGCCGACGCCCTCAGTTCTGGACGTTCAGCTCCGTGCGGCGGTTGATCGCACGGCCTTCCGGGTTGTCCGAACCGTCGTCATTGGTGTTCGGCGCGATCGGGCGGCTCTCGCCGTAACCGGTCGGACCCACCATGCGCGCGCTGTCGATGCCGTTCGAGGCCAGGTAGTCGTACACCGCCTTCGCGCGGCGCTCCGACAGGGCCTGGTTGTACGCATCGGTGCCCTTCGAGTCGGTGTGGCCAGCCACTTCGACCTTCAGCTCCGGGTAACGCTTCAGGATCTCGATCGCCTCGTTCAGGATCGACACCGCATCCGGACGCAGGGTCGACTTGTCGAAGTCGAAGTTCACGCCCTTCAGGTCGATCGACACCGGCACCGGGCAGCCGTCCGGACCGATCGTCTGGCCAGGCTGCGAATCCGGGCAACGGTCGTCGCAATCGTTCACGCCGTCACCGTCGCTGTCCATGTCGGCGCAGCTCGGGGCGGCCGGCGCGGGCGCCGGGGCGACCGGGGCGGTCGGCTCCGGACCCAGCGGGATCACGATGCCCACCGAGGCCAGCACGTCGCCGAACCAGTCTTCGCCCGGGGCGTTGACGCTGCTGTCGTCGAAGTCGGCGCGGTAGGCCAGCTCGGTGCGGATCGCGGCGCGGCCGATGTCGCCCTGCGCACCGATGCCGACCTTCGCGGCGAAGTTGCCGTCCTCACGCTCGCCCGGCGACACCGTGCTCGGGAACGCGTCGTATTCTTCTTCCGAACGCTGGTAGCCAACGCCCATCAGCACGTACGGGTTCCAGCCACGGCCTTCCGACAGGAAGTGGTGACGCAGGTCCAGCGAAATGCCGTACTGGCTCCAGTTCAGGTCCTGGTTGGCTTCCTTGTTGGGGTTCTGGTAGTTCAGCTCGGCATCGAGCGACCACGCCGGCGAGATGAACTTGCCAACGCCCAGCGTTCCGAACGGCGCATTGCGGGTGTCGCGGTCGCTGTCCTGGATGTTCATGCCGACGCCGCCGGTCAGGTACCAGCGATCATCGAACTCCTGGGCGGAGGCCGCATGGGTGACGCCCAGGCCGGCCAGCAGCAGGGCGGTGCTCAGCACGCGAATCTTCATTACGCAACTCCTAGTGTCACAGTCAGGATGAATCAGGGGATGGCGGTGACCACGGGAGGTCGGCCACACAGCCGCCCGGCCCTGCCAGTCGCGGCGCAATCATACACAATTCAGGCTGATGTTAACCATCCATTAAAACGAAGCCCGGCACAAGGCCGGGCTCCGTGGTGTCACCTGTGCCGACGTCCTCAGTTCTGGACGTTCAGCTCCGTGCGGCGGTTGATCGCACGGCCTTCCGGGTTGTCCGAACCGTCGTCATTGGTGTTCGGCGCGATCGGGCGGCTCTCGCCGTAACCGGTCGGACCCACCATGCGCGCGCTGTCGATGCCGTTCGAGGCCAGGTAGTCGTACACCGCCTTCGCGCGGCGCTCCGACAGGGCCTGGTTGTACGCATCGGTGCCCTTCGAGTCGGTGTGGCCAGCCACTTCGACCTTCAGCTCCGGGTAACGCTTCAAGATCTCGATCGCCTCGTTCAGGATCGACACCGCATCCGGACGCAGGGTCGACTTGTCGAAGTCGAAGTTCACGCCCTTCAGGTCGATCGACACCGGCACCGGGCAGCCGTCCGGACCGATCGTCTGGCCAGGCTGCGAATCCGGGCAACGGTCGTCGCAATCGTTCACGCCGTCACCGTCGCTGTCCATGTCGGCGCAGCTCGGGGCGGCCGGTGCGGGCGCCGGGGCGACCGGGACGGTCGGCTCCGGACCCAGCGGGATCACGATGCCCACCGAGGCCAGCACGTCGCCGAACCAGTCTTCGCCCGGGGCGTTGACGCTGCTGTCGTCGAAGTCGGCGCGGTAGGCCAGCTCGGTGCGGATCGCGGCGCGGCCGATGTCGCCCTGCGCACCGATGCCGACCTTCGCGGCGAAGTTGCCGTCCTCACGCTCGCCCGGCGACACCGTGCTCGGGAACGCGTCATATTCTTCTTCTGAACGCTGGTAGCCAACGCCCATCAGCACGTACGGGTTCCAGCCACGGCCTTCCGACAGGAAGTGGTGACGCAGGTCCAGCGAAATGCCGTACTGGCTCCAGTTCAGGTCCTGGTTGGCTTCCTTGTTGGGGTTCTGGTAGTTCAGCTCGGCATCGAGCGACCACGCCGGCGAGATGAACTTGCCAACGCCCAGCGTTCCGAACGGCGCATTGCGGGTGTCGCGGTCGCTGTCCTGGATGTTCATGCCGACGCCGCCGGTCAGGTACCAGCGATCATCGAACTCCTGGGCGGAGGCCGCATGGGTGACGCCGAAACCGGCCAGCAGGGCCGCACACAGCAACTTCTTGTTCATCATGATTGTCGCTCCTTCGAATATGGACCGGACCGGCACCAGCCGAACCGCATCACGATTGTGAGGGGGACGGCCGCCACCGGGGCCGCCATCGGTCTGCAGGTTAGGTTCGGGGATGTGAAGGCGGCGTTAACGTTGGTCTAACAAATCCTTTTTCCCCCGGAGACCGGACCACTTGCCGGCGGGTACCGCTCCCTGCATGGTAGGGGATTCCATACGCCCGCGAATGCAAATGGCCGACGCCACGCCCTACCCCCACCTTCTGGCTCCACTGGACCTCGGCTTCACCGTCTTGCGCAACCGGGTACTGATGGGTTCGATGCACACCGGCCTGGAGGACCGGCGCGGCGACTTCCCGAAGCTGGCGGCCTATTTCGCCGAACGCGCCGCCGGCGGCGTGGGGCTGATGGTCACCGGAGGCTTCGCTCCGAGCCTCGACGGCTGGCTCAAACCCTTCGCCGGGAAGCTCACGCGCCGATGGGAGGTGGCCCGCCACCGTCAGGTCACCGCGGCCGTGCACGAACACGACACCCGCATCTGCATGCAGCTGCTGCACGCGGGACGCTACGCCTACCACCCGCTGTCGGTGTCGGCGTCCGCGCTGAAGGCGCCCATCAATCCATTCCGGCCGCGCGCCCTGTCCGCGCGTGGCGTGGAGCGCCGGATCGACGCCTTCGCCCATGCCGCGCGCCTGGCACGCGATGCCGGGTACGACGGCGTCGAGGTCATGGGTTCGGAGGGCTACCTCCTGAACCAGTTCACGGTCGCGCGCACCAATCGCCGCGACGACCGCTGGGGCGGCAGTGTCGAAAACCGGATGCGTTTCGCAGTGGAGACGGTGCGCCGTGTGCGCGAGGCCTGCGGCCCGGACTTCATCATCATCTACAGGCTGTCGATGCTCGACCTGGTCGAGGATGGCAACGACTGGCCGGCGATCGTGGCCCAGGCGCGCGCCGTCGAGGCCGCGGGCGCAACGATCATCAACACCGGTATCGGCTGGCACGAGGCGCGCGTGCCGACGATCGCCACATCCGTGCCGCGCGCCGCCTTCGCCGGCGTCACCGCGCGCCTCCACCCCGAGGTTTCCGTGCCCCTGGTGGCGACCAACCGCATCAACATGCCCGACGTCGCGGAAGCGGTCCTCGCCGCCGGGCAGGCCGACATGGTCTCGATGGCGCGCCCCCTCCTGGCCGATCCGGAATGGGTGGCCAAGGCCGCCGCCGGCCGCGCGGACAGCATCAATACGTGCATCGCCTGCAACCAGGCCTGCCTGGACCACGTGTTCCAGAACCGGCGCGCGAGCTGCCTGGTCAATCCGCGCGCCTGCCACGAGACCGAACTGAGCTACCTGCCCACGACTGCGCCGAGGCGGATCGCCGTGGTGGGTGCCGGACCCGCCGGGCTGGCCTGCGCCACGGTCGCGGCCGCGCGCGGCCACGCGGTGACCCTGTTCGAGGCCGGCGACGCCATCGGCGGCCAGTTCAACCTCGCGCGGCGCATCCCCGGCAAGGAAGAGTTCGATGAAACGCTGCGCTACTTCCGCCACCGCGTGGAGGCAACCGGCGTCACGCTGCGCCTGGGCACGCAGGCGACGCCCGCGCTGCTGGCCGGCTTCGACGACGTGGTCCTGGCCACGGGCGTGGTTCCGCGAGCGGTTGATTTCGAGGGCCATGACCATGCCACGGTGGTCGGCTATGTCGACGTGCTGCTTGGCCGGGTCGTTCCCGGCAAACGGGTGGCAATCATCGGGGCGGGCGGGATCGGCTTCGACGTCGCGGAGTTCGTGGTCCACGAAGGTCCATCGCCCAGCCTCGACACGGCGCGCTGGATGGAGGAATGGGGCGTCGACCTTGCCTCAGGCACGCCCGGCGGCCTGAAGCCCGCGCGACCCGAACCTCCTGCGCGCGATGTCTGGCTGCTGCAGCGCAGCGCCGGGCGCCCGGGCGCGCGGCTGGGCAAGACCACGGGCTGGATCCACCGGGCCACCCTCAAGGCCAAGGGCGTGCGCATGCTTGGCGGCGTGGAGTACCGGCGCGTGGACGACGCCGGCCTGCACGTCTCCATCGACGGCGTTGATCAGGTGCTGGAAGTCGACCATGTGGTGGTCTGCGCCGGGCAGGAACCGCGCCGCGAACTGCTCGCGGCACTCACGGGCGTGCAGGCCGAGGTGCACGTGATCGGAGGCGCCGACGTTGCCGCGGAGCTCGATGCCAAGCGCGCCATCGACCAGGGAAGCCGGCTCGCGGCGAGGCTTTAGGGCCCGAAGCCGAAGCGAGTTTCCGCAGCCCGGGTTGAATATCCCATTCAGCTTCCGGACGAAAGCGCAAATGTCCGACCAACCCCTGTTCAGCCGGGATTGCGAAAACCGGCAGTAAGGTGCGCCCACTTTCTCCGCCGCGTCTTCGGCGGAACCGGTTCGACCCGCAGTCCCGCGGGCTTCGCGCCCGGGCAGCAAAGCGCCAGAGAGTGCCGCCGCCCTCCCCAACACGCCAGGCCGTTCCGCACTGCGGTGGCCCGGGCCCTCAACGGGTCCGGCCATGGCTGCGCGTTCGGCGCAACGGAGCAAGGAGCCGTCATGAAACTCGCCTGGATCCTGTGGCTGGCATCGGTACTGCCTCCACCGGCCGCAGATTCACTGTGCCTCAGCACAACGCTGTACCTCGAAGCACGCGACCAGTCCGTCCTGGGCCAGCGCGCCGTGGCCGAAGTGGCCCTGCGACGCGCCGACAGCGGCCTGTGGGGCGACTCGGTGTGCGACGTGGTGACCGCGCGCAAGCAGTTCGCGCCGACCATCGTCTCGCCGCGCACGCGCCTGACCAATACCGAGGCCTGGTCGCAGTCCGTGACCATCGCGCTGGAGTCGCAGCGCAACTGGGCGCTGCCGGCCGACGAGCGCAAGGAAGTGGTGCCCGGCGCCAGTCACTTCCTGGCCCACGCGATCGCGAGCCCGAGCTGGCGCAACGCCTATCAGGTTGCGACCATCGGCGACCATACGTTCCTGCGGGTGCAGAACCTGAAGCCGAAGTCCTGACGACGCTGCGGCGCCCGGGCATGCCTTGAGCCTGTCGCGGGCAGGGTCGATGATGGCGGCTTCCTACACGCGGAGCCGCACATGAAGCTGTATTCCAAGCCGGGCGCCTGCTCGACGGCCGTCCATATCGTCCTTCAGTGGGCCGGTGGTCCGTTCGAGGTCGAGATCCTCGATGGTCCCGCAATGAAGGCGCCCGCCTTCCTCGCCATCAACCCTGCGGGCGCGGTGCCGGCGCTGATCGACGGCGACTTCGTGCTCACCCAGAACGCCGCGATCATGGGCTACATCGCCGACACGCATCCGCAGGCGGCTTTGGGCGGTGATGGATCCCCGCGCCAGCGCGCCGAAGCCACGCGCTGGCTGTCGTTCGTCAACTCCGACCTGCATCCGGCGTTCAAGCCGATCTTCTCGCCCGTGCGCTACATCGACAACGAGTCCCAGCACGACGCCGTCAAGACGGCCGCGAGGACGATGGTCCGCGGACTCATGGAAACCGCCGACAAGCGCCTGGCCGGCAACGACTGGCTGGCCGGCTTCCGCAGCTTCGCCGATCCGTACTTCTACATGACCCTGCGCTGGGCGCAGGGCACCGGCGTGGACATGTCCGGACTCGAGCACATCGCCGCGTTCAAGGCACGCATGGAGGCCGACGCGGGCGTGCACGCCGCGCTGAAGGCCGAAGGCCTGGACTGATCCCCGCACCTTCTTGTGGGAGCAGCTACAGCTGCGATCCGGGCCTTGGTTGTGGGAGCAGCTACAGCTGCGATCCGGGCCTGCGGGAAGGTCGCAGCCATAGCTGCTCCTACAGGCCGGGGGCGAACCACGGGATACAAAAACGGCGCCCACGTGGCGCCGTTTTTGCAGGTCCGGTCCGAGGCGATCAGTCGCGTTCGGCCATCGGCACCCAGTCGCGGTTTTCCGGCCCGGTGTAGTTCGCGCTCGGCCGGATGATCTTGCCGTCGATGCGCTGCTCGACCACGTGCGCGCTCCAGCCGCTGGTCCGCGCGATCACGAACAGTGGCGTGAACATGGCCGTCGGCACGCCCATCATGTGGTAGCTCACCGCGCTGAACCAGTCGAGGTTGGGAAACATCTTCTTGATGTCCCACATCACCGATTCCAGGCGCTCGGCGATGGCATACATGCGGGTGTCGCCCTGCGCTTCCGACAGATCCTTCGCGACCTGCTTGATGATGCCGTTGCGCGGATCGCCGACGGTGTACACGGGATGGCCGAAGCCGATCACGACTTCCCTGCGGCCGACGCGCTCGCGGATGTCGGCCTCGGCTTCGTCGGGGGTGTCGTAGCGCTTCTGCACCTCGAACGCGACCTCGTTGGCGCCACCATGCTTGGGCCCGCGCAGCGCACCGATGGCACCGGTGATGCACGAATGCATGTCGCTGCCAGTGCCCGCGATCACGCGCGACGCGAACGTCGATGCGTTGAACTCGTGCTCGGCATAGAGGATCAGCGAGGTGTGCATCGCGCGCACCCAGCTCTCCGGCGGCGGCTCGCCATGCAGCAGGTGCAGGAAATGGCCGCCGATGGAGTCGTCATCGGTCTCGACGTCGATGACCCGGCCGTTGTGGCTGTAGTGGTACCAGTACAGCAGCATCGAACCCAGCGACGCCATCAGCTTGTCGGCGATGTCGCGCGCACCGGGGTGGTTGTGGTCGTCCTTCTCCGGCGCCACGCAGCCGAGCACCGAAACGCCGGTGCGCATCACGTCCATCGGGTGCGCCGACGGTGGCAGCTCTTCGAGCGCGGCCTTCACCGCTGCCGGGATGCCGCGCAGCGACTTCAGCTTCGCCTTGTAGCCGGCGAGCTCGGGCTTCGACGGCAGCTTGCCGTGCACCAGCAGGTAGGCCACTTCCTCGAACTCGGCGGCGGTCGCGAACTGCGTGATGTCGTAGCCGCGGTAATGCAGGTCGTTGCCGCTGCGCCCCACGCTGCAAAGCGCGGTGTTGCCGGCGGCCGTGCCCGACAGGGCCACCGACTTCTTCGGCTTGGGCAGGTTGCTCGGGGTTTCGCTCATCAGGGTCTTGCTCCGTATAGGCAGTGGGATCGGCGCGGGCGCGCTCAGTCCTTCGAGAACAGCGCGTCGAGCTTTTCCTCGTAGGCGTGGTAGCCCAGGAAGTCGTACAGCTCGGCGCGCGTCTGCAGGGTGTCGATGATGTTCTTCTGCGTGCCCTCGCGGCGCACGGTCTCGTAGAAGTTCAGCGCCGCCTTGTTCATGGCGCGGTAGGCGCCGCAGCAGTACAGGGCGATGTCGACGCCCGCGTCGCCCAGCTCATCGGTGGTGAAGAACGGGGTCGAGCCGAACTCCGTGAGATTGGCGAGGATCGGCACCTTCACCGCGCTCTTGAACTTGCGGTAATCCTCGAGCGACTTCATCGCCTCGGGGAAGATCATGTCGGCACCGGCCTCGACGTAGGCGACCGCGCGCTCGATGGCCGAATCGATGCCCTCGACCGCGGCGGCGTCGGTACGCGCCATGACCACGAAACCGGCATCGGTGCGGCCGTCGACGGCGGCCTTCACCCGGTCGACCATCTCCTGCTTCGGCACCACTTCCTTGTTCGGGCGGTGGCCGCAGCGCTTCTGGCCGACCTGGTCTTCCATGTGCACGGCGGCGACGCCGGCGCGCTCGAAGCTGCGGACGGTGCGGGCGATGTTGAATGCCCCGCCCCAGCCGGTGTCGATGTCCACGAGCAGCGGCAGGCCGGTGGCCTCGACGATGCGGCGGGCGTCGATCAGCACGTCTTCCATGGTGCTGATGCCGAGGTCGGGCATCCCGAGCGAGTTCGCGGCCACGCCGCCACCGGAGAGGTACAGCGCCTTGTAGCCCGTGCGCTTGGCCATCAGGCCGGCATAAGCGGTGATGGCGCCCATCACCTGCAGGGGGGATTCGTCGGCAACGGCGGCGCGGAAACGCGCGCCTGCGGAGGTCGGCTCGGACATGGTGATCCTGGTTCGTACTGGGCCCGATATTCTAACCGGGCCCTGGAAACGAAGAAGCCGGGCATCGGCCCGGCTTCCTCGAACACCCCTACGCCAGGCTCAGCCCAGCAGGTGCGCCACGCCCTCGCGCTCTTCCTCGAGTTCGGCCAGGGTCTTGTCCATGGCGGCGCGGCTGAAGTCGTCGATCCCCAGGCCTTCCACACGCGTGTACTCGCCGTTCTCCGTGGTCACCGCCACGCCGTAGATCACACCCTCGGGAATGCCATAGCTGCCGTCGGACGGCACGCCCATCGTCACCCACTTGCCATTCGAGCCCAGCACCCAGTCGCGGATGTGGTCGATGGCCGCATTCGCCGCCGATGCCGCCGACGACAGCCCGCGCGCCTCGATGATGGCCGCGCCGCGCTTGCCGACCTGCGGGATGAACGCATTGGCGTTCCAGTCCGCGTCGTTGATCTTGTCCTTCAGCGATTCACCCTTGACGGTCGCGAAGCGGTAGTCGGGATACATGGTCGGGCTGTGGTTGCCCCAGACCACCAGCTTCTCGATGTCGCCCACGGCCACGCCGGCCTTGTTGGCCAGCTGGCTCAGCGCACGGTTGTGGTCGAGGCGCAGCATCGCGGTGAAGTTCTTCGCCTTCAGGTCCGGGGCCGACTTCATGGCGATGTAGGCATTGGTATTGGCCGGGTTGCCGACCACCAGCACCTTGACGTCGCGGCTGGCGACCTTGTTCAGCGCCGCGCCCTGGGCGGTGAAGATCTTCGCGTTCTCCAGTAGCAGGTCCTTGCGCTCCATGCCCGGACCGCGCGGGCGCGCGCCGACCAGCAGGGCGATGTCGGCGTCCTTGAACGCGACTTCGGGATCATCGGTGCCGACCATGCCCGCCAGCAGCGGGAACGCGCAGTCTTCCAGCTCCATCATCACGCCCTTGAGCGCGGCCTGGGCCTTCTCCATCGGCAGCTCGAGCAGTTGCAGGATCACGGGCTGGTCGCGGCCGAGCATTTCGCCGGAGGCGATGCGGAACAGCAGGGCGTAACCGATCTGGCCGGCGGCGCCGGTGACGGCAACTCGGACGGGGGTTTTCATGGGGTGGCTCCGATGGTGCGTGGGATTGGAGGAACGCGTGTGCGGCGCAGGAAACGCCGACGTACCGAACCCCGCGGATCGGGGCCCGGAACGGGCCAGGCTCATGCGAGCTCGGCGAAAAACTCCTGGATGCGCGCAAGGCCCGGCGCCAGCTGCGGCGTCGGGCAGGTGTAGCTGATGCGCAGGCCGCGCGGCTCGCCGAAGGCCGAGCCCGGAACGCAGGCAACGCCCTTGGCCTCGAGCAGGGCGGCGCAGAACTCGACATCATTGTTGATGACCCTGCCCGAGTGCGACTTGCCGAAAGCGCAGCTGATGTCCGGGAAGGCGTAGAACGCGCCCTGCGGCACCGGGCAGACCACGCCGGGAATGGCATTGAGCGCGGCCACGACCTGGTCGCGCTTGCCTTGGAACTCGGCGCAACGCGCGGCGGGCACGTCCTGCGGGCCCGACAGCGCCGCAGCGGCGGCGGCGGCCACGACTTCCGGCAGGCTGGTGATGTGGTTCGAGTTCATCGTGGTCACGGCCTGGGCCACGACCTCGGGGCCGGCCATCAGGCCGACGCGCCAGCCGGGCATGCCATAGGTCTTGGACAGCGAGTCGACGAAGATCACGCGCTCGCGCAGCTCGGGGCGGGCGTGCACGAAGTTGTGGTAGCCGACGCCGTCGAACACCATCGTGTTGTAGATGTCGTCGGTGATGATCCAGGTATCGGGGTGGCGGGCGACGACGTCGGCCAGGGCCGCGATCTCGTCCCTCGTGTACACCATGCCCGTAGGATTGGACGGGTTGTTGAACAGGAACACTTTCGGCTTCTTCGCAAGCGCGGCGTCGAGCTGTTCCGGCGTGAGCTTGTAATCCTGTTCCGCCGGGCACGGGAGCAGCTGGATGTCGGCGCCGACGATCTCGGCGATGTCCATGTAGCTGGTCCAGTACGGCGTGGCAAAGGCAAATCCGTCGCCCTCGTCCAACAGCGCTTCCGCCAGGTTGTAGAGGATGTGCTTCGCACCGACGCCCGTCGCGCAGTTGGCGCGGGTGTAGCCGGTGAGGCCCAGGCCGTCGAGGTGGCCGACGAAGGCGTCAAGCAGGCCGGCGGCGCCGCGGTTGCTGCCGTACTGGCCCGAATCGACGTCCAGTGCCTTGCGGGCGGCGGCATAGACATGCTCGCCGGGGAGAAAGTTGGGGACGCCGATCGAGAAGCTGATGATGTCGCGGCCTTCGGCCTTCAGGCGCTGGGCCGTCTCGGCCACGACCATGATCGCGCTGGGCTTGGCGCGACCCATGCGCTGGGCAAGCTGGGGCATTGCGAAAACCTCGGGAAGTGGAGTGGCGGGGCGCGCCGGGAAGGCCCGGAAAGCGCTGGTTGCAGCCGCTTATTCTAGCATCGCGCCCTGCCGGGGACCGCTGGCTCAGGCCGCCAGGATCCGGTTCCACTCGGCGACGCGGTCCGCCTTCGCGGCCAACACGGCGTCGGCATCGCCTTCGATCTTCACCGACTTGATGGCGTCGCCCTGCTTGACGGCATCGACCACGTCCAGGCCCTCGGTGACCTTGCCGAAGACGGTGTGCTTGCCGTCCAGCCAGTCGGTCTTGATGTGGGTGATGAAGAACTGGCTGCCGTTGGTGTTGGGGCCGGCGTTGGCCATGGACAGCACGCCGCGGTCGTGCTTCACGCCGTTGTTGGCCTCGTCCTCGAACTTGTAGCCCGGGCCGCCGGTGCCGGTGCCCTTGGGGCAGCCGCCCTGGACCATGAAGTCCGGGATGACCCGGTGGAAGCCGAGCCCATCGTAGAAGCCGCGCTTGGCGAGATTGACGAAATTGGCCACGGTCAGGGGGGCCTGGTCGGGGTAGAGCTCGACCTTGATCTGGCCACGGTCGGTGTCGAAAACGGCGTTCAGGGACATGTCGGGGATTCCTGGGGAGGTGTCTGGAAGGGGCTGGGCCCGGGCAGCGCCGGGCCACGGATCTGAAGTGGAGCCGCCCGGCCGCATTGCAACACTATGTAGCGGGGCGCCCGGCACAGTATAATGTCCGGCTTCCCCGCCACAGGCCCAATGCGCCCTGCCCCAAGAAGGCACGAGGTGCGGTTTCCCCGATGTCCATCGAACGCCTTCGCAATATCGCCATCGTCGCCCACGTCGACCACGGCAAGACCACCCTCGTCGATTGCCTGCTCAAGCAGTCGGGCACGTTCAGCGAACGCACGGTGACCGCCGAGCGGATGATGGACAGCAACGACCAGGAAAAGGAACGTGGCATCACGATCCTTTCAAAGAACACCGCCATCAACTGGAATGGCAACCGCATCAACATCGTCGACACCCCCGGACACGCCGACTTCGGCGGCGAGGTCGAACGCGTGCTGTCGATGGTCGACTCGGTGCTGATCCTGGTCGACGCGATGGACGGCCCGATGCCGCAGACGCGCTTCGTGACCCAGAAGGCGTTCGCGATGGGCTTCAACCCGATCGTGGTGGTCAACAAGATCGACCGCCCGGGCGCGCGCCCGGACTGGGTGATCGACCAGGTCTTCGACCTGTTCGACAAGCTCGGCGCCACCAACGAGCAGCTCGACTTCCCGATCGTCTACGCCTCGGCGCTGCACGGCTACGCCAGCATGGAAGACACCGTCCGCGACGGCGACATGACACCGCTGTACGAAGCGATCATGAAGCACGTACCTGCGCCGACGGTGGACCCGGACGGCCCGTTCCAGATGCGCATCAGCCAGCTGGACTACAACAACTTCGTCGGCCTGATCGGTATCGGCCGCATCCAGCGCGGCGTGGTGCGGACCAACATGGCGGTGAGCGTGGTCGACCGCCACGGCAAGAAGCGCCAGGCCAAGGTACTGCAGGTGCTGGGCTTCCTGGGCCTGGAGCGCGTCGAGGTCGATGAAGGCAAGGCCGGCGACATCCTCGCCCTCAGCGGCGTCGCCGACCTGTCGATCTCCGATACGGTCTGCGCACTCGATACGCCCGAAGCGCTGCCCGCGCTGACCGTCGACGAGCCGACCATCAGCATGACCTTCCAGGTCAACAACTCGCCGTTCGCCGGCAACAAGGACCGCAGCGGCGGCAAGTTCATCACCAGCCGCCAGATCCGCGAGCGCCTGGAGCGCGAGACGCTGCACAACGTCGCGCTCAAGATCGAGGAAGGCTCGGACCCCGACAAGTTCCTGGTCTCCGGCCGCGGCGAGCTGCACCTGTCGGTGCTGATCGAGACCATGCGCCGCGAGGGCTTCGAACTCGCGGTGTCGCGTCCGGAAGTCATCATCAAGACCATCGACGGCCAGCAGATGGAGCCGGTCGAGCAGCTGGTGGTCGACATCGAGGAAGTGCACCAGGGCGGCGTGATGGAGAAGCTGGGCATCCGCAAGGGCCAGCTGAAGAACATGGAGTCCGACGGCAAGGGGCGCGTGCGGCTGGACTACATGATCCCGGCGCGCGGCCTGATCGGCTTCCAGAACGAGTTCAAGACGCTCACCCAGGGCACCGGCCTGCTGTTCCATGTCTTCGACCATTACGGCCCGAAGGAACAGGGTGCGATTGCCAAGCGCACCAACGGCGTGATGATCGCCAATGCCGCGGGCGCCACCCCGGCCTACTCGCTGGGACCGCTGGAAGAGCGCGGCAAGCTGTTCGCGGCCGAGGGCGACCAGGTCTACGAGGGCCAGCTGATCGGCATCCACTCGAAGGACAACGACCTCACCGTCAATGCCATCAAGACCAAGCCGCTGACCAACATGCGCGCGTCCGGCAAGGACGACGCGATCAAGCTGACGCCGGCGATCAAGTACACGCTCGAGCAGGCGCTGGACTTCATCGAGGATGACGAGCTGGTCGAGGTCACGCCGAAGGAAATCCGCCTGCGCAAGAAGCACCTCAGCGAAACCGACCGCAAGCGGGCCAGCCGCGCGGCGTGAGCCAGGCGCTGTTTCCCGGCTGGCGGCCGGATGCCGAAGGCCGCGAACACCTGGCTGCGCTTGCGGCCAGGCTCCACGCCGGGCAGCCGGCTGACGGGCGGCGCTTGCAGCCGCGCCGTCCGGACCAGTGGCACGCCACCCTTTGCTTCATCGGTTACGACGCCAGGGAGCTGGTGACGCCCGCGCTGCTTGACGCCTTCGCCGTGACTGCGGCGCGCATTCCGGCGCATGGGTTCCAGATCGAACGGGTGGCGTACTGGTCGCAATCGGGGGCGGTCGTCGCGTTGCCGCACGCCAACCCCGCGCTGCAGGCGCTGTGCGACGCGACCCGCGACGCCATCCGGCAATGCGGCATTCGCCCGCTGCAGGTGACGACGCAGCCACACGTGACCCTGGCTTACCTGGAGCGTGGCCTGCCCGCACAGGCCTGGCTTGAAGACATCGCCTGCGGCGACGACGTGGTGCGCGTGGATCGCTTCGAGCTGCTGTTCAATCCCGGCGGCCGCTACGAGGCGTTGGCCGCGTGGCCGTTGACCGGCGCACCGCTTCCCGCCGCACCCGTGCAGGCGCGGCTGCTCTAGGGCGGCACGGCACCGGGTGCATGCCGCGCGGCGTGGACGCCGTTCAGGCCTTGATCGGCAGCTTCAGCTGCGCGTGCTTGCGCACGATCGCCATCGCGATCTCGAGCGACTGCTCGTAGTTGAGCCGTGGGTCCACCGCGGAGCGGTACGCCCGTTCGAGATCCACCTCGCCCAGGTCGCGTGCGCCACCCGTGCACTCGGTGACGTCCTCGCCGGTGAGCTCCAGGTGCACGCCGCCCAAGCGCGTGCCCGCCGCGGCGTGCAGGTCGAAGCTCTGTTCGATCTCGGTGCGGATGTTGTCGAAGCGGCGCGTCTTGTAGCCGTTGCTGGTCGACTCGGTGTTGCCGTGCATCGGATCGCAGATCCAGAGCACGCGGCGCCCATCGCGCTTCATCGCGTCCAGCAGGGGCGGCAGGCGGTCCGCGATCTGCGCCGCGCCCATGCGACAGATGAAGCTCAGTCGCCCCGGTTCGTCGTCGGGGTTGAGCAGGTCGACAAGCCGCAACAGCTCGTCCGGCGCCACCGTCGGCCCGATCTTCACCGCGATGGGATTGCGGATGCCGCGGAAGTACTCCGCGTGGGCACCGTCGTTGGCCGCGGTCCGCATGCCGATCCACGGGAAGTGGGTGCTGAGGTTGAACCAGCCCCACTGCCGCGGCACCTGGCGCGTGAACGCCTCCTCGTAGGGCAGCAGCAGGGCCTCGTGCGAGGTGAAGAAATCAACGCGGTTGAGGTTGTGCACCTCGGTGCCCGACAACGTCTCCATGAAGCGCACGGCCTCGCCGATGTTGCCGACCATGCGCTGGTATTCCTCGGCCAGCGGCGAATGCCCGACCCAGCCCAGGTCCCAGTACTCGGGATGGTGGAGGTCGGCGAAACCGCCGTCGATCAGGGAGCGCACGAAGTTCATGGTCATCGCGGAACGCGCGTGCGCCTTGACCATGCGTCGGGGATCGGGCGTCCGGGCCGCGGCCGTGAACTCGGGCGCATTGACCATGTCGCCGCGATAGGTCGGCAGCGTCGTCCCGTCGCGGGTTTCCGTGTCGGCGGAACGCGGCTTGGCGTACTGGCCGGCGAAACGGCCGACACGCACCACCGGCAGGCGCAGGCCGTGCACGAGCACCAGGCTCATCTGCAGCAGCACTTTCAGGCGGTTCGAGATCACCGCCGAATTGCAATCGCTGAAGTTCTCCGCGCAGTCACCGCCCTGGAGCAGGAAGCGTCGCCCCTCCTGCGCCTCGGCCAGCTGCTGCCGCAGCGCCATGATCTCCCACGACGTCACCAGCGGCGGCAGCGCACCCAGCTCGCCCTGGACGCGCGCGAGTTCCGCGGCATCGGGATACGTGGGCATCTGCAGCGCCGTGCGCGTGCGCCAGCTGTCCGGACTCCAGCCGGGGGCCAGGTTCACGGGACGGAGGTTGCGTTCGTTTGCGGGCATGGGATCGTCGTTGTTGCACTGCAGCGACAGCCATCATCCGCTCCAGCGCCGTGTATCGCAATGCCGGTCAGCGCCAGCTCCGTCGGCGACGCTGGAAGGCCGCGGCCACGAACAGCACCGCCAGCAGCACGAACCAGACCAGGCTCCAGGCCGGCATCGACAGGCCGAGGAAGGTCCAGTCGATGGTGCCGCAGTCACCGCTGCCGGTCAGCACCTTGCGGATCACGTTGCCCGTGGACATCGTTTCGCGCAGGAATGACAGCGGCGGCCCACAGCCCGGGATCTCGGGCGGGTTGTACTGGATCCAGACGTGGCGCCCGGCGATGGCCATGCCCACGGCGGCGGCCAGGAAGCCAAGCACGCCATAGATCGCCCTTCCCCCGCCCGACCGCGGCGCATGGAGCCCGGCCACGAGGAACACCAGGCCCAGGGCCGCGAACGCGATCCGCTGGAAGATGCACAGCGGGCACGGCTCCAGGCCCCAGGCGAACTGGGAGAAGATCGCAAAGCCGATCAGCGCCGCGCAGATCGCGAAGCCAGCCAGGCACTGCGAGCGGAAGGTCCAGCGGAACGGGTTCGGGGTCATCGATCGGCTCGCGCAAAACGGAGGCCAAGATAGCAAAAACCCCGGCACATGGCCGGGGTTGGTGCACGCGAAAACGTCGCCGTGCTTACTCGGCGGACGCCTGCGGCCGGTCGACGAGCTCGACGTAGGCCATCGGCGCGTTGTCGCCGTCGCGGAAACCGCACTTGATGATCCGCAGGTAGCCGCCCGGACGCTCGCGGTAACGCGGGCCCAGGTCGACGAACAGCTTGCCTACGGCTTCCTTGTCGCGCAGGCGCGAGAAGGCCAGGCGGCGGTTTGCGACGCCGTCGGTCTTGCCCATGGTGATGAGCGGCTCGGCGACGCGGCGGAGCTCCTTGGCCTTCGGAAGCGTGGTCTTGATCAGCTCGTGCTTGAGCAGCGACGCCGCCATGTTGGTGAACATGGCATCGCGGTGTGCGCTGGTGCGGCTGAACTTGCGGCCGGATTTCTGGTGGCGCATGGTCTTGGTTCCTGTCTGTCTGGTCTTAGCCGAGCATGCCGTGCGCCGAGACACCGGCCGGCGGCCAGTTCTCGAGCTTCATGCCGAGCGAGAGGCCACGCTGGGCCAGCACTTCCTTGATCTCGGTAAGCGACTTCTTGCCGAGGTTGGGGGTCTTGAGCAGTTCGACTTCCGTCTTCTGGATCAGGTCGCCGATGTAATAGATGCTTTCGGCCTTGAGGCAGTTGGCCGAACGCACCGTCAGCTCGAGATCGTCGATCGGGCGCAGCAGCACCGGATCGACGCCCGGGGCCTGGGCCTTCTGGTCGTTGCCTTCGCGGCGGGTGAAGTCACCGAAGACGCTCAGCTGGTCGGTGAGGATGTCGGCGGCGGTGCGCACGGCTTCCTCGGCATCGATCGTGCCGTTGGTCTCGATGTCGATTACCAGCTTGTCGAGGTCGGTGCGCTGCTCGACGCGGGCGGCTTCGACCTCGTAGGCGACGCGGCGGACCGGCGAGAACGACGCGTCCAGCATCAGGCGACCGATGACGCGGGTCTCTTCGTCCGGACGGCGACGCGCGGACGCCGGCTGGTAGCCGAAGCCACGCTCGATCTTCAGGCGCATGTTGATCGACGCGTCCTTGGTCAGATGGCAGATCACGTGCTCGCCGTTGAGCACTTCGACGTTGTGGTCGGTCTTGATGTCGGCGGCGGTCACGACGCCCGGGCCGGACTTGGCCAGGGTGAGCGTGGCGCTTTCGCCGGTGCCCATGCGGATGGCAACGTCCTTGAGGTTCAACAGCACCTCGAGCACGTCTTCCTGCAGGCCTTCGATGGTGCTGTATTCGTGCAGCACGCCGTCGATCTCGACCTCGGTGATGGCGAAGCCGGGAATCGACGACAGCAGGACGCGGCGCAGGGCGTTGCCGAGCGTATGGCCGTAGCCGCGCTCGAGCGGCTCGATCACGACCTTCGCGCGGTTTCCGGCGAGGCGCTCGATCTGGGGGCCACGCGGGCGCAGGACCTGGTTGGCGGTAACCGTCATGTTTCGTGTCTCCTGGGGCCCGCCGGCATCCGCCGGCTGGCCGGGTGAATTACTTCGAGTACAGCTCGACGATCAGCGCTTCGTTGATGTCGGCGGGCAGGTCGCCACGGTCGGGGACCGCCTTGAACACGCCGCTGAACTTCTTCGAGTCGACCTCGACCCAGGACGGCGACAGGTCCATCGTCGAGGACACCGTCAGCGCCTCCTGGACGCGCATCTGCTTCTGGGCCTTCTCCGACAGCGCGATCGCGTCACCGGCCTTGACCTGGTAGGACGGCAGGTTCACGGGCTTGCCGTTGACCGTGACGCCACGGTGCGACACCAGCTGGCGCGCGGCCGGGCGGGTGATCGCGAAGCCCATGCGGTAGACGACGTTGTCGAGACGGGTTTCCAGCAGCTGAAGCAGGTTCTCGCCGGTGTTGCCCTTCTTGGTCGAGGCCTTCTTGTAGTAGTTGCGGAACTGGCGCTCCAGCAGGCCGTAGATACGCTTGACCTTCTGCTTCTCGCGAAGCTGGAGGGCGTAGTCGGAGAGCTTGCTGCGACGCGCGCCGGTGCCGGCACCGTGCTGGCCGGGCTTCTGCTCGAGCTTGCACTTGGAGTCAAGGGCGCGCGCGGGCGACTTCAGACCGAGGTCGGCGCCTTCGCGACGGGCGAGCTTACAGGTGGGACCGATATAACGAGCCATTTCTTATCGCCCCCTTAGACGCGACGCTTCTTCGGCGGACGGCACCCGTTGTGCGGGATTGGCGTCACGTCGATGATGTTGGTGATCTTGTAGCCCACGTTGTTGAGCGACCGGACGGCCGACTCGCGACCCGGACCCGGGCCCTTGATGCGGACTTCAAGAGACTTCACGCCGTAGTCGAGGGCGGCCTTGCCGGCCTTCTCTGCGGCGACCTGGGCTGCGAACGGGGTCGACTTGCGCGAACCGCGGAAACCCGCGCCGCCCGAAGTCGCCCACGAGAGCGCGTTGCCCTGACGGTCGGTGATCGTGATGATGGTGTTGTTGAACGAAGCGTGGACGTGGGCAACGCCGTCTGTGACGACGCGCTTGATCTTCTTCTTCGGCTTGGCTGCCGGCTTGGCCATGGTCGTGGTTCCTTATTTCCTGATGGCCTTGCGCGGACCCTTGCGGGTGCGTGCATTGGTCCGGGTGCGCTGGCCGCGCAGGGGGAGGCCACGGCGATGACGCAGGCCGCGGTAGCAGGCCAGGTCCATCAGACGCTTGATGGCCATGCCGATCTCGCGGCGCAGGTCGCCCTCGACCACGTACTTGCCGACTTCGGCGCGCAGGCGCTCGACGTCAGGCTCCGACAGGTCGCGGATCTTGGTGCTCGACGACACGCCTGCGGCTTCGCAGACCTGCTTCGAACGGGTACGGCCAATGCCGTAGATGCTTTGCAGCCCGACCCAGACGTGCTTCTGGGCAGGCAGGTTGACACCTGCAATACGCGCCATGCGCGGATCTCCAACTGATTGGGGCGGCCGGACGGGTAATCCGGCGCAGTGAACAAGAAATTGTATCAGGATCCCGGGGTGCAAGGAAGCCCGCGGCCGCCAACGGCGTCCGACAAGCCCGGCATGGGGAGTGTGCCCATGCTCCGGCGAAGGTTCCCGACTGGACTGGACCCCTTTCGGAGCCCTGCCCGCCCGTCGCTACTCTGGCGCCGGGACTGGCCTGGAACCACCTGCGCGCGGGACCGCCACGCAAGTCGCCCATCAAGGCCCCGCCGTGACACGGCCGGGCCTGGATCCCTGGAGACACCGGCCATGCCGGGCACCACGGGATCCGTTTTGAATCTTCAGCCGCGCGGCAAGCCGCGCGCGCCACCCTTCAGGTTCGCCTTCTTCAACAGGCTCTCGTACTGGTGCGACATCAGGTGGGCCTGGATCTGGGAGATGAAGTCCATCACCACCACCACCACGATCAGCAGCGACGTGCCGCCGAAGTAGAACGACGCATTCAGCTCGGTGCGCATGAACTCCGGCAGCAGGCAGACCAGCACCAGGTAGGTCGCGCCGGCGGCGGTGAGCCGCGTCAGCACGCCATCGATGTAGTCGGCCGTGGCCTTGCCCGGACGGATGCCCGGGATCAGCGCGCCGGACTTCTTCAGGTTGTCCGCGGTTTCCTGCGAGTTGAAGACCAGCGCAGTATAGAAGAACGTGAAACCGGCGATCAGGCCCGCGTACAGCAGGATGTAGAGCGGCTCGCCGGGCGACAGCGCCTGGCTTACCCGCTGCAGCCAGGTCGCCGAACCCGCCTGGCTGAACCAGGTCGAGGCCGTGGCCGGGAACATGATGATCGACGACGCGAAGATCGCCGGGATCACGCCGGCCATGTTGAGCTTCAGCGGCAGGAAGGAGCTCTGGTTCATGTACGCGTTGCGACCGCCCTGGCGGCGCGCGTAGTTCACCGTGATCCGGCGCTGGCCACGCTCGACGAACACCACGAAGTAGGTGAAGGCGGCCACGATCAGCGCGATCAGGATCACCGCGATCGGACTCATGTCGCCGTTGCGGGCGGCCTCGAACGTGGTGATGACGGCGCTCGGGAGCCCCGCCACGATGCCGGCGAAGATGATCAGCGACACGCCGTTGCCGACGCCGCGCTCGGTCACCTGCTCGCCCAGCCAGACCAGGAACATGGTGCCGGCGGTCAGCGCGATGATGGCGGTGAGGATGAAGCCGAGGCCGGGCGCATAGGCCACGCCCTGGCTCTGCAGCATCGTCGCGATGCCCGCCGCCTGGAAGATCGCCAGCGGGATGGCGCCGATGCGCGACCACTGGGTGATGCGACGGCGGCCGGACTCGCCTTCCTTCTGGATCGCCTTCAGGCTCGGGACGATCTGCACGAGCATCTGGATGATGATCGACGCCGAGATGTAGGGGATCACGTTGAGCGCGAACAGGCTGAAGCGCTCGAGCGCACCACCGGAGAACATGTTGAACATGTCCACGATGGTGCCTTCGGTCTGCTCCATCAGGCGCAGCATGGCATCGGGATTGACGCCCGGCACCGGGATGTAGCACCCGACGCGGTAGACGATCAACGCCCCGAGGACGAACAGCAGGCGCTGGCGCAGCTCGGTGAACTTGCCGAGCCCGCCCATGCCCCCCATTGCGCTGCCGCTGCGTGCCATGCGCTGCTTACTCCTCGACCTTGCCGCCGGCGGCTTCGATCGCCGCGCGGGCACCGGCCGTGGCCAGCACGCCCTTCAGCACGAGGGCCTTGGTGGCCTCGCCCTTCAGGACGATCTTGGCGCGCTTGGACGTGGCCGGCACCAGCTTCGCGGCGCGCAGCGCCTTGAAGTCGATGACGCCTTCCAGGCGCTCGAGCTGGTACAGCATGACCTCGGCGGTGTCGCCGGCGATGCGCGAGCGGAAGCCGACCTTGGGCAGGCGCTTGCGCAGCGGCATCTGGCCGCCTTCGAAGCCGGCCTTGATCTTGCCCTTGCCCGAGCGGGCGAAGGAACCCTTGTGGCCGCGGCCGGCGGTCTTGCCGAGGCCGGAGCCGATGCCGCGGCCGACGCGCTTGCGATCGGTGCGGGCGCCCTCTGCGGGCTGCATGGTGTTGAGCTTCATGTGCTTATTCCTCGACCCGGACCAGGTAGTGGACCTTGTTGATGAGGCCACGGACCTGGGGGCTGTCCTTCAGTTCGCGGACGCTGTTGAGCTTGCCCAGGCCCAGGGCCTTGACGGACAGGCGGTGCTTGGCCTGCGAGCCGCGCAGACCCTTGACCAGGCGCACCTTGACGGTGCCGGTGCCGGCTTCGTTCTTAGCCATGGACGATGTCCTCCACCTTCTTGCCGCGCTTGGCCGCGATGTCGCCAGGCGAGTGCATGCCGGCCAGGCCCTTGACGGTGGCCCGGACGAGGTTGATCGGGTTGCGCGAGCCGACGGCCTTCGCCAGCACGTCCTTCACGCCGACCGCTTCGAGCACGGCGCGCATGGCACCACCGGCGATCACGCCGGTACCTTCGGACGCGGGCTGCATGAACACGCGGGCGGCGCCGTGGCCGGCCTTCACCGTGTGGTACAGCGTGGCGCCGTTGAGGTGCACGGAGGTCATGTTCCGGCGGGCCTGCTCCATCGACTTCTGGATGGCAACCGGGACCTCGCGGGCCTTGCCGTAGCCGAAGCCGACCTTGCCGGCGCCGTCGCCGACGACCGTCAGCGCGGTGAAGGTGAACTGGCGGCCACCCTTGACGGTCTTGCTGACACGGTTGACCGTGATCAGCTTCTCGATCATGCCGTCGTCGATTTCTTCGCGGTTGCGGTCGCGGTCACGACCGCGCGGTGCGCGTTCTTCTGCCATTTCGATGCTGCCTGTATGTATTGAGGGATGTACGGCTCGTGGCCGCTTATGGTTGTGGTGTGGATCGGTGGACCGCGGCCCCGGGCAGAAGCCGGGAGGCGTCCGATGCAGCCCGCATCGGCAGGAGGCAAAGGGTGGGGACGGCGCCCCACCCTTTCAACACATTGTCTTGACGCTTAGAACTGCAGGCCACCTTCGCGCGCGGCGTCGGCCAGGGCCTTGATCCGCCCATGATACCTGTAACCGGAGCGATCGAAGGCAACTGATTCGATGCCGGCGGCCTTGGCCTTCTCGGCGATCGCGTGGCCGACCTTGGTCGCGGCTTCGGTGTTGCGGCCGTTCTTCAGGCCGTCGCGCACGTCGGCCTGGGTGGTGCTGGCCGAAGCCAGGACCTTCGAGCCGTCGGCGCTGAACAGCTGCGCGTACAGGTGCTGGCCGGTGCGCAGCACCGACAGGCGCGGGACGCCCAGTTCGCGGATGTGCGCGCGCGTCGACTTGGCGCGGCGCAGGCGGGCAATTTTCTTCTGCATGGTCTCGTTCTCCGAAAGCTGAAGGCCGATCAGGCCTTCTTGGCTTCCTTGCGGATGATGTTCTCGCCGGCGTACTTGACGCCCTTGCCCTTGTACGGCTCCGGCGGACGGTAGCCGCGGATCTTGGCTGCCACTTCGCCGACCTGCTGCTTGTCGGCGCCGTTGACCACAATCTCGGTCTGGGTCGGCGTGCTGATGGTGATACCCGCCGGCGGCTTGAACAGCACCGGATGGGAGAAGCCCAGCGACAGGTTCAGGTCCTGGCCCTGCATGGCGGCGCGGTAACCGACGCCCACCAGCTCGAGCTTGCGCTCGAAGCCTTCGGAAACGCCCTGCACCATGTTGGCGATGACCGAGCGCATGGTGCCGGTGATGGCCATGTCGGCCGGGGTCGCCGGCGACAGAACGGCCTGGCCGTCCTCCATGGTGAACTCGACGCCGGCCGGCATCGCCATCGACAGCGAGCCCTTCGGGCCCTTGGTCGCGACGGTACCGTCCTGGATCTTCAGCTCGACGCCCTTCGGAAGGGTGATCGGCTTCTTGGCAATTCGGGACATTGCGGTTACTCCCTTAGGCCACGAAGCACAGGACCTCGCCGCCGACGCCCTGCTGGCGTGCCTGCGTATCGGTCATGATGCCCTTCGAGGTGGAGATGATGGCGATGCCGAGGCCGTTGAGGACCTTCGGCAGCTCGGACTTGCCGCGGTAATGGCGCAGGCCCGAGCGCGAAATGCGCTGCATGCGCTCGATGACCGGACGGCCCTCGTAGTACTTCAGCACGATCTCGAGTTCGGCCTTGGCGCCGTTCTCGGTCACGTGCGCACCGGCGATGTAGCCTTCGTCCTGCAGCACCTTGGCGATGGCCACCTTGGTCTTGGAGGACGGCATCTTCACCGTCGGCTTGCCGACAGCCGCCGCATTGCGCATGCGGGTCAGCATATCGGCGATGGGATCAGTCATGCTCATTGATAGTTGCCTTATGAGTGCACCGATATCCGCAGGATTGCGAATTCGTGTTGGACCGGCCCATCGGGCCGGCTTGACGCAGTGTTACCAGCTGGCCTTGCGCAGGCCGGGGACGTCGCCACGCATGGTGGCTTCGCGCAGCTTGTTGCGGCCCAGGCCGAACTTGCTGTAAACGGCGCGCGGACGGCCGGTCAGCGCGCAGCGGGTGGTCTGGCGCGAGGGCGAGGAGTCGCGGGGCAGCTTCTGCAGCTTGACCGCGGCCTCCATCTTGTCCTCGAAGCTCGCCGACTCGCTGCTGACGATCTTCTTCAGCTCGTCGCGCTTGGCGGCGAACTTCTTCGCCAGCTTCGCGCGCTTCACTTCGCGGTTGACCATCGAGGTCTTTGCCATGGTGTGTTGTCCTGAAGTCTGTTAGCGGAACGGGAAGCGGAAGGCCTCGAGCAGCGCCTTGGCTTCTTCGTTGGTCTTCGCCGTCGTGGTGATGGCGATGTCCATGCCACGCAGGGCGTCGACCTGGTCGAAGTCGATCTCCGGGAAGATGATCTGCTCCTTCACGCCCATGTTGTAGTTGCCACGGCCGTCGAACGAGCGGGCCGAGACGCCACGGAAGTCGCGGACGCGCGGCAGCGCGACGTTGACCAGGCGGTCGAAGAACTCGTACATCCGGGCGCGACGCAGCGTGACCTTGCAGCCGATCGGCCAGCCGTCACGGATCTTGAACGACGCCACCGAAACGCGCGACTTCGTCACCAGCGCCTTCTGGCCGGAGATCTTGGCCATGTCGGCGGTCGCGTGCTCGAGCACCTTCTTGTTTGCGGCAGCCTCGCCCACGCCCATGTTGAGCGTGATCTTGCTCAGGCGCGGAACCTGCATCGGATTCGTGTAGCCGAACTGCTCGGTGAGCTTCGGCACCACTTCTTCCTTGTAGAACTTTTCCAGGCGGGTCGTCATTTCACATTCCTCAGGCGTCAATCGCCTCACCGCTCGAGCGGAACACGCGTACGCGGCGTCCATCCTCGAGGATCTTGGTACCAATGCGCTCGCCCTTGCCGCTGGCAGGGTTGAAGTGCATCACGTTCGACGCGTCGACCGGCGCTTCGCGCTCGATCACGCCACCGGGCTGGTTGGCCTGGGGGTTGGGCTTGGTGTGGCGCTTGATGATGTTCACGTTGGAGACGACGACCTTGTCGCCGAGCACGCGAACCACCTCGCCCTGCTTGCCCTTGTCCTTGCCGGCGGTGACGATCACGCGGTCACCCTTCTTGATACGGTTCATGTTGGCTTCCTCTTCGACCGGCTCAGAGCACTTCGGGTGCGAGCGAGACGATCTTCATGAACTTCTCGGAGCGCAGCTCGCGGGTCACAGGCCCGAAGATGCGGGTGCCGATCGGCTCCTGCTTGTTGTTGAGCAGCACGGCGGCGTTGCCGTCGAAGCGGATCAGCGAGCCGTCGGCACGGCGGACACCCTTGCGGGTGCGCACCACGACGGCGTCGTAGACTTCGCCCTTCTTGACCTTGCCGCGCGGAATGGCGTCCTTGATGGACACCTTGATGATGTCGCCGATGCCGGCGTAACGGCGCTTCGAGCCGCCCAGCACCTTGATGCACATCACTTCCTTGGCGCCGGAATTGTCGGCCACGGTGAGGTGGCTCTGCATCTGGATCATTTCGGAGCCTCCTTATTCAGCCGCGCGCGCGACGATTTCCACGACGCGCCAGTTCTTGGTCTTGGACATCGGCGCGATTTCCACCACGCGGACGGTATCGCCCTCGCTGCAGGAGTTCTCGGCGTCGTGGGCGTGCAGCTTGGTCGAGCGACGGATGTACTTGCCGTACAGCGCGTGCTTGACCTGACGCTCAACGAGCACCGTCACGGTCTTGTCCATCTTGTTGCTGACAACGCGGCCTTCGACCGTGCGCAGCTTCTTTTCGGTGTTTTCGGTCATGTCTGCCCGGTCCTTACTGCTTCGCGCCGAGCAGGGTGTTGACGCGAGCAATCTCGCGGCGTACCCGACGGGCGTCGTGGGTCTTGGCGAGCTGGCCGGTCGCCTTCTGCATGCGCAGCGAGAACTGCTCTTTCTGCAGCTCGAGAAGGTGCGCCTTCAGATCGTCCGAAGACTTCTGGCGGAGTTCCTTGATGTCCATCAGCGCACCGTCCGGGTCACGAAAGTGGTGGTGACCGAGAGCTTGGCGGCAGCCAGGCGGAACGCCTCGCGTGCGGTCGCCTCGTCGACGCCCTCGATCTCGTAGATCATGCGGCCGGGCTGGATCTGGGCGACCCAGAACTCCACGTTGCCCTTGCCCGAGCCCATGCGGACTTCGATGGGCTTCTTGCTGATCGGCTTGTCGGGAAACACGCGGATCCACATCTTGCCGCCGCGCTTCACGTGGCGACTGATGGCGCGGCGCGCGGATTCGATCTGGCGTGCGGTCAGCTGGCCGGTCTGGGTGGCCTTGAGGCCGTACTCGCCGAAGCTGACGGCGTTGCCGCTCCACGCCAGGCCGTCGTTGCGGCCCTTGTGCATCTTGCGGTATTTGGTTCGCTTGGGTTGCAGCATGACTTAGTCCCTCGCCTCGCGATCACGACGCGGGCCACGCGGACGATCGCGGTCACCGCGGTCGCCACGTTCGCCACGCGGCGAATCGTCCTGCTTTTCCTGGCCGACCTGGGCGAAGTCGAAGATCTCGCCCTTGTAGATCCAGGTCTTGATTCCAATGATGCCGTACTGGGTCTTCGCCTCGGCGAAGCCGTAGTCGACGTCGGCGCGGAGCGTATGCAGCGGCACGCGACCTTCGCGGTACCACTCCGAACGCGCGATCTCGGCGCCGTTGAGGCGGCCGGCGACGTTGACCTTGATGCCCAGCGCGCCCAGGCGCATCGCGTTGCCGACGGCGCGCTTCATCGCGCGGCGGAACATGATGCGGCGCTCGAGCTGCTGTGCGATCGACTCGGCGACCAGCTGCGCGTCAAGCTCCGGCTTGCGGACCTCGGTGACGTTGATGTGCGCCGGGACGCCCATCATCGCGCTGACTTCCTTGCGCAGCTTCTCGATGTCCTCACCGCGCTTGCCGATCACCACGCCCGGACGGGCGGTGTGGATCGTGACGCGCGCCGACTTCGAGGGCCGCTCGATCATGATGCGGCTGATGCCGGCCGCGGCCAGCTTCTTGCGAAGCATCTCGCGGACCTTCAGGTCCGAGACCAGATAGTCGGCGTAATCCTTCTTGCCGGCGTACCACTTGGAATTCCAGTCCTTGGAAATGCCCAGGCGGAAGCCGATGGGATGAACTTTGTGACCCATATGCTTACTTCCCCTCGCCGACAACGACGGTAATGTGGCTGGTGCGCTTGAGGATCCGCGTACCGCGACCCTTCGCCCGCGCCATGAAGCGCTTCAGCGTCGGGCCTTCGTCGACCATGATCGCCTTGACCTTGAGCTCGTCGACGTCCGCGCCGAGGTTGTTCTCGGCATTGGAGGTGGCCGAATACACGACCTTGTAGATCAGGTGGGCGGCCTTCTTGTCGCTGAACTTCAGCAGGTCGAGGGCGCGCGAGGCCGAGAGGCCACGGACCTGGTCAGCGACCAGTCGTGCCTTCTGCGGGGAGATGCGCACGGTGCGCAGGATTGCTTTCGCTTCCATCGTCATCTCCTTAACGCGACTTCTTGTCGCCGCCATGACCCTTGAAGGTCCTGGTCAGGGCGAACTCGCCGAGCTTGTGGCCAACCATGTTCTCGTTGACGAGCACCGGGACGTGGTTGCGGCCGTTGTGGACGGCGATGGTGAAGCCCACCATCTCCGGGAGCACCATCGAACGGCGCGACCAGGTCTTGATCGGACGCTTGGTGTTGCCCGCGGCCTCCACCTTCTTGACGAGGTGGTGGTCGACGAACGGGCCCTTCTTGAGTGAACGTGCCATTGTCGATTAGCTCCTACGGTCGCGCACGATGAACTGCTGCGTCCGCTTGTTGTGTCGGGTCTTGTAACCCTTGGTCGGCACGCCCCACGGGGTGACCGGATGCGGGTTGCCCTGGCCGGCCTTCGCCTCGCCACCGCCGTGCGGATGGTCGACCGGGTTCATGGCGGCACCACGCACGGTGGGCTTGATGCCGCGCCAGCGCTTCGCGCCCGCCTTGCCCAGCTTCTGCAGGTTGTGCTCGACATTGCCGACTTCACCGATCGTGGCGCGGCATTCGCTCGGGACGCGACGCATCTCGCCCGAACGCAGGCGCAGGGTGGCGTAGACGCCTTCGCGGGCGACCAGCTGCACGCCGGCTCCGGCGGCACGGGCGATCTGCGCGCCCTTGCCCGGCTTCATCTCGATGCAGTGCACGGTGGAACCAACCGGGATGTTGCGCAGCGGCAGGCTGTTGCCGGCGCGGATCGGGGCATCGTTGCCCGCGATCACCTGGTCGCCGGCCTTCAGGCCCTTGGGCGCGATGATGTAGCGGCGCTCACCGTCCACGTACAGCAGCAGCGCGATGTGCGCGGTGCGGTTGGGGTCGTACTCGAGCCGCTCGACGCGCGCGGGGATGCCTTCCTTGTCGCGCTTGAAGTCGATGATGCGGTAATGCTGCTTGTGGCCACCACCCATGTGGCGGGTGGTGATGCGACCGTGGTGGTTGCGGCCACCGGTCTTGCTCTGCGGCTCGAGCAGCGGCGCGTACGGCGCGCCCTTGTGCAGCTCGGGCGCGACCACGCGTACCGCGGAGCGGCGACCGGCAGAGGTGGGCTTGAATTTCATCAATGGCATGGGAGCTTCCTCAGGCCTTGGTGTTCATGACGTCGATCGACTGGCCATCGGCGAGCGTCACGTACGCCTTGCGCCAGTCGCCGCGACGGCCGTTGCGGTTGCGGAAGGCCTTTTGCTTGCCCTTCACGTTCAACACGTTGACCGCCTCGACCTTGACGTCGAACAGCTTTTCAACCGCGATCTTGATGTCGGCCTTCGTTGCATCGGTCGCCACTTCGAACGCGTACTGGTTGGACACTTCCTGCAGGCGCGCGGTCTTTTCGGACACGCGCGGCGCACGGATCAGTGCATAGAGCTTGGCGTCGTTCATGCCAGCCACTCCTCGATCTTCTTGATGGCGTCCGCGGTGACCAGCACGCTGTCGGCGCCGACCAGCGAAACCGGATCCAGGCCCTGGACGTCACGGATCTGCACATACGGCAGGTTGCGCGCCGACAGGTACAGGTGTTCCGAGCCGTCCTCGGTGACGATCAGCGGACGCCGGCCCAGCTCGAAGCCCTTCAGCTTCTCGACCAGCCCGCTGGTCTTCGTCTCATCGACCTCGAAGGTCTCGACGACCTGCAGGCGACCCTGGCGGTTGAGCTCGGAGAGGATGGCCATCATCGCCGCGCGGTACATCTTGCGGTTGACCTTCTGCTCGAAGCTGCGCGGCTTGGCCGCGAACGTCACGCCGCCGCCGACGAAGATCGGGGCCGTCAACGCGCCATGACGCGCGCCGCCGCCCTTCTGCTTCTTCGACTTCTTGGTCGTGCCACTGACTTCCGAGCGCGTCTTCTGCGCCTTGGTCCCGGCGCGGCCGGCGTTGCGATAGGCAACCACGACCTGGTGGACCAGGTCCCGGTTGAACTCGCGGCCGAACACCACCTCGGAGACCGACATCTTGCTGTTGCTACCCGTAATAGAGAGTTCCATGGTCATCTCTCCTTATCCTTTGCTCGCGGGACGCACGATCACGTCTCCGCCCGGCGCGCCCGGAACCGCACCCTTCACGGCGATCAGGCCGCGCTCGGCGTCGACCCGGACCACTTCGAGGTTCTGCGTGCTCTGGCGCACGGCACCCATGTGACCGGACATCTTCTTGCCCGGGAACACGCGGCCCGGCGTCTGGCGCTGGCCGATCGAGCCCGGCGAGCGATGCGACAGCGAGTTGCCGTGCGTCGCGTCACCCATGCTGAAGTTCCAGCGCTTGATCGTGCCCTGGAAGCCCTTGCCCTTGGTCACGCCCTGGACGTCGACCATCTGGCCCACTTCGAAAATGTCGGCCTTCACTTCGCCGCCAACCTCGAAGCCGCCGACCTGGTCGTCGGCAACGCGGAACTCCCAAAGGCCACGACCCGCTTCGACCTTGGCCTTGGCCAGGTGACCGGCTTCGGGCTTGTTCACCAGCACCGCACGCTTGCTGCCGACGGTGACCTGCACGGCGCTGTAGCCGTCGGTCGCGCTCGTCTTCACCTGGGTGATGCGGTTGGGGGTGGCTTCGATCAGGGTCACCGGGATGGACTGGCCGTCCTCGGTGAACACCCGGCTCATGCCGGCCTTGCGGCCGACGATGCCCAACGAATGAATCTTCGCGGTCATGGTTCAGTCCTCAGGTCAGCTTGATCTGGACGTCGACGCCAGCCGCGAGCTCGAGCTTCATCAGCGCGTCCACGGTCTTGTCGTTGGGATCGACGATGTCGAGCACGCGCTTGTGCGTGCGGGTTTCGTACTGGTCACGCGCATCCTTGTCGACGTGCGGGGACGTCAGGATCGTGTAACGCTCGATTTTGGTCGGCAGGGGGATCGGGCCGCGCACTTGCGCGCCTGTCCGCTTGGCCGTTTCTACGATCTCGCTGGCAGAACGATCGATCAGTCGATGATCGAAAGCCTTCAGCCGGATCCGGATTTTCTGGTCCGCCATGACGGAATTCCTTCGTTGAAAGAGCGACGGGCCCGCGGCTGGGTGCGCGGAACCCCGGTGGATTCGATGGCCCAGGGAGGCAATGAACGCCCTCCGCAAACCGTTGCTGCAAAAAACAAGGCAGGCCGATCTACTCGGCCCGCCCAGACGGAGGAAGCGAACGTGACAATTCCCCTGGTCCGCTGGGTCCCGAAGAGCTTCGGGAGGGACCGGGGTACTGCCGCGCGACGTGTTCCATGTCTGGCGAAGACGAGGCGCATCCTGCACCTCATTTCGCAGTTCCGGCGAACTCCCGAAGGGATCCGCCGAAGTGGTCAGCGATTATAGCGGGCCCGCCAGGCAAAGCGCAACACCCGGAGAGCGGAAAAAGCCGTCGGCGTGAGCCGATGGCCGCTGGCGCTATCCGGCCCGAGGGCCGGCTCAACGGCAGCACGTATCGCAGCGGCCAACGGCCGCCGGGATACGCTGACTTACTTGATGACCTTGGCAACCACGCCCGCGCCGACCGTACGGCCACCTTCGCGGA
>NZ_JBSVRR010000005.1:0-206852 GCF_054072805.1 Luteimonas sp. A534
GCCGGATAAGAGTCCCTTCCAGTCTGCCAGCTCACCTCTCCTTTTCGGGGCGCTGGATTTGTCGCACTTAGTCTGGCAATTTCTGTTGCCTAACAATTCATTCAAGCCGATGCCGCTTCGCGGCACGGCTTAACTCAGGCGTTAGGGCGCACATGAAGTTCACTCTGGCTTACGCATCTGTTGCACTTGCCGTTGCCTCGCCCCTGACCTTCTTTGCGGGCGCGTCCGCTTTGGTCGTCACTTACGTACCGCAAGTTCCGGCTGAAGCAATTGCTAAAGCACGTGATCGTGGCTATCTGCTGATCCTTATCGGCATTCTTGGTTTTGTGGCCTCTTCTACATTGGCCGGCCACAATTTTCGCCAATCTCCAACGCCTGCAATTCTTGCCTTGTCAGCCATCGTGCTCAGTCTGCTGTTCCCGCTCGCCTTGGTGTTGTTTGCATGACTCAAAGGGTGCTAGAAGTGCGCCCTAACAATTCATTCAAGCCGACGCCGCTTCGCGGCGCGGCTTAATTCAGCAACTGTCTTGAAACGTGCCGTTCAAGCCAGTGCCAGGCCCTCGGCCCGCAGCTCGTCACGCCGCCTGGCATTGATGATCCCAAGCAGCTTGCGCATGCACGCCACCAGAGCCACCTTGCCCAGCTTCCCGCGCGCCCGAAGCTGCTGGTAGTGCGCCTTCATCGTGGGATCCCAACGCACGGCCGAGAGCGTGGCCATGTAGAGCGCAACACGAACGGGGGCACGACCGCCACGGATCCGTCGTTTGCCTTGGCCTTGTCCGCTGTCGCGGTTCATCGGGGCAACTCCGGTGAGCTTGGCGATCTGTCTGCGGTCGAGGTGTCCAAGCTCGGGCAGCAGCGCGAGGACGGTGGCCTGGAGCACGGGCCCCAGACCCTTGCTTGATCGCAACGCCGGGGTGGAGTGTTCGTTGATCAGGGCCTTCATCGTCTTCTCGACCGCGGCAAGCTCCCGGACCAGGGCGGCAATGGTGCGGGCTGCAAGCTTGCGGACGGAAGCAGGCGCCATCGCCGCCTGCTGCTTCTGGGCCTGGAGCAGGACCACCACCTGGCCGCGGCGGCGCAGCCAATCGCGCAGCTCGCGCTGCCAGGGCGGCGGTGCGACGTAGGGCCGCAGGCGGTCGGCGAACAGTCGGGCCATGAGCGCCAGGATACGGGCGTCGATGTCGTCGGTCTTGGCCAGCTCGCCGGCGGCATTGGCAAAGGCGCGAGCCTGCCGCGGGTTGACCCGGGCGATCCACAGGCCGCATCGCAGCATGCCTCGAGCAGTGGCTCTTCGTAGCCGCCGGTGGCTTCGACCACGATCCGCGTGGCCCCGAGTGCCCGCAGGCGCTTGACCAGCTTGGCAATGCCGGCACGGTTGTTGGTGAATCCAACCACGCTTGGCTTCCCGTCCACGGCCAGATCCAGACTGGCCTTGCATACATCGATCCCCGCTGCCGTCATCTCGGTTCTCCGCTACAGTTGGTTGGCCGAGAGCATCGCGCCTGAGGCCCACGCTTATCAGTTCGAGGGAAGCCTCGATCAACTGTTCGGGCGCAGGGCGCGAGATCCGGCGTGCGGCCCCTGCTGAATTACGGTGGTCTGACACCGAGGCGTTATCGGGCGCGCACGTCGGGCTCTCGGCACCTACGGTAGGGCAAACTCAAGACATAAGGCGTTAGGCCTCATGGAACTATCACGAGCTAGCAAGCTTCTCTTTGGCACCTTCCTCTTGTTCCTCACTGTGGGATGTATGGACGTGGTCGCTGGTTCATCTGATTCACTCCGCGATATGGTCGGGCGAGATCACTTGGCGGGAGGCTTGGGCACGACCGAGCCAGCGCTGAGGGCGAGGCTGAACTCCGATATCGATGCAGCGGCTGGGGCATTGGCGAGCATGGCCGCCAACGGCGCTAGCGACGCGGAGGTTCTTGAAGAGATCGGCACTCGAATCAACGCGATAGACCGCGATTCTCTGGATACGGAAGATGCGGAAAAGGTGGCATCAGCCTTCGAGGCTATGCTGGAGCCATTGGGCCTCCACAGCTCTGAGGGCATTCTCAATGCTTGGATGTATGGCTTTGATCCGGGGTAAGGCCTAACAATGCATTCAAGCCGACACCGCTTCGCGGCGCGGCTTAATTCAGGCGTTAGATCTGCGGGAGAGTTCTATGGCGGCCGGATGCATCTTCTGCGCCATTGCACAGGGCAAGGCGCCAGCCAGCGTCATCTGCGAGAACGAGTTGGCGTTGGCCATCGTAGATTTGCGGCAGTTCCATCCTGGCCACACGCTAGTCATTCCGCGGCAGCATCTTCAAGATGTGCGTGAGCTAGATGACGCTACAGGCGCTTCCCTCATGGCTATGGTGTCCCGTATCACTCGTGCAGTTGGTCGCGCCTTCCCGAATCAAGGGTTGAGCCTTTGGCACTCCATTGGCGAAGCGGCGTTCCAAGAGGTTCCGCACTTGCACATACATATCCATCCGCGCCTCATCGGAGATGATGTATTGCGTGTCTACCCGCAACTTCCAGCCAGTACGGAGCGCTCCACCCTTGACTCGTACGCCGAGGCTCTGCGTTCGCACTTGGACTAAGGTCGTGCGCATGTTAAATCCAGCGGGCTTCCCAACTTCGAGCGCCCGCTGGAACTCCACTTGCCAATGGCTCAATAGGCTCCCTCGCTATATACAAGCTCATAGCTATGGCTGTAGATCTCTACGATGTTTCCGAATGGATCTTCCATATAAATCATGCGGTAGGGTTTCTTGCCCGGATAGTAGTAGCGCGGTTTCTCCATGCGCCGTTTACCACCAGCAGCCACAATACGCTCGGCGAGCTCTTCAACATTTGGGTCTTGCACGCAGAAGTGGAAGACGCCAGTTTTCCAGTATTCAAAATTGTCTGCCGGGTTTGTTTGATTCTTGAACTGAAACAGCTCCACACCAATCCGGTCACCGGTGGATAGATGAGCGATTCGGAAGCTTCCCCACCCTGCTCCGAAGACTTCCGTGCACATCTCTCCGATTGCGCTGTCGTCCTCTTCGATCTCAGTTGGTTCCATGATCAGATACCAGCCCATTACCTCTGTGTAGAACTGGACGGCCTGCCCAAGGTCCGGTACGGAAATACCGATATGTGAGAAATTTCTTGGGTAAACGTTGCTCATTGCGTGTCCTCCTCTCCTAACATTGAGAATAGGTTACCCAGCACCTACAATTATGTGAAATTATCATTTGACGTCAGGGTGATCATCTACCGTAATGATAAATACTGTCTGGTTACGCAGCTTTTGTGCCCTCGTTGAAATTGGTCATTTCACCCGCACGGCCGAGCGCCTGCATATGACGCAGTCGGGGGTGAGTCAGCATGTGCGCAAGTTGGAAGAGCAACTCGGCACCGAGTTGCTCGTAAGGGAGGGCAAGAAATTCTTGCTCTCGGATGCAGGCGGAAGGCTGTACGCCGAAGCTCAGGACATTCTATTGGCATTGGCGAATCTCGAGCAAAAAGTCGGAGAAGATCCTCCTTATGAAGGAGTGGTTCGGGTGATGTCTCCGGGGAGCGTTGGGCTCAAGCTATACCCACATTTATTGGCGTTGCAGAGCAGGCACCCAAAACTCATCATCGATTATCGCTTTGCACCCAATTCCGACGTAGAGAGCGCAATCGCTGAATCCACCATGGATATCGGATTCATGACGTCGAAATCCGCCCTGCCGGACGTCAGTTGCACTCCTGTTGCGGAAGAGTCGCTATTGTTGGTGACGCCTTCGATGGTCGAAGACCCGGATTGGAAAACCTTGATGGCCCTAGGCTTTATTGACCACCCTGACGGAAGTCATCACGCCAACCTGTTGCTTGGCGCCAACTATCCGGAGTTCCAGCACAGCAACCTGTTTCCTAAAAGGGGATTCTCAAACCAGATCGGATTGATTTTGGAACCGGTCAGTATGGGGATGGGTTTTACAGTGTTACCGGCCTTTGCGGTTGAGGCGTTCAACAAGCCCGAGCAAATCAAAGTTCATGGGCTTTCCAATCCGGCAAGTGAAACGCTATACCTTTGCTACCGGCGTCACAGGGCGCTGCAGAAGAGACTGAAAACCGTCATTGTGGAAGCCAGGCGATGGCTCTGAACTCGATCGAGACTTAACAAATCATTTCAGCGGACAAGCCGTTGAATTTGGCGTTAGGCCTTTCAGGAGATCCTTGTGGCCAACTCGAAGGCAGTCTTTCCCGCCCGTTTCTATGCGCTGTTGTTCGTCACCGGCATTGCAAGCTTCCTCGTCCATGAACTCGCGCATTGGGCTACCGGCATCGCGCTCGGACACGAAATGGTCGCAACGCTTAATTCGGTATCGCCGAAAGGTGCGGTCAGCCTTAATGATCAGGTGCTTATCGTGGCTGCCGGCCCCATCCTTACCCTAGCCCAAGGCTTAGGTGGGTTCTGGTTAGTAAAGCAACGTAGCGCCCCGCTCGGCTTCGCGCTCCTATACATCGCATTCTTCATGCGCCTGCTAGCGGCCGGAATTGGTGCCTTCAACCCGAATGACGAAGCAAAAGTTGGCCAACTACTCGGTCTGGGTACTTGGACGCTTCCAGTGGCAGTTGTGGGCATCCTCCTCACGCTGGTTGTACTGGCAAGCCGTAAGCTAGAGCTACGGGTGCTGGACCAGTTGCTCTGCTATGCGGTTTCATCAGCCGTCATCACGCTTATCGTTGGCGCCGATATGGCTCTCTGGCCAAAGGCCTAACAATTCGTTCAAGCCGAACCTGCTTCGCTACACCAACAACATGGCGGGTAAAGCTTGCCATGTTGCCGGCTCCGCTACGCAGGTCGGCTTAGCTCAAGCGTTGGGCCTCATTCCAGAGACTCGCAACTGTGAAACCCGCAATCACTTTTCTCGCACTTGGGCTCTTGCTTATCTGCGGCACGTCAATCGCCAGCCAAAAGGATGGCGCCGCGCCAGCAAGCATCAAGACAGACGAGGCACTGCTGCACGAGCGCGCGCAGCTTCTAGAACAAATCAGACAAGCCCGGATTGACGCACTAGTACAAAAGAGAGACGCGGAACGGCGCCTCGCAGCCATACGTGCGGAGAGAGGAATCCAAGGCGAGGAAATGGCGCAGCCTTGGCCCAGGCAGATCATGATGGCGATAGAGGGCAATTGGATCCGCCCACCAATCGAGGAGACAGGCAGCACTGGCTGCACTGCTTCGATTGAACTTGCTGAAACAGGGGACGTTATGTCAATTCACGTCAAATCGCCATGTGCGCCAGAAAGACTTAGGGCCTCAATCGAGGCTGCCATCATAAAATCATCGCCGCTGCCGTTACCTCGCGACCCTGCAGTTTTTAGAAGCCGCATCATCCTTCACTTCACACCTAGAGATGAGGGGGGTGAATTAACACGCGAAGTGCAACACCCCGGGTTCGAGCAGAGAAGATGTCAGGGATGATTCAAGCGGAACCGATGCCAGGTGACAGGGCAGCAGAAGCAGGGGTCCAGAACTACACGCCTGGTACACCCCGTCGGCACGGCAATGGCTGGACGCGCTGGGGCGAGACCTGACCGACGCGGACTACGCGAACACGCACAGCGCGAATTTCCTGTTGCTGTCCTCCCTGCCGGAACGCACGGCAGCCCTGGTGCTGCGCAGCTGCGAGCAGGCATTGCGCGCCGTTCGCGGCAGGCTGGGAGCACTGGCTGCGGACGGGGGCTACGGCCCCTATGTTGTGATCGTGTTCGCCTCGCAGGACAGCTACTACGACTACCTGTCGCACTACCACGACGACGGCGGCGAGTACGCGATGTCCAGCGGCGTGTTCCTCAATGCCGGCTACGGCCACTTTGCCAGCTGGCACGACGCGCTGGATGACCTGGAGCCGGTGGTGGTGCACGAGTTGACGCATGCCCTGTTGACCCACCTGTCCCTGCCGGTGTGGCTCAACGAGGGGATCGCGGTGAACGTCGAGCGGGCCCTGCTGCCCCGGTTGGCCGACCCGCGCCTGCAGTTGCACAGCCCGGTCGAGATGCATGCCCGGCACTGCGGCTGGTGGACTGCCGAGACCATCCAGGCCTTCTGGTCGGGCGAGGCCTTCCATGTCGGCGAGGGTGTGGAGCTGGCCTACGACCTCGCCCGCACCATCACCGCGCTGGCGGCGCCTTCGCCTCCGCTTGAGGACGTAGTTGCGGATAAGGTCGTGGCCATTCGCGACGCCAAAGTCAACCGACTGAAGCATTGGGCGCCATACTCAGCCTGCTTTCGGCTAGCGGCCCCTCCTTGGGCCGCCAAGGAGCTACATGGCCAGTTCAACCAACAAGCTTCTGGCAGTCGGCGCCGCCCTCAGCGGGTTCGCGGCGCTGATGCATCTAGCGTGCCTGGTGGTGGGCGCTCCGCTGTTTCGTCTATTGGGGGCGGGAGAGCAGATGGCGCAGCTGCATCTTTCCGGTCATTGGTATCCCACCGTCGCCACTTTGGTCATTGCCAGCGTCCTCACCGTGTGGAGCGCCTACGCGCTCTCTGGAGCAGGCCTGATCCGCAAGCTGCCGTTGCTGCGTACGGTTCTGTCGGCGATCACAGCTGTCTACATTCTTCGCGGCGTCGCCTTCGTACCGGTCATGGCGTACTTTCCCGGCAACAGCATGACGTTCTGGGTTGTGAGCTCATCAATCTGCCTGCTCTTGGGTATCGTGCACCTGGCGGGGCTTCGCCAGTCATGGAGCCGGCTGTCGGGTGGCGCGGCTTGACTTGGGTGCCAGGCGCGCATGGAGCCAATCGCACTCGTGAAGATGCTTTCCGACGCCAATCGCCTACCGACCGTTGAGGCTACGCGGGACGAGCCGAGATCGGATTCGCACTCGCCCGGTCCGCCTTGGGCAAAGGATATTGGGCTTCGTGTATTCCCTCGTTACTCAAACGACGGGCTGCACGCGGGACAAAAGGTGCTCTACACATGCTGGTGATGGGCTGGTCACTGGCCCGCGATCCGGCGGCAAGGACAGGCCCACGGATCGCTTCGTTCGTGCTCGGGTTGGGTTGTCTCGTGGCCGCCCTTGCCGTCATTCTTGTCACTGCACACTAGCCCGGAGTACTGCGACGATGAAGTACAAAGGCAGCTGCCACTGCGGCCGGGTGGCGTTCGAAGTGGAAGGCACGCTTGACGACGCGATGGAGTGCAACTGTTCGCACTGCAGCCGCAAGGGTTACCTGCTGTGGTTCCTGCCGCGCTCGGCGCTGACGCTGAACTCCGGAGAAGCCGAGCTCGGCACGTATACGTTCAACAGGCACGTCATCAAGCATCACTTCTGCCGGACCTGCGGCTGCGCGCCCTTCGGGTTCGGGGAGGACGGCAAGGGCGTGGCCACGGCCGCGGTCAACGTGCGCTGCCTGGAAGGCGTGGACCTCGCGGCGCTGACGAAGGTGCAGGTGGACGGGCGGTCGTTCTAGCCGCCTCCACGAAGTACCATCCACACCGCGTCGCAACGCGGCCTGACCACAGCGGCAGGCCATCCAGGGGAAGTCCATGCATTTCGCAAAGCCTGTTTCCATCATCGTCCTGCTGCTCGCGAGCAATTTCGCGAACGCCGGGGAGTATTCCGATCGCCTGTCGCAGTGCCTGGTGGCATCCGTGACGGCGGAGGACAAGACCGCGCTGGTGCGGTGGATCTTTGGCGCCGTTGCCAGTCACCCGGAGGTGGCTGACATCGCGCAGCTGACGCCCGAATCCTGGCTTGAGATCTCGAAGAACAGCGCTTCGGTATTCGAGAAGCTGATTGCCGACAAGTGCGCGGGCGAGTCGCGCGAGGCGATCATCAACGAGGGCATGGCCGGGTACAAGAGTGCGTTCGAGACCTTGGGAGCCACCGCGGTGGGCGGGCTGATGGCGGACCCCTCGGTGACGGCGGCCATCGCTGGCCTGGACGCGCACCTGAGCGAAGAGAAGCTGATGAAGGCGCTGATGACCGGTGCACCCCAGGGTGAGTAAGGCCTGACGCTGGCTGCTGTCCCCGGCCCGGCTGTGGCAGCGGAACCCGGGCATCCTCGGCTAGAAAGCGGGCGCCCGGGGAAGCGCCAGGCCCGGGTCGGCCTGGCGCCGTTTTTGCTCAGAACTTCACGCCCACGCGCGCGTAGAAGAACCGCCCCGGCAGGTCGTAGGTGGACGCGTCATAGCCGTTGAGCGAGCAGCTCAGGCAGATCGGCGGATCCTCCCCCGTCAGGTTGTTCACGCCCAGCGACACCCGCATTCCGCGCATCCATGCATCACTGTTCCAGGAGAGCTGCAGGTCGTGGTAGGTGATGTCATCGAGCCTGTTGACGTCGTTGTCGCTGTCGTCGCAGATGTCGAAGCCGATGGCACCGCCGCAGGACTCGCGGAGCTCGTCGATGTAGCGCATCGTCCAGGCCACGGCCCAGGGGCCCCTGGTCCACTGCGTGGCCAGCGTCGAGCTCCACTCGGGGATCGCGCTGTTGTTGATCTGGACGCCGGGCGCCCGCGGCTCGGCTTGGCCCGACTCGTTGATCAGCTCGTACTTGCCCACGAAGGTGGCCTTCGCATCGAAGCGCAGCTGGCCCCAGCCCTGCTCGGGCAGCAGCCAGCCCATGCTCAGGTCCCAGCCGTCGGTGCGGATGGTGCCGAGGTTGTCGAGGATGTCGTCGAAGCGGATGATCTGGCCGCGTTCGCTGCGGTCGTACGACGCGCAGGAGAAGGGATCGGCGTCGAACACGCAGCGGTTGAGGATGGCCTGGGCATCGGGTGCCTGGATGGCGTCCTCGATGGTGTGCTTGTAGAAGGTCAGGCCGAGATCCATGCGCTCGGACCATGTGGCGTTGGACGCGAACAAGGGGCTCCACACCGCACCCAGCATCAGGCTGCGGCTGGTCTCGGGCTGCAGGTCGGCGTTGCCCGAGGTCACCACCGAGATCTGCGAGTTGGTCTGCACGTAGTCCGGCGGCACGCCCTGGGCCACGCACTCCGGGCGCACGGCGTTGGCCGCGCCCGAGCAGGGATCGACCAGGGTGGCGTCGAAGCGCGCCAGCGTGCCGTAGAGCTCGCCGATGGACGGCGCGCGGAAGCCCTGTGCGAACGAGCCGCGCAGCACGAACTCTTCCGCCACCTGCCAGCGCAGGCCGAGCTTGCCGGTGCTTTCGCCACCGAAGGTGGAGTAGTCGGAGTAGCGGCCGGCCAGGCTCATGTCGAGCGCGCTGCCGCGCTCGGGGTTGGACATCAGCGGGATCGCGACCTCCGCGTAGATCTCGTTGACGTTGTAGTCGCCGGCGGTGGGACCGGAGGGCACGCCGTTGTATTCACCGGCGACGGTGATCGGGTCGGGCTGGTAGCGGCCTTCGTACTTGCGGTACTCGTAGCCGGCGGCAAAGCCGAGCGGACCCGCAGGCAGCTGGGCGATCGCACCGGTGATGTTGGCCGAGGCCAGGGTCAGGTTGTTCTCGCTCTCGTCGCGCACCACCGGCTGGATGAAGCCGAGCATCTCCGGAGTGATGGTGCCGGCGCCGCCGAACACGTTGAGCGGCACGCAGCCGGCGATGGCGGCGCAGGCGGCAGGGTCGCCCAGGGCCTCGTTGATGCGGCGCAGGTTGTAGCTGCCGTAGTTGGTCTGCTCGGCGCTGCTCTCGCTGCGGACCAGGTTGACGTCCCAGCTCCAGGGGTTGTCGCGGAAGTCGAAGCCGCCATCCAGGCCCGCGGCCACGTACCAGGTCTCGACGTCCTGCTCGTAGCGGCGCGGCCCGCCCTCGACCGGGCGGCGGCCAAGCAGGAACAGGTTCGGGTTGGCGCCCATCGTGGTGAGGTCGAAGCCGAAGGGGTTGTAGGGGTTGGCCGCTGAAATCACCAGCCGGCTCTCGGCCCATTCGTTGTAGACGCCGGCGTCGGTGCCGAGGAAGAAGGGTTCGGGCGCGGCCTGGTTGGCCGACTGCCGATCGTTGTACAGCGCGCGGATGTAACCGCCGACGTTGTCGCTGAAGGCGAAGCGCGCCGAGGCGAACACGGTCTTGCGTTCGGATGGCGTCAGCAACAGGTTGTAGGGAGCGAAGTTGAAGCGGTCGGCACGCGCGAAGCAGTGGAAATCGTCGGTCCGCTCACAGCCTTGGCCCGGGATGAACGCCGGGTCGGTGACGCCGGTGTTCGTGGTGATGTCGTGCGTGGTGCCGGTGTTGGGATCCAGGAAGATGAAGCGGCCCTGCGGCGTCGCCGAACTGCCGTTGGCGAGCCCGGTGCCGGGCACCGGCACGCTGGCCGGCCCGTACTCGAGCGACGACACTTCCTCCTGCTTGAAGTACGACGCGCCCACGAACCACTGCAAACGGTCGGTGCCGCCGCCGTAGCCCATGTCGGCGCCCCAGGTGTCGCCGCCGAGGTCGTCGTAGGTGCCGTAGTGCAGTTCGATGTCGCCGCCCTGCACGTTCTTGCGGGTGATGATGTTGACCACGCCGGCGATGGCATCGGAGCCGTAGATCGACGAGGCGCCGTCTTCGAGCACTTCGATGCGTTCGACCAGCGCCAGCGGGATGGTGTTGAGGTCGACGGCGGAACCCACGCCCGAACCCGACGATTCGTTGACCCAGCGGATGCCGTCCACCAGCACCAGCACGCGCTTGGGACCCAGGTGCCGCAGGTCGACCGTGGCCGCGCCCGCGCCCACGCCGCCGCCATCAGGCGGGAAGCCGAAGTTGCCGCTGGAGTTGAACTTGGTGTTGAGCCCGGCGCCGCTGGCGGTCAGGTTCTGGACGATGTCGGCTACCGACCTCAGGCCGGTGCGGTCGATGTCCTCGCGGGTGAGGACCTGCACCGGCACGTGGGTCTCAAGCTCGGACTGCCTGATGCGCGAACCGGTGACGGTGACTGAATCGAGGGTGGTGGCGTCGGCGTCCTGCGCGGAGGCGGCGACCGGAAGGAGCAGGGGCAACGCGGCGCAGATGGCGACCGCGAGCAGGCGAGGCTGGGGGATGGCCATGGATCTCTCCTGGTGGCGTTGGCGCCGACCCGTTGCCCCCGTGCCGTCGGCAGCCCACTTGTAAACAAAACGTAAAACGTCGGCAAGCCCTAGGGTCGACCCTTGGTCGGCTCAACCGCCCAAGACGAGGCTCAGCCCCACGGCCACGAGGAACACCGCGAACACCCGCTTGAGCGCCGGGCCGCTGATCGCGTGCGCCAGGCGAGTGCCCCAGGGCGCGGCCAGCACCGAGGTCAGGGCGACGCCGATCGCGGCGGGAAGGTAGACGTAGCCGATCGCGCCTTCGGGCAGCCCGCCCGGCGGCGCATTCAGGGCGTAGCCCAGCACGCTGCCGATGGCGATCGCCACGCCACAGGCGGACGAGGTGCCGACCGCGCGCACCGGGCGCACGCCGCGCCACACCAGCAGCGGCACGGTCATGCTGCCGCCGCCAATGCCGACCACGGCCGAGAGCGCGCCGATGCCGCTGCCCGCCGCGGTCATCGGCAAGCCCGTGGGCACCACGTCGCTGCCTCCGTCCGGGCGGGTGCGGCCAAACGCCATCTGCGCGCCGGCGAGCAGGCAGTACCCGGCGACGATCCAGCGCAGCACGACACCGTCGATCCCCACCGCGAACCGGCTGCCCAGCCAGCCGCCCACCAGCAGGCCGGGCAGCATCCACCACACGGTGGGCCACAGCACGCCGCCGCGGCGGTGGTGCGCGCGCGCCGAGGACAGCGCGGTGAACACGATGCTGGCCATCGAGCTGGCCAGCGCCGCGTGCATCGCCATGTCCGCGGGCACGCCGTGCAACGGCAGCAGCCAGGCCAGCGCCGCCACCAGCACCAGGCCGCCGCCAATGCCCAGCAGGCCGGCCGAGACGCCGACCACGATGCCCAGCAGCGGAAACATCCAGAACCCTTCGATCACGTCGATTCCTTCAAGATGGGCGGCCGACCCATTCGCCATGGTTGCCTGCATGACGCCAGGAAAGCTCGCCATCCTACTGAGCGCGGTGCTCGCGCTGCCAGCCGCCCTGCTCCCGCAGGCGCGGGCGCAGGCGCTTCCCGACGACGAGCTCGCGCGGCGCGCGCTCACGGCCGCCGAGATCGGCCAGCCGATCCCGCCGCTGCGAGCGGACCACCCGCTGCAGGGCTGGATCGCGCATGCGCGCCTGAACCGTGACCGCGCCACCCTGACCCAGGCGCAGGCGCTGGACTTCCTGGACCGTCATCGCGGCCAGGCCGTGGCGTCCACCTTCCGCGCTGCCTGGCTGGGCGAACTGGCGCGCCGCAAGGACTGGGCGGGGTTCCGCGCCGCCTGGGAACCGGGCACCGGCTCCGCCACCCTGGCCTGCAATGCGCTCGAGGCGCGGCTGCGTACCGGCGCCGCGGATGCCAAGTGGACCGCCGAAGTGCAGGACCTGTGGCGCAAGGCCGGGCGCTCGCAGCCCGATGCCTGCGATCCCGTGTTCGAGGCGCTGGCCGCGCGCGGCGGCCTGGACGATGCGCTGCGCTGGGCACGCATCGAGGCCGCGATCGCCGAGGGCCAGCCCGGCGTGGTGCGCAGTGCGGCCCGCGGGCTGCCGGCCGATGCCCGCCGCCAGGCCGAGGCCTATGCCGCCTACCTGGGCGCTGCCGACGGCAGTGCCACCGCATGGCCGAAGACCGCGCGCAGCCGGCTCGCGGCATCGCACGGCCTGGCGACCCTCGCACGCTCCAACCCCGACGCGGCCGAAGCGCTGCTGCCGCAGGTGGCGCAGGCGCTGCAGTTCACCGATGCCGATCGCAGCCGCGTGCTGTACCAGGTCGCGCTGTGGACGGTGGCGTCCTACCACGATGGCGGCGCGCGGCGCCTGGCCGCGGTGCCCGATGCGGCCTATGACGAACGCCTGCACGAATGGCGCGTGCGCGAGGCGATGTCGCGATCGGACTGGCGCGCGGCGCTGGCGGCGATCGAACGCATGCCGCCGGCGCAGAGCAGTCAGTCGCGCTGGACCTACTTCGCCGCGCGCCTGCGCGAGCTCACCGGCGACCGCGCCGGCGCGCGCCCGCTGTACGCTGCCGCTGCACGCGATGCCGATTTCCACGGTTTCCTGGCCGCGGACCGCATCGACCAGCCCTATGCGCTGTGCCCGCTGGAGCACGGCGGCAGCGCCGCGGAGAAAGCCGCGGTGGCGGCGGACCCGGCGATGCAGCGCGCGATGGCACTGTTCCGGATCGGGCGTGCCGCCTGGGCCACGCGCGAATGGAGCGATGCGCTGTCGCGCTTCAGCGACCGCCAGCGCCAGATCGCAGTGGAGGTGGCGCAGGCCAACGGCTGGTTCGACCGCGGCGTGTTCGGCCTGGTCAACGCCGGTGGCGAGCGCAAACCCGATGAGCTGCGCCTCTACACGCTGCGCTTCCCGCTGCACCACGACGCCCTGATCCGCGCCGAAAGCGCGCGCAACAACCTGGACGCGGCCTGGGTGGCGGCGGAGATCCGCGCCGAGAGCGTGTTCAATCCGCGCGCGCGCTCGCCGGCCAACGCCCGTGGCCTGATGCAGGTGCTGCCCGAGACCGGTGCCGGCGTGGCGCGCCGCCTGGGCCTGCCCTGGTCGGGTGCGGAATCGCTGTTCGACCCGGCCACCAACATCCGCATCGGCACCGCCTACCTGCGCGAGATGAAGGACAAGTACACCCTGCCCTACGTCGCCATCGCCGCCTACAACGCCGGCCCCACGCCGACCGCGCGCTGGCAGTCGCAGCGCCCGGGCATGGATGCCGACTTCTGGATCGAGACCATCAGCTACAAGGAAACCCGCGACTACGTCGCCCGCGTGCTCGCCTTCAGCGTGATCTACGACTGGCGCCTGGGCAGCCAGGCGGTGCCGGTAAGCGATCGCATGCACGGCCGCGTGGGCGCGGCGCGGAAAACGTTCGCGTGCCCCGCGGCAGGAGTTCCCGTGGGAGTCCGGAATCCTGTGGGAGCGGCTATAGCCGCGATCGGTCCTGGCATAGCCATCGCGGCCATGGCCGCTCCCACAGTGGCTATCGAAGGCTGAGGGCGCGGACTTGGAGATCTATCTGGTCGGGGGGGCGGTACGAGACCGGCTGCTGGGACAGGCAGCAGGCGATCGTGACTGGGTGGTCGTGGGCTCCACGCCCGAGGCGATGCTGGCCGCCGGCTTCCGCGCGGTGGGCCGCGACTTCCCGGTGTTCCTGCATCCCGACACCGGCGAAGAGCACGCGCTGGCGCGCACCGAACGCAAATCGGCGCGCGGCCACCGCGGCTTCGTGGTCGACGCGGCGCCGACGGTGACGCTGGAAGAAGACCTCGGCCGCCGCGACTTCACCATCAACGCCATCGCCGAGCGCGATGACGGCCGCCTGGTCGATCCGTACGACGGGCAGCGCGACATCCAGGCGCGCGTGCTGCGCCATGTCGGGCCGGCCTTCGCCGAGGATCCGCTGCGCGTGCTGCGCGCGGCGCGCTTCATGGCGCGCTTCGCGCCGCTGGGGTTTTCCGTGGCGGACGAAACCAACGCGCTGATGCGCGACATGGTCGCCGGCGGCGAGCTTGCCGAGCTGGTGCCCGAACGCGTGTGGCAGGAGCTGGTGCGCGCGCTGCGATCGAAGAAGCCATCGGCCTTCCTGCGCACGCTCCGCGACTGCGGCGCGCTGGCGGCGGTGCTGCCCGAGGTCGATGCGCTCTACGGCGTGCCGCAGCGCCCCGAATACCATCCGGAAGTCGATACCGGCGTGCACATCGAACTGGTCTGCGACATGGCCGCGCAGCTGGCGCCGGGCGATGACGAGATCGGCTTCGCGGCGCTGGTGCACGACCTTGGCAAGGCGCTGACGCCGGCCGACGAACTGCCGCGCCACATCCAGCACGAACAGCGCGGCTTGGCCCCGGTGCGCGCGCTGTGCGAACGCCTGCGGGTGCCGGCCGCGAACCGCGACCTGGCCCTGGTCGCCTGCCGCGAGCACATCAACGTGCACCGGTTGGCGGAACTGCGCGACCAGACCGTGCACGACCTGCTCGCGCGCTGCGACGGCTTTCGCAAGCCCGAGCGCATCCGACGCCTGGCCACCGTGTGCGAGGCCGACAAGCGCGGCCGCGCCGGCCTGGGCGACGTGCCCTATCCGCAGGCCGATGAACTCGTGCACCTGCGCGATGCGGCCTCCGCGGTCACGGGTGCTGACATCGCCGGCGAAGGTCTTGAAGGGCCCGCCTTCGGCGCCGCGTTGCGCGATGCGCGTATCGCCGCGATCGCCTCTGCGCGCACGCTGCGCAGGGCCGGCGGCGCGGTCAGTCCTGAGTCCGGGGAAACAGGCGCGCCTCGACCCTGAGCAGCAGGTCGCCGAGCGGCGTCAGCCGCGTGGCCAGCCCCGCGATCACGCCCAGCGTATTGGCCAGCGCATCCATGCGATCGGCGAAGCGCGTGCCGGTCAGCGCGCCCTGCGCGTGCTCCAGGCCGATGCCCAGCAGCACCAGGCCCAGCGCGGCGCCCAGCAGCGCCGGCCAGCGTGCGAACAGCTGCACCGCCGACGCCGCGAGCAGGAAATACGCCAGGAAGTGATGCAGTTTGTCGCTGCCCGGCGGCGATGGCAGGTCGGGCGCCGGCATCATCGAACCCACCACCAGCGCGGCGATCCCCAGGCACCACAGCGTGCACCAGGCCAGTGGATAGCGCAGCGGCTTGAGCGAGCGCCCCGGCCTCAGTCGGCTCACAGACGGAAGCTCAGGTCGCCGCCCAGGAACGCGGCCTCGAAGGGCACGTCGCGCTCGAAGCCCATGGCCTGGAAGCGCTCGCCCATGCCGGTGGGCAGGGTCAGCTGCTGCACCTCCCGGCGCAGGGCGTAGCGCGCGGTGTCGTTCGCCGCGGCGGCTTCCTGCGCGGCCAGCCGCTGCTCCAGTCCGTTGCCGATCAGGAACATCGCCTGGTTGCAGTAGCCGGCGAAGTCGAAGCCTGCGCCGGTACCGGCCTCGGCCAGCGCGGTGAAGTCCACCGAGGCGGTGATGTCCTGCAGGCCCAGGCGCGCGAACACATCGTCGACCACGTGGTGGCGATGGAAGGCGCGCAGGGTGCCGCGGTCGCGCGTGGCGGAGTAGTACTCGCGGCGTGGGTAGCCGTAATCGATGAACAGCATCGCGCCGGCCTGCATGCGGCCCATCACCGCCTGCACCCAATAGGGCAGCTGCGGCAGCAGTTCGGAACGGTAGCCGTCGGGGAAGGTGCCTTCTTCGCGCTGGCGCTCGACGTGGCGCACGGCAGCAGTCATCAGCGCATCGGCCGGCACCTCGACGATGGTGAAGCCCCCATCACGCGCGCTGGCCACGCCCTCCTCCAGCACCTCGCCCTTGCGGATCACGAAGCGCGGCGTGGGCAGGGCGTCGATCACTTCGTTGGCGAACAGCGCGCCCTGCCAGGGTTCGTCGAGCGGACGGTCGAGCCACTCCACGCGCGCGGACAGCGCTTCGGGCAGGTGCTCCAGCAGCCGCTCGCGCTGGCGCTCGCGCAGGTCGGCGCTGGGCTCGAGGATGGCGTAGCGCGCGGGCATCGCATCGATCACCGCGAGGTGCCTGATCGCGGCTTCGGCGAAGGCGCCGCTGCCGCCGCCGATCTCGAGGAAGGTAGCGTCGTCGCCCAGCTGGCGCAGTGACGGCGCGAAGGCCTCGGCCACGCATTCGGCGAACAGGCTGCCCAGCTCCGGCGCGGTGACGAAATCGCCGGCGCGGCCGAACTTGGTGCTGCCGGCGCTGTAATAGCCCAGGCCGGGCGCGTACAGCGCCAGCTCCATGAAGCGGGAAAAGGGGATCGCGCCGCCGGCATCGGCGATCACGGCGTGCATCAGCTGGCGCAAGCGGTCGCTGTGCGCCTGTGCGTCGGGATCGAGCGGGGGAAGTGACATGGGGAATTCCGTTGCGTACGCGCGACAGGATACGGAAACGCACGCCGGCGGACGTTATGGTGTCGTCTGATGATCACGGAGCCAGCCATGCCGGGAGGCCATCCCGCCGCACTCGTCACCGGCGCCGCGCGCCGCCTGGGCGCGGCCATCGCGCGCCGCTTGCACGCCGCCGGCTACGACCTGGCGCTGCATTACCGCGGCTCCGCGGGCGAGGCCGCGGCACTGGCCGTGGAGCTGGAGGCGGCGCGCGCCGGCAGCGTGCTGCTGCTGCAGGCGGAGCTGTCCGAGTTCGACCGCCTGCCGGAGCTGGTGGCGCGAACGGTGGGCCGATTCGGCCGACTGGATGCGCTGGTCAACAACGCATCCGAATTCGTTCCCGACGCGTTCGGCGCCATTCATCCCGATCATTGGGACCGGATGATGGCGGTGAACGCGAAGGCGCCGTTTTTCCTCGCCCAGGCGGCCGCGCCGCACCTGCGCGCAGCGCGCGGCGCAGTCGTGAACCTCTCTGACATCTACGCCCGTGAGCCGCGCGAAGACCTGGTCGCCTATGCGATCAGCAAGGGCGCGCTGGAAGCCGCGACCCGCGCCCTGGCCGTGGCCATGGCGCCGGAGGTCCGCGTGAACGCGGTGGCTCCGGGCGCCATCCTCTGGCCCGACGAGGGCATCGATCCCACACTGCAGGCGCGGCTGCTGGCGATGACGCCACTCGGCAGGACCGGTACGCCGGAGGAGATCGCCGCCGCCGTGCTGTGGCTGCTGCGCGATGCCGGCTACACCACCGGCACCGTGCTGGCCGTGGACGGCGGCCGCGGGGCGCGCTGAGCCCGCGCCCCGCGCACCTTCAGCGCTTGGGCAGGAACGCGGTGGCGATGTCGGTGCCGCGGAACGCCTCGGGCACTTCATGCGAGACCGCATAGCGGTACAGCACCGCGGAGTAGATCCCGGTCAGCGCCGCCTGGTACACGCCCAGCAACAGCAGCCCCACCACGCACACCGCGCCGATCGCGATCGCCAGCGCCATCGAGGCCTGCGCGGCCAGAAGCACCAGGCCAACAGAGACCAGCACCGCAGCGCCGGTCAGCAAGCCGAACGCGGCGCCGATGCCGACCTGGCCCACGGCGTTCTCGCCCCAGGTGCGCTTGAGCAGGGTGACGCTCTGCTTGAGCGCATCCACCGGCCCGATGTCGCGACTGACCAGCACCGGCACCACCAGGAAGGTCGCCAGCGTCCAGGCCATCCCAAGGCCGCTGCCGACCAGGCGCACGATGAAGTTGTTGTCCTTGCCCTTCAGCGCCTGCAGCAGCACGCCGACGGTGGCGGCGATGGCGGCGTAGCCGAAGATCGCGCCAAGCCGCGAACGCGCAGCCGTGAACCCGTCCGACAGCGTCGGGTCACCACCCTCCAGGCGGATCATCGCCGCGCCGACCAGGGCGCAGTTGAAGAAGATCATCACGCTGTAAGTGCAGAAGTAGAAAGCAAAGCCGAGCAGCGCGCCGCCCACGCCGAAGCCGTTGCTGAACAGCTTGAGTGCGAGCGTCGGCAGCGCGAAGGTCGCCAGCACCAGCAGCGTGGCCAGGCCGGACAGCACCGGGAACAGCATCAGCTCGCGGTCCGAGCGCAGCACCGCGGCGCTCGCCTTCACCATGTCCCAGCTGCGCGAGAATTTATCGAACATCCCCTCTCCCTCCATCGTCACCGCGCCCCGCCGCGGCCGGTCGGCCACGTCGTCCAGCACATGGTTCCATGACGGCGCCGGCATCCCGAATGTGACCGGCGGTCCCGGCCGCGCAGCACCGTTGTCGTCAGCGGCGCCCGTCCGGGGCGGCGGACACGGCCGGAAGCGCGACTTCATGCATGGCCACGCCGCGCTCGCCCGAGGCCGCCCACAGCTCGACCAGCGTGCGTCCGCTGGACGGCTCCACGATGTCGGGCGCGATCTCTGCCAGCGGGCGCAGCACGAAGGCGTGGCGCAGTTCGCCGCGTGGCAGGCGCAGGTTGCCGGGGCCGCTGCAGACCAGGTCGTCGTACAGGACGATGTCGATGTCGAGCGTGCGGTCGCCGTAGCGCGGGCCGCTGCGGTCGCGGCCGTGCGCATCCTCGAGCGCGTGCAGCCAGTCGTTGAGCGCCTGTGGATCGAGGTCGCTGTCGATGACCGCGGCGGCGTTGACGAAGTCCGCGCCCTCGAAGCCCACCGCCGGCGTGCGATAGGCCACGGAGGCGAGGATGTCGCCGAAGCGCGCACGCAGCGCCGCGAATGCGATCACGATGTGCCGCTCGGGATCGACGTTGCTGCCCAGGCTGAGGCAGGCGCGGCCCATCAGGCGGGCTCCGTTCCCAGGCTGCCCTGCTCCGGCGCACGTTCGTCGCGGAGCCGCACTTCCACCGGCGCGTCGCTGTGCGCCTGGAACACGCGCAGGCCGAACTCGGGCAGGATCGCCAGCAGGTGGTCGAAGATGTCGGCCTGGATGCCTTCGTAGACGGCCCAGCGCACGTCGTTGGTGAAGCAGTAGATCTCCAGCGGCAGGCCGGCATCGGTCGGCTGCAGCTGGCGCACCATCAGGCTCATGTCCTGATGCACGCCCGGGTGGCTGCGCAGGTACTGCTCGACGTAGGCGCGGAAGGTGCCAAGGTTGGTGACGCGGCGGCGGTTGACGGGTTCGGCGCCGCGCTCGGCGAGTTTCGCGTTCCAGTCCTGCAGCTCGCTGGACTTGCCGTCGAGGTAGGCATCGAGCAGGCGGAAGCGACGGAAGCGCGCCACTTCATCGGCGTCGAGGAAGCGGGTCGAATGCTGGTCCAGGTAGATCGCGCGCTTGATGCGGCGGCCGCCGGACTCGGTCATGCCACGCCAGTTCTTGAACGAATCGCTGATCAGCTTGCGCGTGGGGACCGTGGTGATGGTCTTGTCCCAGTTCTGCACGGTGACCGTGTGCAGGGCGATGTCCATGACGTCGCCGTCGGCGTTCTGGCTGGGCATCTCGATCCAGTCGCCGATGCGCACGCGGCCGTCGCCGCTGATCTGCAGGCTGGCCGCGAACGACAGGATCGTGTCCTGGAAGATCAGCATCAACACGGCGCTGGCCGCGCCCAGGCCGGTGAGCACGTGCACCAGGTCGACGCCTGCCAGCAGCGCCACCGAGCCCAGCGCCGCCATCACCAGGACGATGATCTTGGCGACCTGCAGGTAGCCCTTGATCGGCTTGTTGCGCGCATCGGGACGGCGCTCGTAGACCTCGTTGGCGACGTCGAGCGCGTGGCCCACCACGAGCGCCACGGTGAAGATCACGAACACCTGGCACAGGCCGGAGACCAGCACCACCAGCCGCGGTGGCAGGTCGGGCACCAGCGCAATGCCCGAACCGATCACCAGCGCCGGCACCACGTTGGCCAGGCGCGAGACCACGCGCATGCGACTGATGGAGCCGCCGGCGTGGTGGCCGGTGAGCTCGGCGACGCGCGCGAGCACGTGGCGCAGGCCGCGCAACAGGACGCGCTTGGTAATGAAGTTGGCCAGCCACGCCACCAGCAGCAGCGCGGCGAGCATCAGCAGGGTGTAGGCCCAGGGATATGGCGCCAGCATTTCGCGCAGCGCCTCGAGTCGGACTTGCATGGAATCTCCGGTAGTTCGGGGTCAGTCGGCCCGGCCGCGTTCGATGACCACGCCCACGGCGCGCGCACCGCGCACGGCGCCGGGCTTGCTGAGCTTCAAGCGTAGCCGCTGCACGTTGAACTCCTGCAGCACGATCTCCGCGCAGCGCTCGGCCAGCGTCTCCACCAGGCCGAAGTCCGACTGCGAGACGTACTCGACCAGGCGCTTGCTGACCGCCTTGTAGTTGAGCGTGTCGCCGATGTCGTCGCTGGCCGCGGGCACGCGGTTGTCGAAGCCCATTTCAAGGTCGAACACCAGCGTCTGGCGGATGCGGCGCTCCCAGTCGTAGATGCCGATCAGGGCGTCGATCTCGAGCCCTTCGATGAAGACGTGGTCCATGGCGCGCGGTCCGGGCGGGCGGACCAGCTTAACGCGGCGCCGCGGGGGGTCCGTGCGCAGGCAGGACTTCGGGCAGGGTCGCCATGTCCCAGCGCGGGGTGACGTGCACGGCGTCAGGCGCGCGCTGGCCGGCCTCCAGGCGCAGCGCACCGGCGAAGGCGATCATCGCGCCGTTGTCGGTGCACAGCTCCGGGCGCGGGAAGCAGGCGCGGCCGCCGCGCTTTGCGGCCATGTCGTGCAGCCGCGCGCGCAGGCGCCGGTTGGCACCGACGCCGCCGGCCACCACCAGGGTGTCGCAGCCGGCCGCGTCCAGCGCGCGTTCGCACTTGATGGCCAGGGTGTCGACCACCGCGTCCTCGAAGGCACGGGCGATGTCGGCACGGGTGGTGTCGGACTGGTCGCTGTCGCGCCAGGCCAGCATCACCTGGGTCTTGAGGCCGCTGAAGCTGAAGTCCAGGCCGGGGCGGTTGGTCATCGGCCGCGGGAAGCGGAACCGACCCGGCGTGCCGGCCTCGGCCAGCGCCGCCAGCTGCGGCCCGCCCGGATAGGGCAGGCCCATGAGCTTGGCGGTCTTGTCGAAGGCTTCGCCGGCGGCGTCGTCCAGGGTCTCGCCGAGCAGGCGGTAGCGGCCGATGGCGTCCACCGCCACCAGCTGGGTGTGGCCGCCGGAGACCAGCAGGGCCACGAAGGGCGGCTCGGGCGGGTCGTCTTCCATGAGCGGCGCCAGCAGGTGGCCCTCCATGTGGTGCACGGCCACGGCTGGGAGCTCCAGCGCCCAGGCCAGCGAGCGCGCCACCCCGGCGCCGACCAGAAGCGCGCCGACCAGGCCCGGGCCGGCGGTGTAGGCCACGCCGTCGAGGTCGCCCACGCCCAGCCCGGCCTCGGCCAGGGTCTGGCGGATCAGGGGCAGCAGCTTGCGGACATGGTCGCGGCTGGCCAGCTCCGGCACCACGCCGCCGTATTCGGCGTGCAGGGCGATCTGGCTGTACACGGCGTGGGCGCGCAGCCCGGCCGCGCCGGTGCGGCCGGTGTCGTACACGGCGACGCCGGTCTCATCGCAGCTGGTTTCGATTCCGAGGACGATCATGGGGGGCCTGGGGGCGGGTCGGGGCGGCCGCGGCGGGCCGCCAGCCGGGGCCCGGTCCGGGCGGCATTTGCACCCGGCGGGGATCTGTCGGTATCATACGCGGCTCGCCGGCAGGATACCGGCGCATTCCCAGACCAGAGATTCCAATGCCCAGCGTCAAAGTCCGCGAAAACGAGCCTTTCGAGTTTGCCCTCCGCCGCTTCAAGCGCACCTGCGAAAAGGCCGGTGTCCTGGCCGAAACCCGCAAGCGCGAGTACTACGAGAAGCCGACCCAGGAGCGCAAGCGCAAGGCCGCCGCGGCGGTGAAGCGCCAGGCTCGCCGCACCTCGCGCGACGTCACCAAGCGCCAGCGCATGTACTGATCCGGCTTGCCGGCGCCCCGTGCGCCGCAGTCGGTATCGTCCCTTGAAGCCGGCACGCGCAAGCGTCGCCGGCTTCTCGTGTTTCATGCAACCGGAGAATACCCGATGAGCCTCAAGCAGCGCCTGACCGATGACATGAAGACCGCCATGAAGGCCGGCGACAAGGCCAGCCTGGGCGTGGTCCGCCTGATGCTCGCCGCGATCAAGCAGCGCGAGGTCGACGAGCGCGTCGAGCTCGACGATGCCCAGGTGCTGGCCGCGTTGGAGAAGATGGTCAAGCAGCGCAAGGATTCGGTCACCCAGTTCGAGGCCGCCAGCCGCGAGGACCTGGCTGCGATCGAGCGCGCCGAGATCGAGGTCATCCAGCGCTACCTGCCCGAGAAGATGGGCGAGGCCGAGGTCCAGGCCGCGATCGCCGCCGCCATCGCCGAGACCGGCGCCGCCGGCCCGGCCGACATCGGCAAGCTCATGGGCGTGCTCAAGCCGAAGCTGGCGGGACAGGCCGACATGGGCCAGGTCTCGGCGCTGGTGAAGAGGGCGCTGGCCGGCTGAGCCCGCGTTGCCCTTGCGCGAACCGCCCTTGTGGGAGCCGCTATAGCCGCACCCACACACACAGCACATCGCGTGCACGGGGCGGCCCGCATCCTCCGGGGCATGGCTGAACTCATCACCCGGCGCCTGAAGGCGCGCTTCGACCGGCTCCAGCAGTCGCTGCCCTACGCCATCGCGCAGCGCTTCGTCGAAGTCGACATCCTCACCCACGCGGCGTCGCTGACCTTCTTCGCACTGCTGTCGCTGGCACCGCTGCTGGTGCTGCTGCTGTGGCTCACGGCTTCGCTGTATCCGGAGGCGCAGGACGCGCTGCTGTTGCAGGTGCAGGGGATCGCCGGCAGCGGCGCCGGCCAGGTCGCCAGCACCGTGCTCCAGAACGCCCGCGCCGAGCCCGACGTCGGCTCGCTGGCCGGCCTGTGGAGCACCCTGCTGCTGTTCTTCGGCGCGACCGCGGTGTTCGCGCGCCTGCAGGGCACGCTCAACGCGATCTTCCACACCGACGGCGCGAAGCTCCGTGGCGGCCTGCGCGCCTGGCTGCGCAAGCGCGTGTTCTCGCTGGGCGTGGTGATCGCGCTTGGCTTCCTGCTGCTGGTGTCCGCTGCGCTGACCACGGCGCTCGAAATCGCCTTTGGCGGCTCGCCCACCCTGCCCGTGCTGGGTAACGTCGCGGCGCTGGCGCTGTATGCACTCGCGTTCGCGCTGATGTACCACTACCTGCCCGACCGTCGCGTGCGCTGGCGGCAGGCCTTCCTTGGCGGGCTGCTGACGGCGCTGCTGTTCGTGGTCGGGCGCTGGGGCATCGGCCTGTACATCGCCGAGGCCGCGCCCGGCAGCGCCTACGGCTCGATGGGCACCCTGGTGGTGCTGCTGGTGTGGCTGTACTACGCGGCGGTGGTGTTCTTCGTCGGCGCGATGATCACCGCGGTGATCGACGAGCGCTGGCGGCTGTCGGACGTGAGCCGGAGGCTGGAGGAGCGGGCCGCGCGGCGGCGTGAATCATCGCCCACCCGGGAACCGCTGCTGCGGCGATCGCGGCTGTAGCCGCTCCCACAGGGGTCGGGATCGGGGTACGCATGCGATCATGGCGGGAGCCATGGCACGCCTCTCAGACGCCTTCATCGACGACCTGCTCGCCCGGACGGACATCGTCGAGGTGATCGCCGCGCGCGTGCCGCTGAAGCGCCAGGGCCGCGAGTATTCGGCGCGCTGCCCCTTCCACGACGAACGCTCGCCCTCGTTCACGGTGTCGCCGAACAAGCAGTTCTACCACTGCTTCGGCTGCGGGGCGCACGGCACCGCGATCTCGTTCCTGATGAACTTCGACCGCCTCGAATTCCTCGACGCGGTGGACGAGCTTGCGCGCCGCGCCGGCATCGAGGTGCCGCGCGAAACGCGCCAGCACAACGAGAATCCCGACACCCGCGACATGTACACGGTGCTCGACGATGCCGCGCGCTTCTACCGCGGCGCGCTCGCGCCTGGCAGCGAGGCCGCGGCGTACCTCGACCGCCGCGGCGTGGACGCGTCGATCCGCGAGCAGTTCGGCATCGGCTACGCACCCGGCGGGTTCTCCGCGCTGCGCGACGCGCTCGGCACCGATCCGCGCCGGCTGTCGCTGCTCGAGCGCACCGGCATGCTGTCCAAGAACGACCGCGGCCATGTCTACGACAAGTTCCGCGACCGGGTGATGTTCCCGATCCACGACCGCCGCGGCCGCGCCATCGCCTTCGGTGGCCGCGTGCTGAAGGCCGAGGATTCGCCCAAGTACCTCAACTCGCCCGAGACGCCGCTGTTCCACAAGGGCCGCGAGCTCTACGGCCTGTGGCAGGTGCGCCAGGCGAACCAGAAGATCGAGCGCCTGGTCGTGGTCGAGGGCTACATGGACGTGGTGGCGCTGTTCCAGCACGGCATCACCCAGGCCGTGGCGACGCTGGGCACCGCGACCACGCCCGACCACGCCGAGCTGCTGTTCCGTAACGCACCCGATGTCTACTTCTGCTTCGACGGCGACGCCGCCGGCCGACGCGCCGCCACGCGCGCGATGGAATCGGTGCTGCCGCGAATGAAGGACGGCCGCCAGGCCTTCTTCCTGTTCCTGCCCGACGGCGAGGATCCGGACACGATCGTCCGCAACGAGGGCGCACCGGGCTTCGATGCGCGCCTTGCGGACGCGACGCCGCTGTCGCAGTTCCTGTTCGACAGCCTGGTCGAAGACGGCATCAACCTGGCCACGCTCGACGGCAAGGCGCGCCTGGCCGAGCACGCCAAGCCGATGCTTGCCCAGCTGCCCGACGGCGCCTTCGCCGACCTGATGCAGCAGCGGCTGACCGAACTGACCGGCGTCGGCGCACGCGGGTCCGCGCCCAACGTGCACGTGCCGGCCGCCCGCGCCCGCCGCGCACCCGCGGGCAACGCGCCCAAGCGCAGCATGGTCCGCGGTGCGATCACCCTGCTGCTGCAGCGCCCGCAGCTGGCGCTGGAACTGCAGCCGCCCTACCGCTTCGTGGCCCTGCGCCAGCCGGGCATCGACCTGCTGACCGAACTCGTGGCGATCGTCAGCGCGCGCCCCGACATCGGCACCGGCGCCCTGCTCGCCCAGTTCGAGGGCCGCGAGGAAGCCGGCGCGCTGCAGAAGCTGGCCAGCCTCGACGTGCCTGGCGACGAGGCCGGCTGGCGCCTGGAATTCATCGACGCCATCGGCCAGCTGGATCGCCAGACCCTGGGCCAGCGCGTGGACGAACTGCTGGCCAAGCAGCGCGACGGCGGCCTGGACGCGGTCGACAAGGCCGAGCTGCGCGAGCTGCTGCAGGCACGCGGCAACGCGGTGGGCTGACGCCACAGGGTTTTCCCCAATGGTGGTGCCAGCATGTGCCGGGTACTGTCGCCGGGACGGTGAATGCCGATTCCGACTGGCGCCATGTCGTTCGAAGCCCACAGCCTGCTCGCCCCGCTGCCGCCGCCCCAGCCCTGGCGCGATTTCGGCCATTTGCTGCGTTTGGACGCCGGCAAGGTGCCGGAACTCGATCCGACGCTGCTCGATGCGCCACCCGGCGACGTCGCCTTCGTGCTCGACCCATCCAGCGTGCGCACCAGCGACGAGAAGACCGGGCCGCACAACACCACCTACGAAGCCCGCGGCGATATGACCGTGCGCGGCCCCGACGGCGCCGCCACCGGCGTCCCGGTGCGCTACGAGGTCTCGCTGCGCAACGCCGAAGCCACGCCGGAGGCGATGCGCGCGGTCAATCCGTTCGACCCGGCGACCATCCCGCCACGCACGCGCATCGAGGTGCACGGCGCGGACTACGCCGGCACCGCGCTCGAACCCGCCTTCCGCGCGCTGGCCGACGCCAACGACCTTGCCTCCATCGCCGACCTGCGCCTCTCGCTGGAGATGACCGAGAAGAAGGGCCTGCGGGTGATGACCGGCTCCGAAGAGCTGTTCGACGCTCCGCGCGACGGCGGTCCGGGCTCTCCCGCGCTCGAGCGCGAAGACTTCACCCGCCACACCACCATGCTGTCCGATCCCGCGGGCGCCGACCTGCCGGCGTACAACCGCATGCTGCTCACCGGCCACGTGCCCGACGGCACCGTGGTGCTGGTCGAGGACGTGGAACCGGGCGAAGTGCGCGGCAGCGTGACCGAGGCGGGCTCCGGCGAAGTCAACGACATCACCTGGACGCTGGACGCCGAAGGCCGCCCCACCGGCGCCGAGGCCGTGCTGACCTGGGAGCCCTCGAGCCGCGGCCGCGACTCCGACCGCATCGAAGCCAACGCACAGAGCCGCTTCCGCACCGACAACGACATGAAGGGCAGCGGCGACGACGTCGGCCACCTCATGGCCTACCGCTTCGCGCAGGGACACGGCGAAGTAAACATGTTCCCGCAGTTCAGCAGCTTCAACCAGGGCGCCTACGCGAAGATGGAGCAGGAGTGGAGCGACTGGGTGGGCGCAGGCATGGAGGTCCGGATCGACATCGACCTCGTACGCCACGACTCGCACCGGCCCGACGAAGTGCACGTCGACTACGAAGTCACCGACCCGGTCACCGGCAACGTCGTCTACGATCCTTCGCTGATCGCGTTCGGCAACAGCGCGGGCCAGACCTTCGACGCCATCGCCTCGAAGCAGATGCCCGACATGATCGACAGGGCCGCCGCCTGACGGCAGACTGCCCCGCATGCACGCAGGCCCCGCGTCGGACAGGAATGAACTGATCGCCCGCATCGGCAAGCTGCTGGTCGCAGACCCCGCCGTGTCCGACGGCCTCTGGCACGGCTACGCGCTGATCGTCCGCTACAGCGACGGCGCCATCGCGCGTCGCATGACCGGCTTCCGCTACGACGCCGACGGCGGCCACCAGGGCGCGACGCCGTCCGACGACGCACTCGGCCCTGCCTTCGACGCGCTGCGCGACGCCACCCGCGTCCACGGCAAGGAACCCTGGGGCGCCTGCATCCTGCGACTGTGGCGCGACACCGGCCGCATGGCGGTGGACTTCGACTACGACACCCCGCAGCAGTGGGACATCACGCCTGCCACGCTCGCGGATGTCGCGGCGCGGGCGCGGCCGGGCGGGTAGCAGGAGGCAAGAGCTTTTTTTGCCACGGATTTACGCGGATTACGCGGATCTGACCGGGGCAAGATTGTTGCCGCGAAGCTATCAAGAAGAAATTTTGATATGCAGGGCGTGCTGTTCGCGCTCGCCTCGCACTGATCCGCGTAATCCGCGTAAATCCGTGGCCGAAAGCACTTCAGCTCTTTCTCTTCGCTCTATCCGTGTAAATCCGCGCCGTTTCCGCGTAATCCGTGGCAAATGCTCTTCAACCCACCCGCTGCAGCTCAAACAGCGGCCCCGGCTGCAGGTACGGCAGCAGCCAGTGGTCGACCAGCAGGAAGGCGAAGAGCGCCATCAGGTACACGACCGAATAGTTGAACACCCGCATCGCGAAGAACTCGTCCGGCGGGTCCATCAGCTTCCACGCGTACCAGAGGAACACGATCCCCAGCACCAGCGCGCCGCCCAGGTAGAACAGGCCGCTCATGCCTGCCACCCACGGCAGGACGGTCACCGCCACCAGCAGCACCGTGTACAGCAGGATCTGCCAGCGCGTGTACTGCACGCCGTGGGTCACCGGCAGCATCGGCACCAGCGCGCGGGCGTAGTCTTCGCGGCGGAAGATCGCCAGCGCCCAGAAGTGCGGCGGCGTCCACACGAAGATGATCAGCACGAGCAGCAGCGCGTGCGCCCAGTCCCACTCGTTCTGCATGCCGGTCACCGCCGACCAGCCCAGCAGCGGCGGCGCGGCGCCGGCGATGCCGCCGATGACGATGTTCTGCGGCGTCGCGCGCTTGAGGAAGCCGGTGTAGACCACGGCGTAGCCGATCAGCGAGGCGAAGGTCAGCAGCGCGGTGATCGGGTTCACCAGGGCGATCAGGATCGTCATCGACGCCGCGCCCAGGAACACCGCGAACGCCAGCACCTGCGCAGGCGCCAAAGTCCCGGTGGCCAGCGGGCGGTTGGCGGTGCGCACCATGACCTTGTCGATGCGCTGGTCGATGAGGTGGTTGATCGCCGCCGCCGAAGCCGCCGCCAGCCAGATGCCGATGAAGCCGGCCACGGCCTGGCGCAGCGGCGGCAGGCCCGGCACCGCCAGGAACATGCCCACCAGCGCGGTGAAGACGATCAGCGCCACCACCCGCGGCTTGGTCAGTTCCCAGTACTGGTCAAGTTGTGCGCGCACTCAGTCGACTCCCCGCAGGCGCGCCAGCAGCGACACCAGTACGAACACCAGCAGCGCGGCGCCGCCGTTGTGCAGCACCGCCACCGGCAGCGGCAACGACAGCTTCACGTTGAGGATGCCGAGCGTGACCTGGGCGACGGTGAGCAGCGCCAGCGTCCCGCCCCAGCCGCGCAGTCCGGGCGTGCGCAGCATGCGCACGGAAGCCCATAGCAACATCGCCGTCGCGGCCACCGCGCCGATGCGGTGCGCCATCTGGATCGCGATGCGCGCGGCGCCATCGAGCACGCCGCCCTCGTAGTCGACGCCGATGCCGCGCCAGAGCACGAAGCCTTCGCGGAAGTCGGTCGGCGGCAGCCACAGGCCGGCGCACTGCGGGAAGTTCTCGATCGACCAGCTGCCGGCGCCGCAGGACAGCGCGGCGTAGTTGGCGCTGACCCAGCCGCCCAGCGCGACCTGCAGTCCAAGCACCGCCAGCGCCGCCCAGAGCAGGCCGCGGAGCCGATCGGCATAGGCCAGCACGATCGGCCGGTGGGTCGCGCGCCAGGCCATCCATGTGATCAGCGAAAACGTCAGCAGGCCGCCCAGCAGGTGGGCCATCACCACCACAGGTTTCAGCAGCCAGGTCACCGTCCACATGCCCAGCAGGGCCTGGAAGATGATCACCGCGAGCGTGAGCGCGGATTCCCGCCCGAGGTCGGCCCCGCGCCAGCGCAGGGCCGCGGCCAGCAGGATGGCTTCGCCGGCCACGGCCAGCGCCGAGGCCGCGACGTGCGCCCCGGACATATAGGTCGGGATGGCGATCGCCACCAGCCCGGACGCGACCAACACCTGGGCGATGCCTTGGCGGCGCCGACGCGCGGCCAGGAGCGCCATGCCGAGCACCAGCAGCCCGAGGATCGCCGCGACGTGGCGGTGCACCTGCTCGCGCCAGGCCTTGTGGTCCTCGAACGGACGGATGGCGCTGGCGGCGTGGTCGACCGCGTGCTCGACGGCCTTCGGCCAGGTGGCGCGGCCGTAGCAGGTCGGCCAGTCCGGACAGCTCAGCCCGGCGTGCGACAGGCGCACGAAGGCGCCGAACACGATCACGCCCAGCGCCAGCGCGACCGCCAGCCAGGCGAGGCGGCGGAAGTGGCGGTGGATGTGGTGGACTCCGTGCTGGGAGGCGTGGCTGTGGGTCATCACTTCAGTTTCAGGAGGCGCGCCATGTCGGTGCGCAGGTGGCCCGCGTCGAAGCCGGGCGCATAGCGCAGGATGACGAAGCCGTTCGGGTCGACAACATACACCGGAGCGCCAGCGGGGCCACCTGCATCCAGGCCCGGGAACTGCGCCGTGAACTCCGCCGAGGGTTCGACGATGTTCCAGACGCGGTTCTGCAGCGCGCCCTCCGGCGGCGTGCCGACCCACAGGATGTGGACGTGATCGGCGTTGTGGCCGAACAGTCGCCAGACCTTGTCCAGGTCATGCGTCAGGGCCACGCAGGCGTCGGTGCAGTCGGCCGGCGGCGCGACCACGATCCGCCAGGTCCGTTCGACAGGATTCCACTCGTAGTCACCGCCTTCGACCAGTCGCGGCACCACGCCGCGCAGGTCACCGGGCGGCTGCAGCAACTCGCCGTGGTTTTTCATGCCCGCCGGGCGCCAGCCGGAGAAGCGCAGCGCGCCGGCGACCAGGGCGCTGCCGAAGAACACGACGACGATCAGGATCAGCAGGCCGCGGTTGCGGTTGCGCTGCTGCACGGGAATGGTCGGAACGGGGGATTCAGTCATGGACGGGGCCTGCGGAAAGTGAGGACCAGGGCAGTGGCAAGCACGGCGAGGGCCAGCGCGAACCACTGCACGGCATAGCCGAGGTGGCGCTCGGGCGGCAGTGTGTTGGGAAGCACGTCGAGGTCGCGGGCGTAGCCGATGCCGTCCTCCGGATCGAGCTTGAGCACGCGCGGGGCGAGCCCGGGCAGGCGCAGCGTGGCGGCCAGTGCCGCCGGATCCAGGCCGATGGCGAGGAGCGTGCCGTCGTCCTGCGCGGCGCTGCCGGCTGGACCGATGCCGTGCGACGGCGGCGGCGCCAGCAGCCCGGCCACCTCGCGCTGGCCGGGCGGACGTTCCACCACCGGAAGCGTGCGGTCGCCGGGCAGCGGCAGCCAGCCGAGTTCGACCAGCAGCGGTTGCCCCGCGGCACCCGGCACGAAGACGCGATAGGCCCGGACACCCGCGCGGCCACCGCGCTGCTGGTTGTCGAGCAGCACCGCCGGCGCCTCCGCGAAGTGGCCCGCACCGGCGGCCCAGTCGTAGCCGCGCAGCCGCGCCGGGTCGGCGGCGGCGGCCAGCGGAACGGGCACACGCACGGCAATGGTGCTTGCGACCGCGTCGAGCATGGCCTGCTTTTCATCCTGCCGGCCCAGCTGCCAGGAGCCGAGCGCACAGAAGGCGGCGACCAGTGCCAGGGCCGCGGCCCAGCCGACCAGCAGGGTGGCATTGCGGCCCATCTCAGCCACGCACGCAGGTGCGATAATCGCGCGATCGCACCGGCCTTGTGGAGGCCAACCGCATGAGTGATTCGCTCAAAACCCTGCTCATCATCGCGTTCCTGATCCTGATCGTATGGAACCTCGGTGCCGGCCTGTATTACATGCTGGTCGACAAGGGCACCACCAAGCGCACCGTGAATGCGCTCACCCGGCGCATCGCGCTGTCCGTGGTCCTGATCCTGATCGTGCTCCTGTCGATCTGGATGGGCTGGATCACGCCCCACGGCGTCCAGGGCTGACCGCTCTCGCACGGAGCGGCCGGCACATGGCGCTCCGCAGACACGAAGGCCGGCAATCGCCGGCCTTCGTCATTCCATGACGGTCGCCCTCTGACGGGCGCCCTGCCTCAGACCACGTAGACGAACAGGAACAACATCAGCCACACCACGTCCACGAAATGCCAGTACCAGGCCACGGCTTCGAACGCGAAGTGGTTGTCGCGGGTGAAGTGGCCCTTGAAGCAGCGCAGCCAGATGATCGCCAGCATGATCGTGCCCAGCGTCACGTGCGCGCCGTGGAAGCCGGTGAGCATGAAGAAGGTCGAACCGTAGATACCCGAACCCATGGTCAGGTTGAGGTCGCGGTAGGCGTGGATGTATTCCTCGACCTGGAAGAACAGGAACAGGCAGCCCAGCAGCACCGTCAGGCCCAGCCAGACCAGCAGCTGGCGGCGATTGTCGGCCTTCAGCGCGTGGTGGGCGATGGTGAGCGTCACACCCGAGGTCAGCAGGATCAGGGTGTTGAGGAGCGGCAGGCCCCAGGCCGGAATGGTCTGGAAGACGCCGCCCACTTCGCCGGGGCCGGCCGACGGCCAGGCCGTGCTGTAGCCCTCCCACAGCAGCGCGTTGGTCATCACGCCGTCGCCGGTACCGCCCAGCCACGGCAGCGAGAGCTGGCGTGCGTAGAACAGCGCGCCGAAGAAGGCAGCGAAGAACATCACTTCCGAGAAGATGAACCACACCATGCCCATCCGGAAGGAGCCGTCGACCTGGCGGTTGTGGTAGCCCGAGACCGACTCCAGGATCACGTCGGCAAACCACTTGAACAGGATCAGGATCAGGCCCGCGGCGCCGACGAAGAACATCGGCCGGCCCCAGGACACCTCGTTGAACCAGGTCGCCAGCCCGAAGAAGAGGACGAACAGCGCCACCGACGCGAACAGCGGCCACTTGCTGTCGTGGGGGACGAAGTAGACGTTCGGGTCTCGGTGATCGGCTTGGGCCTGTGCCATGTCGGTATCCGTTGCTGGGTCAGGGTGCCGCGTGCGGCACGGTCGACGGCGCCGCGACCAGTGCGGCGGCTTGCTCGCGCTCGGTCAGGACGTCGTTCTTGAAGAAAGTGTAGGACAGGGTGATCGTCTTTACGTCCGCGGGCAGGGACGGATCGATGATGAAGCGCACCGGCATGTCGCGGGTCTCGCCCGCGGTCAGGGTCTGCGCGGTGAAGCAGAAGCATTCGGTCTTGGCGAAGTAGCCCGACGCGCGCGCCGGCGCCACCGAGGGTGTTGCCGTGCCAACGATCGGCTGGTCACTATCGTTGTGCGCGTAATAGGTGGTTTCGTACTGTTCGCCCACGCGCACCTGCATGCGCGCCTGGTTCGGCCGGAACGACCACGGCAACGACGAGTTGACGCCGCCGTCGAACTCCACCGTGACCATGCGCGCCTCGGCCGACGCGCCCGACAGCGTGCTGGCGTCGACCGCGGTGTTGTCCAGGCGGATGCCGAAGACCTTCTCGCAGGCGATCCGGTACAGCGGCACCAGCGAGAAGGTGAACGCGAACGCGACCGCCGCGGCGAGCACCATCTTGCCGATGCCGGCGGTGTTGGAGACCTTGCCACTCACGACGCGAGCACTCCCGACAGGATGAAGGCGACATAGATCGCCAGCGCCACGGCGCCCAGGATCAGCGCAAGGCGCAGCGCGCGCCGCCGCTGCGCGGCAACGCGATCAGGATCGTGCTGGTCAGGCGCGGCTGGCATCGCTGGCAGGCTCGAACTCATGGCCTTCCGGATCCAGGTCGCCATGGGCGAGGTCGCCCGGGCCGATCACCGGCGGCGTGGTGAAGGTGTGGTGCGGCGCCGGCGAGGGCACGGTCCACTCCAGGCCACGCGCGCCTTCCCACGGACGCTGCGGCGCCAGGGCGCCCTTCTTCAGCGAGTGGTACAGGATGCCGAACATCATGAAGGGCGTGACGAACATGCCGAACGCGCCGATCGAGCTGATCAGGTTCCAGTCGGCAAACACCACGTTGTAGTCCGGGATGCGGCGCGGCATGCCGGCCAGGCCCAGGAAGTGCTGCGGGAAGAACAGCAGGTTGACGAAGACCATCGTCCACCAGAACTGGAACTTGCCCCAGGCCTCGTTGTACATGCGGCCGGTCCACTTGGGCCACCAGTAGTAGACCGCGGCGATCAGCGCCAGCACCGAGCCCGTCACCAGCACGTAGTGGAAGTGCGCCACCACGAAGTAGGTGTCGTGGTACTGGAAGTCGGCGGGCACGATCGCGAGCATCAGGCCGGAGAAACCGCCGATCGAGAACAGGATCACGAAGGCGATCGAGAACAGCATGGGCGTCTCGAACGTCAGCGAGCCGCGCCACATCGTGCTGACCCAGTTGAAGATCTTCACGCCCGTGGGCACGGAGATCAGCATGGTCGCGTACATGAAGTAGATTTCGCCGCCCAGGGGCATGCCCGCCGTGAACATGTGGTGCGCCCACACGATGAACGACAGGAAGGCGATCGCGGCGGTCGCGTACACCATGGCCTGGTAGCCGAACAGCGGCTTGCGGCTGAAGGTCGGGATGATCTCCGAGACCACGCCGAAGGCCGGCAGGATCATGATGTAGACCTCCGGGTGCCCGAAGAACCAGAAGATGTGCTGGTACATCACCGGGTCGCCGCCGCCGGCGGCATTGAAGAAGCTGGTGCCGAAGAACTTGTCGGTCAGCAGCATCGTCACCGCACCCGCCAGCACCGGCATCACCGCGATCAGCAGGAACGCGGTGATAAGCCAGGTCCACGGGAAGATCGGCATCTTCAGCAGGTCGACGCCCGGCGCGCGCATGTTGAGCACGGTGGCGATGACGTTGATCGCGCCCATGATCGAGCTGATGCCCATCATGTGGATGGCGAAGATCGCGAAGGCCATGCTGGAGCCGCCCTGCAGCGACAGCGGCGGGTACATCGTCCAGCCGCCGGCTGGCGCGCCACCCGGGAGGAACAGGGTCAGCAACAGCATCGCGAAGGCGAACGGCAGGATCCAGAACGACCAGTTGTTCATGCGCGGCAGCGCCATGTCCGGCGCGCCGATCTGCAGCGGGATCAGCCAGTTGGCCAGGCCCACGAAAGCGGGCATGACGCCGCCGAAGATCATCACCAGCGCGTGCATCGACGTCATCTGGTTGAAGAAGTGCGGGCTGACGTGCTGCAGGCCCGGCACGGCCAGCTCGAGGCGGATGATCACGCTCATCGCCGCGCCGATGATGAACATCGTGAAGCTGAAGAGCAGGTACAGCGTGCCGATGTCCTTGTGGTTCGTGGAGAAGAACCAGCGTTCGACGAAGCCCTGCTTGTGGGCGTGGTGGTCGTCGTGGACGGCGACGGTAGCGGTATCGGTGGCCATGGAGATGCCTTGCCTCTTGGTTCGTTCGATCAGCCGGCCGCGGGCGCGGCGACGGCGGAAGCGGCCTGCGCGGCCACGGGTGCTGCCTTGGCCTTCTCGGCCTGCAACCACTGTTCGTATTCGGGGATCGGCAGCGCGCGTATCACGATCGGCATGAACGCGTGGTCCTTGCCGCAGAGTTCGGCGCACTGGCCACGGTAGACGCCCGGCTCGCGGATCTCGGTCCAGTGCTCGTTGACGATGCCCGGCACCGCGTCCTGCTTCCAGCCCAGCGCCGGCACCCACCAGGAGTGGATGACGTCGTCGGCGGTGATCACGAAGCGGATCTTGGTATCGACCGGCAGCACCAGTTCGTTGTCGACATCAAGCAGGTAGTGGGGATTGGCGGCCAGGCTGGGGCGCTCGCCGGACTGGCGGATGCGGTCGCTCTCGCGGTCCATGCGGCTGACGATGGAGACGTCTTCGCCGAGGTAGTCGTACTTCCACATCCACTGGTAGCCGGTGACCTTGACGGTCATGGCGGACTCGCGGGTGTCGTACATCGCGATCAGCTTGGTGGTGGCCGGCCAGGCCATGATCACCAGCAGGATCACGGGGATCACCGTCCAGGCGATCTCGGCGTTGAGGTTGTGGCTCCACTTCGCCGCCACCGCGCCCTTGGACTTGCGGAAGGCGAAGATCGCATAGGCCATCGCGCCGAACACGATCACGCTGATGCCGACGCAGATCCACAGCACCAGCATGTGCGCGTCGTAGGCGTTCTGCGACGAGGAGGTCACGCCGGGCGTCATGTTCAGCTGCCATCGCACCGGGTCGGCGGACTGCGCCATGGCCGCCACGGGCACCGCGGCGATGGCCGCCAGAATCCACCGCAAGAATCGCGCCTGCATCATGCTGCAACCCCAAATGTCGTCGATCGCGGCCGGCTGGCCGCTTGCTGGAACGGTTGTGGGCGAGCCTTTCCGGTTGGCGCTCGCCCCTGGAAAGACCGACCGCACCCCACCTGGGGCGCTCGATCCACGTGATGGTAGCGGTCCCGCCACCGCACCGGCAAGCACGCGCGACGCGTGACCGCTCGCGCAGAGCGCCCTTTCGCCCGGTCCGGCGGCTAGAATTTGCGCTCCCCTCTCCGTTGCGAAGACCGTGACCGACCTGTCCCTTGGCGAACCGACATCGCCCGATCCGCTGCGCGCGGCCATCACCCGACACTGGCTCGCGGACGAGACGACCCGGGTCGGCGCCCTGCTTGGCGAAGCCCGCCAGACGCCTGCCGACGCCGCCCCGATCGCCGCCACCGCCAGCGACCTGGTGCGCCGGGTGCGCGCACGGGCGCGCGACCAGGGCGTGGTGGAGTCCTTCATGCGCCAGTACGACCTCGGCAGCGAGGAAGGCGTGCTGCTGATGTGCGTGGCCGAGGCGCTGCTGCGCATCCCGGACGCGGACACCACCGACAAACTGATTCGCGACAAGCTCGGCGATGCCGACTGGAAGCGGCACATGGGCCAGTCGGAGTCGGTGCTCGTGAATGCGTCCACCTGGGGACTGATGCTCACCGGCCAGCTGGTCGATCTTGCCGACGACACCAGGCGCGATGCCCACGGCGCATTCAAGCGGCTGGCCGGCCGCGTGGGCGAGCCCGTGATCCGGCTGGCGGTGCGCCAGGCGATGAAGATCATGGGCCACCAGTTCGTGATGGGCCGGACCATCGCCGAAGCCCTGTCGCGCGCGCGCAAGGGCCGCAACGCCCACTACCGCTACTCCTACGACATGCTCGGCGAGGCCGCGCTCACGCAGCAGGATGCCGACCGTTACCTGGAGGCCTACCGCAGCGCGATCGACGCCATCGGCCGCGGCGCCGGCCAGTCCGCCGACGAGATCGTCGCGCCGTCGATCTCGGTCAAGCTGTCCGCGCTGCACCCGCGCTACGAACACGCCAAGCGCCAGCGGGTGCTCGCCGAGCTGGCGCCGCGCGTGCTGGACCTGGCGCAGCGTGCAAAGAGCCACGGCATCGGCCTGACCGTCGACGCCGAGGAAGCCGACCGCCTGGAACTGTCGCTGGACGTGATCGAGGCTGCGTGGTCGGACCCGTCGCTGGCCGGGTGGGACGGCTTCGGGATCGTGGTCCAGGCCTACCAGAAGCGTGCGCCGTTCGTGATCGACTGGATCGCCAGCCTCGCCCGTCGCGGCGGCCGCCAGATCCCGGTGCGCCTGGTCAAGGGCGCCTACTGGGACGCCGAGATCAAGCGCGCCCAGGTGGATGGTTACCCGGGCTACCCGGTATTCACGCGCAAGCCCAACACCGACGTCAGCTACCTCGCCTGCGCCCGCCGCCTGCTCGATGCCGGCACCGCGGTGTACCCGATGTTCGCCACCCACAACGCACAGACCATCGCCGCCGTGCACCGCCTGGCCGATGGCCGGCCGTTCGAGTTCCAGAAGCTGCACGGCATGGGCGACGACCTCTACGACGAAGTGATCCCGGCCGACCGCCTGGGCGTGCCTTGCCGCGTGTATGCGCCGGTGGGCAGCCACGAGGACCTGCTGCCCTACCTGGTGCGCCGCCTGCTCGAGAACGGCGCCAACTCCAGCTTCGTCAACCGCATCACCGACGAAGACGTACCGATCGACGACCTGGTCCGCGACCCGGTCGAGGTCGTGGCCGCGTTCGATCCGATCCCGCACCCCCGCATTCCGCTGCCGGCCGACATGCTCCGCAGCCAAGGCACCGACAGGACCAATTCCATGGGCATCAACCTCGCCAACGACGACGACCTGCGCACCCTGGCCGCGGCAATGGCCGCCGAACCCGGCGAATGGCAGGCCGTGCCGCTGGTGCCGGGCGCGACGAACACCGGCGCGTGGATCGATGTCACCAGCCCCGCCGATCGCCGCCGGCGCGTCGGCCGCTGGCAGGCCGCCGATGCCGCCACCGTCGAGCGCGCGATGACGAATGCCGTCGCAGCGCAGCCGGCCTGGGACGCCACGCCCGTCGCCAGCCGTGCCGCCTTGCTCGAACATGCCGCCGACCTGCTGGAGCAGCGGATGCCGCGCTTCATGGCGCTGTGCACGCTCGAGGCCGGCAAGACCATCCCCGATGGCGTGGCCGAAGTGCGCGAGGCGGTCGACTTCCTCCGCTACTACGCCGGCCAGGCACGCAACCTGTCGGCCTCCGAAGCGCTGCCCGGCCCGACCGGCGAAACCAACACCCTGCAGCTCGCCGGGCGCGGCGTGTTCGCCTGCATTTCGCCATGGAACTTCCCGCTGGCGATCTTCCTCGGCCAGGTCGCCGCGGCGCTCGTCACCGGCAACAGCGTGCTGGCCAAGCCCGCCGAGCAGACGACACTGGTCGGCTTCGAGGCCGTGAAGCTGCTCCACGAGGCCGGCGTGCCGGAGATGGTGCTGCAACTCGTGCCCGGCGATGGCGCCAGCGTGGGCGCGGCGCTGACCGGCGACCCGCGCATCGCCGGCGTGGTGTTTACCGGCTCCAACGGCACCGCGCTCGCGATCAACCGCGCGCTGGCCGCGCGCGACGGCGCGATCGGCACCCTGATCGCCGAGACCGGCGGCCAGAACGCCCTCATCGCCGACTCCTCCGCGCTGCCCGAGCAGCTGGTCAAGGACGTGATGGCCTCGGCCTTCACCTCCGCCGGCCAGCGCTGCTCGGCCGCGCGCGTGCTGTTCGTGCAGGACGACATCGCCGACAAGGTCATCGCCATGCTCGCCGGCGCCATGGCCGAGCTGAAGGTCGGGGATCCGGGCCTGCTGTCGACCGACGTCGGCCCGGTGATCGACGCCGATGCGCTGGGGATGCTCGACCGCCATGCGGAGCGCATGCAGGACGAGGCCCGGCTGATCGCGCAGGTCGCCCTGGGCGAGGACACGGCGCACGGCACGTTCTTCGCGCCGCACGCCTGGGAGCTGAAGTCGCTCTCGCAGCTCGACCGCGAGAACTTCGGGCCGGCGCTGCACGTGATCCGCTGGAAGGGCAGCGAGCTCGACCAGGTGATCGACGCCATCAACACCACCGGCTACGGCCTCACCTTGGGCATCCATTCGCGGATCGACGACACCGTCGAATTGATCGCCGCGCGGGCCAAGGTCGGCAACGTCTACGTCAACCGCAACCAGGTCGGAGCGGTGGTCGGGACGCAGCCCTTCGGCGGGCAGCGGCTGTCCGGCACCGGCCCCAAGGCCGGCGGCCCGCACTACCTGCCGCGCTTCACCACCGAGAAGGTGGTCACCATCAACACCACCGCCGCCGGCGGCAATGCCTCGCTGCTGACGCTGGACGATTGAAGGCGGTCCCCGCCACAGCGGAGGCTGCCTGGTGGGCTGGCAGATGGCCGCCCTGCTGGCGTCACCGCAGGTCTCGGCACGAGGGGACCACCTGAAACACGAAAGGGCCCCTCAAAGGGGCCCTTCGTGCGTCACATGAACGCTGCGATCAGATGCCGACAGGTTGGCGTCTCCGTCGTCTGGACCCGTGACGGTGCTGCCATCGCTGCTGTAGGCGGCCTTAGGGTCCGCGCCATCTGCGTGCCAAGTGGCACCGATTCAACGGCGAGCAAATCTACCTGGTGAAATCCACCACCATGGCGGCGGGACAAGAGTCGCAGATATGGTGGGACAACAGCGGCACCCAACCCACCGGCGACTTCATCTACTTGAGCTGCAGCCTGCCCCCGGGCACGGGCACGGGCATAGGCAAAATCATCACCTATGGCGCGTCCGTAACGCTGAGACCGGAGATGTAGCGGCTGCCCCGGCATGAAAAAGCCCCGCTTACGCGGGGCTTTTTCTGGACCCGGAACGCCGGGCCTGGACAGCCGGAGCCCCTGGGGCGGGCCCCCGGCGACTGGTCAGAAGCGGTACTGCGCCGAGACGCCGAACAGGTTGGCGTCGCCGTCGTACGGACCGGTGATGGTGCTGCCGCCCGAGCTGAAGTCGACCTTCGGATCCTTCGGCTTCAGGTGGGTGAACGCGAAGTCCACGTCCATCGCGTCGCTGACCTTCCAGGTGGCGCCGATCGAGTACCAGCGACGGTCGTCGTCGGGCAGGCGCGGGGTGCGGTGCTCGATGCTGGTCGGGGTCTCGTCGTGCGCGACGCCGCCGCGCAGGGTCCAGGTTTCGTTGAGCTTGTACTCGGCGCCCAGCGACACGAAGGTGGAGTCCTCCCACTCGAAGGGCTCGACCGAGTCCGGATCCGGACGGTCGAACTCGACGCGCACTTCGCGCAGCGACGACCAGCCGGTCTCGGTCCAGTTCGCCATCATCGCGAAGCGGTCGGTGAAGTCGTAGCGCGCGACGACGGCCAGCGTGGACGGCGTGGTCAGCTTCGCGCCAACAGCGCCGTTGACGAACAGTTGGCTGGTCACGGCGCTGTTGGGGTTGTTGTCGAAGAACGCGCGCACGTCGCCCGGCACGGTCCACTCGGCGGTGCCGCGCAGCTCGTAATCGATCTCGGACTGGTAGCTCAGGCCGACCGTGAGGCTGTCAGTCGGACGCACGGTCACGCCGGCGATCCAGCCGAAGCCGGTGTCGTCGCCCTCGATCTCGGCGTGGCCGTCACGCGCCTGCGGGATCGCGAAGGGCAGCGGACGGGTGGCCGGGTTCGAGTACAGCAGGGTGCCGAAGTCGACCGCCTTCGACAGGGTCACGTCGGCCTTGGAATACACCGCGCCGATGCCGACCGACACGTGGTCGTTGATGTCCAGCGCCGCCGACAGGGTCAGGTTCACGATCTGCATGTCGGAGGTGTCGGCGAAATAGCGACCCTGCCAGTCGGGCTCGTATTCGGTCTTCAGGCCGAACGGCGCGCTGACCATGGCGCCCAGCGCCAGGCCGTTGTCGAGCTTGTGGATCACGGAGAACGCCGGGATCGGGGTCACGTCACCGGCATCGCCGCCGTTGCCACCGGTGAGGGGGCGGCCGAAGGCGTCGGTGCCCGAGCCTTCGAAGGTGTAGCTCAGGTCGATGACCGACAGGTCGGCCTGGACCGTGGTGCCTTCGAAGCGGGTCATCGAGGCCGGGTTGTTCACGACGACCGAAGCATCGCCTTCATTGACGCCCGAGCCGGCAAACGCCGCGCCGAGGCCCTTGACGCTGTTTTCCTTGAGCTGGAAGCCCGACGCGTGGGCCGGGGCCAGGGCCAGCGCGCCGGCGATGCCGAGCGCAAGGACCGAAGCCTGGAGAAGAGGGGAGGTACGCATTGCTGGTGAACTCCTGACAAGTGGCTTGCTGTGGATGCGCCTGGCCGGGCGGTGTTTCCCGCCCTGGCCCCACGTGCCGGAAGACTCCCTCCCGACCCTGGCGCCGGCGCACTATACCGTGGCGGATGGTGATGCACAGGTGCCCCGCGTCACGGTCGGCACCGGTTATCTTGGGGTTCCGCCACCCAGGCCCGACGCCACGCATGTTCGTCTCCATCCCGACGCGCTCACGCCCGGCGCTGCGCTGGGCCACCCCGTTGCTGTGCGCGACCCTGTGGGCGGTGTACCTGTGGGCGAGCACGCGTCCGGAGACCGTCGAGCAGGCCTTGATGGCGCGCTGGGGCGCATTGACCGGAGGCCTCGCGCCGGGTGACCTGCTGGCTTCGTGGGCGGATGGCGAACGCGGCCTGCGCCTTCTCACCGCCCTGTTCGTGCATGCCGACTGGGCGCACCTGCTCGGCAACCTGGTGTTCCTGCTGATCTTCGGCCTGCCGGCGGAGCGCGTGATGGGGCCGCTGCGGCTGCTGACCCTGTTCATGGTCGGCGGCGCGGTCGCCAACCTCGCCACCGTGCTCGTGATCGACACGCCCGACCGCCTGGTGATCGGTGCCAGCGGCGCGGTGTCGGCGCTGATCGGCGCCTATCTCGCGCTGTTCCCCCGCGCCCACCTGGGCGTGGTGCTGCCGTTGGGCCTGTTCCTCGAATTCGTGCGCGCGCCGGCCTCGCTGCTGATCGGGATCTGGGCCCTGCTGCAGGTGGTGTTCGCCTATATCGGCCCGGCCTTCGGGGCCGTGGCGTGGTCGGCGCACGCGGTGGGCTTCGCCTTCGGCGCTCTGTTCGCCCTGCTTTCGCGGCGCGCCATCGCGCGCCGCCTGCGCCGCCAGAAGGGTTACTGAGTCAGGCTCACGACACGGGCTCCGGTTCCGGCTGCGGTTGCGGCACCGGCCCCGTCGCCGGTGGGGCGCATGAGCCGCCTTCGGCGAGTCTGCGCAGCACGGCCATGGCCGCCTTGATCGGCTCCTCGCCGTCGAGCACCTCGCCTGGACCACTGTCCTCGCCACCGTCCGCCGCGAGGTGTCCGGGCAGCGCGGCTTCGCCGAAAACGCCGACAGCTTCGCCCTTGCCATCGATCACCACGTCGGGCTCGATGCCGCGGGCCTGGATGGAGGTGCCATCGGGCGTGTAGTAGCGCGCGGTGGTGAGCTTGACCGCATCGCCGTTGTCGAGCGGCATCACCGTCTGCACGGAACCCTTGCCGAAGGTGCGGCTGCCGACGATGCAGGCGCGGCCGTTGTCGCCCAGCGCCCCGGCCAGGACCTCGGAGGCGCTGGCGGAACCGGCATCGACCAGGACCACCACCGGGCGCCCACCCATGCGGTCGCCCGGGGTGGCGCTGAACGCGGTATCGCCAATCTGGATGCGGCCGCGGGTGCTGACGATGTCGCCGGTCTCGAGCAGGTCGTCGGCAATCTGCACCGCCGACGTGAGCAGCCCGCCCGGGTTGCTGCGCAAGTCGACCAGGAGCCCGCGCAGGCCGGCGCCACCGGCCTCGCCGTTGAGCCTGTCCACGGTCTCGCCGAAGTCCGAGGCGGTATCGACCTGGAACCCGGCAATGCGGATGTAGCCGAAACCCGGCTCGCGGATGCTGCCGCGCACGCTGGGCGTGCGGATCACCGCGCGCGCCACCCGCAGCTCCAGCGGCTCGGCCTCGCCTTCGCGGACGATGGTGACTCCGACCTCGGTGCCCGGCGGCCCCCGCAGCGGCCCGCTGCCCTCGTGGCTCTCGAGCGACAGCGCTTCGCCGTCCACGGCGATGATCAGGTCGCCGGAACGGATGCCGGCGCGCTGGGCCGGGCTGTCGTCCATCGCCGCCACCACGCGCATGCGGCCGTCGGGAAGCTGCATCACCTCCACACCGATGCCTTCGTAGGCACCGCTGGCGCCCTCCTCGAAGGCCTCGGCGTCGCTGCGCTGCAGGTAGGCGCTGTGCGGGTCGAGATCCAGCAGCAGGCCACGGATTGCCGCCTGCATCAGCTCGTGGTCGTCGACCTTGTCGACGTGGCCGGCACGCACGGCGTTGAACACCAGCACGAAGCGGCTGATCTCATCCAGCGGCACCGTGCTGGCGGGGGATGCCTCGGACTCCCGGCGGACCGCTTCGCTCGGGTCGCCTGGATCGGCGGCTTCGGCCGGATCAGCCGGATCGGCGTCATCCGCGGGCTCGTCGGGGTCGGCCGGAGCGGCGTCATCCACCGACTCCCCGGCATCCTGCGTGGCGGGTGGCGCTTCGCGCGGCGGCTCGGATGGCAGCTCCTGCGCAATGGCGGGCAGGGCCAGCAGGCTGGCGAGGGCGAGCGTCAACAGGCTGGCACGCATGCGGAACTCCGGTCGGGACAGGGATGGGACAGCGCGCCGGGGCGCGCGTTCCGATTATGCCGCCGGCGCGCGATGGCGCCGTTCAGCGCTTCTGCAGCCAGGCCCCGGGATCGACCGGCTTGCCGTCGCGGCGCAGCTCGAAGTACAGGGCCGCGCGGCCCTGGCCACCCGATGTGCCGACGGTGGACACGGCATCGCCCCGGCGGACGCGATCGCCGGGACCCTTGAGCAGGCTGTCGTTGTGCGCGTACAGGCTCATGTAGCCGTTGCCGTGGTCGATGATCAGGATCAGGCCGTAGCCGGTCATCCATTCCGCGAACACCACCGTGCCCTCGGCCACGGCGGTGACCGGGCTGCCCGCCGCGGCGCCGACCAGCACGCCCGAACTGCGGCGGCCGTCGGGCATGCGTGCGCCATAGCCCGCCAGCAGGCTGCCGGTGAGCGGCCACGAGAGTCCACCGACCTGCACCGGTGCCGTGCGCGCCACGGCGACGCGCGGCGCATCGGGCACCGGGCTGCCCGGTGACGTACCGGTGCCCGCGGTCGGCGTACCGGTGTCGCGGCGGGCCGCGGCCGCGCGGCGGGCCGCCTCGGCCCTGCGCTCGGCCTCGGCCTTGCGCGCCGCTTCGCGCAGGCGCGCGAGCAGCGATTCAAGCGATTTCGCGTCGGCGCCCAGTGCCTTTTCGCGGTCGCTGCGATCCTTGTAGCGGGCATCGAGCGCCGCCACCGCCTTGGCACGCTCGCCGCGCTCGCGCTCCAGCGCCGCGGCCTGCGCACGCTGGCGCGCGCCGGCTTCGGCCAGTGCCGCGCGCTCGTCGGCGATGGACTGCTCCATCGCCTCCAGTCCGGCCAGTTCGTTCGACAGCTCGGTGATGCGGGCGCTGCGTCCGCGCTGCAGATAGCCGTGGTAGGCCAGGCTGCGGTTGGCGCCGGCGACGTCGTCCTGCGCCAGCAGCAGCTTCAGGGGCGCGGCGCCGCCGACGGTATAGGCCGCGCGCAGCAGCGCCGCGAGTTCGGCGCGCTGCGCCGACATGCTGTCGGCCAGGACGTCGCGCCGGGCCTGCAGCTCGGCCAGCGCCTGCTGCTGGCGCGCGATCGCGGCCTCGGTATCGGCCAGCTCGCGCGCGTTGCGGGCCACGCGCTCGTCGGCATCGCGCAGCGCGCGGCTGGCGTCGCCGCGCTGGCCTTCGATGCGGCGGCGCTCGCGACCGACCTGGTTGAGTTCGCGCTTGACGGTGTCGAGCCGGCGCTGCGCGTCGCGGCTGTCCTGCGCCGCCAGCGGACCGGCCGGAAACAGCAGCAGCGCCAGCAGCAGGGCGGACGCCGCGGACGCCACCTGCATGCGGAAAGAGCGGCTCGCGCTAGCCGCTTCGATGCTCACGCCAGCAGGCTGCTGCCGGTCATCTCCGCCGGCTTCGCCACGCCCAGCAGGTCGAGCATGGTCGGCGCGAGGTCACGCAGGGCGCCGCCCTCGCGCACCCGCACGCCGGCGCGGTTGCCGACGTAGATCAGGTCCACCGGGCCGACGGTGTGCGAGGTGTGCGGCTGGCCGGTGACCGGGTCGCGCATCATCTCGACGTTGCCGTGGTCGGCGGTGACCAGCAGCTCGCCGCCCCGTGCGGCCACCGCGGCGGCGACCTCGCCCAGGGCCTCGTCCACCGCTTCCACGGCCTTGATCGCGGCCTGCAGGTCGCCGGTGTGGCCGACCATGTCGGGATTGGCGAAGTTGCAGACCACGGCGTCGAAGCGACCGGAGTCGATCGCGGCCACCAGCTTCGCGGTGACTTCGGGACAGCTCATTTCAGGCTGCAGGTCGTAGGTGGCGACCTTCGGGCTCGGCACCAGGATGCGCTCCTCGCCGGCGAACGGCGCTTCGCGGCCGCCGTTGAAGAAGAAGGTGACGTGCGCGTACTTCTCGGTCTCGGCGATGCGCAGCTGGGTGAGGCCGTTTGCGCCCAGCACTTCGCCGAGCGTGTTGCGAAGGTCGTCGGGCGGGAATGCCAGCGGCGCCGGCAGCGTGGCGTCGTATTCGGTCAGGCAGGTGAAGCGCGCCAACGCCGGACGGCGTGTCTGGAAACCGTCGAAATCCGGCGCCACGAACGCGGCGGTGAGCTGGCGCGCGCGGTCGGCACGGAAATTCATGAACACCACGACGTCGCCATCGCGCACCGGGCCGGCGCCTGCGATGGCGGTAGGCGCGACGAACTCGTCGTTCTCGCCGCGCGCGTAGGCGGCTTCGAGCGCGGCCATGGCGTCGGGCGCGTGCTGGCCGGACGTCGCTTCCACGATCGCGTTCCAGGCGCGCTGCACCCGGTCCCAGCGCCTGTCGCGGTCCATGGCGTAGTAGCGTCCGCTGACGCTTGCGATGCGCGCGTTGCCCGCGGTGGCGCAGGCCTCGGCCAGCGCGCGCAGGCTGGGCGCGGCCGAACGCGGCGGCATGTCGCGGCCGTCGGTGAAGGCGTGGACGGCCACGCGCGCCACGCCCTCGCGCTTCGCCAGTTCGAGCATCGCGAACAGGTGCGCCTCGTGGCTGTGCACGCCGCCCGGCGACAGCAGGCCCATCACGTGCAGGGTGCCGCCGCTGGCATTCACCGCGGCGCAGGCCGCACGCAGTTCGTCGTTGCCGAAGAAGCTGGCGTCGGCGATCGCAGCGTCGATGCGCGTGAGGTCCTGGTAGACCACGCGCCCGGCACCGATGTTCATGTGCCCGACCTCGGAGTTGCCCATCTGGCCGTCGGGCAGGCCGACGTGCGTGCCCTCGGTGTGCACCAGGGCGTGCGGATGGGCGGCGAACAGGCGGCGCCAGTTGGGGATGTCGGCGAGCGCCAGGGCGTTGTCGCGGGGATCGTCGCGGTGCCCCCAGCCGTCGAGGATCAGCAGCACCACCGGCGTCTGGCGGCGGACGGAGACAGGTTCAGGCACGACGTTCGACCCTGTGACGATGGACAGATGCATTGTACCGCCGGCGGGTCCAGACTCGCCGCATGACCAGCATCCGCACCTCCTGTTTCGTCCTCGCGCTCACCGCCTTCGTGACTGCCGGATCGGCGTGGGCGGCGGAAGATATCGTGCGCACCAACGGCGCCGTCGCCACTACTGCCGGCGGCGAGTACGGCCGCCTGGCGACCACCAACGGCAGCATCCGCATGGCCGACGGCGTCACCGCCGGGCCGGCGTCGACCACCAACGGCAGCATCAGCACCGGCAACGACGTCACCGCGGAAAGCCTGTCCACGGTCAACGGCAGCATCCGCGTCGGCGAACGCGCGCGTATCACCGAGAGCGTCGAAACCGTGAACGGCAGCGTGCTGATCGATCGCGGCAGCAAGGTCGGCGGCAACGTCGGCAACGCCAACGGCGCCATCGGCCTGATCGCGACCGAGGTCCGTGGCGACGTCGAGATGTCCAACGGCGACCTCACCATCGGCATCGGCTCGCACGTCCACGGCGGCGTGCGCGTGCGCAAGGCGGGCAGCAACTGGATGCCGATCCGCGTCAGCACGCGGCGCCAGCGCGTGATCATCGGCCCGGGCGCGGTGGTCGATGGTCCGCTGGAATTCGAGCGCGAGGTGGTGCTGTACGTGCACGACACCGCGCGCATCGGCGCGGTCACCGGCGCCGAACCCGTCCGCTACTCCACGCCCACCGCCCCGCCCCGCGGCGACGACTGAAACGGCCCCCCGCCCCCCCGCGGGCGCCGAGCGCATAGAATCGGGGGTTCCTTACACGCAGGACCCGAACGAATGCGACCAACCCACCTCGTGCTCAGCCTCGCCGTCACCGCGGTGCTGGCCGCATGCAGCGGCGAGCCCGCTCCCGCCACCGGAGACACCGCGGCCACGGCTGCCTCCAGCCACGCGTTCAACCCCGAACTGGACAAGGGCGACTTCGCCGAGATGGTGCGGACGATGTCCTCCGACGCCTTCGAGGGCCGCGCGCCGGGTTCCGCCGGCGGCGAGATGACCGTCGAGTACATCAAGGCGCAGTACGAGCGCATCGGCCTCGAGCCCGGCGGCGACGACGGCACCTTCTTCCAGACCGTGCCCATGGTCGAGACCACCGCCGACGAATCCACCGTCCTGCGCATGGACGTGGCGGGCAAGGCCGGAGAGCTCAAGTTCGGCACCGACATGGTGATCGGCACCCGCACCGGCGAAGCCGAGATCAAGGTGGCCGACAGCGAACTGGTGTTCGTCGGCTACGGCGTGGACGCGCCGGAGCTGGGCTGGAACGACTACGCCGGCATCGACGTAAAGGGCAAGACCGTGGTCATCCTGGTCAACGACCCCGGCTTCCACGCCAACGACGAGACGCTGTTCGAAGGCGAGCGCATGACCTATTACGGGCGCTGGACCTACAAGTTCGAAGAGGCCGCGCGCAAGGGTGCCGCCGCCGCGCTGATCATCCACGACACCGCCGGCGCCTCCTACGGCTGGGACGTGGTGAAGAACTCCTGGTCCGGGCCGCAGTTCGACCTGCGCGCATCCGACGATCCGGAACCGCGCCTGCCGGCACAGGGCTGGCTGAGCGCCGACGCCGCGAAGCAGCTCTTCGCCGACGCCGGACAGGACCTGGACGCGTTGTACACCGCCGCCAACACCCGCGGCTTCACCGCCGTTCCGCTCGATGCGCGCGTCTCGTTCGACCTCGCCAGCACCACCCGCGAGAGCTCCTCGCGCAACGTGGTCGGCATCCTGCGGGGCAGCGAGGCGCCTGACGAAGCGATCGCCTACATCGCCCACTGGGACCACCTCGGCAAGCACGAGGGCGAGGGCGACACGATCTACAACGGCGCCATCGACAACGCCACCGGCGTCGCCGGCATCATCGAGATCGCGGAGAAGTTCAAGGCCGACGGCCAGCCGAAGCGCTCGATCGCCTTCATCGCCGTGACCCTTGAGGAGTCGGGCCTGCTCGGCTCGAAGTACCAGGTCGCGCACCCGGCGTTCCCGCTCGACAAGACCGTGGCGGTGGTGAACCTCGACGCCATGAGCGTGGCCGGTCCGTCGCGCGACATGGTCGTGGTCGGCCAGGGCAACTCGGAGCTCGAGGACGTGCTCAAGACCTTCACCGATGCCCAGGACCGCACCATCGTGGCCGAAGGCAATCCGGCGGGCGGCTTCTTCTTCCGCTCCGACCACTTCAACTACGCCAAGGCCGGCGTGCCTGCGCTGTACGCGAAGGGCGGCGACGACCTGCTCGAGGGCGGTCCGGAAGCCGGTGCCGAGTACGCGCGCGCCTACACCGAAGTTGCGTACCACAAGCCTGCGGACGAGTTCGACCCGGCCTGGAACCTCGACGGCGTAGTCCAGGATCTTGAAGTGCTCTACGGCGTGGGCCGCACCCTGGCCGACGACGGCAGCTGGCCGAACTGGTACGACGGCAACGCCTTCAAGGCCGCGCGCGACGCGATGCGGGCCGACGCCGAGTAACCACGCGACCCGAGGCCAGGCATGGCCACACGGAACGGCGCCGAAAGGCGCCGTTTCCGTTTCTGTTTCTGTTTCTGTTTCCGCCACCGCGATCCCGGACCCGGATGCGCGACGGCCGGCGCGGCCATGGCGTCCGGCCCCCGCAAGCTGCTCTACTCCAGGGACCTTCCGGGAGACCTCGCCATGACCCTCGCCATCGCCTACTGGTGCATCCTGATCGCCGCGCTGCTTCCCTATGCCTTGGCCATCATCGCCAAGACCTCCGCGCCCGGTTTCAACAACCGCAATCCGGGCGCCTGGCTGGCGAAGCAGGACAACTACCGGGTGCAGCGCGCAAACGCTGCCCACCTCAACGCCTTCGAAGCCTTCGCACCGTTCGCGGCCGCGGTGCTGATGGCGCAGCTGGCCGGGGTCGACCATGGCCGCATCGCGCTGCTCGCGCTCGTCTTCGTGGCCATGCGCATCGCGCACGGCGTGTTCTACGTCGCCGACGTGCAGCTGGTGCGCAGCCTGTCCTGGCTGGTCGGCTTTGCCTGCGTGGCGGCGCTGATGGTGATGGCGGCGCTAAGCGCCGCCTGAGTGATGCGTCCGGGCCTCGACCGGGCGCAGATCCCCTCTCTGTATCGCCGACCGGCAGGTAGGGGCGGCCATGTGTCCGTGGGCCGTTACAGGCCCGCCACCACCAGACGCACACGCGCGAAGTTGCGCTTGCCCACCTGCAATACGCCCTCAAAGCCGGGCCCCAACGCGGCACCGGGATCCTCGACCACGTTGCCATCCACTTTGACGGCGCGCTCCTTCAGCTTGCGGTTCGCCTCCGAATTGGACGGCGTGATCCCGGCCGCGGTGAGCAGCGCGGCGATGCGCAGGCCTTCCGCCGGCACCACCACGTCCTGCAGCGGCAGCAGCGAGGTGTCGCCCTGCCCGGTCACCGCCGCGCGCCAGCCGGCGATCGCGGTCTCGGCCGCGGCGGCATCGTGGAAGCGCGTGGCCAGTTCGCGCGCAAGGCGCAGCTTCACTTCGCGCGGGTTGAGCGTGCCTGCGGCGACGTCGGCCTTGAGCTTCGACGCCTCCGCGATGCCGATCTCGAAGCTCAGCAAGTCGATCCAGTCCCACATCAGGTCGTCGCCGACCTTCATGGTCTTGTTGACGAAGTCGATCGCCGGATCGGTCACGCCGATGTAGTTGCCCAGCGACTTGGACATCTTGTTGACGCCGTCCAGCCCCACCAGCAGCGGCATGGTCAGCACCACCTGGGGCTTCTGCCCGTGATGCTCCTGCAGGCCGCGACCCATCAGCAGGTTGAACTTCTGGTCGGTGCCACCGAGCTCGACGTCGGCCTCGAGCGCGACCGAGTCATAGCCCTGCACCAGCGGGTAGAGGAATTCGTGGATCGCGATCGACTGCTGCGCGGCGTAGCGTTTTGCAAAGTCGTCGCGCTCGAGCATGCGCGCCACCGTGAGCTGGCCGGCGAGGCGGATCATGTCGGCCGCGCCCATCTTCCCGAACCACTCCGAGTTGAAGCGGACCTCGGTGCGCTCGCGGTCGAGCACCTTGAACACCTGGTCCTCGTAGGTCTTCGCGTTGGCGAGCACGTCGTCGCGGGTCAGCGGCTTGCGGGTGGCGCTCTTGCCCGAGGGGTCGCCGATCATCCCGGTGAAGTCGCCGATCAGGAACACCACGGTGTGCCCGAGGTCCTGGAACTGCCGCATCTTGTTGAGCAGCACCGTGTGGCCCAGGTGCAGGTCGGGCGCCGTGGGGTCGAAACCGGCCTTGACCCGGAGCGGGCGCCCGGACGCCAGGCGGGCCTCGAGCTCTTCGCGCTTGAGGAGCTCGTCGGCACCACGGGCGATGAGTTCGATGGCGGCGGACGCGGGGGCGGGCGGGGGAGACATCTGTGACAAGGCCTTGAATCCTGTGTGCACCGCAACACGGAAAGTGTGACGCGGTTCTAAGTGGTTGTTATCACGAAGTTAAAATATTAACCCGGCGGAAACTTCATTGGCGTCAATCGTTTGACGCATGATCTTCGCGTGATTATGGTGGCGTCGTGACGTGCCCGTCACGCACGGGCCGGGAGTCCGATCCACACCATGACGACGCCTGAATCGCCCCAGTCACCGGACGCGCAGCACACCAGCCGCGCCCGCCTCGACAACCTGCGCGAACTCGAGCGCCAGGCCGCCGCCAACCAGCAACACGTCGACACCGCGGACCTAACCGCCGGCAACCGCCGCTGGTCGCGGCGACAGTGGGCCCATGCCAGCCTCGCGGCCACCGCAGGCGCGCTGTTGCTCGCCATCGTGCCCGGTTTCAATACCGCCGTCGACGTTCCGCACAGCAGCCGCCTGACCACGCTGTCGCTGTCGCTGCCTGCGCAGCCAGTGGTGGCCGCGCAGGCGCTTCCGGCCAACGAGTGGATGCCGGTGACGGTGGAGAAGGGCCAGACGCTGGGGGCGATCTTCGCCGACCTGGACATCCCCGCCAGCACCATGCACACCCTGCTCGCGCACCCCGGCGCGCGCGACGCCCTGACCCGGCTACGCCCCGGCGTCCAGCTCGGCTTCGCGTTCGACCCGCCGGCGGCCGACGACAAGCGTGCCGGCCTGCGCGCGCTGCGCTACGACCGCAACGAGACCCAGCGCGTGGAACTCGCACTGGCCGGCGACGACGTCGTTGAAACCGTAATCGAGCGCCCCATCGAGATCCGCACCACCGTGGTCAGCGGCAAGGTCGGCCGCTCGCTGTTCCACTCCGCGCGCAAGCTCGGCCTGTCGGGATCCAGCATCAACATGCTGACCGACGAGATCTTCCAGTACGACATCGACTTCAACACCGACGTCACCCAGAACGACCGCTTCAGCGTGGTCGTCGAGCAGGTCTACCGCGAGGGTGAGCTGCTGCGGACCGGCAACGTGCTGGCGGCGGTGTTCACCGCCAAGAACAAGCCCTTCACCGCCTTCCGCTTCGAGCACGAGGGCAAGGCCCAGTACTACAACGAAGAAGGCCGGCCGCTGAAGAAGAGCTTCATCCGCATGCCGATCCAGTACGCACGCCTGAGCTCGCGCTTCGGCTCGCGCCGGCACCCGGTGAGCGGCAACGTGCGCCAGCACAAGGGCGTGGACTACGCCGCGCGCACCGGCACCCCGATCATGGCCGCCGGCGACGCCCGCGTGCAGTTCAAGGGCTGGCGCGGCGGCTACGGCAACACCGTGATCCTCGACCACGGGCGCGGCTACACCACGCTGTACGCGCACATGTCCGGCTTCGGCAACATCCGCCAGGGCCAGCGCGTCAGCCAGGGCACGGTGATCGGCCGCGTCGGCACCACCGGCCTGTCCACCGGCCCGCACCTGCACTACGAGTTCCGCATCAACGGCGTGCACCGCAACCCGCTGCAGCACACGATGCCCGAGCCCGAGCCGCTCAAGGGCACCGCGCTGATCGCGTTCAAGGCCCAGACCGGGCCGGCGCTGGCGCGCATCCGCACGGTCGAAGACGTCATCTACGCCCAGGTGCCGGCCGCGGACGACGACACGCGCGTCGCCGCCGCCGACCGCGACACCACCGCGGCCCGCGGCCGGGGCTGATCGCCCCTGCGCCGCGCCAAGCCATCGACGGGCTTGCACGCATGGCCGGTCCGCGCCGCTTCCTTGGACTGATCTCCGGTACCAGCGCCGACGGCATCGACGCCGCGCTGGTCGACTTCGACGGCGACGATGCAGCTGCCCGGCCGTCGCTCCGCTTCGCCCGCACCTATCCCTGGGATCCCGCGCTGCGCGCACGACTGGTCGCGCTCGGCCAGCAGGGCGCATCTCTCACCCTGGACGACGTCGGCGAACTCGACGTGGCCATCGGCCGCGCCTTTGCGGCGGCCGCGCTGGCAGCGCTCGACGACGCCGGCACCGCGGCGGCGGACATCACCGCGATCGGCTCCCACGGCCAGACCCTGCGCCACCGCCCGCATGGCGTCCTGCCCTTCAGCCTGCAGCTGGGATGCGCGGCGAGCATCGCCGAACGTACCGGCATCACCACCGTCGCCGGATTCCGTGCCCGTGACGTCGCCGCCGGTGGCCATGGCGCACCGCTGGTGCCGGCGCTGCACGCCGCCCTGCTGCACGAACCGGGCGAGTCGCGCGCCGTGCTCAACCTCGGCGGCATCGCCAACTTCACCCTGCTGCCGGCCGAAGGCCCGGTGCGCGGCTTCGACACCGGTCCGGCCAACGGCCTGATGGATGCGTGGTGCCTGCACCACCGCGGCGAAGCCTATGACCGCGGCGGCGCCTTCGCGGCCAGCGGCCACGTGGACAAAACGCTGCTGGCGCGCCTGCTGGACGAACCGTGGTTCGCGCTGCCGCCCCCGAAATCCACCGGCCGCGACCAGTTCCACCTCGGCTGGGTGGAGTCGCGGCTGGCCGGCACGGAGTCGCCCGCCGATGTTCAGGCCACGCTGCTGGCGCTGACCGCCCATACCGTGGCCGACGCGCTGCGCGCCACCCAGCCCGGCACCGCGCGCGTGATCGCCTGCGGCGGCGGCGTGCACAACGCGGCGCTGATGGCGGCGCTGGCCGGTGAACTGCCGGGCATGGTGGTGGAATCCAGCGCAGCGCATGGCCTGGATCCGGACGCGATCGAGGCGATGGCCTTTGCCTGGCTGGCGCGGGAAACGCTGGCGGGCCGGCCGGGCAACCTGGCCACGGTCACCGGCGCAGCCGGGCCACGCGTGCTCGGCGCCATCCACCCCGCAACCCCGCTCTTGTAGGCGGTCAGGGCGTCTTGTCGTCGGGAACCTGGCCGATCATCGAAAAGACGCCGTCCGGGACGCCTTCCAGCGCGGCGATCGCCGCCTGCAGCACGTCGGCCTCGGAGTTGTCGAAGCCGAGCTTGCCGTCGCCCTCGATCGCGTACAGGCCCTGCTCCAGCAAGTGCAGCAGGGCGTGCGACAGCGCCCAGCCGCGGCGCTCGGCCACGCGCTTGATGCGCTCGAGCAGCACTTCGTCGATGTCCTTGAGAACGATGTCGGTCACGGCCGGCGTCCAGTGGGCGCTCACGAGCGGGGCACCCTGTCATTGATACGACGACGCGGCCCCGGCGGCAAGCACCTCCCCCTGCTCACGCGCCATCCCCGGTCGTCGCGGGGACCACGTCATCCCCGCCGGCGCGCACCCGCGGCTTCAGCCAGAAGAACAGCAGCACCGCCGGCACCGCCACCACCGCGGTGATCAGGAAGTAGGTGGCATAGCCGCCGGTACTGGTCTCGACGATGGCACCCGAGAAGAAGCCCAGCACCTTGCCCGGCAGCATGATCAGCGATGAGAACAGCGCGTACTGCGTGGCCGTGTAGCGCGTGTTGACCAGTGCCGACAGGTACGCGACCGCGGTGGTGCCGAGGAAGCCCTGGGCCAGGTTCTCGCCCGAGATCACCAGGGTCAGCAGGCCGATGTCGCCGTTGGCGCCGATCAGGACCAGGTACAGCAGGTTGCTCGCCGCGCCCAGGATGATCGCCGCCAGCAGCGGCCAGTGGATGCCCCAGCGCGCCACCGCCACGCCGCCGAGGAAGACCCCGGCGATGCCGACCCAGATGCCGTAGACCTTGGTCACCGCGGCGATCTCGGTCTTGCTGAAGCCCTGGTCGAGATAGAACGGGCCGATGATGCCGCCGACCAGCGCCTGGTCGGAGATCTTGATCGACAGGATGAAGAGCAGCACCACCAGGCCGACGCCGCCGCCGAAGCGGCGGAAGAAGTCGGCGAACGGCTCGACCACGCCCTCGCGCAGGCCCGCCGCCCAGCCCGCGGTGCGCACGCGCATTACTTCGGGCTCGGTCGCCACCAGGCAGGCCACCAGCGGCACCAGCATGCAGGCGGCCATCAGGCGGTACACGTTCGGCCAGGCGGCGTGGTCGGCCAGCACCAGGGCCAGCGCGCCGGACACGATCAGCGCGATCCGGTAACCCAGCGAGTAGGTCGCCACCAGTGCGCCCTGTGCGGACGGCGGCGCGATTTCGACGCGATAGGCGTCCACGGCGATATCGAGCGTGGCGCCGGAGAAGGCCACGAACAGCGTCAGCGCGACGAAGACCGTCAGCCGCTCCGGCGTCAGCGCCGACATCGCCAGCAGGCCGACCATCACGCAGGCCATCGCCAGCAGCAGCCAGCCGCGACGCTGCCCGAAGCGGCCCAGCAGCGGCAGCCGCCAGCGGTCCACCAGCGGCGCCCACACGAACTTGAAGGAGTACGCCATGCCCGCGCTCGCGATCATGGTGATTTCCCGGAGCTCGATCCCGCCCTCGCGCAGCCAGTACGCCAGCGTGCCGGCCACCAGCAGGAACGGCAGCCCCGAGGCGAAGCCGAAGAAGAACATCGTCCACGCCGCGGGCTGCGCGAACGCACGCCACGCGGAGGGCTTCGGCGGCGCATCGGCGCCGGCGGCGGTACTCATGCGCGGGGACCTGCGAACCGCTTGCCGGCGCTCATTCGCGGTAATCCACGATCAAAGGCGCGTGGTCGGAGAAGCGCGGCTCGCCGTGCACGGCGCAGGCGTCCACGCGCCCGGCCAGCGCCGGGGTCACGAACTGGTAGTCGATGCGCCAGCCCACGTTCTTCGCGCGCGCGGCGCCGCGATTGCTCCACCAGGTGTATTCGTCGGCGACGTCCGGACGCAGCACGCGCAGCGCGTCGCTCCAGCCGTGCGTCGGCGCGTCGCACAGGCCGTCGCCGCAGGCGTCGGCGATCATGCCGTTGAGCCAGGCGCGCTCGGGCGGCAGGCAGCCGGAGTTCTTCTGGTTGCCGGTCCAGTTCTTGATGTCGTTGCGCGACCGCACGATGTTCCAGTCGCCGCACAGCACGTAGTCGCGACCGCTGGCGAGCCAGCCGTCGAGGATGGGCTTGAGCCAGTCCATGACCTCGAACTTGAAGCCCTGGCGCAGGTCGCCCGACGAGCCCGAAGGGATGTAGAACGACACCACGGACAGGTTGCCGAAGCGCGCCTCGATATAGCGGCCTTCGTCGTCGAACGGCGCCCAGCCCAGCGCCGTGCGCACCTCGTCGGGCTCGCGGCGGCTGTAGATCGCCACGCCGCTGTAGCCCTTCTTGGTCGTGGCATCGCGGAACCAGGCCTTGTAGCCCTCGGGCAGGTAGTCCGGATGCAGCCCTTCACCGTCTGCCGCGACGAGCTGGTGTTCCTGGGCCTTGGTTTCCTGGACGCAGAGGATGTCGACGTCCTGGGCCCGGAACCAGTCGAAGAAGCCTTTTTTGGCGGCCGAACGGATGCCGTTGGCGTTGAAGCTGATGATGCGCATGGAGTGCCGGTGCAATGACGGAAGCGGCGGGCACAGGCCCGCCGCTGTCCAAGGTTAACGCACCGCCGACCCTGTTGCCGACGGCCGCTCCGGCCCTGCGTTACAGCGTCGGCTTGGGCGTGCGCTCGGTGCTCGGCGGCAGGATCGGATACTCCACCGTCGGCTGGCGCCCGGTCAGGGTGCGCAGGAAGGCGGCGATCGCGCTGGCTTCCTCCGCATTCAGCTCGCGCCCCAGCTGGGCGTTGCCCATGATCGCCACCGCCTGCTCGAGGTCCCAGACCTGGCCGCTATGGAAATACGGCGCGGTCAGCTCGACGTTGCGCAGCGGCGAGGCGCGGAACACGTACTCGTCGGTGGCGGTGGCGGTGACCTCGAAGCGACCCTTGTCGCCCTCGGGCAGGATGTCCGCGCCCGGGCGCTCGATCACGCCGAAGGGGAAATAGGCCTGGCCGCCGAAGTTGCGGCCGTTGTGGCAGGACGCGCAGCCGCTGGACACGAACAGCTCCAGGCCCTTGCGCTCGGTGGCGTCGATGGCGGCGTCATCGCCCAGCACCCAGCGATCGAAGCGCGAGTGCGGCGTCACCAGGGTGGCTTCGAAGGCCTCCAGCGCCAGCGCCATGTTGTCGAAGCTCACCGCGTCCGCCTGGCCCGGGAACGCGGTGCCGAACCGCTCGACGTACTGCGGGATGCTCTGCAGCGTCTCGACCACGAGCTCCGGGGTGCTGTTCATTTCGACGCTGGCCTGCACCGGGCCCTTGGCCTGTTCGGCGAGGTCGGCGGCGCGACCGTCCCAGAACTGGGCGGCGTTGAACACGGCGTTGAGCACGGTCGGCGAGTTGCGCGGGCCGCGCTGCCAGCCGTGGCCGATCGACGCCGGCACGTTGTCGGCGCCGCCGGTGCCCATGCTGTGGCAGGTGTTGCAGGTGATCAGGTGGCTGCGCGAGAGGCGCGGGTCGAAGAACAGCATGCGGCCGAGTTCGACCTGGTCGTCGGACAGCGGCTGTCCGCGAAGTTCCTCGACGACCTCGGGGATGGTCCCGAACATCGCCGCCGCGGTGGTCCGCAGCGTATCGGCAGACGCGCCCGCGGCATCGGTCGGGTCGGCCGCCTCGGCGGTCTGCGCCGTGCCGGGCACGCCGGAGGTCGCCACCGGTGCATCGGCCGCCGGGGCTGCGGTCGCGGCCGCCGCATCTGCCGGAGCGGTTCCGTCTGCAGGCACGCCCGCGCGGTCGGGCGCGTTGTTTCCGCAGCCGGCGGCAAGCGCCACGGCCATCGCCAGCGTCGTCACGATTCCAAGCCTCGTCCGCATCCGCATCACCCGTCTCCAACCGGCGCCAGTCCACGTTCACCATAAGCCGGGGACGGTGGTCATGGCCTTGACCCCGGTCAATGCCGTCGGATTGCTACCATGGCGCCCCCGCCGCGGCCGCACTGCAACCCATGCCCGACCACCGCTCACGTTTCCTGCAGCTGGCGCTCGAGGCCGAGGCCCTGCGCTTCGGCGGGTTCACGCTGAAGTCCGGCCGCACCAGCCCGTATTTCTTCAACGCCGGGCGCTTCGACTCCGGCGCCGCGCTCGCCACGCTGGCCGCCTGCTACGCCGACGCCATCGATGCCGCCGGACTGGTGTTCGACCTGCTGTTCGGCCCGGCCTACAAGGGCATCCCGCTGGCCACAGCGCTCGCCTGCGAGTACGCGCGCCGCGGCCGCGACCTGCCGCTGGCCTACAACCGCAAGGAAGCCAAGGCCCACGGCGAAGGCGGCACGCTGGTCGGCGCGGCGCTGGTGGGCCGCCGCGTGCTGGTGGTCGACGACGTGCTCACCGCGGGTACCGCCGTGCGCGAAGCCCTGGGCCTGATTCGCGCCGGCGGTGGCATTCCCGCCGGCGTGGTGATCGCGCTGGACCGCCAGGAGATCCTCGACGAGGCATCCGGCGACCGCCGATCGGCCGCGGCACAAGTGGCGGCCAACGAAGGCGTGCCTGTGGTGGCCATTGCCGGTTTCGACGACCTGCTTGCGTTCACCGATGGAAACGCGACACTGTCAGCCGAGCGCGAGCACCTGCTCGCGTACCGCGCGCGCTTCGGCAGCGCGGCCACCTGATTCGGCCGACCGGGGGGACGGATACGATGAAGACCATGAACTGCATAGCCGGCATCGTGCTTGCCGCGCTGCCGCTGGCGGCCGTGGCGCAGAAGGCGCCGACCGACAAGAAACTTTATTGCTGGGATGAGAACGGCGTCCAGGTCTGCGGCGATACGCTGCCGGCCAGCGCGCTTGACCGCGCCCGCACCGAGATCAGCGCCCAGAGCGGCGCGCGCACCGGACAGGTGCCGCGCGCACTCACCGACGACGAACGCGGCGCCGCGGCCATCGCCGCCCGCGCCGCGGCCGATGCCGAACTGGCCGAGGCCGAGCGCTACCGCCGCGACCTGGCCATGGTCGAGTCATACGCCACCGAAGACGACCTGCGCCGTGCCTACGGCGAGCGCATCACCCTGGTGGAAGAGTCGCTGAAGACCTCCGAGCTCAGCCTCGCCAACCTGCGCCAGAGCCTGCTGTCACTGCTGCGCCAAGCGGCCGAGCGTGAGCTGCTCGAGCAGCCCGTGGGCAAGACCCTGGCCGAGGGCATCCAGTCGCAGCATGGCGACCTGGTCCGCCAGCAGGCGATCATGCAGCGGCAGCTGGCGGATCATGCGTCGCTGGGTAGCGATCTGGAGGGGGCGCTGGAGCGCTATCGGAACATGAAGTCCGGCTAGGGGCGGTCGGCCTGCAGCTATAGCTGTGGGAGCCGCCATGGCCGCAATCGCGGCTATCGCCGCTCCCACAGCTATTGGCTGCTCCCACAACAGTCGGGGCTAGAACGGGAGCGGCAGATCCGGGTCGATCGCCAGCAGCTGCTCGCGGAACTGGCCGCGGATGCGGTCCAGGGCCTCTTCGCTGTCGGCGTCGAAGCGCAGCACCAGCACCGGCGTGGTGTTGGAGGCACGCACCAGGCCCCAGCCGTCCGGGAAGTCCACGCGCAGGCCGTCGATGGTCGAGGGGCGCGCATTGCCTTCGAACGTCGCCTGCGCAACGAAGCGTTCGACGAAGGCGTGCGGATCGCCACCCGGGGCATCGACCTTGATCTCGGGCGTAGCGATGCCGGTGGGCAGCGCGGACAGCACCTCGCTGGGTGATTCCGGGCGCGACGCCAGGATTTCCAGGAGGCGGGCGGCGGCATAGATGCCGTCGTCGAAGCCGTACCAGCGCTCGCCGAAGAAGAAGTGGCCGCTCATCTCGCCGGCAAGCTCGGCCTCGGTCTCGCGCATCTTCGCCTTGATCAGCGAATGCCCGGTCTTCCACATCAGCGGGCTGCCGCCGTGGCGCAGGATGTGGCCCTGCAGGCGGCCGGTGCACTTCACGTCGTAGACAATCACGGCACCCGGGTTGCGCTCCAGCACGTCGGCCGCGAACAGCATCAGCAGGCGGTCGGGATAGATGTTCTCGCCGTCCTTCGTGACCACGCCCAGGCGGTCGCCGTCGCCGTCGAAGGCGATGCCGAGGTCGGCGTCGAAGCGCTTCACCATGTCGATCAGGTCGACCAGGTTGTGCGGCTCGCTCGGATCCGGATGGTGGTTGGGGAAGGTGCCGTCGATCTCGCAGAACAGCGGCTCGACGTTGGCGCCGATCGCGGCCAGCACGCGCGGGCCGATCTCGCCGGCCACGCCGTTGCCGGCATCCACCACGACCTTCAGCGCGCGGTCGACCTGGACGTCGGAGGCGATGCGCTCGACATAGTCGTCGGCGATGTCGCGCTCGGTCACGCCGCCCGGCGTGGGCGCGATGTGGAGCCGATCCTCGGCGATGCGCGCGTACAGGTCGGTCACCGCGGCACCCGACAGCGTCTCGCCGCCGACCACGATCTTGAAGCCGTTGTAGTCGGGCGGATTGTGGCTGCCAGTCACCGACACGCAGCAACCCGTGCGCAGGTGGTAGGCGCCGAAATACACCACCGGGGTCGGGACCATGCCGATGTCGATGACGTCGCGGCCGGCCTTGCGCAGGCCGGCGGTGAGGCCGGCGACCATGTCCGGACCGGAGAGGCGGCCGTCGCGGCCGATCACGATGTCCTTCAGCCCCTGTTCGTGCATCAGCGAGCCGATGGCGTGGCCGATCAGCTCGGCGACGCCGATGTCCAGCGTCTGCCCCACGATGCCGCGGATGTCGTAGGCGCGGAAGATGCCCGGGTCGATCGCCACCGCTGCCTTGACTGCCTCCGCGCGCACCGGTGCGGCTGCGGACCCGTCGGTTCCGTCCACGCCGTCTTCGGGTTCCAGCTCCAGCGCCTGCTCGAGCGTGGGCGCGTCACCGGTCTCCTCGTGCTCCGGCTTGCCGACAAGCGACGGCAGGCGTGACAGCAGGTAGCCGAGCAGCAGCAGGATGGCGGCCACCACGAACGACGGCATCGCACCAAGTCCGAACAGCGCCGCCGGCCGCGGCGGCAGGCCGGCCGCCACGCGCAGGCCGGTCCCGGCCACGGGCACGGCCATGCGCTCGGCGGACACGGCGTATTTTTCGTCGCCGCGCGCGGCCAGGGTGAAGCCGCCCTGGCGCAGCGCCAGGTAGGTGGAACCCGGCACGTCGACGGCGTCCAGGCTCGAGGTCGCGCGCGCAAGCGGCAGGCGTACGTAGGCCACGCCGACAAGGGCGCCGTCGACGCGCGCCGGCGCCGCCAGGGCCAGGCGCGGGCCGCCGCCGTCGCGCACCACGCCCATTACCGGCTTGCCCTCGATGATCGCGGCCTCGGCCACGGCGATGCGGCCATAGCCGGCCTCCTCGACCGCGCCGTAGGCCTCGGCCAGGTCCAGGGCGTGGATCGCCGCATGCTCGATGTTCGGCCAGTCCAGGGCCAGCGCCTTTGCCGCGGCGTCAAAGTCCCCCGCAGCCAGGGCCTCGCGCACCGGGGCCGAGTCCACGCGCTCGGCCATCCGCTCGAGTTCGTTGCCCAGCGAACGCGCGGCCGACTGTGCCAGCGCGTCGCGATTGACCGACAGCTGGTCACGCCGGGTGCCGTCCTGCATCTGCCGCCAGCCGGTCCAGGCCAGCCAGAGCGCCAGCAGCACCGCGGCCGCGGCAAGCAGCAGCAGCCAGGGCCGCCCGTGCACAACGAGTTGCCGGGTCGTGTTCGAAGCCTTCAGATCCATCCGGTGTATCCCCCTCAGCGCGTGCCGGTGTGGCCAAAGCCACCCGCGCCCCGCGTGCTTTGTTCGAAAGTATCCACTACCCGCAGCCCCGCGCGCACGACCGGCGTGAGCACCAGCTGCGCGATGCGGTCGCCCGGCTGGACCACGTAGGCCTCGCGCGAGCGGTTCCAGAGGCTGACCATGAGCGGGCCCTGGTAGTCGGCGTCGATCAGGCCGGTGCCGTTGCCCAGCACCAGGCCATGGCGGTGCCCGAGTCCCGAGCGCGGCAGCACCATTGCACACAGGCCCGGATCGGCGATGTGGATCGCGATGCCGCTGGGCACCAGCGCGGTGTCGCCGCCGGCGAGTTCCAGCGGCGCGTCGATCGCGGCGCGCAGGTCCAGGCCGGCGCTGCCATCGGTGGCATAGGCAGGAAGTGGCCACTCAGCGCCGATGCGCGGATCGAGGATCTTCAGGTCGAGCGTGTGCTGCATGGGCGGCTGGCGTCCTGGTGCGGGTTCATTGCAACTGTGCGGCGACGAGATCGAGCAGCGCCTCGGCAAGTTCGGTCTTGGGCGACGGGCCAAGCACCTGCCCGCGGTCGGCGCTGAAGACATGGAGCGTATTGTCATCGGACTCGAAGCCGCTGCCCGGGACACCCACCCGGTTGGCAGCGATCAGGTCGATGCGCTTGCGGCGCAGCTTGTCGCGCGCATTGTCCTCGAGGTCACCGGTTTCGGCGGCGAAGCCGACCACCAGCCGCGGACGCAGTGCGTGCGATGCGACCCCGGCGAGGATGTCGGCGGTACGCACCAGTTCCAGCACCAGGCCATCGCCGCCTGGCTGCTTCTTGATCTTGCCTTCGGCCACGGCGGCCGGGGTGAAGTCGGCGACCGCGGCGGCGCCGATGTAGATGTCGGCCGGCAGCGCGGCGAGCACGGCGGCGTGCATCTGCGCGGCCGAGCGTACATCCCGGCGGTCGACGCCTGCGGGCGTGTCGAGCGCCACCGGACCGGCGACCAGCACCGTGTCCGCGCCGCGGCGCGCAGCGGCCGCGGCGATCGCGAAACCCATTTTGCCGCTGCTGCGGTTGCCGATGAAGCGCACCGGATCGATGTCCTCGTAGGTCGGGCCGGCGCTGACCAGCACGCGCAGGCCGGCCAGCGTGCCGCGGCTCATGGCGTCGCGGCCGCCAGCGCGGCGACGATGTCCAGCGGCTCGGCCATGCGCCCGGGCCCGGACTCGCCCTCGGCCAGCGGACCGTCGACCGGCCCCGTGACCAGGGCGCCACGTGCGCGCAGCAGCGCCATGTTGGCCTGAGTGGCCGGGTGCAGCCACATGCGGTGGTTCATCGCCGGCGCCAGCGCCAGCGGCGCGGTGGTGGCCAGGCACAGCGTGGTGACCAGGTTGTCCGCAAAGCCGTGGGCGAGCTTGGCCAAGGTGTTGGCGGTGGCCGGCGCGACCAGCACGCAGGTCGCCCAGCGCGCGAGTTCGATATGGCCCATCGCGGCCTCGGCGGCCGGATCCCAGAGCGACGTGCGCACGGTCTCGCCCGACAGCGCCTGGAAGGTGGTGGCGCCGACGAAGTGCGTCGCACCCTCGGTCATCGCCACTTTCACCTGCGCACCAGCGTCGCGCAGGCGGCGCACGAGGTCGGCGGACTTGTACGCGGCGATGCCGCCGCACACGCACAGCAGGATGCGCTCGCCTTCGAGTTGGCTGTCGGTCTTGGCCATGTGCGCTCGGAGTGTCCTGACCCGGCAGGGGTCGGACAGCTTACCCGAACGTCCATGACCGCCCGGCGGCGCCGCGACGCCTGATCGCGTGCAATGGCCCCACGTCGGCTGCCGGCGCAGGCACCCCCCTTTCAGACCCGCCGCGCGGTTCCATCCCCTGCCGCGATGCGTCGGCGGCCGACGACCACCCACTCCGAGGATCGCCCATGCACATCCGCGACTGGCCCACCGGCGAACGCCCGCGCGAGAAGCTGCTCGCCCGCGGCGCGGCCGTCCTGTCGGACGCGGAGCTGCTGGCCCTGTTCCTGGGTTCCGGCGTACGCGGGCTCGACGCGGTCGCCACGGCACGCCGTTTGCTGGCCGACCACGGCCCGCTGCGGCGCCTGCTCGATCGCCCCCCCGCCGAGCTGGTGACGCTGCCGGGCCTCGGACCGGCCAGCGCCTGCCAGCTGTCCGCAGCGCTGGAGCTCGCCAGCCGCCACCTGGCGGCCGCCCTGGAGCGCGGCGAAGCCCTGACCGATCCGCACGCCGCCGGACGCTATTTCTCCCAGCGCCTGCGCGGGCATCCCAGCGAGGTCTTCGCCGCGCTGTTCCTCGACACCCGCCACCGTGCGCTGGCCTTCGAAGAGTTGTTCCGGGGCACCGTCGACGGCGCCGAAGTGCACCCGCGGGAGGTGGTGCGCCGGGCGCTGGGGCACAACGCGGCGGCGGTGATCGTCGGCCACAACCACCCCAGCGGCAGCAGCGAACCCAGCGCGGCCGACCGCGCGGTCACCGCCAGGCTCAAACAGGCCCTGCACCTGGTCGACGTCCGCCTGCTCGACCATTTCGTGGTCGGCGACGGTGCGCCGGTGTCGCTCGCCGCGCGCGGCTGGGTCTAAGCCGGACGCCGCAGGGCCGGTTCAGGCGCCAGCCCGGGCGCGGGCGGGCGCTCGCGTACAATGGGCAGCCGTGTTCCTGCGCGAATCCCCGTGAAATCAACGCTCAAGGCCCTGGTCGAACAGGGCATCGCCACGCTCCGCGACCAAGGCACCCTGCCCTCCGACCTCGTGACGCCCGATTTCGTGATCGAGCGCCCGAAGGAGCGCGCGCACGGTGACTTCTCCAGCAACGCAGCGTTGCTGCTGGCGAAGCCGGCGCGCAGCAATCCGCGCGTGGTGGCGCAGGCGCTGGCCGCGGCGATTTCGGTCGGCGGCGACATCGCCGCGGTCGAGATCGCCGGCCCGGGCTTCCTGAATTTCCGCCTGTCGCCCGCCGCATGGCAGCGCCAGCTGCGCGACGTGCACGCGCAGGGCCCGGCCTATGGCCGCAACGCCAGCGGCGCCGGGCGCGTGGCCGGCGTCGAGTACGTCTCGGCCAATCCCACCGGTCCGCTGCACGTCGGCCATGGTCGCGCGGCCGTGATCGGCGACTGCATCGCGCGCGTGCTCGATGCCAACGGCTGGGACGTGAAGCGCGAGTACTACTACAACGACGCCGGGGTGCAGATCGAGAACCTGGCGAAGTCGGTGCAGGCGCGCGCGCGCGGCATCCGCCCCGACGACGCCGGCTGGCCCGAGGACGGCTACCGCGGCGACTACATCGCCGACGTGGCCCGCGCCTTCCTCGACCGCGGCAGCGTCGAGGTGGAAGGCCAGGTGGTGACCGGCAACGGCGACGCCGACGACATCGATGCGATCCGCCGCTTCGCGGTGGCCTGGCTGCGCAACGAGCAGAACGGCGACCTCGCCGCCTTCGGCGTGTCCTTCGACGTGTATTTCCTCGAGTCCTCGCTGTACAGCGAGGGCAAGGTGGAGGACACCGTGCGCCAGCTCGACGAACGCGGCCACGCCTATGAAGAGGGCGGCGCGTTGTGGCTGCGCACCACCGACTTCGGCGACGACAAGGACCGCGTGATGCGCAAGTCCGACGGCACCTACACCTATTTCGTGCCCGACGTCGCCTATCACCTGTCGAAGTGGGAGCGCGGCTATGAGCGCGCGATCACCGAACTCGGCGCCGACCACCACGGCTCGCTGGCGCGGGTGAAGGCCGGCCTGCAGGCGCTCGACAAGGGCATTCCGCAGGGCTATCCCGAGTACGTGCTGCACCAGATGGTCACCGTGATGCGCGGCGGCGAGGAAGTGAAGCTCAGCAAGCGCGCAGGCAGCTACCTCACCCTGCGCGACCTGATCGACGAAGCCGGCCGCGACGCCACCCGCTGGTTCCTGGTTGCGCGCAAACCCGACTCGCAGCTGGTGTTCGACATCGACCTGGCGCGCAGCCAGTCGCTCGACAACCCGGTCTACTACGTGCAGCTCTCGCACGCCCGGATCTGCGGCCTGCTGCGGCAGATGGACGAACGCAGCCTGGCATTCGACCGCGACAACGGCCTGGCGCAGCCGCTGGACCTGGACAGCGCCGCCACGCTCGAGCTGGTGACTTCGATCAGCCGCTGGCCGGAACTGCTGGCCACGGCCGGACAGCTGCTCGAACCGCACCTCGTGGCGCAGTACCTGCTGGAGCTGGCACAGGCGTTCCAGTCGTATTACAACGATCACCAGTTCCTGGTCGACGACGCCGACCTGCGCGACGGCCGCCTGGCGCTCGCGCTCGCGACGCGGCAGGTGCTGGCAAACGGACTTGGTGTATTGGGCGTGCAGGCCCCGGAGGCGATGTAAGTGGCAGTGAAGCGCGGCAAGTCCCAGGCCCGTCGCAACAGCGGCAGCAGTGCGCCGCTGCCGGGCTGGGCGTGGATGATCATCGGCGTGCTGCTGACGATCGTGGTGGTGATGGCGGTGCCGAAGCTGCTCAAGTCCGATGGCGAGCAGGGCTTCTTCCGCCCGACGCCGAACCCGGACGCGCGCCCGGCCGCCGCCGCCAACGCAGGCGAAGAAAGCGTGGCCGAGGACGCTCCCGCCCCGTCGCGCACGGCCGCGACGCCGCGCGAAGGAGGCCCGCCGGAAACCCGCTACGAGTTCTACGACCTGCTCCCCGGCCAGGAAGTGGCGATGACCGACGCTGAACTGGCAGCCAGCGCGAGCGCCGAGCAGACGCGACAGCGTGAACTGCTGGACCGCGAGCGTGCAGCGCAGCAGCGCGAGCGCGACGCCGACGCTGCGGACCTGGCCGATACCGCCACGCCCGCAGCCACCGCGGCGCCTGCGGCCACACCACAGCCCGCGCCCGCGCGGCCGGCGTCGCCGACCGCGTCCGCCGCCCCTGCTGCCGACGGCGCGCGCTACATCCTCCAGGCCGGCTCGTTCGCCAGCAATGGCGATGCCGAAGCGCTCAAGGCACGCATCGCCATGCTCGGCCTGGTCGCCCGCGTGGAGTCGGCCGACATCGACGGCCGCACCATGCACCGCGTACGCATGGGGCCTTACGGCACCGCGTCCGAACTGGCCGAAGCCAAGCAGAAGCTCGGCAACGGCGGCCTGGAAGCGCTGGCGATCCGCGCCCGCTGAGGCCGCCCGCCCCGGCGGTCGCGGCCGCTGCGACCGCCGCCCCGTAGCCTCTCCTTCCCAGGAGGAGAGCCCGCGATGGCGATCGAAGCCGCACTCATCAAGCCGGTCGTGGACGCGCTGCTGGCGCTGTTCCGCGAAGGCAGCGAACTCAGGCTCAAGCACGACGCAGAGGCCGCGCTGCGCGGGGCCATCCGCGAGCTGCTGATGGCCAATCCCGACGAGAACCGTGCGGCAACGCGGATCGCGGTCGCGCGCGCCGCCGGCATCCTGTCCGAGGACATCGTGCTGGCCGAGGACATGCTGCAGAAGCACCGGGCCACCAAGGCGCGGACGGCGGGCAAGGCCGCCACCGGGCGCAAGCGCAGGCCGGCGGCCGCGCTGGCAGTGAACACCACGGCGTGCAAGCCAGGCAGGAGCGTCGCCACGCCCGCCGCGCGGAAGCCTCCGGCGAAAAAGAAACTCTCCGCGCCGGCGTAGAATCGCGATCATGAAGACCCTCCTCGTCACCGGCGCCACTGCCGGCTTCGGCGCCGCGATCGTGGAGCGCTTCGTGTCCTCCGGCTGGCGCGCCGTCGCCACCGGGCGCCGCCAGGACCGGCTCGATGCCCTGGCCGCGCGCCTGGGGCCGGACCGCATCCACACCGCCTGCTTCGACATCCGCGATGCCGACGCCATGGCCGCCGCGCTGGACGCGATTCCCGAACCGTTTCGCGGCGTCGACCTCCTGGTCAACAACGCCGGGCTCGCCCTGGGCACCGCGCCGGCGCAGGCCAGCGACCTCGCCCAGTGGCGGCAGATGATCGACACCAACGTCACCGCCCTGGTCACGATGACCCACCGCATGCTTCCGACGCTGATCGAGCGCCGCGGCGCGATCGTCAATATCGGCTCGATCGCCGGCGTGTATCCGTATCCCGGCGGCAACGTCTATGGCGCGACCAAGGCCTTCGTCGAGCAGTTCTCGCTCAACCTGCGCTCCGACCTGCACGGCACCGGCGTGCGCGTGAGCGTTATCGAGCCCGGCCTGGCGGAAACCGAGTTCACCCTCGTGCGCACCGGTGGCGACAGTGCCGCGTCGGATGCGCTGTACGCGGGAACGCAGCCGATCACCGCCAGCGACATCGCCGAATCCACGTGGTGGGTCGCCAACCTGCCGCCGCACCTCAACATCAATCGCCTGGAAGTGATGCCGGTGAGCCAGTCGCTGGCGGGACTGCAGATCCACCGGATGCCGGCGGAATGAAGCGGGCCGTGCCTGCGGCTGCAGGAAGACCGCAGGTGGCAGCGGACGGACGCAGCGCATGAATCCCTGGCTGGCCATGCTCGCGATCGTGGCCATCGGCGCCATGCTGCCGCTGCAGGGCCTGGTCAACGCGCGCTTGGCGACGGCGCTACACGGGCCGGTGATGGCGGCCTTCGCATCGTTCCTGGTCGGCACCGTGGTGCTGGGCACCTGGCTGCTGGCGGCGCGAACGCCCTGGGGCGCCGCAGCGGACGCGCGCTTCCCGGCCTGGATCTGGATCGGCGGCGTGCTGGGCGCGGTCTACGTGGCGGTGTTCACGCTGCTGATCCCGCGCGTCGGCGCGGCCGCGGCGATCTGCCTGGCGGTGTTCGGACAACTGGTGGCATCGCTGCTGCTGGATCATTACGGCGTGCTGCAGGCACCGCGGCACGCGGACTGGATACGCGTGACCGGTGCGATGCTGGTGCTGCTGGGCGTGCTGCTGGTGGCAGCGCCCTGGCGCTCACCGGCAGCGTAGCCGCCGCAGCGCATCCAACCCCCACCGCCCAAAGAGGGTCAAGGGACATCCGGCTCCAGCCGGGTCTACAGGGCGGATTGCGCCAGCATGTGCAGGTCTTTGAAGATCTCGTAAACGCCGTTGATCACGAACTGGACGCCCAGGCACACCAGCAGGAAGCCCATCAGCCGCGAGAACGCCTCCACGCCACTCTGGCCAAGGAAACGCATGATGCGGCCGGCACTGCGCAGGCACAGCAGCAGGATCACGCTGGCGATGAAGAAGGTCAGCACCGGCGCCACGTTCAGCACCCACCCCGACCAGGGAAGGTCGTCCTGCATCGCCGCAGCGGTGCTGATGATCAGCGCGATCGTGCCCGGCCCGGCGGTGCTGGGCATGGCCAACGGAATGAAGGCGATGTCCTCGGTGCGGTGCTGGCGCAGTTCCTCGGCACGCCGCTCCACTTCCGGCGTCTCCTCCAGCTTCTGCTGCGGGAACAGCATGCGGAAGCCGATGAAGGCCACGATCAAGCCGCCGGCGATGCGCAGGCCGGTGATCGAGATGCCGAACACGTTCATCACCAGCTGGCCGGCGTAGAACGACGCCACCATGATCGTGAACACGTAGCAGGACGCCTTGAACGCCTGCCGGTCGCGCTCGGCCTCGCTCATGCCGCGCGACAGGCCCATCATCAGCGCCACGGTCGTCAACGGATTGGCCAGCGGCAGCAGCATCGCCAGCCCGACTCCCACCGCCATCAACAGTTCCAGCACGGTCCGCTCCCGGTTTCCGCGCGATTCTCGCGCAATCCAGCCCTTCGTGCAGCCGGCGGGCCATGCGCCGCGTCACGCTTCAGCCCAGCGGCGTGTCGTCGAGGTAGGTGTAACCGGTCAGGCCGGCTTCCAGGTCCGCGGCCAGGCCCGCGGCCTCGTCGGCAGGCAGGCCCGCGGCTGCGACCTTGTCGGCATAGCTCTGGCGCAGGTCCTCGAGCCGGTAGCCGACGTAATCGAGCATCACGTCGGTGGTGTCGCCGCGGCGCTGCTGGGCGATCGCGTAGCCGTCACCGTCCACCTTCACCGCGATGACGTCGGTGTCGCCGAACAGGTTGTGGATGTCGCCCAGGATCTCCTGGTAGGCCCCCACGAGGAAGAAGCCCAGGCGGTAGCTTTCACCGGCGCGCAGTGCGTGCAGCGGCAGCGAGCTGTCCAGGTCCTCGTTCTCGACGTAGGTGTCGATCTTGCCGTCGGAGTCGCAGGTGAGGTCCGCGATGGTGCCGCGACGCGTCGGCGCCTCGTCCAGGCGCTCGATCGGCACGATCGGGAACACCTGGTCGATCGCCCAGACGTCGGGCATCGACTCGAACACGCTGAAGTTGACGAAGTACTTGTCGACCAGGCGCTCGCTGAGTTCGTCGAGCACCGGGCGGTGGCTCTTCTCGTCATACGTCAGGCGCGCCTTCACCGCGTGGGCGATGGCGTAGAACAGGTCGTCGATGCGCGCGCGGTGCACGAGGTCCAACTGCCCCAGCGCGTACAGGCTCAGGCCCTCGGCATAGTGGTGCTGGGCCTCGTGGAACAGCTCAACCGCCGGGCGCTCATCGAGTTCGGAATGGATCTCGCGCAGGTGGCGGATCACCGCGGGCTCGTCGTCGTGCTCGTCGGGCACGCGGCCCTCGGGCGCGGCCTCGACCTCGGACACGTTGGCCACCAGCACCGCGTGGTGCGCGGTCATCGCGCGCCCGCACTCGGTGACGATGCGTGGCTGGCGCAGGCCGGCCTCGGCACAGGCGTCGGCCAGCGGCTGCACGATGTTCGACGCGTACTGCGCCATGCCGTAGTTGACCGAGTTGTAGCTACGCGAGCGCGTGCCTTCGTAGTCGATGCCGAGGCCGCCGCCCACGTCGACATAGTCGATCGACGCGCCCAGCTGCGACAGTTCCACGAAGTAGCGCGTGGCCTCGCGCATGCCGCGCGCGATGTCGCGCACGTTGGAAATCTGCGAGCCCATGTGGAAGTGCAGCAGCTTGAGCGCATCTCCCATGCCGGCATCGCGCAGCGACTTCCACAGGTCCAGCAGCTGCCGCGGACTGAGGCCGAACTTGGCCTTGTCGCCGCCGGAGTTCTGCCATTTGCCCGCGCCGAGCGTGGCCAAGCGCATGCGCACGCCAAGCACCGGCTCCACGCCCAGCGCCTTGGACTCCTCCATCACCAGCCGCAGTTCGGAGGGCTTCTCCACCACGATGAAGACGTCCATGCCCAGCTTGCGACCGATCAGCGCCAGGCGGATGTACTCGCGGTCCTTGTAGCCGTTGCAGATCACCAGGCCGCCCGGGCGCGACAGCGCCAGCACCGCCATCAGCTCCGGCTTGCTGCCGGCCTCCAGGCCAAAGCCTTCGCCCGCGTGCGAGGCCAGCGTCCCTGCCACCCCGCGATGCTGGTTGACCTTGATCGGATAGACCGCCGTGTAGCCGCCGGTGTACTCCCAGTCCGCCTGCGCCTGCGCGAACGCCGCCTGCAGCGCGCCCAGGCGGTCGCCCAGCACGTCGGGGAAGCGCACCAGCATCGGCAGGTTCGCGCCCTGTTCGCGCGCACGATCCACGACCTCGGGCAGCGCGATCGCCGGTCCGCCGGCGCCACGCGGACGCACCACGACGCGGCCGGCCGCATCGACGTCGAAATAGCCCGAGGACCAGTGCGGGATCGAGTAGGTCTTGCGGGCTTGGTCGATGGACCAGGCGGTCATGGGCAGCAATCCGGGAGCGTGGGGGGAGGCGCGCATTCTAGCCCCGCGCGCCGGCACCCCATGCACGCAGCGGCGCTCAGTGCCTGCCGCGCTGGTAGGTCGGCGCTCCCGCGGCCTTGCGCACGCGGTACGCGACGCGACGGCCGTGCTCGGCGGTGAAGACCATCACGGTCCCGGGCAGGCGCAGGCCCCGGGCCACCCGACCGATGACCTCTTCCTGGCTCCGTATCAGCCCGCCCAGGCGGATGCGCACGACGAAGTGCGGCATGGCGCGCGGATCGCCCTCCAGCACCTTGCGCACGATCCAGGCCTTCGCAACGCCCTTGGCCCTGCCCAGCACGGCGCGGGCATCGCGCAGCGCCTCGTCGTCCAGCCCGTGCCCGACGAAGACATCGCGCCCCCGGAGTTCGTTGCGCGCGCGGTCGGCCCGGGCCGCGCGGGCGCGCAGATCGTCGAACTCGGCCTGCAGCGCGGCAATCGCCGCATCGTCGCCCTGCCGCTGGTGGAACGCAGCCAGCTCGCGCAGCACGACCTCTTCGCTGCCCGCTTCCAGCGCGATCACGCGCCGCATCTCGTCGATACCGGAGCGGTCGTCGCGAGCCAGCAGCAGCAGGGCCAGGCGGAACCGGGCGAAGGCATCCTCGGGCGCCGCGGCCACCGCGCGGCGGTAAAGCGGCAGGGCGTCCACCTGCGGGTGGAGCTCCTCGACCAGTCGTGCGTGCTCGACCATCTCGTCCGGCAGCAGCACCTCCCCGGCTTCGAGTTCGCCGAGCCGCTCAAGGTTGGCACCGTGCTGCATGTAGCGCTCGCGCCAGTGCCCTTCGATGCGTGCCCGCCATTCGGCGCTGAACGATTCCTCAAGCTGCGGTAGCAGCGCACCCAGCAAGGCCTCGGCCGCACTCTCCACGGGCGGTGGCGGTTCGACCGCTTCCACGCCCAGCGCCTCCAGCCGCTGCGCCAGGGTGGGATGGGTATCGTCCACGCCAGGGCTCTCCGCCAGGCGCAAGGCGATGCGTTGGCCGTCGTCGGCATGGCCGTGGCGGAGGGCGGCGGCCATGTCCCGGAACAGCATGGACGGCGGCGCAGCTTCGCGCAGGTTCGCGTCGGACACGGCGGGCCAGAAGTCCTGCGCCAGGCGCGCCGAACCCACGTGTAGCCGCACCAGCGCCTGCCCGATCACCTCGCCGCCGGCGATGCGTGCAGCGGTCGCATCGGCCTGGTATTCGTTGTCGCGCGCGAGCACGAAGCTCCAGGCGTCGAACCAGGGCGCGTACCAGTCGAAGAAGCGGGCGAATACACGCCCGGCGCGGCTGCCGCGTTCGTGGAGCTCGACAAGCAGTCGATACCAACTGCCGCGGACGCGATGGATCCAGCCCGCGAATCGCGAATGTCCGCCGCCGAAATGCCCGAACTCGTGCGCGATCACGGCGGCGAACTGGTCGCGGTCCAGCAGCTGCATCAGCGGCAGCCCCAGCACCAGCCAGTGCTGGTGGCCCAGCAGGCCCATGGCCCGCGGCAGACTGACCGCGGCGGCGTTGAGCTCCTGGTCGATCACGATGCCGGCCAGCCGGGACGCGCCGGCGGCACGACGCAGGCGCTCGACCTCGGCTTCCAGCTCCGGCGCCTCGCCCCGCCGCAGGCGGAAGCCGGACGGGCGCTTGAAGCGCATGCACAGCGCCCGCAGCACCAGCAGCCCGAAGCCGATCGGGATCCACACCACGTTCGCCAGCTTCAGCAGCAGCACCGGGCTGATCGCGAGCAGCACCAGCACGAGCCCGGCCGACATGCCCAGCGCGATCAGCACGGCGCCGCCCAGCACCGCGAAGCCCAAGCAGGCCAGCAGCGCGAGCTTGAACCGGTAGGCACGCGGCGATCGGCGCGCGGCCTGCTCCAGGCGCGCGACCAGCGCGCGCCGCTCCTCATTGGTCATCCCGTCCCCTCCCCACAGGCGCCCCCTGCGCCCGACCCGTCACCAATGCTAAGTCGGCCACGACCGGTCCGCTACAATCCGCGGCCTTCATCCCCGCTTCCGGATGCCCCCATGAGCACCCCGCACTGGTTGTACGAGAACTTCGATCCCGCCGGCTCCGCCATCGGCTACCGCGTCACGCGCAAGCTCGACGAGGTGCAGTCGCCGTTCCAGAAGATCGAGATCCATGAGTCGACCGACTGGGGCAACGTCATGCTCATCGATGGCGCGATGATGGTCACCACGCGCGACAACTTCCTCTACCACGAGATGATGACGCACCCCGCGCTGTTCACCCACATCGACCCGAAGCAGGTGGTGATCATCGGCGGCGGTGACTGCGGCACGCTGCGCGAAGTGCTGAAGCATCCGGGCGTCGAAAAGGCCGTGCAGTGCGACATCGACGAGCAGGTCACGCGCATGGCGGAGAAGTACTTCCCCGAGCTGTGCGAATCCAATGGCGATCCGCGCGCCGAGGTGATGTTCGACGACGGCATCGCCTACATGGCGAACTGCGCGCCGGGCAGCTTGGACGTGGTGATCGTGGACTCGACCGACCCGGTGGGTCCGGCCGAAGGACTGTTCAACAAGAGCTTCTTCGAAAGCTGCTTCCGCGCGCTGAAGGACGACGGCATCCTGGTGCAGCAGTCGGAGTCTCCCCTGGTGTTGCTCGAGCTGATCCAGGCCATGCGCGCGGAGATGGGCAAGGCCGGTTTCGACAGCTTCCAGACCCTGCCCTTCCCACAGCCCTGCTACCCGACCGGCTGGTGGAGCTGCACGCTGGCGCGCAAGGATGGCCGCGGGTTCGGCTTCCGCGAAGACGACGCGCGCGCGAAGGCCTTTGCGACGAAGTACTACAGCACCGACATCCACAAGGCCGCGCAGGTGCTGCCGCCATTCGTGGCCGAAGCGCTGGGCTGAAGCGGGGCACTGCTAGCTGCTGCTGCGGGAGGGACTTCTGCGGGAGCAGCTTTCGTGGGAGCGGCTATAGCCGCGATTCGGGCCAATCGCGGCTATAGCCGCCCCCACAGCTGACTTCTTCCTGCGGAGACCTCAGAGGGCGTCGGCGTCGAGCTCGCCGGTACGGATGCGCACCGCGCGCTCGAGGTCGTAGACGAAGACCTTGCCGTCGCCGATCTTGCCGGTGGACGCGGCCTTCAGGATCGCCTCGGTGACCAGTTCCGCCTGGTCGTCGGTGACCGCGACCTCGAGCTTGATCTTGGGCAGGAAGTCGATGACGTACTCGGCGCCCCGATAAAGCTCGGTGTGGCCCTTCTGGCGACCGAACCCCTTCACCTCGGTGACGGTGATCCCGGCCACGCCGGCTTCCGACAGCGCCTCGCGGACGTCGTCGAGCTTGAACGGCTTGATGATCGCCATGATCATCTTCATCACGCAGCCTCCGCTTGCAGTGCGCGCAGCATAACGCGGCCCGGCACGGGCGACGGGCTTTTTCCCACCCGCACGCACGCACCGGGCCGATGGCGCGGGACCCGCGTGGCGACCACGCTGACTGCAACACCGGAGGACACCCCCATGATCGACCTCGGCCACATCGACGACCTCGCCCGCCGCCTCAGCAGCCTGGTGCCCCCCGGCCTGCGCGAGGGCCGCGAGGAGCTGCAGGAAAACTTCAAGTCCGTGCTGCAGGCGGGGCTGGCACGCCTGGACCTGGTGACCCGCGAGGAGTTCGACGTCCAGCAGGCGGTACTGTTGCGCACGCGCGAGAAGCTCGAGGCGCTGCAGGCCCAGGTCACCCAGCTCGAGGCCCAGCTTGCCGGCGGCAACGGCGGTAGCACGGCTGCGCCACCGGCGCCGCAACAACCCCACTGAGGTTCCTGCCATGGCGGGTCTTGCGATCGTGCACGGCCGTGCACGCGCCGGCGTACGCGCGCCGGAAGTGACGGTCGAGGTCTACATGAGCGGCGGCCTGCCGCGGATGTCGATGGTCGGCCTGCCGGAGGCCGCGGTCCGCGAGTCCAAGGACCGCGTGCGCGCGGCCATCCGCTGCGCCCAGTACGAGTTCCCGCCACGGGTCACCACGGTGAACCTGGCCCCGGCCGACCTGCCCAAGGGCGGTGGTCGCTTCGACCTGCCGATTGCGCTCGGGATCCTTGCGGCCAGTGGGCAGCTGCCGCGCACGGCCCTGGCGGGACACGAGTTCCTGGGCGAGCTGGGCCTGAGCGGCGAACTGCGTGCAGTCGATGGCGTGCTGCCGGCGGCGCTGGCCTGCGGCGAGGCCGGCCGGGTGCTGGTGGTGCCGGCCGACAACGGCGCCGAGGCCGCCCTGGCCGCAGGCGTGGACGTGCGCGTGGCGCGCACGCTGTCGGAAGTCTGCGCCCACCTGACCGGGCAGCGGCCGCTGCCGAAGGCCGAGGCCCGGCCCGTCGACACGGGCCCCGCAGCCGGCGTTCCCGACCTCGCCGACGTCCGGGGGCAATTGCGGGCACGGCGCGCGCTTGAGATCGCCGCGGCCGGCGGCCATCACCTGTTGCTCTCGGGCAGCCCGGGCTGCGGCAAGACCCTGCTCGCGTCGCGGCTGCCGGGCATCCTGCCCCCCGCCAGCGAGGCCGAAGCCCTGGAGACCGCGGCCATCGCCTCGGTCAGCGGCCGCGGCATCGATCCTGCGCGCTGGCTGCAGCGGCCGTTCCGCGCGCCGCACCACACCGCCAGCGCCATCGCCCTGGCCGGCGGCGGAAGCGAGCCGCGGCCCGGAGAAATATCCTTGGCGCACCACGGCGTGCTGTTTTTGGACGAATTGCCGGAGTGGAGCCGCCATGTCCTTGAAGTGCTGCGCCAGCCCCTGGAATCGGGCACGGTCACCGTGTCGCGCGCAGCCCGGCAGAGCGAGTTCCCCGCGCGCTTCCAGCTCGTCGCCGCCATGAATCCGTGCCCCTGTGGCTGGGCAGGCGATGCGTCGGGCCGCTGCCAGTGCGGCGTCGATGCCGTGCAGCGCTATCGCATGCGGGTGTCGGGGCCGCTGCTGGACCGCATCGACCTGCATGTGGACGTGCCGCGGGTGTCATCCACCGAACTGCGGCTGGATGCGGCGCCGGGGGAATCCAGCGCCGCCGTCCGCGCACGCGTCGAGGCCGCGCGCGAGCGCCAAACCGCGCGGGCAGGCGTGCTCAACGCCCACCTCGACCAGGCTGGTACCGCGGCGCACTGCCGCCTGGGCGCTGCGGACCAGGCCCTGCTCGAACGCGCCATCGACAGCCTGCAACTGTCGGCCCGGGCGATGCACCGGATCCTGCGCGTGGCGCGGACGATCGCGGATCTCGCCGGCAGCGAGTCCATCGGCAGCGCGCACCTGGCGGAAGCACTGGGATACAGGGGCATCGACCCGCGGAGCCAGGTCGCCGCTTGAAACACGGTCTTGACGCCGGATCGCGCGAACTGGAATAAAGTCTCTTTTGGGACTATACTGCCTGCACAGTCCACTAAAGGACATTAGCCATGGCGCAGCTCCACGCAGTCAATGCACCCGCCCGCCGCGAACTCGCCGGCCCCGCGCTCCGCGCATTCTTCAGCATCACCGAACGCTGGGGCCTCAGCGCCGAGCAGGAACGCGTGCTGCTGGGCAGCCCCGGCCGGTCCACGTTTTTCCGCTGGAAGCGGGACCGCAGCGGCCAGCTTCCGCATGACGCCCTCGAGCGCGTCAGCTACGTCCTGGGTATCTACAAAGCGCTGCACCTGATCTTCAGCAACGAACGCCAGGCCGACGAATGGGTCCGCCGCCCCAACGCGACACCGCTGCTGGGCGGCCGACCGGCGCTGGACCGGATGCTCGGCGGCCAGGTCGCCGACCTCTTCGTCGTGCGCCAGTACCTGGACGCGCAGCGGGGCTGGGGCTGATGCCGGTCCCCGTGACGCGGGTGCGGTTCCGGTCGACATACCGCATCGTGTCGAGCCGCTTCCCGCCCGTGGGCGTGTTCGATGCGATCGCCGACCCGGCCGACATCGACGCCCTGCACGAACTCGAGTCGATGACCAACCCGCGGATGCGCGAAGAATTCGGCGCGATCGAACTGGTGCCCCCGCGCCGGCGCGTCGCAGGCCCGGGCACCACGCCGATCATGGCGGCCTTCACCCATCGAAACCCCGAGGGCTCGCGCTTTACCCCCGGTTGGTACGGCGTCTATTACTGCGCCCGCGAACAGCAGACCGCGGTGCGGGAGACGGTCTTCCACAGGGAGCGCTTCCTGAGCAGCACGAACGAGCCCGCCTGCGTCCTGGACATGCGCTGCTACGTCGGCGACATCGACACCCGCCTGCACGACATCCGCGGCGCGTACCCCGGACTCCACGACCCCGACAGCTACGTCGCCAGCCAGCGCTTCGCGGTCGAGCTGCGGGCGGAAGGCAGCAACGGCATCGTCTATGACAGCGTGCGCGCGCCGGGTGGCACCTGCGTGGCCGCGCTCTACCCGGACGTGTTGAAGCCGGTGCACCAGGGTCCGCATCTGCAGTACCACTGGAATGGGGAACGGATCGCGCACGTCACCGAGGCGAGGGCGGTACCGCTCTGATTCGCATCGGCGCGTTCTTTCCAGGTGCCGCCGATGTCACTGGACCTTGGGCAACGATGGCGTCACGGGACCCAGGCACAGCGTGGCGCGGCGCCGATGGACGTCGCGTTCTTCGTACGCACCAGGCACATCCCCTCCCACGCCGCATTCCCCGCGCGGCGCGTCCGACACACCGCAGCGTCCGAAGCGGCACACCCAGCTCGCACCTCCGGTCGGCATGAGCTCCACGGAAAGCGTTGCGATGCCATGCGAGGCGAGATCCTCGGAAATACTGTGTCCGCCCCCGTGGAAGTCGGAATGGCCGCGACCGGTCAAGAGGAGGATCTTGCGTGCGTCTTCGCCGGCCGGGGAAAGCACCCGCCGCAGATGCATGCCCGAGGTGGTCCCGAACGGTTCGCGGCCAGTGACACGCATGTCGATTCCGAGCAGCTGGATGCGTCCGGCTGCCTCGATGTGCACGAGCCATTCGACGAGGTCGAACATGGCGACGCTTGTGCGGCCGTCGTGGGCCCTGGACCAGAACTCCGAACCGGTCGCTGCCGCGGAGGACATCGCCTCGCCGACCTGCGCACGCACCACGTCGACGGCGGACTCAGGCAGCTCGAGCCCGACCAGAGCCCTGTCCGCACTCGCCAAGGTCGCACACACCATCCGCTTGAACGCTGCCGGTGACTCGGCATTGCCATGCAGCTCGCCAAAGACGAGCACGTCGGTGTCTTCCAGTACCGACGCCATCCAGGTGGCCAAGGCCGGCTCAACAGTGCATGGACTCTCGTCAGCCGCTGGACCACGAACGCACGAAGGGCAAAGGGCAACAAGCAGGACGAGGATCAACGCACGAAGCACGGTCGGCTCACTCCTTCACTTGGTGCTTCGTGGAAGCCCGTGCTGCAGCCCTTCCCCAGGATCCCCATCCATTCGTCCACGCTCCATGCCTGCTGCCATCCTGCGCAGCCAGAGCCTAGGACAAAAACGGGCAGGCCGCTGTGCCACGGCTCCTTCAGTCACTGGTGAGGACGGGTCGGTGCATCCCGGCCGTGCGCCCTGCCCCCTCCGCAGGTAGGGGAGGGGCGTCGAAATCAGGCCACCGCCACCTTGAACTGCTCCTCCTCCGTCGAACCCGTCAGCGCCGTCGTCGACGACTGCCCCTGCTGGATCGCCTGGGTCACCGCGTCGAAGTAGCCGGTGCCGACCTCACGCTGGTGCTTGACCGCGGTGAAACCCTTGTCGGCGGCCGCGAACTCCGACTCCTGCAGCTCCACAAAGGCGCTCATCTGCCGGCGCGCATAGCCGTGGGCCAGGTTGAACATCGAGTAGTTCAGCGCGTGGAAGCCGGCGAGCGTGATGAACTGGAACCTGTAGCCGTAGGTGGCGATCTCGTCCTGGAACTTCGCAATCGTCGCGTCGTCGAGGTTCTTCTTCCAGTTGAAGCTCGGCGAGCAGTTGTAGGCCAGCATCTTGCCCGGGTATTTCTCGTGGATGGCCTCGGCAAACGCGCGGGCGAAGCCGAGGTCAGGCTTGCCGGTCTCGCACCACACCAGGTCCGCGTACGGCGCGTAGGCCAGGCCGCGGCTGATCGCCTGGTCGAGGCCGTTGCGGGTCTTGTAGAAGCCTTCGACGGTGCGCTCGCCGGTGGTGAAGGGGCGATCGTTGTCGTCGACGTCGCTGGTCAGCAGGTCTGCGGCCTCGGCATCGGTGCGCGCAACCAGCAGCGTCGGCACGCCGCAGACGTCGGCGGCCAGGCGGGCGGCGTTGAGCTTCTCCACGGCCTCGCGCGTGGGCACCAGGACCTTGCCGCCCATGTGGCCGCACTTCTTGACGCTGGCCAGCTGGTCTTCGAAATGCACGCCGGCGGCGCCGGCCTCGATCATCGCCTTCATCAGTTCGAAGGCATTGAGCACGCCGCCGAAGCCGGCCTCTGCGTCGGCCACGATCGGCTGCAGGAAGTCGATGGAGTCGTCGCCCTCGGCATGGTGCAGCTGGTCGGCGCGCAGCAGGGCGTTGTTGATTCGCTTGACCACCGACGGCACCGAGTCGGCCGGGTACAGCGACTGGTCGGGATACATCTGCCCGGCGAGGTTGGCATCCGCCGCCACCTGCCAGCCGCTGAGGTAGATCGCCTTCAGGCCGGCCTTGACCTGCTGCATGGCCTGGTTGCCGGTCAGCGCGCCCAGCGCGTTGACGTAGGGGCGCTGATGCAGCGACGTCCACAGCTTCTCCGCACCCAGGCGTGCAAGGGAATGCTCGACGTGCACGGTGCCGCGCAGGCGCACCACGTCCTCGGCCGCGTAGTTGCGGGTGATGCCGGCCCAGCGTGGGTTGGTGGCCCAGTCGTTGCGGATGGCGTCGGCGTTCGGAAGCTTCGTGCTCATGCGGGATCTCCGGTGGGATTCTGCAGCGCGCCCTTGTGGCAGCGGCTTTTTTTGTGGGAGGGGGGGTGGAACGCTCAGGCCAATCGTTCGTATGCCGGCAAGGTCAGGAATTCCTCCAGCGCCTGGCCGCGCGTCAGCTCCTCGAGCATCCCGATCGCTTCGGCCACGCGCGCCGCGCCCGGCATCGGCCCCTCGGCGGCCAGCCGCGAAGGCAGGTTCAGCAGGGCCTGTTCGAACAGACAATCGTCGATCACCGTGCCGTCGGCCAGGTGCAGCGGCTCGCCACCGTCGGCCGCATGCAGCCACTGCCACAGCTGCGTGCGCGCGATCTCGGCGGTGGCGGCGTCCTCCATCAGCCAGTGGATCGGCACGCAGCCGTTGCCGTCGAGCCAGGCGGCGAGGTAGCGCACGCAGACTTCGACGTTGCCCTCGAAACCGGCGCGGGTGATGGTTCCCACTGGCGGCGCGATCAGCACATCGCGATCGGCCACGACGTCCTGGCGCGCCACAACGTGCTGATGCGGCCCCGGCATCGCCTCGTCGAAGATCGCCTTGGCGATCGGCACCAGTGCGGGATGCGCCACCCAGGTGCCGTCATGCCCGGCGCCGGCTTCGCGCAACTTGTCGGCGCGCACCCGCGCCAGCGCAGCGTCGTTGGCCTCCGGGTCGCCCGAGATCGGGATCTGTGCCGCCATGCCGCCCATCGCATGCGCACCGCGGCGGTGGCAGGTGCGCACCAGCAGTTCCGAGTACGCCTTGAGGAACGGCTGCGTCATCGTCACCTGGCCGCGCTCGGGCAGCACGCGATCGCGGTGCGCGCGGAAGGTCTTGATGTACGAAAAGATGTAGTCCCAGCGCCCGCAGTTGAGCCCGGCGATGCGGCCGCGCAGCGCGTGCAGGATCTCGTCCATCTCGAACACCGCGGGCAGCGTTTCCACCAGCACGGTGACCTTGATGCAGCCCTCGGGCAGGCGCAACACCTCTTCGATATGGGCCAGCACGTCGTCCCACAGTGCGGCCTCTTCCATCGACTGCAGCTTGGGCAGGTAGAGATAGGGGCCGCGGCCCTTCGCCGCGAGCGCTGTGGCGTTCTCCAGGCAGAACAGGCCGGCGTCGAACAGGCTCGCGGAGATGCGTTCCCCGTCGACCAGCAGGTGTTTTTCGTCCAGGTGCCAGCCGCGCGGGCGCACGATCAGCACCGCGCGCTCGCCTTCCGGCTTCAGGCGGTAGGACTTCCCGCCCGGCGCATCGAAGGCCAGCGTGCCGGCAACCGCTTCGCACAGCGCGCGCTGGCCGGTGAGCAGGGCATCCCAGGTCGGCGCGGTCGAATCCTCGAAGTCGGCCATGTAGCAGCTGGCACCGGAATTGAGCGCGTTGATGACCATCTTCGGGTCGACCGGGCCGGTGATCTCGACGCGGCGGTCGAGGAGTGCCTCGGGCAGCGGCGCCACGCGCCAGTCGCCCTCACGGATGGCGCGGGTGTCGGCGCGGAAGTCCGGCAGGCCGCCGCCATCGAACACCGCCTGGCGCGCGCGACGTGCGGCGAGCAGGTCGCGGCGCGTGGACTCGAAGCGCTGGTGCAGGCCGGCCAGGAACCCCAGGGCGCGGTCGTCCAGCAGGTCGGCCGCAGCGGCAGCGCCCGGAGCGACGCGGGCCTCGGCGACGGTGGCATGGGGGACTGCGGACATGGCGGCTCCGGCACGTGGTTCGGGCCCTCACCATCCCCGGGGCGTAAGTATTTGACAAAACAGATATAACAATGCGATTGATAATTTCTACTTATAAATGAGGCGGAACGCGGCCTTGGACCCTGTCCGGACCCCCAGATTCGCCTACAAGGGCGATCGCCTGAAGCCGCTCCGGGCCTTTTGCCAGGTCGCGCGCCTGGGATCGGTGTCGCGCGCCGCCGAGGCGCTGTACGTCAGCCAGCCCGCTGTCAGCCAGCAGCTGCAGGCGCTGGAGCGCGAAATGGGCGCGAAGCTGTTCGAACGCAGCGGCCGCCGCCTGCTCCCTACGCCAGAGGGCGAAGCGCTGTACGAACTGGCACGCCCGCTGGTCGACGGCATCGACGCCCTGCCGGCGGCCTTCCGCCGCCAGCTGGCCGGCATGGACGCCGGCGAGCTCGAGATCGCCGCGAACAGCTCGACGATCCTCTACCTGCTGCCGCGAATCGTGGAGGCCTACCGCGCCCAGCGCCCGGAGGTCCGGCTGCGCCTGCACAACACCATCAGCGCCGATGGCACCGACCTGCTGCGCGCGGACACCGTGGAGCTGGTGGTCGGCTCGATGCTCGACGTGCCCGCCGACCTCAGCTACGTGCCGGTGTACTCGTTCACCCCGATGCTGATCACGCCGCGCGACCACCCACTGGCGCACACCCCGCGACTGACGCTGGAAGACATTTCGCGCCACGGCCTGATCCTGCCGCCGCAGCGGCAGGTGACCTGGCGCCTGGTCGACCTGGTGTTCCAGCAGGCGCGGGTGCCCTACACCGTGTCGCTGGAAGTCGGCGGCTGGGAGGTGATCAAGCAGTACGTGGCGATGGGCCTGGGGATCTCGATCGTGAGTTCGATCTGCCTGGACGACACCGACAGCGAGCGTCTGGCGATCCGCCCGCTGGATGCCTGGTTCCCGGCGCGCAGCTACGGCGTGGTGGTGCGCAAGGGCAAGGTGCTGTCACCGCAGGCACGGGCCTTCATCGACCTGATCAAGCCGGACCTGTTCGTGCGCCGCGGCCACGAGGACAGCGGACACTCGGAGCGCTAGCGCGCCGAGTGTGCCGCCACGCGGCTGCGGGGATCACGCGGCCTCTTCGACGTCCCGCTTCCTGCGCTTGCCGCCCTGGGCCGCGGCCTCCGGCTGCCGCGCCACCCGGTCGAGTTCGGCGGCGACGTCGCCTTGCTCGGTGCAGCGCGTGTTCGGGCACAGGGTGTGCATGTAGTCGGCGTCGAAGTTCAGGCGTTCGGCCAGGAAGTCGACGAAGGCGCGGACCTTGGGCGAGGTGACGTGCCCCCGCGGGAACACCGCGTTGAAGTCGAGGTTGGGCCCGGTCCACCCGGCCAGCACGTGCTGCACGGCGCCCTGCTCGGCAAAGGATTTGACGGTCACGTCGCTGGCCAGCATCAGGCCCTCGCCGCAGAGCAGCGCACCCGTAAGGGCGGCGGGATCGCTGGCGACCAGGATCGGATCGATGCGGTACTCCGCGCTTTTCTCGCTGTCGCGCAGCGGCCAGTAGTAATTTCCGTTGCGACGCGACTTCTGCATCGCCAGCGTGCGGTGGTGCTGCAGGTCGTCGGGGTGCTGCGGCGCGCCGTGGCGCGCGATGTACGACGGGCTTGCGTAGACCTGCGTGCGGAACACCGCCAGCCGGCGTGCGACCAGGTTGGAATCGGGCAGGGTGCCGATGCGCAGCGCGAGGTCGTTCTCGCCGTCGATCAGGTCGACCTGTTCGTTGCTGAGCGACATCTCCACGCGCACTTCGGGATGCAGGGCATGGAACTGGCCGAGCAGCGGCGCGATCCAGGCGATGCCGACCGAATACGGTGCGCTGAAGCGCAGCCAGCCACGCGGACCGCCCTGCAGCTGGCCGACAGCGCTCTCGGCTTCCTCGAGTCCACGCGCGATGCGCTGGCAGTGTTCGTAGTAGACGCTGCCGGCCTCGGACAGGCCGAGCTTGCGCGTGGTGCGATGGAGCAGCTGCGCGCCCAGGCGCGCCTCGAGTTCCTGCACCTTGCGGCTGACGGTGGTCTTGGGCAGGCGCAAGGCCTTGGCCGCGGCGATGAAGCTGCCGAGCTCGACCACTTTGACGAAGATCAGCGTGTCGTTCAGATCGTGGCTCACGGGGGCACTCCGGGGCAGCGGCGACATTGGACCAGCAGGGGGACAATTATTCCCCGAACTGACGGCTAATCAAGTGCCGTGCATCGGCTTATCGTGGCCGCCATCCCGCCCATGGCCGATCCCGATGACCCGTCCCGCGCGCCGCGCCCTGCTTCGCACCATCTTCTCCACGCTGATCGCGCTGGACGGGATCGGCCTGGCTGCGCTCGTTTTAAATCAATGGCTTGTTGAAGAAACAGGCCGCTCCTGGAGCATCGCCGTCGTGCTCTTCGTGCCGCTGTTCCTACTGGCGCGGCCGCTGTCTGACGCCCTGCTCTCCATGGCCGACCGCTATGCCGGCATCCCGAATGCGGGAGAGCAAATCCCGTTGTCGGGACAATCCCGGAACGTTTGATCGTCCCGGCGCTGCCGGCTCCTGCCTTCCCCTCGCGTCAAAGGACATCCCGCCATGAACATCCGCAACGTCATCGTGCATTCCACCGTCCGCCTGTCCCTGCTGGCGACCGGCCTGGCGGCGGCCATCGTGCTGGCCGGTTCGGGCTGCAGCAGCGACGCGGTGGCCAACCCGGAGGCGCCGCCGGCGCCGGGTGTCGGTGTCGCCACCGTGGTCGCCACGCCGGTGCGGCAGTGGGACGAGTTCAGCGGCCGCGTTGCCGCGGTGGAATCGGTGGAACTGCGGCCGCGCGTCAGCGGCTACGTGCAGCGCGTCGCCTACGACGAGGGCAGCGAAGTCGCCAAGGGCGACCTGCTGTTCGTGATCGACCAGCGCCCGTATCGCGCCGCGCTCGACCAGGCCCAGGCCCAGCTCGAGCGCGCACGCGCCGAAGCAAGGCTGAGCCGCAGCCAGCACGAGCGGGCGCAGTCGATGGTCGAGGCGCGCGCGATCTCGCGCGAGGAATTCGAGACCCGGCGCGCCGCGTCCGCCGAGGGCGCGGCCGGCGTCCGCGCCGCCGAGGCCGCGGTGGCCGCGGCGCGCCTGGACCTGCAGTTCACCGAGGTCCGCGCCCCGGTCGCCGGACGCGCCGGTCGCGCCCTGATCACCGTGGGCAATCTCGCCCAGGCCGATGCCACCCTGCTCACCACGGTGGTGTCGCAGGATCCGGTGCACGTCCATTTCGATGCCGATGAGCGCGCCTTCCTGCGCTACCAGGCGCTGTCGCGCAGCGGCGCGCGCGACGCGACCAGCAACCCGGTGCGCGTGGGCCTGGCCGACGAGCAGGGCCACCCGCACGCCGGCATCGTGGACTTCATCGACAACCAGGTCGACAGCACCACCGGCACCGTGCACGCGCGCGCCGTGCTGCCCAACCCCGACCGCGTGTTCACGCCCGGGCTCTTCGCCCGCGTGCAGCTCGAGGGCAGCGCCGAGTTCGACGCACTGCTGATCGACGACAAGGCGGTGCTCACCGACCAGGACCGCAAGTACGTCTACGTGCTCGGCGAAGACAACACCGCGCAGCGTCGCGACGTGACCCTGGGCCGCGTGGTCGACGGCCTGCGCGTGGTCGAGTCGGGACTCGAATCCGGCGACCAGGTCATCGTCGCCGGTGTGCAGAAGGTGTTCTTCCCCGGGATGCCGGTCGCACCGGAACAGGTGGCGATGGCACCGGCACGCGGATCGGACGCCGGCCCAGTGGCCGCTGCGGGCACGCGATGAGCTGACACCCGACCCTCCGCGCCGCCCGGCGACGCGAACGGTTTTCCTCCGCCGGCGTTCGATCCGTCCACCCTCCCCTCCCCCGGGTCGGGTCGATGCCGGCATCTCTCTCCCCTGTCCCGCCTGCGCGGGGCAGGGTCCACGCGGCCACGCCGCGAAGGGATGCGACATGGACTTCTCCAGGTTCTTCATCGACCGCCCGATCTTCGCCGCGGTGCTCTCGATCGTGATCTTCGCCGCCGGCCTGATCTCGATCCCCCTGCTGCCGATCGGCGAGTACCCCAACGTGGTGCCGCCCTCGGTGGTGGTGCGCACCGTGTACCCCGGCGCCAACCCGAAGGTGATCGCCGAAACCGTGTCCACGCCGCTTGAGGAGGCGATCAACGGCGTCGAGGACATGATGTACCTGAAGTCCGTGGCGGGCTCCGACGGCGTGCTGCAGATGACGGTGACCTTCGAACCCGGCACGGATCCCGACGAGGCCACCGTGCGCGTGCAGAACCGCGTCAGCCAGGCGCTGGCGCGGCTGCCCGAGGACGTGCGGCGGCAGGGCGTGACCACGCAGAAGCAGTCGCCGGTGTTCCTGATGGTGGTGCACCTGACCTCGCCCGACGGCCGCTACGACACCCTGTACCTGCGCAACTACGCGCGCCTGCACGTGAAGGACGCGCTGGCGCGGATCAGCGGCGTGGGCGATGCGCAGGTCTTCGGCGGCGGCGACTATGCGATGCGCGCCTGGCTCGACCCGGAGAAGATCGCGTCACGCGGGCTCACCGCAAGCGACGTACTGCGCGCTATGCGCGAACAGAACGTGCAGGTGTCCGCCGGCCAGCTCGGCGCCGAGCCGATGCCCGACAGCGACTTCCTCACCCTGATCAACGCCCGCGGCCGCCTGGAAACCGAACAGGAATTCGGCGACATCGTGCTCAAGGCCGGCACCAACGGCGAGATCGTGCGCCTGTCCGACGTCGCGCGCATCGAACTGGGTGCCGGCGACTACACCCTGCGCTCGCAGCTCGACGGCAAGGACGCGGTCGGCATCGGCATCTTCCAGGCGCCGGGCGCGAACGCGCTCGAGATCCGTGACGCCGTGATCGCGAGCATGGACGAGGTCTCGCAGCGTTTTCCCGAAGGCGTCGAGTACGAGGCCGTCTACGACACCACCATCTTCGTGCGCGACTCGATCAAGGCCGTGGTCACCACGCTGCTGGAAGCAGTGCTGCTGGTGGTGCTGGTGGTGATCCTGTTCCTGCAGACCTGGCGCGCCTCGATCATCCCGTTGCTGGCGGTACCGGTGTCGATCGTCGGCACCTTCGCGGCACTGTACCTGCTGGGGTTTTCGATCAACACGCTCAGCCTGTTCGGGCTGGTGCTGTCGATCGGCATCGTGGTCGACGACGCGATCGTGGTGGTGGAGAACGTCGAGCGCAACATCGAGCAGGGACTGACGCCGCGCGAAGCAGCGCACCAGGCGATGCGCGAGGTGTCCGGACCGATCATCGCCATCGCGCTGGTGCTGTGCGCGGTGTTCGTGCCGATGGCTTTCCTGTCCGGCGTGACCGGGCAGTTCTACAAGCAGTTCGCGGTCACCATCGCGATCTCGACGGTGATCTCGGCGATCAACTCGCTGACCCTGTCGCCGGCCCTGGCCGCGCGCCTGCTGAAGCCGCACGACGCGCCGAAGGACGCGCCGACGCGCGTGATCGACCGCCTGTTCGGATGGGTGTTCCGTCCGTTCAACCGCTTCTTCGGCGCCAGCTCGGAGCGCTACCAGGGCGCGGTGGCGCGCACGCTCGGCCGCCGCGGCATGGTGTTCCTGGTCTATGCCGTGCTGTTGGCAGGCACCGGCCTGATGTTCAAGGCGGTGCCGCCGGGCTTCATCCCGGTGCAGGACAAGCTGTACCTCGTCGCCGGCGTGAAGCTTCCCGAAGGCGCCTCGATCTCGCGCACCGACGCACTGTTGTCCAAGGTCAGCGAGATCGCGATGGAGACCGATGGCGTCGCGCACTCGATCGCGTTCCCCGGGCTCAACGCGGTGCAGTTCACCAACACGCCCAACACCGGCGTGGTGTTCCTGCCGCTGGAGCCGTTCTCCGAACGCGGGCGCAGCGCGCTGGAGATCAATGCCGAGGTCAACCAGAAGATCGCGGGGCTGCAGGAGGGCTTCACCTTCTCGGTGATGCCGCCGCCGATCCTCGGACTCGGCAACGGCGCCGGCTACCAGCTCTTCATCGAAGACCGCGGCAACCTCGGCTACGGCGCGCTGCAGGACGCCACCAGCGCCATGCAGGGCGCGCTGATGCAGACGCCGGGCATGGGCTTCGCCAACACCACCTACCAGGCCAACGTGCCGCAGCTCGACGCCGAGGTCGACCGGGTCAAGGCCAAGTCGCAGGGCGTGCCGCTGACCGAACTGTTCGACACCCTGCAGACCTACCTCGGCTCGGCCTACGTCAACGACTTCAACCGCTTCGGCCGCACCTGGCAGGTGATCGCGCAGGCGGATGCGCCCTTCCGCGACAGCGTCGAGGACATCGCCAACCTGCGCACGCGCAACGACCGCGGCGAGATGGTGCCGATCGGTTCGATGGTGGAGATCCGCCAGACCTACGGCCCGGATCCCGTGCTGCGCTACAACGGCTATCCGGCCGCGGACCTCGCCGGCGACGTCGACCCGCGGGTGATGTCGTCCACCGAGGGCATGGCCAAGGTCACGGAGCTGGCCGCGGGCATCCTGCCCAACGGCATGGCGATCGAGTGGACCGACCTCAGCTGGCAGCAGGCCACCCAGGGCAATGCGGCGCTGGTGGTGTTCCCGCTGGCGATCCTGCTCGCCTTCCTGGTGCTGGCTGCGCTGTACGAAAGCTGGACCCTGCCGCTGGCAGTGATCCTGATCGTGCCGATGTGCATGCTCTCGGCGCTGCTGGGCGTGTGGCTGACCGGCGGTGACAACAACGTCTTCGTGCAGGTCGGCCTGGTGGTGCTGATGGGCCTGGCGTGCAAGAACGCGATCCTGATCGTGGAGTTCGCGCGCGAGCTCGAACTGCAGGGCTTGGGCATCGTGGAGGCGGCGCTCGAAGCCTGCCGCCTGCGCCTGCGCCCGATCGTCATGACCTCGATCGCCTTCATCGCCGGCACCGTGCCGCTGGTACTGTCGTCGGGTGCGGGCGCCGAAGTGCGCTCGGCCACCGGCATCACGGTGTTCGCGGGCATGGTTGGCGTGACCCTGTTCGGCCTGTTCCTGACGCCGGTGTTCTACGTCGCGCTGCGCAAGCTGGTGACGCGGCCGGTGGCGGCATCCGGGCCTGCGCAACCCGACGCGTCGACGGAGGTGGTCCGTGCCTGAGCGCCTGCTCGAAATCCCATCGCTCGACGAGATCCGCCGCATCTTCGGCCACGACGACGACGCCCGTGCAGCGACCAACGCGCCGGACGCACGGCCCGACGACACCTTGGAGAACGACGATGACTGACATCCAACGCGCCGCGACGCCGGTGCTTACCGCCACGGTGCTGGCACTCGCCCTGGCCGCCTGCAGCGTCGGACCCGACTACGTGCGGCCGGAGCTGCCCGCGCTGGCCGTGTTCCAAGGCGCGCCAGCAGCGACCGCGCCGGGACCCGCTGAAGCCGCCGTCGGGACCGCCGCCGCTGCGGAAGCCGGCACACCCACCCCTGCCACGGCGGACGACCGCTTCTGGCGCGGCTTTGGCGATCCCCTGCTGGTGGATCTGGTCGAAGACGCGCTGGCCGCCAACCACGACCTGCGCATCGCGCTCGCCCGCTACGACCGCGCCAACGCACTGCTGCGCGGTGCGAAGTTCGATCGCTTCCCCACGCTCACCGCCGGTGCCGAAGCCGCCACGTCACGCACCAGCGCCGACCAGGCGCCGGGCGTCGCGCGGGCGGACCGCGACGGCGACAGCTACAGCGCCGGCATCGCCGCGGCCTGGGAACTCGACCTGTTCGGACGCATCCGCCGCGGCATCGAGGCGGGCCGCGCCGAGGCGCTCGCCGGCTACGCCGACCTGCAGGCCGCCCAGGTGGCCATCGCCGGCGAGGTCGCACACGCTTATCTCGAACTGCGCGGCGCCCAGGAGCGCCTGCGCGTGGCCCGCGGCAACGCCGACAACCAGCGCGAGACCGTCGAACTGGTTCAGGCGCGTTTCGATGCCGGCCGCGACAGCGAGTTCGACACCGCGCGCGCCGGCGCCCAACTGGAGGCGACGCTGAGCCGCATCCCCGCGCTCGAGGCCCAGGTCGCCTTCGCCATCCATCGCCTGGGCGTGCTGACCGGGCGCACGCCCGACGCGCTGGCCACGGTGCTTGGCACTGCCTCGCCGCTGCCCGAGCTGCCGGGCGCGATCGATCCCGGCACGCCGGGCGAGCTGCTGCGCAGACGTCCGGACATCGCCGCGGCCGAAGCGCGGCTGCACGCGGCAACCGCACGCATCGGCGTCGCCACGGCCGACCTCTTCCCACGCTTCACGCTGGGCGGCCTGATCGGAAGCCAGGCCATCGATGCCGGCGCGCTGTTCGAACGCGGCAGCGAAACGCGGCTGGTCGCGCTCGGGATCGACTGGTCCTTCCTCGACGTCGGCCGCGTGCGCGCGCGCATCGCCGCCGCCGATGCCGATGCCGCCGGCGAACTCGCGCGCTACCAGCAGTCCGTGCTGCTGGCCCTGGAAGACACCGAGAACGCGCTGGTGCGCCTGGACCGCGCGCGCGCCGAAGATGTCCATCTCGAACGCGCCGCCCGCGACAGCGCACGCGCCGCCGAGCTCGCCCGCATCCGCTTCGACGCCGGCGCCATCGGCCTGCTGGAAGTGCTCGACGCCGAGCGCACCCGCCTGCAGGCCGAAGACGCGTTTGCCGCCGGCCGCACCCGCAGCGCGACCGGCGCGGTGGCGCTGTACCGCGCGCTGGCGGGCGGCTGGCCGCATGCGCTGGCGCTGCAGGAGGGCGTCAGCCGGCGCTGACGTCCGTCGCCGTCATTCCGCGGGCAGCGGCAGCACCTCGTCCGCGAACACCGCCACGTGCGGCACCCCGTCGGCTCCGATCCAGCCGCGGTACATGCCTTCGGTGTTGAAGGGGAAGGCGATATTGCCGGCGGCGTCCAGCGCGATCGCACCGCCGTCGCCGCCCGCGCGCACGACCTCGCCGTTGATCACGGCCTCGGCGGCGGTCGCGATGCCGTCGCCGCGATGGTGCACGCGTGCGCAGATCTCATGCGCCGCGGCCGTGCGGATGTAGAACTCGCCCCAGCCGGTGCCCGACACCGCGCAGCGGGCGTCGGCCCAGGTGCCGGCGCCGATGATCGGCGCGTCGCCGACCCGCCCCCAGCGCTTGTTGGTCATGCCGCCGGTCGATGTGCCTGCTGCAAGGTGGCCCTCGACATCCAGCGCTACTGCGCCGACGGTGCCGAAGTACTTCAGGCCGCCGCGTCCCGCGTCCTCCCCGGCACCGGCTTCGGCACCCTCTGCGGCTTCTGCACGCAGCGCACGCTGCAGCTGCTCCCAGCGCCGTTCGGTGCGGAAGTAGGACGGGTCGACCAGCTCGATGCCCTGTCCCTGGGCGAACGCTTCCGCGCCGCTGCCGCTCAGCATCACGTGCGGGGAATGCTCCATCACCGCGCGCGCCAGCAGGATCGGGTTGCGCACCCGCTGCACCCCGGCCACCGCGCCCGCACGACGGTCGCGGCCATCCATGAGCGATGCATCGAGTTCGTTGCGGCCTTCATGCGTGAACACCGCGCCGCGCGCAGCGTTGAAGGCGGGATCGTCCTCGAGCACGGTGATCGCGGCGGTCACGGCATCGAGCGCCGATGCGCCGGCCCGCAGCCTGGCGTGGCCCGCCAGCAGCGCGCGCTCGAGCCCCGCGCGTGCAGCCACCTCATCCTCGGGCGAGAGGCCCGCGCGCACCACGCCGGCACCGCCGTGGATCGCGAGCACGGGCTTCGTGGGCGCCACCTGGCGCGAGGCCCCGGGCGCCTCGCCCGCCTCGCTCCGGGTTTCCTGGGCAGCCGCGGCCACGGACAGCAATGCCGCCAGCATCCCGCACGCAAGCGCCGCCCCGATGGCATCCATTCGACGATGTGGCTTCATGTACTTTTCCTCGGAATCTCCGCCTGCCGACAGCGCATTACACCGTACCGCGATTGCGCCCCTGCCACGGCCGGTACCACTCGCGGATGCGGCGCATGTCCTCGTCCGCGTCTTCGCCGGCGTGAAACAGCGGGCCGACGCCGATCACCTTGTCCGGGTAATGGAAATACACCCGCAGCACCGGCACGTCGGCGGCGCGGGCGATCTTCAGGAAGCCGCTCTTCCAGTGCTCGACCGGCTTGCGCGTACCCTCGGGCGCCAGCCCGAACCAGAGGCGGTCGGCGCCGCGGATCCTCTCCGCCACCTGCTCCACCACTCCCGCCGAGCGGCCGCGATCGACCGCGATCACGCCCAGCGCGTGCAGCAGCCGCGACAGCGGCCACCAGAACAGTTCGCGCTTGCCCAGGATCTTGATGTCCAGGCCCAGGCCGAGCTTCACGGCAAAGCCCCAGACCCCATCCCAGTTGGACGAGTGCGGCGCGGCGATCAGCACCAGGCGCGGCACGTCCGGGAATTCACCGACCACGCGCCAGCCGCCCAGCCGCAGGATGCTGCGGCCGAACCAGCGCGCGAACCGGTTCGGCCGCAGGCGCGGTACGTTGGGCGGCAGCGCCGGAAGGATGTCCTCGCGTGGTCCCCTCATGTCCCCTGCCGGTCAGTCCCAATCGCGCACGGTGCGCCCGCGCTTGATCGTACTGCGCTCGCGCTTGGCATCAAGGCGCCGGGCCTTGGCGGCGCGGCTGGGCTTGGTTGCCACGCGCTTCTTCGGCGCCTGGCGGCCGGACTCGATGAACGCCGCCAGCCGCTCGCGCGCGTCCTGGCGGTTGCGGTCCTGGGTGCGGAAGCGCTGTGCGTTGAGCACCAGCACGCCGTCGTCGGTAAGGCGGCGATCGCGCTTGGCGAGCAGCCGCTCGCGCACGGCATCAGGGAGCGAGGGCGAGTTGGCGATGTCGAAGCGCAGCTCCACCGCGGTCGCGACCTTGTTGACGTTCTGTCCGCCCGGCCCCGACGCGCGCACGAAGCGCTCGATGAGTTCGTCCTCGGGAATCGCGATGGGCGGGAGGCTGGTCATGGCGGTCCGATCATCGCGCGCATCCGGCGTGCCGTCACTGCTGGAAGAATGCCAGCGCGCGCGCGAACTCCGCGTCGGGCGGCACGGTGACCTGCACGCGCGTCGCCGGATCATGCGGATGCGGAAACGAAAGTTGCTCCGCGTGCAACAGCATGCGGTGGATGCCCATCATCCGGAAGCTCCGGTTGTGGCGGCCGTCGCCGTGGCTGGTGTCGCCGATGAGGTGATGCGACAGGTGCTTGAGGTGGCGGCGGATCTGGCGGAAGCGGCCGGTCACCGGCCAGGCACGCAGCAGCGCGTAGCGCGAGGTCTCGAAGCCGCTGGACGGCACCGGCAGTTCCGCCATCGCCAGGCATTCGAAACGCGTCACGGCAGGCTTCTTCTGTGGCTTGCCGGGACCGCCATCCAGTGGATGGTCGACCACGAATTCCGCCTCCGCCGGCCACCCGCGGCAGACCGCAAGATAGGCCTTGTCGACGTCGCCGGCCATCAGCGACTTGCCCAGCGCGGATGCGGTCTCACGGTCGAAGGCCAGCAGCAGGCAGCCGCTGGTGGCGCGGTCGAGGCGATGCACCAGGAAGATCGGCTTGCCGAACTGCGCGCGCAGGCGGTCGGCAGCGAAGTCGCTCTCGCCGCGCGCAAGCTTGCTGTCGTGGACCATCAGCCCCGCGGGCTTGTCGACCACCGCGAAGGTGTCTTCCAGATGCAGGACCGGCAGGGCTGAGGGGGGAGATGCCGTGGTGCGTTCTGCGGCTGTGGAAGAAGCTGCAGTTGAGGGGAGACTTCCAGCTGTGGGGGGACCTTCAGCTGTGGGGGGCCTTTCAGCTGTGGAAGCACCTGCAGTTGTGGGAGCGGCTATAGCCGCGATTGCTCTCCCATCGCGGCTATAGCCGCTCCCACAAGAACTGTTGCTCCCGCTGGAGGGGGTGCTGCCGCTGGGGTACATCACCGCGGGCGGGCGGCAGTGATGGCCCAGAGGCCGCCGATGCCCGCGACCCAGGCGGCGACCGGCACCGACCACAGCCGCGGTCCGCCGGCGTCGAGGCCATGCAGCACCGCCGCCGCCACCAGCAGGCCGACGCCGAGGATCGCCGCCACCGTGCGGCGCTGCATCGCGCGCATCACCTGCACCAGTTCGGCCATCTCCGTGGACTGCATCTCCAGCCGATGCCGCCCCTCCACCTGCTGCGTCAGCCAGGCATGCAGCAGGCCCGGCATTTCCGGCGCGCGCGTGGCGAGCTCCGGCAGGCGGCGGCGGAACTCGGCGCCCAGGCGCTGCGGGCTGTAGCGCTCGGCGAGGATGCGTTCCAGCACCGGCCGCGCGACCGCCCAGATGTCGATGGTCGGGTCCAGGTGGCGGCTCACGCCCTCGACATTGAGCAGCGTCTTCTGCAGCAGGATCAGCTGCGGCTGCAAAGTGAGCTGGAAGCGCTGCGCCGTTCGGAACAGCTTCAGCAGCACCTCGCCCAGCGAGAACTCCGACAGCGGCCGCGTGAAGTAGGGCTCGCAAACGCCGCGCACCGCGGCCTCGAGTTCGTCCAGGCGCAGCGTCGACGGCATCCAGCCCGCCTGCACGTGCAGCTCGGCGATGCGCCGGTAGTCCTTGTTGAAGATCGCCATGAAGTTCTCGGCGAGGTAGTACTGGTCGTCGCCCGAGAGCTGGCCGACGATGCCGAAGTCCAGCGCAATGAAGCGCGGGTTCACGCGCCGCGACGGATCGTCGTCCACCCAGATGTTGCCGGCGTGGGCATCGGCGTGAAAGAAGTTGTCGCGGAACACCTGGGTGTAGAACACACGCACGGCCTTGGCGGCGAGCAGCTTGCGGTCCATGCCGGCGGCTTCGATCGCGGCGATGTCGTCGCTGGGGATGCCGCTCACGCGCTCCAGCGTCAGGATGTGCTCGGTGCTGTGCGACCACACCGGCGCCGGCACGTAGAGGTCGGTCGAGTTCTCCCAGTTGCGGCGCAGCACCGACGCATTCGCGCCTTCGCGCTGCAGGTCGAGCTCGGCGGCCAGCGTGCTGGCGACTTCGTCCACCACTTCACGCGGGCGGATCTTGCCGGCATTGGGATGGGTGCGCTCGACGAAAGCGGCGATGCGTTCAAGCAGCCGGATGTCGGCGGCGATGCGCGCGGCGATCCCCGGGCGCAGCACCTTCACCACCACCTCGCGCGGCGGCTGGCCGTCGACGCCCGGCAGCCGCGCCGCGTGCACCTGCGCGACGGACGCGGACGCCAACGGCACGGTGTCGAAGGCGACGAAGGCGTCGGTCACGGGACGCTCAAGCTCGCGCTCGACGATGGCGCGCGCGACCTCGCCGTCGAACGGCGCCACCTGGTCCTGCAGCAGCACCAGCTCGTCGGCGACGTCGGCCGGCACCAGGTCGCGACGGGTCGACAGCACCTGGCCGAACTTGACGAAGATCGGACCCAGCTCCTGCAGCGCCAGGCGCACGCGCGCGCCGCGCGGCAGGTCGGTGATCTCGCGCGAGGCGCGCGGCACGAAGGGCCGCAGCAGCCACAGCCAGCGCCCGGCCGGCGTGCCCTCGAACAGGGTGTGCAGGCGATAGCGGAGCAGGACGCGCCCGATCTTCAGGGCGTGCAGGGCGGACCTCACCGGACGCCCCCGACGGCCGAGGCCAGGCGCGAAACGCGCGCGGCGATGCGCTCGACGTCATCGCGCAGGGTGTCCACGTCGTCATGGAAGGCATCGAGCTCGTGGCGGCCAACGACGTCGCGTGACTCCTCGACCACGTACTCGGCCGCGGTCGCGGCGAAGCCCTCGCCCGCGCGGCGCGCGCCCTTCAGCGCGGACGCCGCGGCGTTCGCGACCTGCACGCCAACGACGTCCCCGAACGCAGCCACGAACGGTCGCTGCCAGTCCGGATCGAAGCGCTGCGCCAACCGCTGCAGCGCGCGGGCCAGCTCGGCATCGCCTTCGATCCGAAGCCGGCCGCTGGGCGTGGCGTGTTCGTCGGTGGCGCCCAGCATCCCCTGCAGCTGGCCCAGCAGGCCGCCGAGCGTGGTGCGCACCGAGAGGTCGGGCGCGGCATCGGCATCCACCGGTCCAACCCGCAGCGCTTCACCGTCCACGCGGATCGACATCGCCAGCGGCGGCGACGCGAGATGCAAGGCCACATGGCGGCCATCCAGCCTGGACAGGGCCTGGCGGGTGTCGTCGTCAAGGGCGAGCGCACGGTTGAGCGCTGACTCCAGCGCGCGACCGGCCAACGGCTTCAAGCCGGACAGCGGGGATGGGGAACGGGCCATGGCGCGCATTGTAGCGGCCAGCCCAGGGCCGCCGGCGCGCTGCGTGAGCGGCGGCCGGCGGCGTGGATCAGACCTTTCGACCGCGGAAGAACGAGATCGCGGCCAGCACCAGGAACACGATGAAGAGGATCCAGGCGATGTTGCTGGCGGCACCCGCGATGCCGCTGAAACCCAGCACGGCGGCGATCAGGGCGATGACGAGGAAGATGACGGCGTAGCTCAGCATGGCGGTTCTCCAGTCCGTCACGACGCGGACGGCATGGAGCCATGTTCAGGTGGCCGGGGTCGTCAGGAAGTGATGGCGCCCCGGCGTGCCACGGCCATCCGCTCGAGGCCTTCGGCGATCGACACCCGGGGCACGTAGCCGAAGTCGCGGGTGGCCGGCGCCATGTCGTACCAGTGGGTGGTGCTGAGCTGCTCGGCCAGGAAGCGGGTCATCGGCGGTTCCGAGCGCAGGCGCAGCAGTGGCCAAAGGGTTTCGCAGGCCGCGCCGATTGCATAGGCGACGCCGAACGGAATCGAACCCTCGACCTCGGGCGCGCCAGAAGCTCGCAGCAGCGCGTTGACGATCTCGCGCACCGCCATCGGCTCGCCGTTGCTGATGAAGTAGGCGCGGCCGGCGCAGGCGGCACCGATGTCCAGGTGCTCGAGCGCATCGAAATGCGCCTGGGCGGCGTTGTCGATGAAGGTGGTGTCGATCCGGTTCATGCCGCCGCCGACGAAGCGCAGGCGCCCCGCACGGGCGCGCTCAGCCAGGCGCGGCACCAGCTGGTTGTCGCCCGGGCCCCAGATCAGCCGCGGGCGCAGCGCGACCGTGGCCAGGGTCTCGTCATTCGCGGCGAGCACGCACTTCTCGGCGATCAGCTTGGTGGCCGGGTACGGCGCCTTCAGGTCCCCGCCATAGGGCACGGTGTCGGCGGTGCCGCCTTCCACCGGATGCGTCGCACGGTGGGTCACGCTGGGCGAGGAGGTGTAAACCAGGCGCGTGATGCCGTGTTCGCGGCAGCCGGCCAGCACGTTGCCGGTGCCCATGACGTTGGCGCGGTGGTAGCTGTCGTAGCTGCCCCAGGCGCCGGCCTTGGCGGCGTTGTGCAACACCGCGTCCATGCCGGCGCAGGCGTCGATGACGGCGTGGCGGTCGGCGAGGTCGCCGCGCAGCTGGCGCACGCCGAGCACGTCGAGTTCGGGGTAATGCCCGCGGTTGAAGCTGGTGACATCGTGTCCCCGTTCAACCAGGCCACGGCAGAGCGCCTGGCCGAGGAATCCGCCACCGCCGGTCACCAGTACCCGCACTTCAATCCTCCATCACGTCAATCAGGGCTGGCCGCCGGTTCGAACGCCCTGCCGGCGCGGAGTTCGCGCGTGGCCCAGGCAGCCAGTTTCTCGCGGCCGATTTTCGCATTGTGGCGGATGTCGACCGGAAATGCGGGGTGGAAGGCGAAGGTGTCGACGTGCGCGGTGTGCACGAAGCCCTCGCCGAGGTGGCGCAGTTCGTCGGCGATGCGGGCGTGTTCCGCTTTCGCGATCCCGGGCCGCACTTCCACGCAGAGCAGCGGGCGCTGCGCGCCACGTTCCCCGATGCCGACCAGGGCGGTGCGGCGGACGTCTGGATGCGTGTCGAAGACGGGTTCGACCTGGTCCGTGCACAGGCTGCGGTCCCGGGTGACCACGCGGTGGGACTTGCGGCCGCAGAACCAGAGCCTGCCTTCAGCGTCGAAATAGCCGAGGTCGCCCATGCGGTGGACGATGCGGGACTCTCCCGCGGGCAAGCCTGCGGAAGAGCGGCCTGCCTCACGGATCTTCGCCAGCCGCGTCTGCGCCTCCCGATTGAAGTACGTATCAGTGGTGCTGGGGCCAGCGACGGTGATTTCACCGACCTGGCCTGGCTTCACCACGAGATCGTCGGACCACTCCGGAATGGACTCGTCGGTGACGCGGATGATGCGGACCTCGTTCGGCGACACCGGGCGACCGACGCAGGTGCCGGCGCCCGTTTCGGTGCGCTCGCGCAGCGTCATCAGCTCGCGGCCCTCGATCACCGCCACCGGCAGGCATTCGGTGGCGCCGTAGGGCGTCCAGAACTGCGCATCGGCGGGCAGCAGTTCGCGCATCTTCGCCACCACATCCGCGGGCACCGGCGCGCCGGCGGAAGTCACGCGCGTCACGGTGGGCAACGGCTCACCATGGTCTGCAAGCACGCGCATGAGCGCCGGTGAGCCGAACAGCTGGGTCACGCCGAAGCGCTTGATCGCGGCGTGCAGCTTGCGCGGGTCCGCGCTGCCGGGGCGCGTGGGGTCCATGTCCGGGATGATCGAGGTCAGGCCAAGCGCGGGATCGAACAGCGCGAACGGCGGAAAGGTCGGCAGGTCGACGCCACCGGGCGCAATGCCGAAGGCGTCGCGCAGCATGTCGACCTGGGCCACGAAATGGCGGTGCCGGTACACCACGCCCTTGGGCACGCCGGTCGAGCCGCTGGTGAACAGGATGCCCGCCACGTCGTCAGGCTGCGTGGCGGTCAGCTGCGGCCCGGCGCCGGCGCCCTCGCGTTCGACCTGGGCCAGCGTCGCGTCGGCCAGCAGCGGGCGGGCGCCGGTGGTGATGCGCACGCGCGTCGACTTCGCCCAGCCCAGCAGCATGCGCGCGAACATCGCCAGCGGAACGCCGATGAACGCATCGGCCCGGGCTTCGTCCAGGCACTGTTTCAGCGCACGCTTGTCGATGCCCGGGTCCACCAGCACCGGCACCGCGCCGGCCTTGAACAGCGCAAACATCAGCAGGAAGAACTCCGGGGTGGGCCGCACCATCACCACCGTGCGACTGCCGCGCGCGATGCCGCGCCCGGCGAGGCCCGCGGCGATGGCGTCGCTGCGCCGGTCCAGCTCGCCGTAGCCGAGGGCGATGTCGTAGCGGCCGCCGCGGCCGGCGCAGCGCATGGCGATGCGGTCCGGCGCTTCGGCGGCAAGCCGCGGGAGCGCCGCGGCGATGTTGCAAGTGGCGGTCATCGGGTGATTATCGCCCGCCGGTGGGCGGCGTCCACGGCGTCGAATGGACCCCGCCGAGCCCGATGGCTGACAATCCCACGTCCTTCGCAGCGGCCACGGCCGCGGAGAACGATCGACCATGTCGCTGCTTGAACGCCTCAAATCCGCCGCCGCCGACGACTGGAACGCCTACGTCGACCACGCCTTCGTGCGCGGCCTTGGTGACGGCAGCCTGCCCCAGGCCGCGTTCCGGAACTACCTGGTGCAGGACTACCTGTTCCTGATCCAGTTCGCGCGCGCCCACGCGCTGGCCGCGTACAAGAGCCGCACCATGGCCGACATGCGCACCGCCAGGGGCGGGCTGGCGGCGATCATCGACGAAATGGGCCTGCACCTGCGCGTGTGCGAGCGCTGGGGCCTGGGCGCTGCCGACGTCGAGGCCACCGAGGAGCAGCAGGCGACCGTGGCCTACACCCGCTTCGTGCTGGACGTGGGCATGTCCGGCGACCTGCTGGACCTGCAGGTGGCGCTGATTCCCTGCACACTGGGGTATGCCGAGATCGGCCGCCGCCTGGCGCCCCGCGGCATCGACGCCATTCCCGCCGACCACCCCTATCGCGACTGGATTGCCGAGTACTCCGGCGATGCCTTCCAGCAGGCCGGCGCCGCCGCGCACGCATGGCTGGACGACCTGGGCCGCCGCTACGCCAGCGAGAACCGCTTCAGCGAACTCGTCGGCATCTTTGCCAAGGCGGCGCGCCTGGAAGCGGACTTCTGGCAGCAAGGGCTGGACGCGGCGCAGGACTGAGCCGCGCGGCGCAGCCACGTGCCCCTTGCGCGGCGCCCCGGGACGGAGAAAAATTCCGCTTCGCCCCAACCCGGCCACCCGCCGATGCCGCACCCCTGCCTGAGCTGCGGCGCCTGCTGCGCCCACTACCGCGTGAGCTTCCACTGGTCCGAAGCAGAGCCCGCGCTTGGAGGCACGGTGCCGCCGGAGCTGACCGTGCCGCTGCGCACCCACGAGCGCGCCATGCGCGGCACCGAGGGCGGCGGCGTGCCGCGCTGCGTGGCACTGGATGCCGACATCGGTCGCTATTCCCGCTGCAGCATCCATCCCGTGCGCCCGCAGGCCTGCCGCGACGTCCCCGCGTCATTGGAATTCGGCGAACCGAGCCGGCAGTGCGACAACGCCCGCATCGCCTACGGCCTGCCACCGCTGACCGCGGCCGACTGGGTCTGGCGCGAAGCCGCGGCGAACGACCGCGATGGCAACCCCGACGACAACGATGCGCCGAACGACGGCGGCACGCCCACGCCGCCTGCCCTGCCTCCCCCGATCGCGGCCTGAACCCGCGGATGCCGTCGGAGCGGCTATAACCCGCGGGCGTTGTGGGAGCGGCTATAGCCGCGATCGGTCGCCCACGGCCTTGTCAGGGGTCGCGGGCAATCAGAGTGGATTGCGCTCCAGGAAGTCGCGGATCGCCGGCACCAGCACCTCGTGCTTGTCTTCCAGCACGTAATGCCCTGCATCGTCGAACGCCATCACTTCGGCGCCCGGAAGTTCGGCCTGGAAGCGCTCCAGGAAGTGGCGGTCGAACACGAAATCCTTCAGCCCCCAGCCGATGAACACCGGCACGCCCGCGTACTCGTGCAGGCGCCGGCCCGCCGCGTCGAGCATCGGCCAGGCACGGTCCTTGGGCGACAGCGGGATGTCCTGCATGAAGCGGATAGTGGAGATGCGGTTCTTCCAGCTGTCGTAGGGCGCCACGTAGGCGCGGCGCACCTCGGCCGGCATCCGCCGCTCCACGCCCAGCCGGGACGCGCCGGCCGAGAACGCATTGAAGCCGCGGATCACGATCTCGCCCACGTTGTAGTCGCGGCCCAGCGCGATCTGCCATGGCATGGCCTTCGCTTCGGGCATCGGGAACGCCGCGGTGTTGAGGATCACCAGCCGCTTCACCTGCGCCTGGTGCGACAACGCCCAGCCGAAACCGATCATCCCGCCCCAGTCGTGCACCGCCAGCGTCACCGGGCCATCGATGCCGAGATGGTCGAGCAGGGTCGCCAGGTCCTCGACCCTCGACTGCAGCGTGTAGTCATACCGCGGCACGGCATTACGGCCGTCGTCAGGCTTGTCCGACAGGCCCATGCCGACATGGTCAGGCACGATGCAGCGGTAGCCCTTGCCGGAAGCGGTGTCGGACAGCCCCGCGACCAGCGTGCGCCAGTAATAGCTCCATGACGGATTGCCGTGGACCATGACCACGACTTCGCCGTCGCGCGGACCTTCATCGAGGTAACTCAGCTCGATACCCGGGCGAACCTGGAGGCGGTGGCGGGTGGCGGGATAACCGGGAAATTCCATCCGCTGATTGTATCCCGCGGCCCCGCGCCCCCCCCCGGTTGGCGAACTGATTCATTACCCTTGTGGTCCCGGAACTGCCATATCCATGTAGACCACCAACCTGCTGTGGGAGATCAACGGCACCGAGGGCGAGGCGACGGAACTCACCGAACTCATGCCGCCCGCCGAGGCCTATGCAGGCTGGCCGGACAATCCGGTGGCGCGCAACGTGGCGCATGTATGCGCTGGTGGCGATCGAGCGCTCGCAGGCCTGCTTGGCATGGCCGACATGGCGGCCGCGTCCGAGGACGAGGACATCGTCTACGGCCCGCGACTCGAAGGCTTCGACTATCCGCACCCCGTTCGCACGCACGCGTTCGAGTCGCAGCGCCAGCAGGACGAAATGATCTATCTGGATGAGGGCAACCGGTGGTGTACGAAACGGCCCCTGCTGCGTGTTCCGACCACGTTTATGAATTGGGGAAGCCGCAATTCCCACTGACTGCCACATCTTCACACTCCATGCACGCACTCCAACGTCAGCTGAAGACGGGTCATGGACCCGGCAAAAAGGCCGCTATATTCCGATACCCAGACGAAGGAGAACGACATGTTCCTGAACAAGCAACATCTGGTGATGGCGCGTACGCTCGGCGTGGCGATCGTCGCTACCGTGGGCCTTTCCGCCTGCGCCACGTATGACGACGAGTTTGCCGGGATCAACTCGCGCCTCGATCAACTCGACACGAGGGTGCAGGGCGCGGCCCAGAGCGCCGAATCCGCCAATCAGTCCGCGACGCAGGCCAACCAACGACTGGATCAAATGGAAAGCCGCGTCCAGCAGCTCGAAGCGGCGCCGCGCCGCGTGCCGCGCGGTTAGTCGCTCCTGCACGAATCGCGACGAACGGCCTGAGCCGGGACCCGGTGGTCTTTACTGGCCACCGGTCTCCTGGCTTTACCCAGTCTTCGTTCCAAGGAACCGTTTATCCGTACGTACACACACCCCGCGATCCGGTCCGTTCATGCAGCGCTGGCACTGGCGTTGGCGTTCGCGAGCTTCGGCGTGGCCAGCGCCGAGGATGCCGCCGCGCAACCGGTCGCCACTGTCGACCAGCTTCCGCGAGGCCAGGATGTGTCCGCCACGGTAATCGAGCTGGCGGGCTGGGTTGTCGCCGCCAATGACAACCAGGGCTATCCGTTCGCGATCATCGACAAGGCCGCCGCACAGGTCCTGGTGTTCGGCGGCGACGGCCGACTTCGCGGCGCCGCACCTGGGCTCTTTGGCTCCGCGGTCGGCGATCACACGGCCCCCGGCATCGCCGGCCTCGCGCTTCGCGAGATTCCTGGCCGCGATCGCACCACGCCCGCGGGCCGCTTCGTGGGCGGTTACGGTCCGTCGATCGACGCCGGGCGCGTGCTGTGGGTGGACTACGATTCCGCAGTCTCCATCCACCCGACCGCGACAGGCGTCCCGGCCGAGAAACGCGCCGAACGCCTTGCATCGCCTACGCCGGACGACAACCGCGTCACCCACGGCTGCATCAATGTCTCGCCCGAGTTCTACGAGGGGATCATCCGCCCTACGTTCGAGCGGGGCGGTGTGTTTTACGTCTTGCCGGATGCGGCGCCGATAGCGGAAACCTTCCCGGAGTTCGCGCAAAGTCGCGTCACGGCACACCCCTGACCCACGCCACCAGCGGATTCCCCGGCTCCATCAGCAGTTTCACCGTCAGTGCCAGCGACATCACCACCAGCAGCGGCCGGATCACCCGCGCGCCCGCCTTGCCAAGCGCCAGGTGCGCACCCAGCTGGCCGCCGGCAATGCTCGCCACCGCCATCACCAGCCCCACCACCCACAACACCTGGCCGCCGATGACCAGGGTGGCCAGCGCAGCGACGTTGCTCGCGAGATTCAGCAACTTGGTGTGCGCGGTGGCCGAGACCAGCCCCATGCCGAACAGCGCCACCAGCACGGTCGCCATGAACGAGCCGGTGCCGGGCCCGAAGAAGCCGTCGTAGAAGCCGATCGCGAACATGATCGTGACCAGGGCGGCGTCGCCCAGGCGGGCGTGGCGCTCGGCTTCGCTGGCTTTGGGCCCGAGCAGGAAGTAGGCCGCCATCGCCACCAGCAGCACGGGCACCAGGCCGGCGAGGAAGGACGGATCCACCAGCTGGATCGCGATCGCGCCGCCCACCGAGCCGGCGAACGCCCCCACCGCCGGCCACAGGAAGCGCCGGAAGTCGATCCGTCCCTGGCGCGCGAACGCGAGCACGGCGCCGGCGGTGCCGAAGCTGGACTGCAGCTTGTTCGTCGCGATCGCCTGCACAGGCGGAATGCCGGCGGCCATCAGTGCCGGGATGGTGATCAGGCCGCCGCCGCCCGCGAGCGCGTCGATGGTGCCGGCGACGAAGGCCGCCAGCGCCAGCAGGGCCAGGACTTCAAGCCCGAATTCCATGGACATCCTCCATCACCCGGCCGCGGCCGCGGCATCGCCCGGGATTGCCGGGATCCACATACGACGAGGGCCGGACAAGCCGGCCCCCGAGCGCCTGTATCAGCCGGCGCTTACCACTCCACCTCGGCCATCGAGCAGTTCAGGCCCGAGCCGATGCCCAGCAGCGCCACGCGGTCGCCCTTCTTCAGGCGGCCCATCTCGCGCAGCTTGCTGAGCACGATCGGCACCGAAGCCGGGCCGATGTTGCCGTGCTCGCCGAAGATGGTCATGACCTTCTTCGGGTCGATGCCCATGGCCTTGGTGAAGGCCGCGGTGTGCACCTTGCTGACCTGGTGGATCACGAACTCGTCGAGTTCGGCGGCCACCCAGCCCAGTTTGTGCTTGGCGACCTCGAAGGTCTTGGTCGCCAGCTTGATGCCTTCGATCAGCAGCGTGCGGGTATCGGTGACCATGCCGTCGAGGTTGCCGCGGCAGAGCTTGTTCCACTCGGTGGCCGCGCGGGTCACGCCGCCCTTGTAGCGCGGGGCGCCGGGGGCGAGTTCGGCGCGGGCCAGCACCATGGCGGCGGCACCGGAGCCGAGCGTGAGCGTGGCGAGCTCGTTGCGGAAGTCCTCGTCGGTGACGTCGGCGCGCGTGAGGCGCTCGATCGTCTTCTCGTAGGCGAGGTCGGCGGTTTCGCCGTCCACCACGAGTGCGTACTCGATCTCGCCGCGCTCGATCATGCGGCTGGCGATGTCCATGCCGTTGATGAAGGCCAGGCAGGCGTTGGCGACGTCGAAGTTCTGGCAGGTGTCGGGCAGCCCGAGGTTGCCGCTGACGATGCTGGCCGTGGACGGCTCGAGGTAGTCGCGGCTGACCGAAGTGTTGACCAGCAGGCCCACGCGCGCGGGGTCGATGCCGGCGTCGGCCAGCGCCTTCACGCCGGCAAGCGTCGCGGCGTCGGAGGCCAGCATGTCGCCATCCCACAGGCGCCGGGCGTGGATGCCGGCGATGTCCTTCAGGACGTCGGTCTTGATGCCGAGGCGGTCGAGCGTCGGCTTGAGGCGGGCGTTGATCTCGTCGGAAGACAGTCGACGCGGGGCGTCGATGTGCGCGAGACCCGCAATGGCTACGTGCTGGAACAACATGGGCTGGCCGCCGTGGGGAACAGGAACAAAGATTTCCTAGGGTACCGGCTTCCGGCCCCACGCGCACTTGCGGCCACCCGGCCCCGTTCAGCGCTCGGCGCTCAACCGCCGCAGCGCCAGACCGCCCAGCGCTGTGCGCCGCGCACGGGATCGGATAGCGGGTTGATGGTGTCGGCACCCAGCCCGGGGGCCTCGTTGCGGGCCAGGGTTTCCAGCTCCTCGCGCACCCGCAGGGCATTGCGGTCGATGAATGCGATGCTGTGTTTCACCGCGACCTCGACCTCGCCGCGCTTCTCGCAGCCCGCCGGCGGCGAGGCGGCGATGCGCACCGAAGAAGCGCCCGGCGCCATATGCACCCAGGTGCACGCGGATAGTGCGGCCAGGAGGGGGAAAAGCAGCAGTTGGCGCATGGAATGACTCCGTGTCGGAACCGGTGGATTGTGCCCCGCCGGCTGTGGGAGCGGCTATAACCGCGATTGTCGGAATACCGCGATCGCGGCTATAGCCGCTCCCACAGAGGCAGGCCCGTCGCTCCTGCAGGAGCGCTGGTGGAAGCCGGCCCGGCGGGAGCCGGCTCCAGAGAAAGACGGCTTCAGCGCGCGACGGGGTTTCCGTCGGCGTCGAGCACCGTCACTTCACCGAGTTCCAGCGCGCGCACCGGGGCCTCGATCTGCGACAGGTCGCCCACCACCACCCAGGTCAGGGTGCCGGCATCGATGGTCTTCGCGGCCTCCGCCACCTGCGCAGGGGTCATCGCTTCGATCTCGGCCTTGCGGCGCACGACATAGTCGTCGGGACGGCCGTACATGACGTTGCCGGCGATGGTCGAGGCCACCGACGACGCAGTCTCGTACGCGCCCGGCAGGCTCAGGGTGTTGATGGCGCGGATGCGCTCGACCTCTTCCACCGTCGGCGGCATGTCGCCGCTGGCGTAGCCGGCGATCTCGCGCTGCATCTCGGCCATGGCCTCGGCGGTCTTGTCGATCTGCACCGGCGCGGAGGCCAGCCACGGACGCTGGCCAAGGGCCCCGGAGGCACCGCTGCGGGCGCCGTAGGACCAGTGCTTGTCCTCGCGCAGGTTCATGTTCAGGCGCGCGGTGAAGTCGCCGCCGATCACGCCGTTGGCGATGTCGAAGCGCACCGCGCCATCGTCCATGGTCGAAGGCACCACCTGGCCGGCATAGATGTTGGCCTGCACCGCGCCGGGCTGGTCGATCAGGAACACCCGCGCCGCCGACGGGCGGGCGACGGCCGGAATCTCGGCGGCCGCGGCACGCGCCTCGCCGCTGCCCGACCAGTCGCCCAGGTGCTTCTCGAGCACGGGCACGATCTCGGCCAGGGTGGTGTCGCCGACCACGATCAGGGTCGCGCCCTCGGGCTGCAGCTGGGTGCGGTGGAAGGCCACCAGGTCGTCGCGGTCGAGCGAAGCGATCGAGGCCTCGGTGCCGCTGCCGGTGAACGGCATCGCATACGGATGGCCTTCGCCATAGAGCAGGGGCGGCAGCACGCGCAGCGCCGCGGTCTGCGGGCTCGCCTTTTCCTGGGCGATGTTGGCGATCCAGGTGGCGCGCACGCGCTCGATCTCGGCCGCGGTGAAGTCGGGCCTGCGCAGCATGTCGGCGAACAGCGCCACCGACGCATCAAGGTTGCCCTTCAGCGCCGACAACCAGGCGGTGCCGGCGTCCAGCCCGGAGCTCGCGCCGAGCTGCGCACCGAGCGCCTCGGCGCGATCGGCGAATTCCAGCGCGGGCAGGCCGGCGGCGCCTTCGTCGAGCATGGCCATGGCGAAACTCGCCGTGCCCATCTTCTTGCCGGCGTCGGCGGTGTAGCCGGCGCCCGGGAACTGGTAGCGCATCTGCACCACCGGCACGCCGGTACGGCGCGCGAGCACCACCGTGCTGCCGTTGCCGAGCGTGGCGCGCTCGACCTCGGGGAACTTCAGCTCCGGGAATTCCTCGGGCATCGGCACGCCCAGGCTGCGATCGACCGTGGCCGGCTGCACGCTGTAGCGGCTGTCCACCTCCGGAAGATCCCAGGGCTGCGGGGTGCCGGCCGGCGCCTCGACCAGCGCGGTGCGCTCGCCGGGCAGGATCACCAGGGTGTGGTCGCCCTGCGCCAGCCACTCGCGGCCGGCCGCCTGCACCTGCTCGCCGGTGCTGGTCTCGATGATTTGCAGCGACTCGCGGAAGCAACCCGGGTCATCGGCATAGACCGCGCACTCGGCCAGCGCGTCGGCCTTGCCGCCGAAGCCGCCGATGCGCTCGATGCCGCGGACGAAGCCGGCGCGGAACACGGTGCGCGCGCGCTCCAGCTCATCGGCGGTCGGGCCTTCGGCCAGCAGGCGTTCGATCTCCTCGTCGATCACCGCTTCCACTTTCGCCGGGTCCACGCCCTGCTTGACGTTGGCCATGACGATGAAGTTCGAGCCCAGCTGCTTGGCATAGGTGCCGGCGCTGATGCTGTCGACCAGCTGGTCGCGGTGGAGCAGGCGCGCATCCAGGCGCGAGGAGCGGCTGCCGCCGAGCACCTGGCCCAGCAGCTGCAGGCGATCGAGATCGGCGTCGCCCACCTCGGCCACGTTCCAGACCCGGTAGATGCGGGCCTGCGGGACCTTGTCGTGCATCGTTTCGCGCGTGGACTGCGTGCGCCGCGCGATGTCCACCGCGGGCTGCGCCATGTCCGGGCCGGCCGGGATGTGGCCGAAGTACTTCGCGACCTTTTCCTTCGCGGTGGCGACGTCGATGTCACCGGCCAGCACCAGCACCGCGTTGTTCGGGCCGTACCAGGCGCGGAACCAGGCGTGCACGTCCTCGAGCGCGGCGGCATCAAGGTCGTTCATCGAGCCGATGACGGTGTGGTTGTAGGGGTGGCCGGCCGGGTACAGGGCCTGCATCAGCTTGGTCCAGGCCTGGCCGTAGGGCTGGTTCTCGCCCTGGCGCTTTTCGTTCTGGACCACACCGCGCTGCTCGTCGAGCGCCGCCTGGTCGACCGCGCCCAGCAGGTGGCCCATGCGGTCGGACTCCATCCACAGCGCGGTATCGAGCGCGGTGGTGGGCACGTTCTGGAAGTAGTTGGTGCGGTCGGTGTTGGTGGTGCCGTTCTGGTTGGTCACGCCGATCTGCGTGTAGGGCGCGAAGTACTCGCCCTGGTGGTTCTCCGAGGACTGGAACATCAAGTGCTCGAACAGGTGGGCGAAGCCGCTGCGCCCCGAGGGTTCGTCCTTGCTGCCGACGTGGTACCAGATGTTCACCGCCACGATCGGCGCCTTGCGGTCGGTGTGCACCACCACGCGCAGGCCGTTGGGCAGGGTGAACTGCTCATAGGGGATGTCGACGCCGGCCTTGGCCGCGACCGGCGGCGATTCCGCCCAGGCCAGGGGCGCGGCCGTTCCGAGGGCGGCGGCGAGCGCGATGGCGAGCAGGGTGCCGCGGCGCGGCGAGGTCTTGAGCGTCGGCATGGGATCTTCCTTGTCGGGTCAGCCCCCATGGTAAGCCGCCTTCCGGCGCGGGTGACCGGGTCATAGGTCCCGATGGCCTCGGCGTCGCGACCCCGGCTGGTGCATGCTCGCGACATGGATACTCGATCGCGCACGTCCCTGGTCACCGGCGCCAACCGCGGCCTGGGCCTGGAATTCATCCAACGCCTGCTGGCCCGCGGCGACCATGCCATCGCCGCCTGCCGGGAGCCGGGGCGGGCTTCGGCGCTCAATGCGCTGGCCGGCGAGCATCCCGGGCGCCTGCACGTGCTGCCGCTGGACGTCGCCGACGCGCGCTCCCGTGCGGCACTCGCCGCCGAACTGCCGCTGGTGCTCGGCGACGGCGGCCGCATCGACCTGCTGGTCAACAATGCCGGCGTGCTGCACTCCGGCGAGCGCTTCGGAAGGCTTGGCGAGGCCAACCTGGAGCACAGCTTCCGGGTCAACGCCGCGGGGCCACTGCTGCTTACCCAGGCCTTGGCCCCGCTGCTGGCGGACGGCGCCAAAGTGGCCAACCTGTCATCGCAGCTGGGCTCGATCGCCGGCTGCAGGCGCTTCGGCACGCCCAGCTACAACATCAGCAAGGCCGCGCAGAACATGGTCACGGCGCTGCTGGCGCAGGCGCTGGCGGAGCGCGGCATCCTGGTGGTCGCGCTGCATCCGGGCTGGGTGCAGACGGAGATGGGCGGCGAGCAGGCCACGGAGTCGGTGGGCGAATCGGCCGCCGGCCTGCTGGGCGTCATCGATGGATTGGGCGCCGCAGACAGCGGCCACTTCCTCGACTGGCGCGGCGAGGCGATCGCCTGGTAGCCGGCCACGGCGGGTATCCTGCCGCGCCCTGCCACGGCCCCGTGCCACGCGCCGACACCGATGTTCGAGATCATCCTCCACCAGCCCGAGATCCCGCCCAACACCGGCAACGTGATCCGCCTGTGCGCCAACACCGGCGCCCGGCTGCACCTGGTGCGGCCCCTGGGCTTCGACATGGATGACCGGCAGCTCAGGCGCGCGGGCCTGGACTACCACGAGTACGCGCGGGTGGCGGTGCACGACAGCCTTGAAGCGGCCCTGGCGGCCATCGCGCCGCCGCGGCTGTTCGCACTCAGTTCGCGTGGGCAGGTGCGCTACGACGCCCCTCGGTATGCCGCCGGTGATGCGTTCCTGTTCGGCTGCGAGACCCGCGGGCTGCCTGACACGGTGCTCGAAGCCGTTCCTGACGCACACCGCCTGCTGCTGCCGATGCGCCCCGGCAACCGCAGCCTCAACCTCTCGAACGCGGTGGCGGTGGTGTCGTACGAGGCGTGGCGGCAATCGGAGTTCGCGGGCGCCGGCTGAGAGGTTCATCTGCAAGCGTACCGCGCCGACGCGCGCGTGGACGCGCACGCCGGGCGGTCGATGACTTCCGTTGGAATCTCCCCTTGATGCCAATCTAAAGCGCTTGCCGAAGCCCTCAAGCAAATGATTCGCCCCTGACCAAGCCCTTCCCTGATGGCCGTTGACGAGACCAGCGTCACATCTGAACGGACGTCGAACCTCCGATGCCGCTCGCGCCAGACAGGCAGGAAACGTCATGCTCGAACGAGTCTGCATCTACGCCATACGCGACGTAGTGAACCGTTGAAAGCATCACAACTTTCGGCTCTTCGCCACTTGCGGATAAACCACCAACGCCTGCTGGAGCCGATCGGAATCAGCCCACCGACTGAAGCCGAGGCAGCCTGCTATCAGCAGACCCGTGAGCTCGTCTCCGCGAAAGCCGGGCCGGTGGCGTGGCGCAGATGACACACAGCATCCCGGAAAGTTCCTGCACTCTCGGGTTCATTATTCAGGTGAGGTTGCCTTCGCTTGGCCAGAATGCGTCTCACCGGCCACGGGCGGTATCCGATTTCCCCGATCGGTTCTCTCCCTCCCCTGCCCCCGTGGCCGGTCCTCTCCCTAAAGCAAAAACGAAATAGAGGACTCCCCCCGATGAAGCGTTCCCTGATCGCCATTGCACTGGCGGCATCGCTGCCGTTCGCCGCGAACGCGGCCGAAGGCATCTCCTACAACTACCTCGAGGCCGGCTACCTGGCGTCCAACGGCGACATCGACGCCGACGGCTATGCCGCCAACGGTTCGTTCGCCTTCCACGACAATTTCCACGTCTTCGGCGGCTTCAACAGCCAGGAGATCGACAACACCCGCATCGACGTCGACCAGTACCGCATCGGCCTCGGCTACAACCTCGGCATCTCGCAGCGCACCGACCTGCTGGCCCGCGTCGCGTACCAGAAGCTCGACGCCGGCCGCGTGCTTGGCAACGACCTCGAATTCGACGGCTGGAGCACCGAAGTCGGCGCGCGCAGCCTGCTCGCCAACAACTTCGACGGCTACGCGCTGGTCGGTTACGAGGACTACGACGGCGGCATCGACGGCGACTTCTATGGCCGCCTGGGCGCCAACGTCCGCTTCAGCCCGAACTGGGGCATCAACGGCGACGTCAAGTTCAACGGCGACGTGACCGAATGGTTCGTCGGCCCGCGCTTCACCTGGTAAATCCCGTGGCACCCGTGTGACTTCGCGGCGCGACTCTCTCCCCGCTCCGCGATGCATGACCCCGGCCGCAAGGTCGGGGTCTTTTTTTGCGCGCTCCGCCGATTACAGGAAGCTGTAAACCAGGTTGATCGTGGTCAGGGTGTCGGTCTTCTTCGTCCCCGTACCGACATCGGTGTTGTGCCGCAGCTGCAGCCCGGCCTTCAGCGCGAAGGCCTCGTTCATCGCCACCGCCACGCCCAGGTCGTTCTGCGCGAAGGTGTTGTCGCTGCCGGCTTCGATCAGCAATTTGTTGCCGAGCACGGTGTTCTCGGTGAGCCGGTGCGAGAAGTCGACCAGGCTGCGCACGATGGCCCGGGTCTCCACCGAGCCCGTTTCGGCGTCGCGCGCGCGCCGGTAGCCGGGGCCGACCTCGGCCAGCAGGCGGGTGCGTTCGGCATCGATGATCCTGCGGCCATAGCTGATCGCCAGCGTGGCCTGGTAATCGAAAGGAGCGAAGTCGTCGTTCTCGTAGCGGCCGCTGCCGATGAGGTAGTTGTGATCGTCGAACTTGTAGCCGCTGGCCGCGCCGAGTTCGTAGCGGTTGGCGCTGAGGTCGTAGCGCGTTTCTTCGGTGCCGTCGCCGTCGAAGTCGCCGGTGGCCTCGCCCTTGGCGCGCATGGCGGCGGCGTACCAGTCGTGCTTCCAGCTGTCGGTCTCGCGGCCGAAGGCAAGCCTGGCATTGAGGTTCTCGGAGCGCGCGTTGCCGCGCGACAGCGCGAAGCCCAGCTCGCCGGTGCCGGACCAGCCTTCGGGCGGCGCGGCACTGGCATCGTCCTGCGCCGAAGCCGGCAGGGGCACGGCGACCAGGGCCAGGACCAGGACAGGTACGAAACGGATGGCGCGATGATGCATGGGTGCAGTGATCCCTTGGTCTTGCGGTTTGTTTTCGTGCGCCGCCGGGCGGCGGCGGCTCAGCCGATCAGCTTGCCGGCGTACTCCGCCTTCTGCTCGCGCGCGAGCAGCCGGGCCAGGCCCTCGGCGGGGGTGATGTCGCCATGCAGGACTGCACGGACATTCACCGAAATCGGCAGCTCGACGCCGTGGGCCTCGGCCTGGCGCATGACTTCGTCGGCGGTCTGCACCGACTCCACCACCTGGCCGATCTCGCGCACCGCGTCGTCCAGGCTTTGGCCGCGGCCAAGGGCCAGGCCCAGGCGCCGGTTGCGCGACAGGTCGCCGGTGCAGGTCAGCACCAGGTCGCCGAGGCCGGCCAGGCCCATGAGGGTCTCGGAGCGGCCGCCGATGGCGAGGTTCAGGCGCAGCATCTCGTTGAGCCCGCGGGTGATGAGGCCGGCACGGGCGTTGAGTCCGAGGTTCATGCCGTCGGCCACGCCGGTGGCCACCGCCAGCACGTTTTTCATCGCGCCGCCCAGCTCGGCGCCGCGCATGTCGTTGCCGGTATAGGCGCGGAACGCGGGGCCGTGGAGGATATCGGCCACGGACTGGGCGAAGGCTTCGTTGTCACCGTGGACGGTGACCGCGGTCGGCTGCCCGGCCGCTACTTCCTTGGCGAACGATGGGCCGGTGACCACGGCCAGCGGCACGTCGGTACCCAGCATCTCGCCGGCGACTTCGTGCAGGAACCGGCCCGAGCCGGGTTCGAAGCCCTTGGTCGCCCAGGCCACGCCGGCATGCGCCGGACGCAGCGGCGCCAGCGTGCGGATCGTGTCGGCGAATGCATGCGACGGCACCGCCACCAACACGAGGTCCGCGCCGGCCAGCGTCGTGGCGAGGTCGGTGCCCGCACGCAGCCCGCGCGGCAGGGCGATGCCCGGCAGGTAGCGCGGATTGCCCTCGCCGGCGTTGATGGCTTCGGCCACGTCCGCGTCCCGGCCCCAGAGCCGGGTCGGGTGGTCGTGGCGCGCGATCAGCGCGGCGAGCGCAGTGCCCCAGGAGCCCGCGCCGAGCACCGCGACCGCCGGCTTGGCCGGCGATGCGATGGAAGGCTGCTCAACCACCTCAGGCGTTGCCGCCGGTCCCGCTGGTGGCCAGGTCGGTCGCACCGGCAGCCTGCTGCCCGGCCGCGCGCTGGCGCAGGCCCTCGGCGTACAGCGCGTCGAAGTTGATCGGCTGCAGCACGAACGGAGCGAAGCCGCCGGCCTGGATCAGGCTGGCAACGACCTGGCGCGCGTACGGGTACAGGATGGCCGGGCAGTGCGTGCCGAGCATCGCGTCAAGCGATTGCTCGTCGAAGCCCGCCATGTTGAACAGGCCGGCCTGCTGCATCTCGACCAGGTACAGGGTGTCCTCGCCCACCTTGCAGGTGAGGTTGATCCCGAGCACGACCTCGAACGCCACTTCGGAGATCCGCGTGACGCGCTGGTTGAGGTTCATCTGCAGCTGCGGCTGGCCCGTCTCGGCAAACGCCTGCGGCGACTTCGGGGACTCGAACGAGACGTCCTTGACGTAGATCTTCTCGACGGTGAACTGCGGCCCGGCAGGCTGCTCGGGGGCGGCACCGGCGGCACCGTTGGCGTTCGTGGCTTCTTGGTCGGACATCGGGTGTAGCTCCAGCGGAGTTCAGGTAAGAGGAGGATTATCGCATGCCGGGCACGGCTACTTTCCGCGTCCCTTGGCCAGCGGCAGGCTCTCGCCCTGCCAAGCGGCGATGCCGCCTTCGAGCACGTAGACCCGCTCGAAACCGGCTTTGCGCAGGCGCTTGGCGGCGTCGACGGCGGTCGTGCCCATCTTGCACACCGCGACCACGGGCAGCGTCTTGGCGCCGGCCAGGGACTTGGCTTCGGGGTCGAACTGGGCCATCTGCACGTTCTTCGAACCGGGGATGTGCCCCTTCTCGAATTCGGCCGACGGGCGCAGGTCCACCACCAGCGCGTTCTCGCGGTTGACCAGCGCGGTCAGCTCGGCCGGACGCAGGCCCTTGAAGCCGCGGAACACGCGCATGACCTCGGTGTAGACGATCGCCACGGTGATGCCGGCCAGTGCCAGCGCCAGCATGGGGTTGCGGCCAAGGAAGGCCGACAGTTCTTCGAAATTCACGTTGCGTGGCCTTGCGTCGGCGGGCAGCGATTGTCGCCCAGTGCAGGCGGCGGCGCAAAGCCGGGCCTGCGGCGGCAGGCCTTACTCGCCGCGCCAGAAGTCGGGCAGGCCGCCGGTGATCCACCAGGTGCGCGCCTGCTCGTCGTAGCGCCAGGACTCGCGGTAGCGCAGGCCGCGCTCGGCCATGGTGTGACGGTTGATGACGCCGATGTCGATGTCGCGCACCACGATGTCGCCGGTCGCCTGCTGGGCGCCCATCTCGCGGTAGTGGGAGACCTGGATCTGGTTGAAGCGCTCGAACTCGACCTCGGTCAGCGGATGCTCCTCGCGGTAGTCGGGGTCGACCAGGTTCCAGGCGCCTTCGAAGTCGCCCCAGCGGATCGCCGCCGACCAGGCGTACTGCGCGCGGTTCAGGGATTCGCCCTTGCCGGTGCTGGCGCAGCCGGGCAGCAGCAGCGCGCAGGCCAGCAGCACGAGGATGGCGAAGGCGGTGCGGTGGCGCGTCAGTCGCATGGCAGGGTCCCCGTGGCGTCGGCGGCCATGCTAACCCCTGGCGATGGCGGCGTAACCCGCGCGCAGGGTGGTGGCGATGCCGCCATCGGGCAGCGGCACGGTGGCGGCGATGCGCACCCGCGCGCGTCCGCGGCTGCGCAGCGCGTCGTCGAACGGCGCCCAGCCGCTGCCGTCGGCCAGCGCGGCGGTGGCCTGCAGGTCGCTGAAAAGCGGCGCCAGGTAGCGGATCTCGCTGTCGGCCACGAACACGTCGGCGTCGATGCCGAGCTGGTGGCAGCGCAGGGTGACCAGGCCCCAGCCGGCCAGGGTCATCAGCGACACCAGGCTGCCGCCGAAGGCACAGGCCTTGTCGTTGACGTTCAAGGCCAGCGGCGCGCGCAGGGTGAGCGTGTCGCCCACGCGCGCGGCGATGGCGATGTCCATGGCCGCCACCGGCGGCATCGAGCGGTAGTGCGCATCCAGTGTGCGGAGTTCGTCGTCCAGTTGCATCGAGCGCATTCGGTGTCGTGTCCGTGGGTCGTGGGGCCGCCGCCTTGCGGGCGTCGCCGCGAGGCACCAAGCTGATGCGATGCCTGCGCACGCCACCCCCGGGCGACTGTCCGGATGCTACGTCATCTCACTGCGACCGGTCGGTGGCCACGGCACCGTGCGCCGCGCCGCCGCGGCGCTGGGCGCGCGCACCCTGGCCCTGTCCCCGTGGCGCATTGCGCAGCTTGATGACCCCAACGTACGCGGCACGCTGCAGCGGACGTTGGCGTCGCCGCGGGTGGTGTTCACCAGTCCGGCCGCGGTGGCCGCGGCGGCCACGCTGCAGCCGCTGCGTCCACGCCCCGACCAGGCCTGGGCGGCCGTGGGCGCCGGCACCGCCCTGGCGCTGCGCCGTGCGGGCGCAGGCCACGTCGGATCCCCGGAACGGATGGACAGCGAAGGCCTGCTGGCCCTGCCCTCACTGCGCGATGTCCAGGGCCTGGACGTGGGCCTGGTGACCGCGCCGGGCGGCCGCGGGGTGATCGCCGCGACGCTGGCCCGCCGCGGCGCGCGCGTGCTGCGGGCCAACGTCTACGAACGCGTGCCGATCGCACCGTCGCCACGCGCGGTCGCCACGCTGCGCGCACTGGATGCGCCGGCCTGGCTGCTGCTGAGCAGCGGCGAGGCGCTGGAGCACGTACTGGCCACCCTGCCTGGCGACGCCCTCGCGCGCCTGCAGGAAGCCGCCGTGGTGGCTGCCAGCGAACGCCTGGCCGGGCTTGCCCGCGAGCGCGGCCTGCGTGTGGCCGCCGTCGCTGCCAGCGCGCGCGCCGCGGCGATGCTGGCCCAGTGCTCCGGGGCAGCGCCGAAGCCCTAACATGGGCGCCCCCATCCGCGCATTCCGCCGCACCCTGTGAACGCCACCGAGTCTCCCCAGCCCGCCACGCAGCCCGCGCCGCGACGTCGCACCTCTGCCCTGGCCTGGCTGTTGCTGCTGGTCCTGCTGCCGGTCGCCGGCACCCTGGCCTGGCGTGCCTGGCAGGCCGAGACCGGAGCGCGGCGCGCCGCCGACGCGCAGGAGGCCGTCCGCGTGGATGCGCTCGAGCAGCGCCTGGCCCAGTTCCGCGAAGGCCAGCAGGCGCAGGCCAAACGCATGCAGCAGGCCGAAGCCACCAACCGCCTGCTTCGCGATGAACTGCTGGCCATCGGCCAGCGCGCCGCCCTGTTGGAAGAGAGCGTGCAGCGCCTGGCCGATCCGGCGCTGGACGCCGCGCGCGCCCTGCGCCTGGACGAGATCGAACTGCTGCTCGCCCAGGGCCAGCAGCGCCTGTTGCTTGCCGGCGACCTCGAAGGCGCGCGCCGGGCCTACGCCCTGGCGGCGCGCCTGCTCGACGCGCTGACCGACCCCGCGGACATCGACCTGCGCCAGGTACTGGCCCAGGAACGCGCGGTGCTCGACGCGCTTGGCGCGGACCCGCGGGTGGCCGCCGTCGCCCGCATCAACGCCTTCGAGGCCGATATCGGGGCCTTGCCGGCGGGCCTTCCGACCACGGATCCCGCCTCGGACGCGGCAGCGCCCTGGTGGCAGCGCCTGGCCGGGCGCATCGTCGCCGTCCGCCGCAGTGATGATCGTCTGGCGGTGGACTCCGGCGAACAGGCCGCCGGACTCGCCGCGCTGCGCCTGGAGCTGGCGCTGGCACGCACCGCCGCCGAGCGCCGCGACGGCAGCGGGCATGCCGCAGCACTGGCGCGGGCGGCGACCTGGCTGCCGCGGCTGTGGCCGGATTCCCCCGCGCGCGACGCGCACCGGCGCGAGCTGGATGCCATCGCCGCGATGCCGCTCGAGCTCGCGCTGCCCGAGCTTGGCACCACGCTGGACCAGCTGCGGCTTCGCCGCGATCGTCCCGCGGCGGCGCCTGTCCCCGCGCTGGCTGGCTGAACGCAGGCTCGCGGTCCGGTGGCCATGAACACAGCCACGACATCCCCGTCGCTACGGTGGTCCGAGTATCTGGAGGTCTGCCATGAACCTGTTCCGCAACCTGCTTGTCTGGATCCTGCTGGCCATCATCGGCGCGCTCGCCTGGAACCTGCTCGCCCAGGATCCCGGCTACGTGCTCGTGCGCTACCGCGGCTGGGACTACACCACCAACCTGCTGTGGGTGTCGGTGGCCGTGGTTGTCGCGCTGTTCGCACTGTGGCTGCTGTGGTCGCTGGTGGCGGTGCCGCTGCGCGCCTTCCGCCGCCGCCGCGAGCGCCAGTCGCGCGAACGCCTGGGCACGGGGCTCGAAGCCCTGCACCAGGGCCATTACGCGCGCGCTGAAAAGCTGCTGCCGCAGGCGTCCGACGAGAGCGACGCCGCGGTTGCCCGGCTGGCCGCGGCCCGCGCCGCGCTGGCCCGCGGTGACCATGCCGCCGCGCGCAGCCACCTGGATGCGATCGACGCACGCCACGCCCTGACCCGCGCCATCGGGCGCGCCGAGCTGGCCCTGGCCGAGGGCCGCCCGACCGATGCCCTTGTGGCGTTGGACGATCCCGATGCGCAGCCGCTGTCGCCCCGAGGCCTGGCCCTGCGCGCCGACGCATTGGCGTCGTCCCGCCAGGCCGCCGAGGCCTATTCGCTGCTGGGTGCGCTGCGCCAGCAGCAGGCCTGGCCGGACGCGGCGCTGGCCGATCGCGAGCGCGTGTGGGCGGCGCAGGCGCTGGACGAGGCCACCGACGCCAATGCGCTGGCCGAGCGTTGGGAAGTCCTGCCCAAGCCCCTGCGCAGCGAGCCCGCCGTGGTCGCGGCCTATTCCGAACGCGCCGCCGCGCTGCGCTGGGAGGACGCCGCGACGTCGAGCATCGAACACGCGCTGGACACGCGCTGGGACGAAGACCTCGCCCTGCGCTACGGCCGACTGCCGGTGGAGCGCATCGAGCACCGCGTAGCCGCGGCGCAGCGCTGGCTGCAGCAGCACCCGGGCAGCCCGGCCCTGCTGCTGACCCTCGCCCGATTGGCGCGCGCGCGCGGCCAGTGGCCGCAGGCCGAGGACCATCTGCACCGCGCGATCGCGCAGGGTGCCGGCGCCGAGGCCTGGGAAGAGCTGGGTGACGGCCATGCCATGGCCGGTGACGACGCCCGCGCCCGCGCCGCCTACGCCAACGCACTGCGCGCGCAGCGTGGTGAAGCGGTCACGCCGTTCGCGGACCGCGACCTGCGCCAGGGCATCCACGACGCCGCCGCCATCGAGGACCGCGACGAACACGGCATGCCGCGCCTGCGCGAGTGAGCCCGCTCAGCGCTCCAGGATCGCGACCACGCCCATGCCGCCGGCGGTGCAGATCGAGACCAGCGCGCGGCCGCCGCCGCGTTCCTGCAGCTGGCGCGCGGCGGTCGCAACCACGCGCGCGCCGGTGGCGGCGAAGGGATGGCCGGTGGCGAGCGACGAGCCCACGGGATTGATCTTCACCGGGTCGATGCGGCCCATCGGCGCGTCGAGTCCGAGCCGGTTGCGGCAATAGTCCTCGCTCTCCCAGGCGCGCAGCGTGCACAGCACCTGGGCGGCGAAGGCCTCGTGGATCTCGTAGATGTCGAAGTCCTGCAGCGTCAGATTGTTGCGCGCGAGCATCTCGGCCACGGCCACGGTCGGCGCCATCAGCAGGCCCTCGCCGTGGACGAAGTCGACCGCCGACACGTGCGCGTCGCGGACGTGGCACAGCACCTCGTGCCCGTGCTGCGCCGCCCACTCGTCGGTGGACAGCAGGCAGGCGGCGGCGCCGTCGGTGAGCGGCGTGGAGTTGCCGGCGGTCAACGTGCCGCGGCCCGACGTGCGGTCGAAGGCCGGCTTCAGCGTGGCCAGCTTTTCCAGCGTGCTGTCGGCGCGCAGGATGTTGTCGCGCGACACGCCCCGGAAGGCCACGATCAGGTCATCGAAGAAGCCGCGCTCATAGGCCGCGGCCAGCTTGTGGTGCGACGCCACCGCGAGCTCGTCCTGCGAGTCGCGCGCGATGTTCCACTCCTTGGCCATGTCCTCGCAGTGCTCGCCCATCGACTTGCCGGTGCGGGGTTCGGCCACGCCCGGGAAGTCAGGCTTCAGTTCGCCCAGGCGGAAGCCTTTGAACTGCGCCAGCTTGTCCTTCGTGGTCTTGGCCGCATTGGCCGCGAGCAGCCGGCGCCGCAGCGCGCGACCGTAGACGATCGGCACGTCGGAGGTGGTGTCGCTGCCGCCGCCGATGCCGCTGTCGATCTGGCCGGTGGCGATCTTGTTGCCGATGGTGATGATCGAATCAAGCGACGTGCCGCAAGCGCGCTGCAGGGTGATGCCGGGGGTCAGCGGTGACAGCCCCGAGGACAGCGCCGCCTCGCGGCCGAGGTTCCAGTCGCTGGAGTGCTTGATCACCGCGCCCATCGCGACCTCGCCCAGGCGCTGGCCGTGGAGGCCGAACTTCTCCACCAGCGCGCCCAGGGTGCGCACCGACATGCCGAGGTTTCCGACGTCGGAATACGCCGTGTTCTGGCGGCAGAAGGGAATGCGGACGCCGCCGAGGACGGCGACGGGGCGACCATGCAGCATCTGGGACCTCGCGGGCGACCCACCGACCATGGCGGGCATAATGGAGCGAGTTTAGCGCCGCCCATGCGCAGGGCCAATGAACAAGACCGCATCCATTCCCCCCCGTAGCCCGCGAGTGCTCGGCGCGCTCGCGCTGGAGCTGGCACCGGGCACCCGCGCCGCGCGCGACGCGGTCCCGCAGGCCGACGGCGGCGCACTGGCCGCGCTGGTTGCCGCCGACCTCGCGAAGTTCGCCCCAGATGCCACCGGCCTCGACCTGACCCTGGTCGCGGCGCACTTCGACCCGGTCGAACTGCTGCGCCCCGGCTGGCCCCTGCATCAGGAACTGTGGCAGCTCGCCGCCAAGGCGCCGCGCGCGCCGGGCGGCGGCGCACGCGTGCTCGCGTTCGGCAGCCACGAAGGACAGCTCCCGGGCGCGCTGTCGCCGGCGCCGGAGTACTCCGGCGGCCCCCTGCGGCTGCTGCCCTTCGTCCTCGACGGCGACGCCGCCGCGCTCGCCCGCGTGTCCGCGCGCTGCGAGGCCGACCTGATGGAAGAAGGCATGGCCGGTGCCGGCACCGCGCTGGCCGCACAGGAGGCCTTCGGCATGCAGGTCGAGCACGCGCGCTACCTCACCGTGCACGACCTCTGTGCGCTCACCGCGATGCAGTACGAGCACGCCGGACTGGCGCCGCTGTGGCCGGTGCTGGAAACCGCGCTGCTGTCGCCCACGCGCGAGGCCTGGCTGGACGCGCCGCCGGAACCGCTGCTGCGCTATGCCGCGGGCGAGGTGCGGATGGCCTTGTTCACGCATGCCGGCTGGCTTGCCCGCCATGCCCCGGACGCCGCAGGCGCCGACGATGAGGCGCGCGCCCGGCTTGAGCGCCTGTACGCCCACTTCGAAGCCCGCCAGCGCCAGCTGTCCAGCCTGCTGCGCGCCCATGGCCTGGCAGTGGAGTTCATCCACTGCCGCGGCGACGCGCGGGCGGAGCTCGAGGCCCCGCCCGCGCGCTGAGTCACATCGACTGCGTGATCACGCCGCAGGCCAGGCGCGCACCGGCGTTGCCGGTCGGCTGGGTGGCGTAGTCGTCCGGATCGGCGTGCACGATCACCCCGCGGCCGAGCACGTCCGACGGCGCGCCGTCGGCAAGCGTGGCGCCGTCCAGGCGGGTGTCGATGATCGCCACGCCGGTATCGTCGGCCACGATGTTGTCGGTGTCGCCGACGTGGTGTTCGTCGGAACCGATGCGGCCGTGGGCCGCGCCCGCGGGATTGAAGTGGCCGCCGGCACTGGTGGCGTCGGGCGCGCTGCAGTCGCCGGTCTCGTGCACGTGGAAGCCGTGCTCGCTGTTGGGTGGCAGGCCGTTGACCTGGCCGGTGATCGCGACGCCGCCGTCCACGGCGGCGAACGCGATCTCGCCGGTGACCGAATTGCCCTCGGTCGCCGACAGGATGGCCACCGTGTGCGCTGGCGGCGTGGTGGTCATGTCGGGCGCGGTGTCCGCGGGCATGGCCGTCGGTCCGGCGGGAGGCGTTGCCGCCGCGTCGGGTGCATCCTGCGGCGGGTTGCAGGCCGCGAGGCCGAGTGCGAGCGAAGCCGCAAGCAGGGTCGTCTGGATCGTGCGCATGGGTGTTACTCCTGTTCCAGTGAGGCGCCGTCGGGCGCGATGGTGATGACGCCGCAGGCGATCCGCGCGCCGGTCGCGCCGGCGGTGGAGCCGAGCACGACGAGCGAACGCCCGGCGATGTCGTTGGCCGAGCCGCCGCCGAGCACGGCGCCGCGGACCCGCTGGTCGACGCGGGCCACGCCGCGTTCGTTGGCGATGATGCGGTCGCTGCCACCGTCCAGCGCGCCGCTGCCGCTGGCATCGAAGTACGGACCGGCGCTGGAGGCGTCGACAGCACTGCAGTCGCCCAGTGCGTGCACCTGCAGGACATGGGCGCCATTGCGGCTGAGGCCGCCGACGTCGCCGCCCAGGCGCACGCCGTCGGCTTCGGCGCGCAGGGTGATGCGGCCGCTGGCCAGCGTGGCCGAGGCCGCGGTCAGGTTGGCATGGGCCAGGCGCGCGGTGCCGGCATCCGCGCGCGGCGGGGGCGGCAGTGGCACGGGCTCGCGCTGGGCGGGCGGCGTGCTGGCACACGCGGCGAGCAGGCCGGCGGCGACAAGGGCGGTGATCGGGTGACGCATCGGTCTCACGGTGGTTCGCGGAAGCGACAAGGGTAGCCGCGCCGCGGTGTCGGATACGTGAGCCACGGATTCAGCGTCCTGGGCGGCGCGCACCGAGCTTTCGCGTCAGCGTGTTGCGCCCCAGGCCGAGGCGGGCGGCGGCCTCGCTGCGACGGCCGCCGGTATGCTCCAGCGCGACATCCAGCAACACCTGGTCCAGGCGCTCGCGGGCTTCGGCATGGATGCCGTCGCCGTGCGCGGCCAGCTTCGCGCGCGCCCAGTCACGCAGGTGGGCGGCCCACTCCGGGCCTTCGCCGGCTGCGGGCGCACTGGAGGCGCCGGTAGCAACCTTGTCCGGCCCCAGCGCATCCGCGAGATCCGCCGCGCCGATGACGTCACCCGGCGCCAGCGCGGCCAGCCGCCAACAGACGTTCTGCAGTTCGCGCACGTTGCCCGGCCAGTCGTACCCCTGCAGGCGCTCGAGTGCCGGGCGCGACAGGCGCTTGGGCGACGCGTCGAAGCGCCCCGCCGCGCGCTGCAGGAAGCCTTCGGCCAGGCGCGGGACATCACCCCGGCGCTCGCGCAGCGGCGGCAGCCGCAGGCGCACCACGTCCAGGCGATGCAGCAGGTCGGCGCGGAAGCTGCCGTCGCGGACCTTGGCCTCGAGATCCTGATGGGTGGCCGCGACCACGCGCACGTCGACGCGGATCAGCTCGCGGCCGCCGACGCGGAAGAACTCGCCCTCGGCCAGCACGCGCAGCAGGCGCGTCTGCAGCGGCAGCGGCATGTCGCCGATCTCGTCGAGGAACAGGGTGCCGCCGTGGGCCTGCTCGAAGCGGCCGACGTGGCGGCGCTGGGCGCCGGTGAAGGCGCCGGCTTCGTGGCCGAAGAGTTCGCTTTCCAGCAGCTCTGCGGGAATCGCCGCGGTGTTGAGTGCGACGAAGGGCCCGCGCGCGCGCGGCGATTCGCGGTGCAGCGCGCGCGCCACCAGTTCCTTGCCGGTGCCGGTCTCGCCGGTGACCAGCACCGACAGTGGCGCCTGCGCCAGGCGGCCGATGGCACGGAACAGCTGCTGCATCGCTGGTGACTCGCCGAAGAGCATGTCGTCGCCGTCGGTCGCGCTCGCCACGGCGGCCGGGACCGTGGCTGCGTCGCCGACCTTGCCCAGCGCGCGCGCGGCCAGGGCCACGGCGTCGTCGAGGTCGAAGGGTTTCGACAGGAACTCCTGCGCGCCGCCGCGGAACGCCCCGGCGGTGCTGGCAACATCGGTGTGCGCGCTCATCACCACCACCGGCAGCGATGGCAGCCGCCGCTTCAAGGCATCGAGCAAGGCCAGGCCGTCGTCGCCGGGCATGCGGACATCGGTGAACAGCAGCTGCGGTCGCGCGCCACCGCGGTCGAGCGTGGACAGTACGTCGGTCGCGGACTCGAAGCCGGTAACCGCGTAGCCCGCCTCGCGCAGCGCGGTGGCGAGCACGAAGCGCACCGCACGGTCGTCGTCGACGACCCAGATGCGGGCACCGTCAGTGCTGGTCATCACCCTTCTCCTCGACATTGCCAGCCACGCCTCGCGCCGGATCCGGGATCCTCGTGACCCGAGTCATCAACCGCGATCGCCGCTGCATAGGGCAGCAGCAGGGTGAAGACGGTATGCCCCGGCCGCGATCGGTAGGCGAGGCTGCCGCGGTGCTCGCGCGCCGCCTGCTGCGCCATCGCGAGGCCAAGCCCGCTGCCCTCGGCGCGACCCGACACCAGCGGCACGAACACCTGTTCGGCCAGCTCCTCGGGCACGCCGCGCCCGTCATCCACGATCTCCAGGCGCAAGGCGAGCGCGTGCAGCACGCTGCCGATGCGCACGCCGTGCTCGGCGCGCGTGCGCAGCACCACTTCGCCCGCGCCGGCCTCGAGGGCATTGCGGACCAGATTCCAGATCGCCTGCGTGAGGCGATCGGCATCGCCTTCGAGTTCCGGGAGGCTGGGGTCGTAGTCGCGCACCAGCTTCACCGCCCAGCCAGCGTCGGCCTCGGCCAGGCGAAGCACGCGCTCGAGCACGGCGTGGACGTTGAGCGGCGCGTACGGGTTCGGCGGTGCGGGATCGAGCAGCCGGTCGACCAGCTGCGCGAGGCGCGTGACTTCCGAGTCGACCAGATCGACCAGCTCGCGCGCCGAGGCGTCGTCGCCGGGAATGCGCCGCGCGAGGAGCTGGGCCGCGCCCTTGAGGCCGGCGAGCGGATTACGCAGTTCGTGGGCCAGCCCCTTGAGCGCGGCCGACATGGCCAGGGGCAGCGCCGCGACCGGGTCGCCGCCGGGGAATTCGTCGACCGGATGCAACTCCAGCAGCCAGCCGCCGGCCTCGCGCGGGGTCAGCCAGGCCTCGGCGAACCGTGGTGTGCCGCCGGGGTACGCCAGGGCCAGGCGTGGCAGGCGGACCAGGCCGGACGCGCTCGCGCCGCGCCCGGACAGCGCATGCCCGGCATCGGACGTCGAGCCAGCGTCGGCCGCCACTGCGCGCGCCAGCGCGTCGCCGTCCACCTCCAGCGCCGCCGCCGGAAGTCCGGCCAAGCGGCGCAGCGAAACACTCAGCCAGCGCCCGCTGGCCAGGTTTCCGGCCTCGACCACGCCCGCGACGGACACCGCGAACACGGGCGTGCTCAGCTGGTCATGGGCGGCGTGGAGTCCGGAAGGCATTGCACCAATTTAGTGCAATCCGGGGGCCGGGGCGACTGCGGGCACCACGCGTATTCCGGGCTGCCTGGAAGCCCGGAAGGTGCCCGCGACATGCGTCACGGCATCGGCGCCGTCCCTGTCGATCCCGGCAGGGGCGCGGCGACCACTCCTCTGCGGGCCACGAAATACCCCGCCACGAGCCCCAGCAGCAGCGCGGCGATCCCAAGCAGCGACCCGCCGCCCACATGCTCCAGATCGATCAGGATGACGTGTCGCGCCAGTGCAATGATCCCCACGACCAGCACCACCTCGAGTCGGAACACGCTTTCTTCGACATACGCCCGGATGGTGGCCAGCAGTTCGAGTCCGATCATCACCAGCAGCACGCCGGCGAACCCCCGCTCAAGCAAAGCCTGAAGATCCTGGACCGAATCGACTTGACGGGCGTGTTCGACCACGCCCTTGGCCAGCAGGTAGAACAGTTCCACTGTCGCGAGTCCGACAAGCAGGATCAGGAATACCTGCAGCCCCGACAGGATCACGCGTTCGAACCGTGTCGTGACCTGGCTTGGTGGCCAAAGTGCGCTCATCGGCACTCATCCTTTCCATCGTTACATGTGCAGGAGCAGGCCCAGCCGCCCGGCCTCGCGGACGAGGGACACGCTGTTGGTGGCACCCAAGGCCCGCATGATCGAATAGCGATGGGAATCCACCGTTCTGATGGATATGCGCAGGGTGACCGCGATCTCGCGCGAACGGAGGCCGCTCGAGAGCAACTGCAGGACACGCAGTTGCATGGGGGTCAGTTTCGGGACCGCTTCCTGTCCCGACACCCAAGGCCAGACTTCCGGACTCACATACACGCGATCGTTGACGACCTCTTCGATCGCCTTCAGCAGCTCCTCGCCCGCAGCCGCCTTGAGCACATACCCGCGCGCGCCCGCCAGGATGGCTTCGCGCACCATGGCCGGTTCCGTGTGCACGGTCATGAATATGACCGGGATCCTGTAGCCCGCGCTGTTGAGATTGCGGACAGCGGTGATGCCGCTGCAGCCGGGCATGGACACGTCGGTGATGATGAGGTCCGGGGCGTGCTCAACCGCGCGTTCGAACAGTGCATGTCCATCGGACACGATTTCGAGCAGTTCGCACTTTTCCGCCACCAGTCCGGCGATGCCTTCGGCGACCATCAGGTGATCGTCGGCCAAGAGGACGCGCGGACGATGCTCGGGGGTCATGCGCGCAGCTCCACGCTCACGCAGGTGCCCTTGCCAGGCCTGGACCGGATGCGGAACCGGCCGTCCACCGCGGTGACACGCTCCTTCATACTGACCAGGCCAAGACCCCTGCCGGCACTGGCGGCACTGGCGGCATCCACATCGAATCCGCAGCCGTTGTCCGTCAGATGTAGGCGCCACTGCGCTCCGCGTGCGAGCAGCACGATGCTGATGACGTCCGCGCCGGAATGTTCCATCGCATTGCGCACGGATTCCTGCGCGACGCGGTACATGCAAAGCGTCTGCTCCGGCCCGAGGCGGGTCGCTGAAGGATCGATCTGGCTCCTGACCAGCACCGTCCCGCCCCAGCAGCCTTCGGCACTCCGCGCCAGCTCGTCGATCCCGCCCGGCAGCCCGGCGTGCTCAAGCACGGCAGGATGCAGGTTGTGCGAGATGTTGCGGACCTCATCCATCAGCTCGCGGATCGACCTCCTCATGTCCTCGAGCGTCGGACGCACCTCGGCCGGCACCCTGCCCGCCACCGTGCTGAGCGCGATCGAGTACAGCGTCAGCTTCTGGTTCACCCCGTCGTGCAGCTCCCGGGAGATCCTGACGCTCTGCTCCTCCTGGTTCTGGATGATCCGGGCCGCGAGGCTCCGGTTCTTCTTGCCCTGGGCCAGGAGCCTTTCCAGCATCTCGTTGCGTTCCCGCGCCTGGATCGCCAGTGCGTGCACCAGCACCCCGGAAGCCAGGGCCCACATCTGCATGATGTAGCTGTTGATGAGATCGGTCTCGAACATGTCGACCCGGTCGAGCGCGACCGAAATGATGATCGCCGGGATGAATGCAACGGCCAGGCCCATGCTCGGCCCCAGCCGTCCGAACTGGAAGGCCGCCAGCATCAGCAGCGGCACCGGGGCGAACAGCAGCAGCGGAAGGCTGCTGACGTTGGCGGGCACGCCGTGCCAGACGAGGATCGACACCACCCACAGGATCACCGTCAACAACAGGAACGTGAGCGCGCTCGAACGGATTCCGCGCCACGGTGGCAAGCCTGAACGTGCGATCCCCACCGCCAGCGGCGTGATCAGCATGAAGCCGACCGCATAAGCCGCTGAACTCAGCATCCACAGGCGCGGCAGCGGAACATCGTCCCTGATCAGTCCCACCAGTCCTACGAAGCCGAGCGCGCAGGAAGAGGACACACCGATGACGATGACGACCACGAACCTGCCCAGGTCCCTGATCGTGGGGAGCATGTCCTGCTGTCCAGGCGGGACCCTGACCATGTGTGCACCGGACACGATGCATGCACTGATCCACAGGTAGCCCACGAACGGCACGAGCACCATGCCGTTGCGGATGGAAAAGGCCAATGTTCCGCCGGCAATGAAGCCCGCGACGAACGCGGGCCAGGCCCGGGGCGGACGCAAGACCAGGAACGCGAGCAGGAGACCGCCCGGAACCCAGATCGCCGTGATTTCCGCCGGCTCCACCAGCAGAACGTGGGCAAGCACCTGCCCCGCAAGACCGGCGAGAAATCCGCCGGCGGCAAGCAAACACCAGATCCACGCCCGACCGCTGCGGCGTGGCATCCCCAGACCAGCGATCTCCCGGGCTTCTCGTGCCGACATACGCCTCCCTGTCCTTGCGTCGCAAGGCAGTCCATGGCGGCGGATCCCCGGATGCGATTCTCGCGTTCATTCCACTTGAACTCAAGGCGGCAAATATCTCGGTGTTTCTACTGAGACGCTGTGCGCGCCCTGGTTCCGCAACGAAGCCAGTCGGCATTAATACCTAGCCCTGCGTCGGCCTTTTACTTCATTGACTGTCTTGGACCGAAATGGAACCTTCAAAACAGGACAACGGATGCAGTCGATCCCAACACCCGTGCGAGGTCACCATGCCGCCAGCATCGCTTGCATCCCGTGCCGGACCGACGCCAGGACGCATCCTGGCCGCGTTACTCGCCTCCGCCGGCGTGCAGGCGTCGGCCGCTGCCGCGGACGGCGAAGCCAACAACGGAACGGACCCGACGCGGCTCACCACCACCGCCGTGCTTGCCTACGAATACAACGATCTCGCGCCCGGCGGTTCACGGCACGCGCCGCGATTCGACCTGACCATTCCATTCGGCGATGGCGATCATTCCAGCGTACGCCTGCGCGTGCCGGCAGTGCGCAACGATGTGCTTGGCAACAGAGGCTTCGGACTCGGCGATGTTTCGATCATGGGTACGCACGTCTTCGGACTGACTCCGCAGCGCGGCATGGTCGTGCAGGGCGAACTGGTGTTCGACACCGCGTCGCGGCCCGAGCTCGGAACCGGGAGGAACGTCTACAAGGGCACCTTCATCTACGCGAAGTTCCTGCGCAGAGGCATCTTCGCGCCGGCAATCGTCCACAGCATCGACCTCGGGGGCGACAGCGGCAGGACGCATGTCAACACGACGTCGCTCGACTTCTACTACGTCCCCAGGCTCGCGAACCCGAAGCTGTTCGTCACCATCGATCCGTCGCTGACGTTTGACTGGGAAAACGACAGGCGATTCCCCAGCCTGGCGGTCACCATGGGCACCGCCGTCGGCCCCATGTTCGGAGGGCTGGGGCAGGTCTATATCAAGCCAACGCTGCTGGGCGGAAGCGACCGGCCGGGTGACTGGAGCATCGAGGTCGGCTTCAAGGTGCTCGGGTTCTAGGGCCGCGCCATGAATGATCGTATCGGTCGGACTGCATGGTTCGGCGTTTGCATGACTGCGTGCCTGTCCGGTGCCTTGGGCATGATCGCTCCAGGCGTCGTCCATGCGGCGAAGGCCACGGAAGCACCCTGCGCATCACCGGACGGAAGCCGGCCATCGATCGGCCTGGCGCTCGGCGGCGGCGGCGCGCGCGGCATTGCCCACATCGGGATCCTGAGGAAGCTCGAAGAACTGCAGGTCCCGGTGGACTGCATTGCCGGCACCAGCATCGGCGCGCTGGTGGGGGGGCTGTATGCGTCGGGTCATACCGTGGACGAGCTCGAGGCCCTGGTCGCGGGCATGGACTGGAAGCGCCTGTTCGACGACACGCTCGAACGCAGGGAGCAGTCCTTCCGCCGCAAACAGGACGACCGCCTGGGCCTGGCGACGGTCGGCCTGGGCCTGCGCCGCGGCAACCTCCAGGTCGCCCCGGGCCTGCTGCAGGGCCAGCGCATCCTCGCGCTGTTCGAGAAGGAAACGCTCGCGGTCAGTGCGATAGACGACTTCGACCTGCTGCCCATTCCCTACCGCGCAACCGCGACCGACCTCAACACGGGCGAGGCCGTGGTGCTCGGCAGTGGCAGCCTGGCCATGGCCATGCGCGCGTCGATGTCGCTGCCCGGCATCTTCCGGCCAGTGGAAATCGACGACCGCATCCTGCTCGACGGAGGCCTTGCCAGCCAGGTTCCGGTCGAGGTCGTGCGCGCCATGGGTGCGGACATCGTGATCGCGGTCGACGTGGGCACGCCGCTGACCGTCCACGGCACCGATGCCAGCGCCTTGGCCGTCGTCTCCCAGCTGACCACCATGCTGACCACGCGCAACGCCGCGGAGAGCATCACCGCGCTCGGCACCGGGGACGTGCTCATCGTCCCCGGACTGGGCACCGAGGTGGCGACCGCCGACTTCGACAAGGCCGATGCCGCCCTGAGGATTGGTGCGGAGGCCGCACGCGACGCGCACGGCCGGCTGGCCACGCTCGGCATCGACGAAGCCCGGTACGCGTCACACCTGGTGCAAAGGCAGGCCCGTCGCCCGGGCGGGGTGGTCGTCGAGTTCGTCACCATCGACAACACCACGCCCTATGCGGACGACGTGCTGGTCCGGGACGCCGACGACTGGATCGGGAAGCCCCTGCGGCCCGGGACGATCGAGGACGAACTGCTGCGCGCCTACAGCCTCGGGACCCTGGCCAGCATCACATACGAGGTCGCGGAGGACGACGGCCGCACCGGCATCATCGTGCGGGCGCGGGAAAAGACGCACGGCCCCAACTACCTCCAGGTCGGGCTGCGCACGGGCGTGGACTTCTCCGGCAACCACGAGAGCAACCTCCGTGCCGCGCTGCTGTTCTCGCCTGTGTCGCCCCATGGCGCCGAGGCCCGCCTGATCACCGACATCGGCACCGAACCCGGGATCAAGCTCGAGTACTTTCATCCCTTCGACGCACGCGGCCGGTATCAGGCCTATGCGGCGATCGGGTACAGCAGCCCCAACGTCCACCTCTACGGCGACAGCGGGAACAAGCTGGCAACGTACAACGTACGGACCTGGGGCGGCGAGCTGCTGCTTGCGCGCGAGTTCGGCAACCATGCTGCGCTGTCCGCCGGGATCAGGCGCTCGCACGGCCGGGCCGAGGTGGAGATCGGCTCGCCGCTGCTGCGCGAATTCGATTCCGACACCGGCGCTTGGTTCGCGATTGCGACCGTCGACCGCCTGGACAGCCTGTTCTTTCCCCGCTCGGGCTACTACGCATCGCTCCGCTATGACTCCGCGGTCGAGTCGCTCGGGAGCGACCTACCCTACGAGCAGGCGGGATTCGACTTCATCGTCGCGCATGCCGCCAACCGCCATGCGTTCCAGTTCGGAGGGGAGTACCACAGCACGATTTCCGGCCTCGCGCCGTTGCACGAGCGCTATCGCCTCGGTGGACGGGGCAGGCTGTCCGGCTTCCATTACAACGAGCTGACCGGGCAGCACTACGCCATCGTCTCCGCGGGCTACAGCTTCCAGCTCGCCGAGCTCTTCAGCCGCTCGGCCATCGTCGGCATGACGCTGGAATTCGGCAATGCCTGGGAACGGCGCTCGATGATGGCGTGGGACAACGGCATCCTCAACGGCAGCATCTACATCGGTTTCGACTCCTGGCTGGGCCCGCTTGTGTTCGGGTACGGGCTGCGGGAGGGCGGCGAGGGCGCGGCGTTCCTGGAACTGGGGAAGCCGTTCTGATGACACCGTGCCGGGCCCGCGGGCCCGGCACGATCTTCAGCGCGCGCGGGCGTCGGGGAAGGACCACGTGCCGTCGAGAAGCTCGCTGCGCGGACGGTACAGCCGCACCATGTAGTTCCAGCCGTCGCTGATGGGCAGGCAGTTGGGGGTGCCCGCGGTGCAGTCGCCGAACTGGATGGAAATCGACCCGTCGGCCGACTTCTCCCCGGTCACGCTGTTCACCACATAGGCGTCCAGGTCGTTCTTCTCGAAGTAGCCCTCGCGGTTGTAGACACTGACCGACCAGAACGCGTCGACCGGCACATCGGCAACGTCGAGCAGGTAGACCGCCTTTCCGTCGTTGCGTTCCGGGAACACGTTGAGGTAGATCGCGTCCTTGTCGGGATTGAGACCCCAGCCGGAGGCCGCGGCGATGAGCCTGCGCACGGGATCCACCGACGCCGGGCCCGGCCCCGCCGCATACCGCAGGTCGGGAAGCGTGCTGGACAGCGCGAGCAGCGCATTGCGCACCTGTTCCTGGCTGGCCATGTCCCACTCGGGCACCTCCAGGCGTCCCGGCCCGCCGGGCTGGCTCACGGTGATCGCGTCCTGCAGCGCGTTGGCTTGCCGCATGTCCTCCGGATCATCGGGGTCGGCAAGGATCCGCACGCCGACCATGACGTAGCGGGTGCCCACGCCATCACGGGTGAGCGTGTACGTCCCTGGCTCGTAGTAGACCTCCCGGTTGAAGTGGTCTTCATTGATCAGCATCGCCGAGAGGAAGCGCTCCCCCGCATCCGGCAGGGTCAGCTCCACGGGACCGGCGTCGAGATCGAAGACCGCTGAGGAATAGACCGTGTCCCGGTTCAGCCGGATGATGTTCTGGCTGTCGATGGGCGCCGGGACGCGGGTGTGCTGGAACTGTCCGAAGGCACCGACCTTCGCTTGGCCCGCCATGTACAGGTTCGATTCGGCGCGGATGAAATTGTCCGGCGTCACGAGCACCCTGCCGTCCGCATTGCGGACCCAGAACGCCTCGTCCGAAAGGTCGGGCACCCCGGCCGCCGCCTGCGGTTCCATTACAGCAGGGGGCGGAGCAGCCACGACCGCCTCTTCGGGGGCCGCGCGCTCGGCACAAGCTGCGAGCGCCGCCGCAACCGTGATCGCCAATGACACCCGGATCAATTTGCGCTTGTTCATGTTTCTGCTCCCTGGAAAGAGGTCATGCCATCGGTCCGGCCGGCCACGTAGCGGTCGGTCGGGAGGTCAGTCGGCCGCGCGCACAGCCGGCGGTTGCTTCCAGCGCCCATCCAGCATCTCCGGCTTCGGCCAGTACGCCCGCAGCACCATGAAGAAGGGACCGTCCGGTGCCGGCAGCCAGTTCGCCTGCCTCTCCGCCACTGGCGAATCCTTCTGCACGTGGATCGTGATGCCGCCGTCCGCATCACGGACCAGGTCGGGGACCATCGCAGAGTTGATCAGGTAACGATCGATCCCGTTGTCGATCAGCAGGCGACTCGGAAGCTCGTACATCGTGATCGACCAGAACGAATTCACCGGCGGCAGGCCGCCTGGCCCGAAGTGCATCGTGTAGCGATTGCCGGACGCATTCAACGGCACGCCGTCCGCGTCCGTGAAGTAGGCCGGATAGACCGCCTCCTCCTTGGAATTGCCGTAGATCCCCAGAACCGCGGATGTCATCCGTACCAGGTAGTCGTTGCCGAGGAATTGGCGGGTTCCGAATCCGTCCGCGCTGTTGTGCTTGCCGGTGTCGATCTCGACAGCCTTGAAAGCGGCGAACCCGACCCAGGCGTCTGCGATGCCCTGCTCCACGACCGCCAGTTGCTCCGGCGGGATCCCGGACGCGTCGAATGGTCGTCCGGGGGCGATGCCCGCGGCGGCGAACCGCTCCCGCAACGCGACTTCGCTCGAGTGCGTGGGGGCGAACTGGAGCAGGAAGTTCAGCACGCCGAAGAACTCCGGCGAGCTTTTCTGCGCCTCTGCCATCAGCGGGCGCTGGAACTGCATTGCGGGCGGCGCCGGCGGTGGGTCGACGCCGGCATACGCGGACAACGGCATCACGCTGAAGCCGGACTGGACCGCCTGCACGCCCGCGAGGTCGTCGGGGCCGAGCAGCTGGGTGCGGTAGAGCACGAGCGCCAGCTCGGTCTCCGAACGGATCACCGAGTCCACGCCGTCGGGCACGCCCCCTTCCCAACCAGGCCCGGCCAGCAGATAGCGGCCGGCCGCGTTACCGGTGGCGCGGCTGCCCACATAAGCGAAGTTGTGGGTATAGAGGTCGATGAACTGCAGCGCGTAGTAGCGGTCGCCGTCCACTGCCGGCACGCTGAGCACCAGCGGCTCGCGGCGCAGGTCTGCGCCCAGGAAGGAATAGGGCGTGTCCGAGTTCGGGGTCTGGATCGCCTTGTCCTGTGGCGTGAACACGCGGGCGATGTTGTGGACTTCGTTCCAGGGCCCCTTGTATTCCGGATCGTTCCGGTCGACGAAGTACGAGTACATCACCCGGTAGTTGTCGACCATCGGATAGCCGTAGACGTACGCCTCCCTGTAGACCGCGGCATCGATGGAAGCCGCTGGTGCCGATGCTTTCGAAGCGCGGGTGGGCGCACCGCTCGCGCATCCGGCCAGCGCAGTGGCGACCATCGCGCCCATGAGCAGCGTCGCCGCAATTCCTGCGACGCGCCGCTGGCGTGCGGATCCCGTCCGGGTGCCGGCGGGGTTCATCGTGTCAGCGTCCATCTCACACCCTCCTGGTTGCCATGGGACCCGCGCGCCCTGGTCTTGCCAACGCGGACTCAGAAAACGAATGCGTATCCGAAGAGCGGGCCGCTCATGGCCAGGTCCACCTTCGCGCCGCCGTCTTCGATGGCGATCTCCAGGTGCCGGTAGCCGACTACCCACGCTCCGTTGGACGTGCGGTACTGCGCGATGAGGCTGGCGTTCCATGCGTCCTCGGTGTCGCCGAACGACCCGTCCGCGCGTGCCGTCAGCCGCCATCGCTCGCTGAGGACCCAGCTGTACCTCCCGCCGGCCATGACATCGAGGTAGTTCTTGCCGACGTCCACGACGTGACGGTCCAAGGCCGGGTTGAGCGGCTCGATCACGAGCTTCAGGTCGGCGTCGAGATACCGCAGGCCTCCGAAAAGATCGAGCCCCTCCAGCCTGCTGCCGCCGGGCGACCAGACCCATGCGGCTTCGAACAGCCGCGTATCGAGATCCGCCTCGTAGTCGGCGAAGCTGCGATGGGTGGAGTCGGAAATCCCCAGATAGGTGAAGTCGAGGAACAGGCCGTGGCGCGCGCCGCCGCCCTCGACGTGCAGCTGCAGCGAACCATCGAGCTTGTCGAGGATGTCGCGGAACTCCATTTCCGAGGAGCCGGCTACCGGCGGCAGTTCGGTGCGCAGGTCCGTCTGGATGCTCGATGCCCAGGCGTAGGGTTGGACGGCCCATGACCACTCTTCGGCCGCAGCGGGGCATGCCAGGGCGATGGAGGCGATTGCGACGGCCGCAAGGGCGGTCAGCTTTCGAAAGCGCGATGCCATGCCGTACCCCGCATGCTCGGAGAGGAGGTGCGGATCGAGTCTGCCACCGCCCATTCGCGATACATATCCGGGGAAAGCGCAGATCGCGCTAAGCAGAAATACTGAGTCCCGCCTCGGTACCGGGCGGGCGCGTCAGTCCGCGCGCTGCGGCGCCAGGCCGGCCCCGCCGGGAAGCGTCAGCGCATGCAGGATCCGCAGGTCTTCTTCGTCGAGGACGGTTTGCGCATCACCGCGGAAGCGCAGCCGGAACGCACGGACCACGGCCCCGGTATCCGTGGTGTCGTAGCCCACCAGCCGCAGCGCGCGCATGGCATCGAAGCCTTCCGGCGCCGGCGGTGCATCGTCGGCCGGCCAGATTCCGAACCCGGCCTCGGCCAACCGCTTCCACGGGAACAGCGCACCCGGGTCGATCTTGCGCGACGGTGCGAGGTCGGAATGGCCGATCACCTGACTGCGCGGGATGCGCAGGCGTTCGCACAGGTCGTCGAGCAGGCGCAGCAGCGCCTGCACCTGCGGCTCGGTGAAAGGCTCGCGGCCGTTGTTGTCGATCTCGATGCCGATCGATGCCGAGTTGAGGTCGGTAATCGTGCCCCAGCGGCCGCCGCCGGCGTGCCAGGCGCGGTGGCCGTCAGCGACGAGCTGGTAGATCGCACCGTCATCGCCAACCAGGTAGTGCGAGCTCACCGGCCCGCCGCTGTTGCGCGTGCGCAGGGTGTGCAGGCTCTGCTCGACCGAGTCCTGCTCGGTGTAGTGCAGGACGATGACGACCGGGCGTCGTTCGTCGTGGTTGGGCGACGGCACCCAGGTCGCCATCGGATTGCGAGGCGGCTGGTGGGCGCAACCGGCGAGCAGGGCAAGGCAAAGGACTGCCGCAAGGGGTTTGACGTTCATGCGGCAATCGAACCTCTGATGGCCAGGCAATGCAAGGTGGCGGAAGAAGCGGCGCCGTGACCTGAGGGGCCCCGCCGCGGCCGGGAGGCCTTCGCGGCTCATGTCCCCCGGCATCCGCCTGGCGGCGGATGCCTCCTCCTTTACTTCCCCGCGAAGGCCTCCCGGCCACGACGGGGCTCGGCGTTGCTGCAGGTGCGCGGGATACCGGCTTTGCTCCTGGGGCCACTGCGTATTGCTGCGCACCGGGGGCCAAGGCCCTTGAGAGCGAAGTGAAGGAGGAGGCGATGGCCGCAGGCCAGCGCCGGGGGACATGAGCACTCAAGGGCCTTGGCCCCCGGCACCTCGGCGCCCCAGCGCCCCGCGTCAGATCGCGTAATACATCTGGTATTCCAACGGATGTGTCGCCGAGCGGAACGCAGTGACCTCCTTCATCTTCAGCGTGATGTACGCGTCGATGAAGTCGTCGCTCATCACGCCACCCGCCTTGAGGAACTCGCGGTCGGCGTCGAGCGCTTCCAGCGCCTGGTCGAGCGAGTGGCAGACGGTCGGGATGCCCTTGGCCTCTTCCGGCGGCAGGTCGTAGAGGTCCTTGTCGCTGGGGCCGCCCGGGTCGATCTGGTTACGGATGCCATCCAGGCCCGCCATCATCAGCGCGGTGAAGGTCAGGTAGCCGGCGTTCATCGCATCGGGGAAGCGGAACTCGACACGGCGCGCCTTGGGATTGGACACGTAGGGGATGCGGCAGGACGCGGAGCGGTTGGACGCGGAGTACGCCAGCATCACCGGCGCCTCGAAGCCCGGCACCAGGCGCTTGTAGCTGTTGGTGCTCGCGTTGGTGAAGGCGTTGATCGCGCGCGCGTGCTTGAACACGCCGCCGATGTACCACAGCGCGGTCTGGCTCAGGCCGCCGTAGCCGTCGCCGGAGAACAGGTTGGTCCCGCCCTTCGCCAGCGACTGGTGCACGTGCATGCCGCTGCCGTTGTCGCCGACCAGCGGCTTGGGCATGAAGGTCGCGGTCTTGCCGTTGCGGTGGGCGACGTTCTTGACCACGTATTTGGTGGTCAGCAGTTCGTCGGCCTTCTGCACCAGCGAGCTGAACTTGGTGCCGATCTCGCACTGGCCGGCGTTGGCGACTTCGTGGTGATGCACTTCGATCTCGATGCCGACCTGCTCCAGCGTCTTGCACATCTCGGCGCGGATATCGTGCAGCGAGTCCAGCGGCGCCACGGGGAAGTAGCCACCCTTCACGCCGGGCCGATAGCCGGTGTTGCCGCCCTCGTACTCGCGACCGGAGTTCCACGCGGCTTCTTCGGAGTCGACGTGGAAGAAGGTGTGGCCCATGTCGTTGGCATAGCGCACGGAATCGAAGATGAAGAACTCGGGCTCGGGGCCGAAGAAGGCCTGGTCGGCGATGCCGCTGGACTTGAGGAAGGCCTCGGCGCGACGCGCGATGCCGCGCGGATCGCGGTTGTAGGCCTGCATCGTGGTCGGATCGAGCACGTCGCAGGTGAGCACCATCGTCGGGTCAGCGGTGAAGGGATCCAGGAAGGCGGTGCCGGGATCGGGCAGCAGCACCATGTCCGACTGGTGGATGCCGCGCCAGCCGCCGATCGAGGAGCCGTCGAACATCTTGCCGTCCTCGAACAACGCCGGCTCGATGACCGACACCGGGTAGGTGACGTGGTGCTGGACGCCGCGCATGTCGGAGAAGCGCAGGTCGACGAATTCGACCCGGTGGTCTTTGATCAGCTTTTCAACGGTGTCGAGGGACATGGAGGGCTCCGGTGCTCAAGGATGGGTCCCGGGCGCGCCCGGGTGTCGGGGAGGAAGTATCGCAAGCGCCGTGCCATGCCCCAGGTGATTGAATTCCTTGGGGCAGACCGGGACGGCAGCCCCGCACTGCACCAATCAGGTGCGGATCCAAGATATATCGCACCAAACGGGTGCGGCCAGGGCATCGGCTATGCTGCCGCGTTGATCGCCGCGGCCGCCCGGCCTGTGGCCATCCTCCCCACCCACAGCACGACCACCGCCTGGATCCTGACCGATGACCGACCCGCTGGCCGCCCTGCTCCTGGGCATCCTTGAAGGCCTGACCGAGTTCCTGCCGATCTCCAGCACCGGCCACCTGCTGATCGCCCAGCGCTGGCTGGGCGCGCGCTCGGACTTCTTCAACATCGTCATCCAGGCCGGCGCGATCCTCGCCATCACCCTGGTGTTCCGCGAGCGCATCACCGCCTTGGTGACGGGCCTGGGCGACGCCCGCAACCGCGACTACGCGATGAAGCTCGCAGTCGCCTTCCTGGTCACCGCCGCGGTCGGCCTGCCGGTGCGGCTGCTGGGTTGGGAGCTGCCGGAGACGGTCACGCCGATCGCCTGGGCGCTGGTGATCGGCGGCGTGTGGATGATCGTCGCCGAACGCCTGGCCGAACGCCGCCCCGACGGCACCGACGTCACCTGGACGATCGCCATCCTGGTCGGCCTGGCGCAGGTGCTGGCGGGCGTGTTCCCGGGCACCTCGCGCTCGGCGGCGGCGATCTTCATCGCCATGCTCGCCGGCCTGAGCCGGCGCCGGGACGCAGCCGAATTCGTGTTCCTGGTCGGCATCCCGACCATGTTCGCGGCCAGTGCCTACACCTTCCTCGAGCTCGCGATGGACGGCGGGCTGGGCGGCGAAGCCTGGGCCGACGTCGGCATCGCCTTCGCCGCGGCCACGATCACCGGCTTCATGGTGGTCAAATGGCTGCTCGGCTACATCGAACACCACCGGTTCACCGGATTCGCGGTGTATCGCATCCTGCTCGGCGCGGCGCTGCTGCTGTGGTTGCCGGTGGGCGATTGAGGTCCACGCAACCCCGTTCCCGCGCATTGCGCGTTAACCCAGGTCCCTGCCCCGGAGTCACACCATGAAGCCACTGCTCGCACTTGTCCTGCCGCTCGCGCTGGCCGCCTGTTCGCCCGGCACCAACGACGCCGCGCCCCCCGCGACACCCTCGCCCGCCGCGGCCCCGGCGGCGCCCGGCACCGCGCCCGCACCGGACCTCGCGGCCATGCTCGGCGCCCACCACTGGCAGCTCGACGCCGCGACGGCCGCCGATGGCAGCCGCATCGACGCCCTCTTCGCGAACACCGACGCCGCGCTGCAGCTTGATTTCGCCGACGGCCGGATTTCGGTGTCCAACGCCTGCAACCGCATGGGCGGCGACTTCAACCTGGAAGCCGACGCCGTCGCCTTCGGCCCGATGGTGAGCACCCAGATGGCCTGCGCGGAACCACTGATGGCGATGGAGCGCGAGGCCCACACCCGGCTGTCGGGCAGCCATGCGCTCGCGCTCGACGGCGGCGAGCCACCGCGGCTTGCGCTCACCAACGGCCTGGGCGACCGCCTGGTCTTTATCGGCGCGCCGACCGCGCGCACCCGCCACGGCGGCGAGCCCGAGCGCGTGTTCCTTGAAGTCGCCGCCGAGCGCGTCGACTGCCACCATCCTCTGATGCCCGAGTATCGCTGCCTGCAGGTCCGCGAGATCCACTACGACGACAGCGGCCTCAAGCAGGGCAGCGGCGAATGGGGGCCGATGTACGAAGAGATCGAAGGCTTCGAACACACGCCCGGCGTGCGCACGGTGCTGCGCCTGGACCGCTACCAGCGCCAGAACGTGCCGGCCGACGCATCGGCCGTGGTGCACGTGCTCGACATGGTGGTGGAGCAGGAGCAGGTGGCTGCCGCCGAATAGGCGGGAGTCGCGAGGCAGCGGCGGCCGGATCCTCCTGCGGGAGGGGCTGTCGCAGCGACGGGGTCCGTCGCCATCGCAGCTATAGCTGCTCCCACAGGTGGCCGGTGTGGGAGCAGCTATAGCTGCGATGGCTGCTCCCACAGGTCGCTGGTGCAGTCGTCTCAGGCGTGGGAAGCGTGCAGGCTGTAGCTGCCCCAGGTGGCGGCTTCGGCCAGCACATGGCCCTGCATTGCCCGCAGCACGTCGCCGGCGGTGAACCGTTCCGGCAGCTCCAGCCGCTCGACGTCCAGCGCGAACACCCGGAAGAAATAGCGGTGCACCCGCAGGTCGTGCGGCGGCGGGTACGGACCGTCGTAGCCCAGCCAATCGCCGGCCATGTCGGCGTCGGCGGCAAACCAGCCGGTGTAGTCGTTCAGGCCCTGGCGCGTGCCGGCCGGACCGGCCGGCGCGCGCTTGCCGCCCTTGGTCACGCCCTCGCTGCAGCTGCCGGCGGCGATCGCGGTGACCTGCGGCGGGATGTCCACCATCGCCCAGTGCACGAAGTCGCCGCGCGGATGGTCGACCGGGATGTCGGTCCCGTCGTCCGCGGCCAGCGCCGGATCCGTGGGCGCGTCGGCATCGATGCACAGCAGCGCGAACGAGCGCGTGCCGTCGGGCGCGTCGCCCCAGGACAGCTGCGGGTTGCGGTTGCCGCCCAGGCCGTCGGGCGCGCCGAAGGCGAACCCGGCGGGGATCGGCTGGCCGTGGGCGAAGCTCTCGCTTGTGACGTGCATGGTCGTGCTCCTCGGGGTCAGGCGTCCGGATAGCCGAAGCGGCGCGCCACCGGCGCCAGCGCCGCGAACGGTCCGGCAAGCAGGTCGGCATAGCTGCGCCACGCGCCGGCGCTGAAGCGCGGGTTGCCGAAGAGGCCGCGTGGCGGCGTTGGCAGCTTGACGCCAAGCGCCTCACCCATCCGGGCGGACATCGCCGGCGGGTCGTCGGCGATGTCATCGACGCGCAGCAGGTGGTGGGCCACCAGGTCGAGTTCATGCAGCGTGGCGATCTGGGCGAGCGCGACGGCCAGCCAGTCGGCCGCGGCCTGCGGCGTCCCCGCCGTGAACGGCGTGCTGGCGCCGAACGCGATCCAGTCCATGAGCATGTCGCGCGGGTCGCGCAGCATGACCAGCAGCCGCGCCTCGGGCAACGCCGCGCGCACCACCGAGGTGTAGCTGTTGTCCCACCACGGCAGCCAGTCGATCACCGCGCCACGGATGCCGCGTCGCGGCAGTGCGGCGCGCCAGGTGTTGATCACCGTTGGTGCATCGAGCTTGCCGGCGGCGACGCCCGTCCAGGAACCGATGTCCTGGAAGACATCGGCCGGTGGCGAGCCGCCGACGCGGTCGTCGCGGAAGGTCGGCACGGGGCGCAGGAGTTGCGCACCGCGCTCGGACAGCCCGCCCGGCAGGCCCAGCAGGAACGCCACCGGCGGGGCGTCGGGTGCCGGGGCCGCGGCTTCGGGCCATTCGGCCGGCGCAGGGGTGGCCTCGGGCAGCGGCAGGCGATTGCCGGGAGCCGCTGCGTCGGGCCGGTTCCAATGCGCCAGCGCGCCGGCGAAATCGCCCGTGCGGTGCCGCGCCAGGCCCAGGCGCACTTCAAACGTCGCCTTCGCTTCCGGGCGCAGGTTTTCGCGCCCAAGCACCGACTCGATGCGCCGCAGCGCCTGTGCAGGATCGGTCTCGAGCAGCGCGTCCGCCAGCCGCACCTCGGCGCCGAAATGGCCCGGGGCGAGTTCCAGCAGCGCGTGCGCCGCGGCCGCGACGTCCGACGGTCGCCCTTCGCTGGCATGGAAGGCCATCTCCGCATCCAGGGCATTGATCGACGTGGGGCTGTGCCGGCGCCAGCGTTCGATCAGCCTGCCGGCGGCCTCGCCGAACGGGTCGAAGACCAGGCGCGCGCGCCACAGGCCGTCGTTGTCCGGCGCGGTCGCGAGCGCCGCGTCAAGCATCGCCCGCGCTTCGTCGACAGCGCCCAGGCGCCGCCAGGCCTCGACGATCGCGGTCGTGGCGCGGGGTTCGCCCGGCAGCGCGGAGAACGCCTCGCGCAGGTGTTCCAGCGCACGCGCCGGCCGGTCCGCCACGAGCTCGAGCTCGCCGGCAAAGCGCCGGACCTGGGGCGTGGCGGTGGCCGTGTCGGCCAGCAGCGGCGCCAGTTCGTCGATGGCGTCCCGTGGGCGCCCCTGGCGCTCCTGCAGGAGCGCGATCATGAGGCGGGCGTCCCTGCCTGGCGGCGAGATCTCCAGCAGCTTGCGGAAGGCCTGCTCGGCAAAGGCGAAATGGCCCTCGTGGAAATGCGCAAAGGCCAGCGACTGCAGCGTGAGCGCATCGCCGGGGGCCCGCTGCGCGGCCGCGGACAGCTGCGCGACCGCGGCGGCACCGTTGCCGCGACGTAGCGCGATCATGCCCGTCAGCGCCTGTAGCGCGGGGTGCTCCGGCTCCACCCGCTCGGCCAGCCGGACCTGGCGCTCGGCTTCGGCGAGGTCGCCGCGCGCCAGGGCCAAGTGCCCCTGCGTGGCGTAGGCAGCGAAATGGTTGGGGTCAATGCCCACGGTGGCCCGCAGCGCCTGCTGCGCCGCTTCCGGGTCGCGCATGCCGAGCTGGAGGCTGGCGTGTTCCATGTGCAGGTCGGCGTCGTCGGGTGCCAGCGCGATGGCGACGAGGACCGCGTTGCGAGCCGCCTCGAGATCGCCGCTGACGCGCAGCGCCAGCGCCAGCATGCGCTGCGCTTCGACATTGCCGGGAGCCTCGGCGGCAAAGGCGCGTGCTGCATCCAGGGCGGCTTCGGTATCGCCGCCGCGCAGCGCATCGAGGATCTGTTCTTGCATAAAGAGGCTGTCCTGCCGGCGCGGCGCGCCGAAAACCCGGATTGTAGCTTGCTGTCGACGCGCCTCAGCTGGCGCCGGCCAGCTGCGCGGCGACCCAGCGCTCGGCGTAGCCGCCCAGTCGCGGGCCTTCGATGAAGCCGCAGTGGCCGCCCCACTGCGCGAGCTCCAGCTGCGCCGCGGGCGGCAAGACCAGCTGGTGGAAGCCCTCCACCGGGATCACCGGATCGTCGGCGCTGGTCAGGATCGAGGTCGGGATCGTGAGGCCGGCCAGGCGGTCGCCGGCGATCGAGTAGCGGTCGAAGTAGCCTTCCAGGCTGCCGAAGTCGGTGTGCCGCAGCACCAGCCACTCGGTGAGTTCGCGCATGCGCAGGCGCAGCACCGCGTCGTCGAAGCCGACATGGCTGGGGAACAGTTCCCGCTTGCGCAGCAGCGACCGCCGCCAGCTGCGCTCGAAGTGGCGTACGTACAGCGGCAGCCCCCGCTCCATCGCCTCCATGGTGCGCGCCGGATCAAGCACCGGGCACACCGCCGCCACCGCATCCAGCGGCAGGCCGGCCGCGGGCGCCCGCAGCGCCAGGCGCAGCGCGAAGTTACCGCCCAGCGAATGCCCGGCCACCACCAGCCGCGGGCGCGGCATGCGGGTGGCGACGTCGAGCGCCGCGTGCACCACTTCATCGATGCGCGCGGAATGGAAGATGTCGGGGTTGAGGTGGTGGCTGTCGCCGTGGTCGCGGAAGTTGAGCCGGAACACGTCGTAGCCGCGCGCCAGGAAGCCGGCCGCGGCCAGGCAGACGTAGGCCGATTCGGCGCTGCCCTCCCAGCCGTGCAGCAGCAGGGCCATGCCGCGCGGCTCCACGCCCGGCAGCCCGGTGTGCAGGCCGATCAGGCGCACGCCGTTGCCGCCATCGACGATCAACTGCTGCGTCCGCGCGCCGGCGGCGGCCAGCGCGGCCAGGCCCTTGCGCCGGCGCGGCAGGCTGCCGGCCAGCACCGATTGCACGTGGGGGTTGCGCAGCCAGCGCGGCGGACGGTAGCCGCTGGCGTGCGCCGGACTCACGGCCCCTGCAGGGCGGCGACGATGCGCTCGCGGGCGACCCTGGCAATCGCCGCGCGGCCCTCGGCCTCGCCCGGCATCACCGGCTCCAGGAACACCACCTCGGCAACCCGCGAGGGCTCGCCGAGCAGGCGCAGGAAGTTGCCGAGGAAGTGCTCCCGCGGCCAGAACGCGACATCGCGCTGGGCCTCGCCGCCGGCGCCATAGCGCAGCGCCACCGGCTGCACCGGCACACCGGTCTCCACCGCGGCCATGAAGATGCGGGCATGGAACGGCCCGACCTCGCTGCCGTCGCGGGTGCGTCCCTCCGGGAACACGCCCACCGACTGGCCGGTGCGCAGCCGCGCGATCATCACGTCCAGCACGCCGCCGAGCGATTCCTGGCTGCCGCGCGCGTGGAAGATGGTCCCGCCGCGGCGGGCCATGCGCCCGACCAGCGGCCAGCCTTCGATCTCCTGCTTGGCGACGAAGCCCATCATCCGCTGGCTGTGCAGCGCCGAGATGTCCATCCAGCTGACGTGGTTGGCCACGAACAGTGTGGCGCCGGGCAGCGGCGTGCCCAGGCGGCGCGTGTGCAGGCCGAAGATCCGCAACAGGCCGCCCTGCCAGGAACGGACCAGGCGGGCGCGCAGGCTTTCGCCGCCAAGGTCGATGCGATCGCTGGGCAGCATGAGGCCGATCATCACCAGCGGCAGGTGCACCAGCGCGTGCCAGAGCAGCATCGGTACGCGCAGCGCATAACGGCCCGCGCGCGCCAGGCGGTCGCCGGCGGGCGTGGTGTGGACATGGGGGGAACGCATGGCCGGAACGATACCGGATGGCCCCGGGCCCGGGTAGCAGCGGACAGACGCTCAGGCCGCCGGCACCACCGCCAGGGTCAGTCGCGAGATGCAGGCCAGGCGGCCGCGGGCGTCTTCGATCCGGATCTCCCAGACCTGGGTGCTGCGCCCGACGTGCAGCGCGCGCGCGGTGCCGGTGACGCGGCCATCGCGCACGCCGCGGACGTGGTTGGCGTTGATCTCGATGCCGACGCAGACCTCGCCTTGGGCGACGCACATGTTGCCGGCGCTGCTGCCCAGGGTTTCTGCCAGGAGCACCGAGGCGCCGCCGTGGAGCAGGCCATGGGGCTGCAGGGTGCGGGCATCCACCGGCATGGTCGCGACGAGATGGTCGTCGCCGATATCGATGAACTCGATGCCCAGGGCTTCGATCGCGGTGCCCTTGGACAGGGTGTTGAGGGCGGCCAGGTCCAGGCGCTGGCGGAAGATCGAAGTCGGGGTGTTCATGAGGGGATTCCGGTTCCCGGGCTGGCGGCAGGGGCGCGCCAGCCTAGGTTCGGTTCCCCCCCGGGTCAAACAGCATCGATCAGACCAGGCGGAAGCGTGCGATCGGCTGGCTGGCCGGGGCGTAGCGGTGGGCGGCGGCGTAGCCACTGCTGCGGCCGTAGCCGGTGCCGAAATCGCGTGACGGGTAGCGAGAGGGGAGCGCTGCATTGCGGCTGGTGGCGGTGGAGGCGGCGGGGGCGACCAGGGCGTTGGAGTCGGTGCGGTACATGGCGGTGTCCTTTGCTGGGGGGTGTGGCTTGGTGTGTTGGTAGACTACTACACCACCCGCCTACTGCAATAGGTCAAAGGTCATGATCGCCCGTTTCGGCGGTCCTGCCGACGAACGGTCATCCGGAAGGAGGTTCAGAGGATCGGGGCGAGCCCGGCGCCAAAGGCGGTGAAGATGCGCGTCAGCAGGCTGCGGAAGCCGATGCTGACCTCCGGGAAGTCGCCCACGGGCTCGTGGCACGCGCGGAAGTGCGGGTCACGGATCGACGGCGGCTCGGGGCAGTCGGGGCCGGGGCGGAACTCGTAGCTGGTGGCATAGCGCGTGGGCCAGAGGTCGAACACCGGCAGCGATTCCGAAACCTTGCCCAGCGAGTAGTCGAGACCGGAGAGCACCACCGGTCGATCGCGCGGGGCGATGGTCCAGGCGTTGGCGGGCGCCATGTCACGGCGGATGCTGGCCGCGAGCGCCTGCGCGAAGGCGGGGTCCTCGATCACCACCGCGCTCTCGGTGTTGTAGTTGTCGCCGCGCGGATCGAAGTTGTGGGTGCCGACCACGCCGATGCGCTCGTCCACCACCAGCGACTTGCCGTGCAGGCCGAAGCGCACGCCGCCACGCTTGAGCGGCACGCGGTCGTGCGCGGAGAAGCCCGACCAGCGCAGCGCCGAGTACTCGCGCTCCAGCGGCCGCGGCCGCGAGCGGCCTTCGTCGGCCTGCGCCGCGCCGGCATCGCCCAGATCCACGGTGCCGGTCGCCTCGACGTCGATCGGCGCGTCCTGCGGAAAGGGCTTGAACTCGTGGATTTCGAAGCCGAATTCGCGCAAGTGGCGGCGCTTGTACTTGTACGACAGCGCATAGGTGATGAAGGCGTCGGTGGCCGCCAGGCTGTTGGTCGACACCAGCACCCGCGGCGGATCCTCGCGCTGCCGAAGTTGGCGGAACAGGTCCTGCGCCGAGGGCGACAGCACCAGGTAGGGCGTCTGCAGCAGGATCTCCTCCTGCGCCCCTTCGATCAGCTCCAGCAACCCGCGCGTGGACGGCGCGACCTCGTCATGACCGGCGCGGTGCTTCTGCGGCAGGTCGGAGATGAAGACCACCTCCCCCACCGGCAGCGACTGGGCCGCGAGCGCGCCGACCAGCATCGCGTCGTCGGCGTCGCGCGAGATCCGCTCGACCCGGGCCGGCAGCGTGAAGGGTTCGTGCGGCAGTTCCGGCACGCCGTCGCGCAGCAGCAGGCGGCCGACATCCGAGAGGCCCGGCAGGCTGCGGGTCAGTCGCGCGTCCCAGTACAGCTCGAAGCTTGCGGCCATCTCCGCCACCACCGGGCCGGCGACATACAGGTCGCGGTCGCGGAAGTTGTATTCCGGGTCCCAGTCGTAATAGCTGTCCTGGTAGTTGCGGCCGCCGGTGATGCCGGCCACGCCGTCGACCAGCAGCAACTTGTTGTGCATGCGCTGGTTGAGCCGGCGCCAGCAACAGGCCGCCGCCAGCACGTACTGCGGATAGTTGATGCGCGCGCGCCCGAGCACCGGGTTGTAGATGCGCATCTCGAAGTTGACGTGGGCGCCGGCCAGCGCCGCCAGGGTCTCGACCTCGCGCAGCGCCGAGAGCTGGTCCACCAGCACCCGCACCGTCACGCCGCGCCGCGCCGCCGCCAGCAGCTCGTCGAGGAACATGTGGCCGGCGTCGTCCTCGTCGAAGATGTAGGTCTGCACGTCCACGCTGTGCTGCGCCGACCGCACCATGCTCAGCCGCGCCAGCAGGGCGTCCTGGCCGTAGTCGAGGATCAGCGCGTGGTGGCGCGGCGCATCGGGCGCGCTGGCCGCGAGCGCGTCGACACCCAGGGTGCGCAGCGGCGACGGGGTGGCGCAGGCGTCTTCGCGGGCGCAGTCCACCAGCACCGAGCGCGCCTCGTCCGCGATGCGCGTCGCAGCCGCACCCTGCTCGGGGGTCAGCGCGCAGCCGCCGCCGGCCAGCAGCAACCAGGCGAGAACCAGCAGTCGTGCCCGCATCGTCACTCCACGCCGCCCTGTGCGCGAATGCGCAGCTGGAAGCGGACCTTGCGGCCGATCGCGAAGCTCCAGCGGGTCATGCCGTAGTCGGCGCGGTCGATGATGCCCGCGGCCAGCACCGGGCAGTCCACCGCCGGCCGGCTGCAGGCCGAAGGCAGCATCGTGAACACCTCCCGCTGCTGCACGTCACGGATCTGGAGCACGCCGGGCAGCGCGCCGCCATCCACCAGCAGCGCGAGAACGAAAGGGTCGGACACGAAGGTGATGGTCGGATAGCGCTCGGACTCGAAGAAACCCTTGCCGCGCGTGAGGTGCGTGTGGCGCAGGTTGCCGAGGATCTCGACGTCGGTCGCCGACAGCGACAGCCAGACCTGCTGGCGGCCGTCGCCGAGGTCGCTCAGGCGGCCATCGAAGACCGGGAAGCGGCCGTCGACCACCTCGCCCCAGCGGGTGACGAGGCTGAATCCAACCTCGGACCGCAGCGGGTCGATCTCGGCCGCGCGGACAGGGGCCGCGGCCGCCAGCAAGGCGACCACCACGAGTACGCAGGCGTGCAGGCCGGCACGGCTCACGGCCACCAGAAGTCGACGAGCATGGCCGCGCCGGGTTCGACCTCGGCACCCACCTGCAGCCGCAGCACCGCGACCGCCCCCGGGGGCATGCCCCGGTAATCGCCCGACTGGCCGCTGTGCAGCAGCGCGGCGAGGCGCTCGAGTCCCGGATTGTGGCCGACGATCATCAGCCGCCCGACGTCGCGGTGCTGGTCGGCCAGCGCCGCCAGCGTGCCCGCGGTGGCGTCGTAGATCGCCGGTTCCAGGCGCTGGTCGACATAGCCGATCACGCCCAGCACCGCCTCCAGCGTTTCGCGGGTGCGTCGCGAAGGCGAATACAGCACCTGGTCGGGCAACAGCTTCTGCTCGAGCAGCCAGCGGCCGGCGGCTTCGGCCTCGGCCTGGCCTTCCGGCGACAGCGGCCGGTCCATGTCGGCATGGCCGGGCCCTGCCGCCTCGGCGTGGGCATGGCGCAGCAGCAGGATGTCCCTGGTGTCGTTTTCCATCGCGCGATCCTCCATGCCGTTCCGTGGGCCCGTCACGCCTTGCGCAGCCACTTCAGCAGCGGCGCCCAGTCTTCCTGGTGCTTGCGCACCTGGGCCGAACGATAGTCGAACATGCTCCGGCCCAGTCCCGTGAGCAGGATGTAGGCCTGGCTGTCGCGCAGCGAGGCCACCACCGGATAGGGCCACTGGTCGAGCAGCTCGAGCGTGGCCTGCGACGCATTCGTCCAGGGCTTCATGCGGTTGGCCACCAGGCCCACGCGCAGGTCGCCGCGGCGGACGCGGTGATGCTGGGCCAGGGTATTGAGGAAGGGCACCGTGGCGTCCAGGTCCAGCGCCGAAGGCTGCACCGGCACCACCACGGCGTCGGCGTGTTCAAGCCAGTGTTCGAGGTCCGCCGCCATCGCCCCGGCCGGGGCGTCGATCACCACGCGCTGGGTGTCCTCGGGGAGCGACTTCCACGCCGTCTTCGCGCGGCTGGCGCCGGCGATCGGCAGTACCGCGGCGTCCAGCCCGGCACGGCGTTCCGCCCAGCGCGTGGAGGACTGCTGCGGATCGGCATCGATGATCGCCGTATGCAGGCCCTCGACCGCGGCGTGCGCGGCGATGTGGGTCGCGATCGTGGTCTTTCCCGCACCGCCCTTGGAACTGGCCACCAGCACTGTCTTCATGCGCCCTCCGGTCACGTTCGCCAACGTACGGCAGTCGAGGGTACACCGCCCGGCGCAGGATCGCGCACATAGAATGCCTCCGTTCCCGACACCCTCCGCGTGTGACAGATGAGTGACCTGAAGGACCTGGCCGCGCTGATCCGCGCCGACACCCCGCTGATCATCGTCGAGACCCCCGACGAGCCGCGGGTGGTCGAACTGTTCCGGCAATCCCTGCTGCACGTCTGGCGCGCGCTCTACCGCTGGACCATCACCGAAGGCCTGCGCCGCCTGGACCTCGACGGCGAGGACCCGGCCGAAGACGCGCCCGACGCCACCACCACGCTGCGCGCGATCCATGCCGCGGAACAGCGTGGCGTCTACCTGCTGCTCGATTTCCACCCCTACCTGGGCTACGCCGGCACCCAGCGCATGCTGCGCGACCTGGTGCAGCGCCGCGGCTGCCTGCCGCACGTGCTGGTGCTGGTGGGCCACAAGGTGGAACTGCCGGCCGAACTCGAGGCCAAGGCGGTGCGCTTCCGCACCCGCCTGCCCGACGCCCGCGCCCTGCTCAAGCTGGTGCGCGAGGAGGCCGAACGTTACCAGGTCGAACACGGCGGCCGCCGCGTCGAGGCCGATGCCGAGGCGGTGCAGCTGATCGTCCGCAACCTGCAGGGCCTGTCGCTGGGCGACGCCGGCCGCATCGCCCGCCAGCTGATCTTCAACGACGGCGCGCTGCGCCACGATGACCTGCCCCGCCTGGCGAAGCTCAAGTTCGAGCTGCTCAACCGCAGCGGCCACCTGCACTACGAGTACGACACCGCCGGCTTCGCCGACGTCGCTGGCGCACGCGCGCTCAAGCGCTGGATCGACCAGCGGCGCGCGGTGTTCACCTCGGGCAGCGCGCCGCCCGGGCTGGATCCGCCCAAGGGCGTGCTGCTCTTGGGCGTGCAGGGCTGTGGAAAGTCGCTGCTGGCGAAGTCGATCGCCGGCGGTTTCGGCGTGCCGCTGGTGCGGCTGGATTTCGGCACGCTGTACGACAAGTTCCACGGCGAGACCGAGAAGAACCTGCGCGCCGCCCTAGAATCGACCGAGCAGCTCGCACCCTGCGTGCTCTGGATCGACGAGATCGAAAAAGGCCTGGCCTCGTCGACCGGCGACGGCGACGGCGGCGTCTCGCGGCGCGTGCTCGGCTACCTGCTGACCTGGATGGCCGAGCGGAAATCACACGTGTTCCTGGTGGCCACCGCCAACCAGGTGCACGACCTCCCCGCCGAGCTGTTGCGCAAGGGCCGCTTCGACGAGATTTTCTTCGTCGACCTGCCCGGTGCGGACACGCGGCGTGAACTGTTCGCGCTGCACCTGGGCAAGCGCGAACTGGACCCGACGGCTTTCGATCTCGACGGCCTGGCCGCCGCGGCCGACGGTTTTTCCGGCGCCGAGATCGAGCAGGCGATCGTCTCCGGCCTGTACGCCGCGCACGCCGCCGGCACGCCACTCAACGACTTCATGCTGCGCGCCGAGATCAAGCGCACCCGGCCGCTGTCGGTGGTGATGCGCGAGCAGGTCGAGGCGCTGCGCGGCTGGGCGCGGGGACGGACGGTGCCGGCGGACTGAAGGGCCTGCGCGCGGGCAACGCGCAGGCGCGCCGGTCAGTCGGCGTTGATCAGATGCGGGCGCGTGCCGTGGCGGGCGTCCATGGCGTTGCGCTCGGTGTGCAGCAGCTCGAGCTCTTCCTTGGCCAGGCCGCCGTGCAGCGTTCTCTTGAGTCCGTTGAGCCACGGGACGCGGTGGGGATCGGGCAGCGCGCGCACATCCAGCCGCAGCTGGTAGCGCGCCTCCGGCGTCATCGCCATGTACTCGCGGGCGCTGGGCAGGGCCGGCACCGCGGTCGGTCCGGACAGCACGAACCGCAGCCCGCGTCCGATGGCCGCGGGCACCACACTGCCGTGGTCCTCGCCCGCGATCTCGGCCATGTCCACGATCATGCCCGGGGCCGCCGCCAGCTGCTGGGCCGCGGCGCGCGCTCGCGTGACCTGCCCGCGCTGCGTGAGATCATCCCGGGCTTTCGCCGCGCTGTCCGGGCTGCTGGCCCAAGCGCGCGGATGCACAGCCTCCTCGAACTCCGCGGCCAGCAGCATCACCCGCACCGGCGTATCGCCCGGCGTGCGTGCCTTCGCGAAGGCTTCGACCTCACCGCTCAGGCCGTGGCCGCCAAACCAGAATGAACTGCTCATGCCGACGTAGCTCTCGAAGGCATCCGGATGGCGCGTCATGACGCGCGTTGCGAACATGCCCGCAAGCGAATGCCCCATCAGCGTCTGCCGGGCGCGGTCGACCCTGTAGTCGCGTTCGATCCGGGGCTTGAGCTCGCTCTGGATGAACTCGAAGAAGTCCGCCGCGCCGCCCGTGGGCGCCTTTGCACGCGGCTCGGCCACGGGCACCGTCAGGTCCCAGGTGCGCCGCGCGCCGATGTCGGCACCGGGTGGGTAGCCGATGCCCACCACCAGCGCACCGGGATCCGGCCCGGCGTCACCCCTGCGTGCATGTGCACGCACGGCTTCGACCGTGGTCAGGAACATCGCATTGGCGTCGAGCACGTAGATCACGCGGTAGCCGCCTTCGGGCGCCGGATAGTCCGGCCAGGCCACGAACACCCGGTATTCCAGCCCGGTGCGCGAGCGCAGCAGCGTGGTTTCGGAGTCGGGCAGCGTGACCGGAACCACCGGGGTCGCGGCAGGCTGTGCCCAGGCCAGGCAGCCGGCGGCCGGTGCCACGACGGCACATGACGCGGCCAGCAGGCCGGGCAGCAGGAAACGGTACAGACGCGTCATGTGGCGGTGCTCCATCGATTACCAGCGCTTGTCGAAGGCCAGGACCAGCGAACGGCCCAGCGCCGTCGCGTTGGCCGGGTCGTAGGGATCGGCCAGCGAGTCGTTCGCGGCCGTGCCGCCGTCGACGAAGGGCGGGGTGCGATTGGTGAAGTTGACCGCTGCGAAGTTGATGCGCGAATCCTGGAAGAAGCCGCCGATGCCGGAGAGATCGTAGTCGACGTTGAGGTCGAAGGTGGTCCAGGAATCGATCCTGACCGGACGCGTGGCCGCCACCGGCATGCCCTGCGCATTGGGCACGAAGCAGCCGCTCGCGCATTCGTAATCGTCGACGTAGTTCATGGTCAGCGTCGCGCGGACGTTGCCGGACTGCCACGACACGCCCTGCTGCGAACGCAGCTCCACCGGGTTGCCGACCGGGCTGTACTTGCCGAGCTGGTCGACGTAGTCGCCGCCGGGAATGGCCTGGACCTCGTAGCTCTTGAGCCAGGTGCCGCGGGCGAAGACGTCGAAGGCACCGGCGCCCGCGGTGTCCCAGCCGTAGCGCAGGCTGAAGTCGACACCGTCCATCTTCAGCGAGGCGAGATTGAGCTGGGTGGCGTTGACGATCATGGCCACGTCCCCGGGCGCCTGCACCGGACCCGCGCCCAGCTGCCCGAGGTAGCGCGGGTCGTTCTCGATCAGGGCGCGCACGCGATCGATGCCGGGGTTGATCTCCAGGCTGTCGATGTACGGCGTGCTGCCGGTGGCAAACAGCTGCGCGAGGATGCCGCCCAGCGCGCCGGCCTGGATGCGCACGATGCGGTCGTCGACCTTCAGGTTGAAGTAGCTCGCGCCGATCTTCAGGCCCGGGGCCCACTCGGGCGCGTAGTCGAAGCCCAGCGTCCAGGTTTCCGACTCTTCCGGCCGCAGCGTGGGGCCGGCGCCACCGCTGACGACGATCGCGGTGAAGGTGCAGTTGCCCGGACCGCCCGGGGTGCCGGTGACGCCGTTGAGCGGCACCATGGTGGTGTCGCAGGGCGCGTTGTACAGGTCGGCACGCATGAAGGCGCCGTTGCCGCCCGTGATCGGCTGCACGCCGTTGTAGGCGTAGCGCATGGGCGGCGCATGGAACGACGTGCCCCAGCTGCCGCGCAGGCTGAGGTTATCGGTCGGCTTGAAGTCCAGGCCGACCTTCGGGTTGAAGGTCGAGAAGTGGCCCAAGCCGCGGCCGCGCTCGTAGCGCCCGGCAATCGACAGATCGAGCTTCTTCGCGAACGCCGAGGCGTTGTCCTTGCCGATCAACGGGAACGCAAGTTCCGCGAACAGGGCGGTGACGTCGCGCTGCGTGGTGCCGAAGCGGGCGTACTGGTCTTCGATGCTGCGCCAGTTGAACTCGAGTTCGCCGCCGATGTGCTCGCGCCGCCAGTCGACGCCCGCCGCCAGCTTGGCGGTGCCCCCGCCCATCGCGAACAGGTCGCCGTCGACCTTGAAGCTTGCCTGCGCCAGCCAGGAGGTGAAGTCGAGGTTCTCGTAGCCGATCAGCTGCGACAGCACCTGCTCGGACAGGCCTTCGGTGGTCCAGGGATTGAAGGGCTGGTAATCGAGCTGCGCGCAGTACGCCAACGCCGCGGGACTGGCGTTGCCGGGGAGCCCGAGGCTGCACTGGATCGAGGTCGGCGCCTGCACGCTTCCGCCGGCGGTCGTGGGCAGGTAGTCGTAGATGTTCGCGTTGCGCTGCACGTCGGAATCACGGCTCTGCTCGTCGCGGCTGTAGGACAGCGCCGCGTCGCCGCGCCAGCTGCCGCCGAGCTCGAAGCTCGCACCGATCGATGCCGCCAGGCTGTCGACGCCCACCTCGCGGCCCAGCGGCCGGTCGTCGACGACCACGCCGAAATTGTTCACCACGCCCGGGATGAAGTACGGGTTGGACGGACCGAGAGTGCCGTAGAGCGGGAGATAGCCCTGGTTGTACTCGCCGCGGCGACGCGTATAGCGTAGGTCGGCATACAGATCGGTGGACTCGCCGACGCGCTGCTCGAAGCCGAGGAATGCGGCATGCCGGTCCATCTCCGGCAGGATGTCGACCATCTCCCACGCGTTGTAGGTATTGCCCACGCCGTCGGTGACCGCGACCAGGTCGGCCGCGGTGAGGCCGGTGCCCGCGCCGCCGGGGACGCGATACACCACGTTGCCGTTGCCGGCGGCACCGCCTGCGAACAGGTTGGCCGCGCTGCCGGCGCGGGCCGCGGCGCGGCGCCAGTTGACGCCACCCCGGCTGCTGAAGTCGCCACCGTTGTGGATGCCAAGGTCGGTCGCGAGCAGGTTGTCCTGGCGGTTGAACTCATAGCCAAGCACCATGCCGCCGCCGTCCCACTGCCGGCCCCAGGTCTGGCCGAACTGGTACTGGTTGGCGCCGCCGTCGGTGGTGCCGACGCGGAAGGTGGTGTGCGCGCCGTCGTCGCTGCGCTTGAGCAGGATGTTGACCACGCCGCCCACGGCATCGGATCCGTAGACGGCCGAGGCGCCATCCAGCAGCACTTCGATGTGCGACACGGCATTGGTCGGGATGTTGGAGATGTCGACGAAGTCGCCGTACTGCCCGGACGCGGCGACGCGGCGGCCGTTCACCAGCACCAGCGTCGACAGCGCGCCGAGGCCGCGCAGGTTCACGCCCTGGCCGCCGGTCATGTTCGAGCCGGCCACGCTCGCGTCCTGCCCGCCCTGCGAGTTGTCGCTCATGCCCACGCCGCCGGCGAAGTTGGCCGGCAGCTCGCGCAGGAAGTCGCCGATGGTCGCCTTGCCGCTGGCCTTGATCTCCTCGGCGCCGATGACCAGCACCTCGTTGCCTGCCGGCGTGGCGCCACGGATGTTGGTGCCGGTCACGACCACCGTGTCCAGCGTGTGCCCGACATCGGCTCCGGCCTGCGGCGTCTGGGCCTGCAGTACGCCCGAGATTCCCAACGCCAGCAGGCTGACGCCGCCGACCACTCCCCTAAGACAACGTGCACGCTTGCTCATGATGCTTCCCCGGAAGATCCTGATGGGTGAATCGCCGTGCATGGCGATCGATTTCTTCCATCACACTGATGCGGTGACAGGCGATGGACGTGGTGGCCGATATGAGCAGAGGCGTCGAATGAATGTCAACAAATTCCGATATTTTTACCGGATCGCTCGGCGGTTGATCGTCACTGCGGCGAACAATGTTGATTAAAATCGATAATTCTCAATCAATTACGCACACTCGCTCACCTGCTTCCGCAATCATCGGGGGTGGCGGATGCTGCATCGCGTCACGGTTTTGCGCATTGATTTCCGAAATTCCTGCGAGCATCCTGCATCCATGAGCCAGCCAGATCCGGCGCCGCCGTCGGCGCGCACGCTTGCCCGCCAGGCCTACCAGCGCCTCCGCCAGGACATCGTTGCCGGACGCCTGGTCCCGGGCAGCAAACTCAAGCTTGAATCCCTGGTCCAGCAGTACGGCATCGGGATGTCGCCCCTGCGCGAGGCCTTGGCCCGCCTGGTCGGCGACCAGTTGGTCAATTCCCAGGAGCAGCGCGGCTTCTGGGTGGCGCCGCTGTCGCTGGACGAGCTCGACGACATTTCACGCGTGCGTACCCTGGTCGAGACCGAGGCGCTGCGCCTGTCGATCGAGCACGGCGACGACGCCTGGGAGCAGCAGGTCCGAGCGGCCTTTGCCGGACTCAGCGAAGTGGAAGCCGAACTCCCTTTGTCCGGCGATGCAGCGCCGCAGGCGCTCGTGGACCTGTGGGAGGCGCGCAACCACGCCTTCCACACCGCGCTGATCGCCGCCTGCGACTCGCCCTGGCTGGCCAAGCTGCAGGAACTGCTCTACCACCAGGCCGAGCGCTACCGCCGGGTGTCGCTGAGCTATTCGAACCGCCGCCGCTTCGTGCACGACGAGCACGTGGAGATCTTCGAAGCGGCGATGGACCGCAATGCCGTGCGCGCCTGCCGCCTGACCCAGGATCATCTGATGCGGACCTATGACGTGGTCCGCGACGCGATGTCGAAGATGCAGGCGCTGGAAGGCGGCGCCCCTGCGAGGGCCTAGCCCGGGCTGCAGATCCGCGGATGGCTGCGGAGCAGCTCACGGGTGCGCTCGAAGCCCTCCACCGCCTTCGGATCGAAGGCCTTGGTGCCTTCCGACACGTACAGGCCCACGATCAGGTGGCCGTCCCGGCCATAGAAGCCGAGGATGCGGGTGAACTTGTCGGGCTTCAGGGTCGGCAGCTGCAGCGCCCAGATCTGCTCGACCTCCTGCGGGGTGATGTGCCCGTGCACGCCCGCGCCGTCGTCGGCGTACATGTCGTACCAGAGCGGGCTGTAGCCCGCCTGGGTCTGCGGCACGGTGCTGGGGAAGTTCCAGGCGTGCATGCCGCCCGACGTGAACACCAGGCCGATCTTCGTGTCCTTGCCCCAGGCATCGATGGACTTCCAGACCTCCTCGAAGAACAGGCGGTTCGAACGCACGCCATAGGCCTGGTCCGGGTGCAGCGCGCTGACCAGGGTGGCCTCGGGCATGCGGTACAGCCGCGCCGCGGCCGGCGGCGGGCCGCCCGGGCGGATGTTGGCGTAGTAGTTCTGGACCACGCGGGCATCGTCGACCGACGCGCACAGGTCCTGCGCATGGGCAGGTGCGGCCATGCCGAGCGCGAGCAGTAGTGGCAGGCGCGACAGCAGCGTCCTGGAATTCATCAGCAGTCCTTGGGCAGGGTGAGTTCGGGGTCGCCGTGGGCGAGGTAGTCCCACATGCGTTCAAGCAGCCGTCCGTTCCACGTGGCACGCGCGCCGGACTCGGCCGCGGTGAACGCGGTCGCGTCGAGGCCGGTGGCCAGGCAGTCGAGTTCGACCCGGGCTGCGTCCTCGAGGTACCAGGTCAGCACCACGGCCATCTCCAGCGAGTCGCCGGCCACCACGGCGCCGTTGCCGCGCATCACGATCGCGCGCGCGTCGCCGAGCTGCTGCACGAGCGCGTGCGCGCTGGCGTCGTCGCGCACCAGCAGCGGATCGTCCCAGAGCGGCGGCCGCGGATGGAAATAGCTGCCGAAACCGTGCCGCGCCACCGGGGTGCGGCCGAGCACGCCCAGGCTCATCAGCTTCGGCGGCTGCACGCGGGCGACGCCGCCGACCGCGGGGCGGGCGCGGTAGATCTCGCGGTGGATGCGCACTTCGGGCAGCACGCCTTCGGGCAGGGGTCCGTCGATCGGGACCACGGTGCAGGCCTCGCCCTCGCCCACCAGGCCGAGCGGCTTCGACGGCCCGACCAGGAAGTGGCCTGCGTCCAGGCGCAGGCTGCAGTGCCCGTAGGCATGCACCAGGCCTTGTCGCGCCAGCGCGCGGGCGGCAACGCGAACCCGGCGCGTCTGGTCGGCGCCGGGCGTGGGCACCCCCGCGCTCACGTGCGGAACTCGCGGATGTCGGGCCGGGCGCCCCACTCGCAGAAGCCCTTGGGCCCGAACTCGAACTGGCGCTCGCGGTAAAGCAGTTCGTCGGCGATGTCGCACACGCCCGAGGAATACTCGAACACCATGCCGTCGGGCCCTTCGAAATACAGGAAGCGCGCCGACGACGTCGGATGCTTGCCCGGGCCGAACACCACCGGGATCCCGCGCTCGCGGATGAAGTTGAAGGAGCGCTGCACGTCGTCGGTGCGTTCGACCTGGTGGTTGATGTGCTGGATGCCGGCGCGGTTGGTCGGGAACAGCGCGATCTTGTGGTGGATCGCGTCGATGCGCAGCAACGGCGCATCGCCGATGCGGTCGCTGACGCGCGCATTGCAGATAGTGGTCCAGAAGCGCTCGTCGCGCGCGGCGTCGGTGGTGCACAGGCCGACATGGCTGAAGCCGGTGATCCCGGCGTCGCGGCTGCCGTGGTAGCGCCGTCCGCTGACCGCAGGACGCCAGGCGAATTCGATGCGGTTGCCGGTGGGGTCATTGAACCCGATGAACGCGCGCACCTTGCGCTGGTCGGCCTCGGCGGCCGTACCGACGTGCACGGCATGGCCAAGCGCCTCGAGCTGCGTGGCGGCGGCCTCGAGCTCGGCCATGGCATCGACCTCGAACGCGACCACTTGGTCGGCCGGGTCGCCCTCGAAATAATACAGCGTGTGTTCGCGCTGGTCGGAGCGGAAATAGGCGGCATGGCCGGCTGTTTCGCCGACCTCCAGGCCGAGGATGGCAGTGGCGTAGCTGGTTGCGGCCGCGAGGTCGCGCGTGCCCAGTCGCACGTAGCAGACATCGCGCAGCCTGATCACGGCTTGCCCACCTCGCGCAGCTGCGGCCGCGGGCGCCCGACGCCCTGGGCGCAGTACTCGGGAATGTCGCAGGCGCTGCCCCAGGCGCAGTACGACGACGGCACCGGGGAAAACTGGCGCGGCCTCGCATCGTCGCCCGGCTCGCTTCCCTCGGCCACCGCGGTGTACAGCGTGCCGTCGGCACCCTCAACACTCAGGAATACCTGGTCCGACGTGCAGCGCCGGCCCGGCCCGTGGCGCAGCGGCAGCCCCTGCTCGCGGGCGCGGTAGGACAGCTGCATCACCTTGTCGCAGGACTGGAGCCCGAACTCCACCGACACCAGCCCGGCCGCGTCCGAAGGATGCAGCGACAGGCGGTGGTGGGCGCGGTCGAACCCCAAGTAAGCGGCGTCGCCGATCCAGTCGGCGATGCGCATCCCGAACACGCCTGTCCAGAGCGCTTCGTCGCGCGCGATCTCCGGCGTGCGGATGGCCACCGCGGCCAGGCCGACGAGGCCGCTGTCATGGCCCGGGTGGAACCGCCATCCCTTGTGCAAGGGACGCACCACCAGCTCCACGCCCAGCCCGCCGGGCGTGGTGAAGCCAAGCAACGCCCGCACCTGGCGCCGCGCGGCAAGTTCCGGGTCGCGGATGTCGGCCACGCCCTGCGCAAGCAGCAATGTGGCCGCGCGCTCCAATGTCGCCTCGTCGCGCACTTCCAGCCCGATCGACGGCCGCGCCACGCTGCCGCGCTCGAACAGCAGGGTGTAGTCGCGATGGTCGCTGCGCAGGGCCACGACGTCGTTCGCGCGCCAGGCCTCCTGCATGCCCAGCAGGTCCATCGCGGCGGCGGCCGAAGCCACGGGGTCGGCGCTGCCCATGCGCACGTAGCGCAGGTCTTCGATGCTGATGGTCATTGCGTACTCCCCGGGTTGCAGTGACGGATGCGCGCCCCTAGCCCAGCCGCCGCTCCACGATGCGCGCGAACACGCTGGCGGCCACGGGCAGCAGCCCGTCGTCGAAGCTGAAGGTCGGGTGGTGGCACATGGCGCTGTCCATGCCCAGGAACAGGTAGGCGCCGGGCCACTGCTCGAGCATGTACGAAAAATCGTCTGAGAACGGATAGGCGCGGCGGTCGGTTTCGACATTGCCTTCGCCGAGCACATCGGCGATCGCCTGTGCGGCCAGTGTGGACTGCTCCGGGCCGTTGATGCACGGCGGGCAGGAGTGCGGGAACGTGCAGGTGATGTTGCAGCCCGACATCAGGGAATAGCCTTCGCACAGCGCCTTGAGGCGCGCCTGCAGCGCATCGTGCACCTCGGTGGACAGCGCGCGCATGGTGCCGCTGAGCGAGGCCGTGGCCGGGATGATGTTGTGGGTGGTGCCGGCCTGCAGCTTGCCGACATTGATCAGCGCGGCTTCCATAGGATCGATGTGTCGGCCCACGATGGCGGAGATCTCCACAGCCAGGCGCGCGGCGACCTGCAGCGGGTCGGTCGCCTTGTGGGGCGCGGCCGCATGGCCGCCGACGCCTTCGATCCCGATCTCGAACACCGCCAGCGACTGCAGCGTCGCGCCCGGACGCACGCTGGCCCGGCCCCGGCCGAGCAGCGGCATGTTGTGGAAGGCATAGACCTCATCGCAGTGGAATCGGGTGAACAGCCCGTCGTCGATCATTTTGATCGCGCCGCGCCCGCCTTCTTCGGCCGGCTGGAAGATCAGCACCACGCGGCCGCTGGCAGGAGGGTGCGCAACCAGGTGCTTGGCGGTGCCGAGCAGCGCCGCGGTATGGCCATCGTGCCCGCAGGTATGTGCGACGCCTTCGCGCTGCGAGCGGAAGGGCAGTTCGTTTTCCTCGTCCATCGGCAGCGCGTCCATGTCCGCGCGCAGGCCGATCGACAGGCCGGGCTTGCCGCTGTCGATCACGGCCACCACGCCGGTGCCGCCTAGGCCGGTGTGCACCTCGAGGCCCAGCGACTCCAGCACTTCGGCCACCAGGGCGGCGGTGCGGAACTCCTCGAACCCAAGTTCGGGCCAGGCGTGGATGCGCTGGCGCCAGTCAGCCATTTCGGAGGCAAGACCCTCGAGCGCGGGATGGATGGAGGTCATGGGGACTCGGATGGCGGGAGGCAGGACTCGCGGAGTCTGGATAGGACCATAACCGGCAGAGCACGTCAAACTTAATTTCGATATTTGTTGCATCCAACAGGCAGTGTTTGGCATATTTCGCCTGAATCGTTTGACTAATTTCGACTTTTTCGCCAAGACTGCCCCAACAGCCCCCGCCATGCGTGGTCGGCAGGGCAACCGAATTCCGCCAATCCCGGCGCCACCCGTTTCCGGTACGGACACCATGACCCTCGCCGCCGCGCCCGACCCCAGCCTCCCCGTCATCACGCACTTCATCGACGGGCGCCCGCGGGCATCGTCGCAAGCGCTGTTCGAAAATCGCGACCCGACCACCGGTGCGGTCGCAGGCCTGGTGCACGAAGCCGATGCCGCGATGGTCGACGAAGCAGTGGCCGCGGCGCAAAGGGCGCTGCACGGCCCCTGGTCCAGGTTTACCGATGCCCAACGCGCGGACGCCCTGCGCCGCATCGCCGAAGGTGTCCGCAGCCGCTTCGACGAATTCCTCGCCGCCGAGATCCGCGACACCGGCAAGCCGGCGGCGATGGCCAGCCACCTCGACATCCCGCGCGGCGCCGCCAACTTCGACGTCTTCGCCGACCAGATCGCAAACAGCGCCACCGAGAGCTTCCGCACGCCCACGCCCGACGGACGCGGCGCGCTCAACTACGGCCTGCGCACGCCGCGCGGCGTGATCGCGGTGATCTGCCCCTGGAACCTGCCGCTGCTGCTGATGACCTGGAAGGTCGCGCCGGCGCTGGCCTTCGGCAACACGGTGGTGGTCAAGCCGTCGGAGGACACCCCCTCGACCACGACCCTGCTGGCCGAGGTAATCCGCGATGCCGGCGTGCCCGATGGCGTGTTCAACGTCGTGCACGGCTTTGGCCCCGACAGCGCCGGCCAGTTCCTGACCGAACACCCCGGCGTCGACGCCATCACCTTCACCGGCGAGACCCGCACCGGCACCGCGATCATGAAGGCCGCCGCGGCCGGCGTGCGTCCGGTGTCGTTCGAACTGGGCGGCAAGAACGCCGGCATCGTCTTCGCCGACTGCGACCTCGATGCCGCGGTCGCGGGCATCGCGCGCGCGGCCTTTCTCAACACAGGCCAGGTCTGCTTGGGCACCGAGCGCGTATATGTGGAGCGCCCGGTGTTCGACACGTTCGTGCAGAGCCTGAAGGCCGCCGCCGAGGCCCTGGTGCCCGGCGCGCCCTACGACGAGGCCACCAGCTTCGGCCCGCTGATCAGCGCCGCCCACCGCGACAAGGTGCTGTCCTATTACCGGCGCGCGCGCGAAGACGGCGCCACCGTCGTCACCGGCGGCGGCGTGCCCGACATGCCGGCCGCGCTCGCCGGCGGCTACTGGGTCCAGCCCACCGTCTGGACCGGGCTTGCCGACGACTCCTCGGTGGTCACCGAGGAGATCTTCGGGCCCTGCTGCCACGTCGCGCCCTTCGACCGCGAGGACGAGGCCATCGCCCGCGCCAACGCGAGCCCCTATGGCCTTGCGACCACGATCTGGACGCAGGACCTCGCGCGCGGGCACCGCGTCGCCGCCGCGATCGAAGTCGGCGTGGCCTGGGTGAACTGCTGGTTCCTGCGCGACCTGCGCACCGCCTTCGGTGGCGCCAGGCAATCCGGCATCGGCCGCGAGGGCGGCGTGCACGGGCTGGAGTTCTATACGGAGCTGCGCAATGTCTGCATCAAGCTCTGACGCGCGCACCGATCCGGGCATTCGCCGCGCCGCCACCATGCTCGGCGAAGCCGCGCGCAGCGGCGTGGCCTGTGATCCGCCGGGCACGCTGTTCCAGTCGCAGGGACTGGCAGGGGCCTACGCGGTGCAGTCGCTGCTCGCCGGCGAAGCGGAAGCCTCCGGCCGGCGCGTGGTCGGCCGCAAGATCGGCCTGACCTCGGCCTCGGTGCAGCAGCAGCTGGGCGTCGACCAGCCCGACTTCGGCCTGCTGTTCGACGACATGGAATACGGCGACGGCCGGGAGATTCCGCTATCGCGCCTGATCCAGCCCCGGGTCGAGGCCGAGATCGCGTTCGTGATGGAGCGCGACCTCGACGACGAGCGCCCGGGCATGGGCCAGGTGCTCAATGCCATCGGCTACGCACTGCCCGCGATCGAAGTGGTCGACAGCCGCGTGCGCGACTGGCGCATCGGGATCCTGGACACCATCGCCGACAACGCCTCGTCGGGCGTGTACGTGCTCGGTGGCTCGCCGAAGAAGCTCGACACGCTCGACCTGGTGCTTTGCGGCATGAGCCTGGAGAAGTCCGGCGAACCGGTGTCGGTAGGGTGCGGCGCCGCCTGCCTGGGCAATCCGCTCAATGCCGTGGCCTGGCTTGCGCGCACGGTCGCGCACATGGGCCGCCCGCTGCGTGCGGGCGACATCGTGCTGTCGGGCGCGCTCGGGCCGATGGTGCCGGTGGCGGCCGGCGACGTCTTCGAAGCGCGGATCTCCGGCCTCGGCCGGGTCGGCGCGGCATTCACGCGGGAGTAGCGGCATGACCACGACGAAGGTCGCGATCCTCGGCTCCGGCAACATCGGCACCGACCTGATGATGAAGCTGCTGCGCAACGGCATCCGCCTGGAGATGGGCGCGCTGGTCGGCGTCGATCCGGCGTCGGACGGCCTGCAGCGCGCGATGCGCCTGGGCGTGGCGACCACGCACCAGGGCCTCGACGCCCTGCGCGCGCTGCCTGGCTACGACGACATCGGCATCGTCTTCGATGCCACCTCGGCCGGCGCGCACCTGCGCCACGCCGCGGTGCTGGCCGCCGACGGCAAGCGCGTGGTCGACCTCACGCCCGCGGGCATCGGCCCGTACGTGGTGCCGGCAGTGAACCTTGACGCGCACATCCATGCGCCCAACATCAACATGATCACCTGCGGGGGCCAGGCCACGATCCCGATCGTGGCCGCGGTCGCTGGCGTGGCGCCGGTGAGGTATGCCGAGATCGTGGCGTCCATCGCCTCCCGGTCCGCCGGGCCCGGCACCCGCGCCAACATCGACGAGTTCACGCAGACCACCGCGCGCGGACTGGAGACCGTCGGCGGCGCCGCGCGCGGCAAGGCGATCATCGTGCTCAATCCGGCCGAGCCGCCGCTGATCATGCGTGACACCGTGTACTGCCTGACCGAAGGCGGCGACGTCGATGCGATCCGCGCCGCGGTCGAGGCGATGGTGGCGCGCGTGGCCGCCTATGTCCCCGGCTACCGGCTCAAACAGGCGCTGCAGTTCGAAGCGCTCGACGCCGCGGCCTGCGCGGCGATCCTGCGCCAGCCCGATGCCGCGCCTGGCTTAAAGGTGAGCGTGTTCCTGGAAGTGGAAGGCGCCGGCCACTACCTGCCGGCCTACGCCGGCAACCTCGACATCATGACCTCGGCCGCGCTGGCCGCCGCCGAGCGCATCGCCGAACTGTCGTTCGCCCCGGAGGCCGCGTGATGGATCGCCTCTACATCCAGGACGTGACCCTGCGCGACGGCATGCACGCCATCCGCCACCAGTACGGCGTCGAACATGTGCGCGCCATCACCCGCGCGCTGGACGCGGCCGGGGTCGCGGCGATCGAGGTCGCGCACGGCGACGGGCTCGCCGGCTCCAGCTTCAACTACGGCTTCGGCCGGCACGCCGACCTCGAGTGGATCGAGGCGGTGGCAGAAAGCGCCACGCGCGCCATCGTCACCACCCTGCTGCTGCCCGGCATCGGCACGGTGCACGAGCTGCGCGACGCGGTCTCCGCGGGCGTGCGCTCGGTGCGCGTGGCCACACACTGCTCCGAGGCCGACGTCGCCCGCCAGCACATCGAAGAAGCACGCCGGCTCGGCATCGACGTCGCGGGCTTCCTGATGATGTCGCACATGCTCGAGCCTGCCGCGCTGGCGGCGCAGGCGCTGAAGATGGAGTCGTACGGCGCCCACTGCGTCTACGTCACCGACTCGGGAGGCGCATTGACCATGGACGCCACGCGCGAGCGCGTGCGCGCGCTGCGCCAGGCGCTGCGGCCGGAGACGCAGATCGGCATCCACGCCCACCACAACCTGTCGCTGGGCGTGGCCAATTCCATCGTCGCGGTGGAGGAAGGCGCGACCCGCGTGGATGCCTCGCTGGCCGGCATGGGCGCGGGCGCTGGCAACGCGCCGCTGGAGGTCTTCGTCGCCACCGCCGAGCGCATGGGCTGGAACCACGGCTGCGAACTGTTCGGCCTGATGGACGCCGCCGACGACCTGGTGCGCCCGCTGCAGGACCGTCCAGTGCGCGTCGATCGCGAAACCCTGAGCCTGGGCTACGCCGGCGTGTACTCGAGCTTCCTGCGGCACGCCGAGAAGGCGGCGGCCGACCATGGCCTGGACACGCGCGCGATCCTGGTCGAGCTCGGCCGCCGGAGGATGGTGGGCGGACAGGAAGACATGATCGTCGACGTGGCGCTGGACCTCGTCGCGCAACACACACAGGAGGCCGCGGGATGAGCCACGCCGACATCGGGGCGCTCGCCGAGCGCCTGGACACCGCCGCGCATACCGCTGCGGCCACGCCGCAACTCGAACAGCCGATCACGCTCGACGAGGCCTACGCGGTGCAGCACGCGAGCGTTGCACGCCGACTGGCGCGTGGCGAATCGCGCATCGGCATCAAGATGGGCTTCACCAGCCGCGCCAAGATGGTGCAGATGGGCGTGTCCGACCTGATCTGGGGGCGGCTCACCTCGGGCATGCTGGTCGACGACGGCGGCAGCGTTTCGCTGTCGGACTACGTGCACCCGCGCGTGGAGCCGGAGATCGCCTTCCTGATCGGCAAGCCGCTCGCCGGCCGCGTCACCGCGGCGCAGGCGCTGGCCTGCGTGGAGGCGGTCGCGCCTGCGCTGGAAATCATCGACTCGCGCTACCAGGACTTCCGCTTCTCCCTGACCGACGTGGTCGCCGACAACAGCTCGTCCTCGGGCTTCGTCGTCGGCCCGTGGCGCAGCCCGGCGACGGACCTCGACAACCTCGGCCTGGTGATGGCCTTCGACGGCCGACCGCAGGCGTTCGGCTCCACGTCGGCCATCCTCGGCCACCCGCTGCGCTCGCTGGTCGCGGCGGCGCGCGTGGTCGCGGAAGCCGGCGAATCCCTGTCCCCGGGCGACCTCGTGCTGGCCGGCGGTGCCACCGCCGCCAGCACGCTGGTCGCCCTCTCCTTCGTGTCGCTCGAGATGCAGTCGCTCGGACGCTGCGGTTTCCACGTCGAGGCCTGATCCATGCCCCTGATCCACGCCAACATCCTGGCCGGTCGCAGCCATGCGCAGAAGGCCGCGTTCGCGCGCGCCGTCACCGACGCCGCGGTCGCGCACCTCGGCGTCCCCGTGACCGCCGTGCGCGTGATCTTCCATGAGATCGAGCCCGCCGACTGGTTCACCGCGGGTGAACCAAAATCGCCGCCGCCGGGTTCCGGCTGACATCGCACCAACCGCACCTGCCGCGCGCATCTCCATCCCGAGCGAACCCGACCATGCCCGACGCCGTGTCCCCGCAGCCTCCCGCTTCCCGCGCCCGGGCGTTCCCGCCGAAGCTGTGGTTGCTCCTTGCGGTCGTGCTGGCCGTGACTGCCGCGACCGAGTGGCTGGGCCCGATGGCGGTGCCGCTGTGGTCGGCGCAGATCGTGATCCTGCCGATGCTCGTGGCCCTGCTCCTGACCACCCTGCTCGCCGCCTGGCACGCGCGCCTGCCCGCGGCGCTGCGCCTGGGACCACCGGTGCAGCGCTATGCGGGCCGGCTGCTCAACGTCGCCCTGCTGCTCTTCATCGTGAAGCTGGGCCTGATGGCCGGCTACTCCATGCCGGTGCTGCGCGAGGTGGGCTGGGCGCTGGCGTTCCAAGAAGTGGGCCACGCCTTCGGCACGATGGTGCTGGCGCTGCCACTGGCGCTGCTGCTGGGCATCAAGCGTGAAACGGTGGGCGCCACGTTCTCGATCGGCCGCGAGACCGGCATGGTCATCATCGGCCAGAAGTACGGCATGCAGTCGCCCGAAGGCCGCGGGGTACTGGCCGAGTACATCACCGGCACCGTGCTGGGCGCGGTGTACATCACCCTGCTGGCGAGCTTCGTGGCGTCGCTTGGCATCTTCGATCCGCGCTCGCTCGCCATGGGCGCGGGCATCGGTTCGGGCAGCCTGATGGCGGCGGCACTCGGCCCGATCACGGCCGGGCACTCCCCGGAGATCGCGCGCGAACTCACGGCGATCGCCGGCGCGGCGAACCTGATCGCCGGCGTGGTCGGTTTCTACGTTGCGGTGTTCATCACCCTGCCGCTGTGCAACTGGCTGTACGTGCGCCTGGAACCGGTATTGGGCCGGACCGCGCTCGCACGGCACGCGCCGGTGGCCGATCGCCTCGATCCGGACGAAGCGCTGGAAGACGAGGACGACACACCGACCTTCGTCGACGGGCTCCTCGCCCTGCTGCTGATGGTGGCAGGCATCACCGTCAGCAACGCCATCGGCCACAGCGTGCCGCCGCTGCAGACCCTGCCGGGCGCGGGCGTGATGGTGGGCATCGTGCTGCTCGGGCTCGCGCTCAAGCGCGCCGTGCCGAAGCTGCCACTGATGCTGTTCCTGGCGGTGGCGGCCACGCTGGCCACGATCCCCGGTGCCTGGCCGCTGGCCGACGGCGTCACCACTGTCGTCAAGCAGGTGGAGTTCATGAGCATCACCACCACCGTGCTGGCGCTGGCCGGCTTCTCGGTCGCGCGCAAGCTGCCGATGTTCCGCCGCCTCGGCTGGCGGATCGTGCTGGTGTCGCTGACCGCGGCCACCGGCGCCTTCCTCGGTTCGGCGACGATCGCCGAGCTGTTCCATTGACGTGAGGCCACCGGCCATCCACCAGGAGCCCGGCATGTCGATGCCATGCACGAACGACACCCAACCGGCCGATGGCAGGCGACGTCCAAGCGCCAGGCTGCTTGCCTTGGCGCTGTTCGCGTCCGCCATAAGCATCGCGCATGCACAGGAAGCCGCCCCCGACAACATCGCCGCCCTGCGCAACGAGCTCGAGGCGCTGAAGGCCGAACAGGCCGAGCGCGATGCCAGGATCCAGCGGCTCGAAGACTGGCTGCTCCGGCTTGCCGGCGAAGCCACCGCTCCTGCGCCGACAACTGCCTTGGCAACCGCTGCGCCGACGCCGGCGCCGGTCCCAGCGCCGGCATCGGTGGCCGCGGCCCCCGCCGACGCTTCACCCCGGCTCAGGGTCTCGGGCGACTTCCGTCTGCGGGCGCAGGGCGACGGGTCGGACGACGGCGCCAGGAACCGCAGCAGCATGCAGGTGCGCGGCCGCCTCGGCGCCACCTGGGCGGCCAGCGACCGCGTCACCGTCGGCGCGCGCCTGGCCACCGGCGACGCCAATGATCCCAACAGCAGCGACGTGCAGCTGTCCAATTGGCTCGACGACCTCGAGGTGAGCCTCGACATGGCCTACGTCCGGTTCGACGCCGGCCGCCTCAGCCTGTACGGCGGCAAGATGCCGCAGCCGTTCGTGCGCAGCGACCTGGTCTGGGACGGCGACGTCAATCCGCAGGGCATCGGCGCCACGTGGCAGGCACCGCTGGCCACCGGCGGCACCGTGCGCGCCAACGCCCTCGCCTTCCTCGTCGACGAAGACGCCGCGGGGCCGGACAGCCGCATGTTCGGCGGCCAGCTCGGCTATGTGTCACCGGCCGACCAGGCCTGGGCCTTCGATGTCCATGCCGCCTACTACCGCTACGGGCTTGGCAGTCTGGCCGGCGCCGACAACGGGGACTTCCGCAGCAACCTGCGCGCGCCCGACGGCAGCTATCTGTCCGACTTCCATCTTGCCAACGCCATGGCCGGCGTCACCTGGACCGGGCTCGACGCGCAATGGCCGCTGCGGCTGGCCGTCGATTACGTGAAGAACCTCGGCGCCCGGGTCGATGCGGACACCGGCTACGGCGTCGACCTCATGCTGGGCAAGGCCGCGGCGCCCGGCGACTGGCGCTTCACCTGGGGATATTCGGTGGCCGAAGCCGATGCCGTGCTGGCAGCGTTTTCGCACGACAACATCGGCCTCGGGACCAACTATCGCCTGCATGCGCTGAGCGTGGACTACGTGCCCGCGCCGCGCACGATGCTCAGCGCCTACTGGTACCACTACAAGCCCTACAGCGCGCTGTACGCGGGCACCCGGGACCCCGACGACTGGCTCGACCGGGTCCGCCTGGCGTTCCTCGTGAACTTTTGAGCCCCGGCTGGAGCACGCGCACCCGACTAGGGTCACTCCCAGCTGGCGCCCCGGCCCGGGCTGGATAGGCTCATGGCATCGATCCAGGGAGCCGGCCATGAGCCTCCACATTGCCAACCAGCTGTGCACCGCCGACCAGCTGCGGCTCGACCGCTTCGCACCGGGCCTGCAGACGCCGCCACCGCTGCAGCAGGTCGCCAACCGCTATCCGCAGGGCGACGGCACCTTCGCAAACCAGGTGTCGGGCACGCAGCCGCAGCCCGACCTTGACCTGCAGCTGGCGATGATGGCCAACGACGTCTATGCCGCCGACAACCCGCAGACCGAGCAGGCGCTGGCCGAGGCGGGCTGGACACAGCTGGAGCCCAGCGCCGACGGCAACTCGCTGGTCGACGCCCAGGGCAACGAGATTCCGATCGACCCGACGCTGCTCAGCACGTCGGAAGGCTTCGACGCTGCGATCTACCAGAACGACCAGGGCCAGTACGTGGTGGCCTACCGCGGCACCGACGACTGGGGCCTCTCGCCCACCGGCGACGCCGACGACAACGCGCTGCAGGGCCTGGGCTTCGAAAGCGGCCAGTACCGGGATGCCGTGGCGCTCGCCGAGGCCGCGCACCGCGTCTTCGGCGATGGCAACGTCGCCTTCACCGGGCACTCGCTTGGTGGCGGCCTCGCTTCGGCCGCCTCGCTCGCCACGGGCGTGCCGGGCGTGACCTTCAATGCATCCGGGCTCAGCGACCAGACACTCGAGTCGCTGGGCTTCAATCCCAACGCCGTCCGCGAAGACGCCGCCGACAGCGGCCAGCTGCGCCGCTACATCGTCAATGGCGATCCGCTCAACGGCGCGCAGCAGGACCTGCCGATCATTCCGTTGCTGGGCATGTCGCCGCCCAACGCGGTCGGCCACGAGCTGCGCATCGACCCGCCCGCGGGCATGGGCGGGCTGGGCGACCTCAAGGCCCTGCACGGCGGCGGCGGCGATGGTGCCTCCTACGTCGATGCCCTGCGCCAGAACGCCGCATACGATCCATCCACGCGCCCGACCGGTCCCGAACAGTTCGGGGACACGGTCAACAACGGCCTCGACCGCATCGGCGACCTTGCAGGCGACCTGCTCACCGCCGGCGGCCGTCCCGGCCTCGGCTGGGCCACGGACCAGCTGCTCGACGTCGGCGGCGACGTGCTCGGCGAGACCATCGGCGTGGTCGGCAACGTCGGCCGCGACGGCCTCGAGCGCCTGGGCGAGTACAACCTCAACCAGCTCGGCAGCGTGATCCGCCAGGGCCAGGACGTGGTTGGCGACCTCTGGAGCAACGGCGCCGAGATGGTTGACGGCTTCGGCCAGGCCGGCAGCGAATTCGCCCAGGGCGACAACGTCGACGGCGTCGCCCAGGTGCTTGGCGACGTGCTCGACTTCGGTATCGACAGCGTCGGCGACATCGCCGACGGCGCCCTCGGCCTGGTCGGCGACACCACCCAGAACCTGGCCAACGCCGGCGGCGGCCTGCTGCGTGACATCGGCGACGCCACCGGCCTCGACGCACCGCTCGACGCCGTGGCCGGCGTCGTCGAAGGCAGCGGCCAGGTGGTGAGCGACGTGGCCGATGCCGTCGGTAGCGCCATCGACACCGTGACCGACGTGGTCGGCGACGGCGTCGAGGCCGTGGCCGACTTCGCGGGCGACGTGGGCCAGGCGACGGCCGACGGCGTGCAGTGGCTGGGCGAGACGCTGAACCCCCGGAACTGGTTCTGATCCCGGCGTGCGCTTGACCCGCGCGCAGGCTGAAGCTCCGGCGTAGTACCTTGGTCGCCATGCCCGACGCCGCCCCCGCACGCACACCCGCCGCGCCGCCTTCCTGGACGGCGCGGCATTGCGTGCGCGCGCTCCTGGCCGCGTCGCTGATGCTCGCCTCCACCGCCGGCTGTGCCCGGCAAGGGACAGATGTGACTCCAGGCAAGGCCTTCGAAAACCCCGGCAACGCGCAGTTCGCCGCCGCCATCACGGGCGGCGACGAAACGCTCGCACGCGAGCTGCTGGCCGCCGGCGCCAACCCCAACGCCGTCGACGAGCAGGGCCAGCCGCTGCTGCAGTGGGCGATGAAAGCCGGCGATCGCGGCGCGTTCCGCCTGCTGCTCGCGCTGGGCGCCGATCCCGCGCTGGGCGACCGCGACGGCCGCACCGCGCTGCACCTGGCCGCCATGGGCAAGAGCGAGGGCTGGCTGGACGCGCTGCTCGAACACGGCATGTCGCCCGACACGCCGAACACCGTGACCGGCGCGACGCCGCTGTACGACGCGCTGCGCGCCGACAGCGAGGACAACATCGACATGCTGCTGCGCGCGGGCGCGCGCCTGGACGTGGCCGACCGCAACGGCACCACGCCGCTGCACCAGGCGGCGCTGGTGAAGGATTCCGCCGCGGTGCTGCGCTTCCTGGAAGGCGGCGCCGACCCGCGCGCCACCGACCGCACCGGCGCGACCTTCCAGGACTACCTGTATCGCGGCGATCCGAAACTGCTCAACGCTTCCACCCGCCGCGACCTCGCAAAGATCGACGCCTTGCTCGAGGCGGAAGGCATCACGGTGCAGCCGCGCGGCTGAGGCCGCGCGCGCGTTTCCTCAGCTTTCCCGGCGCGCGATCAGCGCCGGCGCTGCCAAGGCGCCTGCCAGCCGGCCGGCGGTTCGATCGCCACACCGGCGGCGGACAGCAGGCGGCGCCCCAACTGGTCTTCGGTATCGAGCGAGGGATCGGCCAGCAGGCGTGCGAACGCCGCGTCATCGCCATCCTCGCGCATGGCCAGTTCGCCCAGCTGCTCCTGGCGCCAGTCGACGCCGCGACGGCGCGCATCCAGGGCGCCCGCCTCGGCCGCACTTCCCGCCTGCTCGCGTGCCATCGACAGGCCGATGCGCTCGTCGAGCACGGTCTGCGGCCGCGCCAGCAGTAGTTCCGCCATGCGGCCGCAGGCCGCGGCGCGACCGGGCGCGCGCAGCTCGCGGCCAGTGCATGCACCCAGCACCTCGCGGTAGTCCGGCAGCAGCAGGGCCTGCAGCGATGCCGCCCAGCCTGCGGCGTGGACCTCATTCGACGGGCGCGCGCCGTCGTCCAACGTCGCCCATTCCGACGCGGTCGGCGGATGGCGGCGCAGCGCGCCGGCGGCCCAGCGCTGCAGCGGATACGGGTCGGGCGTGTTGCGGCCCGACTGCGCGGCAGCCGCGAGCACGCCTTCGGCATCCAGCCCCTGGAACATCACCGGCGCGAGGTTGCCCGGCTCGAGCGACTGCCAGCGGCGCGCCGCTGCAGCGGCCCCGGCCTGGTGGTCACCCACCATGGCGGCGGCCACCAGCAGCTGCTGGGTGATGGTGTCACCCGCGCCCTTGGTGGCCGCTTCGGCACGCCAACGCGCGGCATCGGCGGCCAGCACGGTGGCACCTTCGTTCGGGCGCGCCGTTGCTTCCAGCACCGCGGCCAATGCCAGGTCGCGGGCACCGTCCGAGCGCCCCAGCGCGCGCGCCACGCGCAGGCTGTAGGCCTGCCAGGCTTCGGCACGCTGCTGCGCACGCTCCAGTTCTTCCTGGGTGGGTTCGGGCGGCTGTTGCATCTGCGCAAGCGCAGGCGCGGACAGCGCGGGCAGCAGCAGGAAGGGCAGCAGCAGGAATCGGATGCGCATGCACGGCTCCATCTCGTGATCGACCGTCCGCAGCATATCCGCGCCGGCGTGCCGGCGATGCCACGCCGGGCACGCGGCGCAAGCGTCCGTTCAGTAGCCGGCGGCCTGCCCGTCCTTGCGCGATTCGCTGGCACCGGTCCAGCCGCCGTGCGGATTCACCATGATCGCCTGGTAGCCGCCGAATGGACCGAGCGCGGAGCGCACCGAGTGCCCGCGGCCCATCAGCGCGCGCACCGTGACCTGCGGGAAACCCGATTCCAGTTCGATCCAGCCGCCGTCGGACATCACCGTCGCGCGGCCCGCGGGCTCGGTGGAGCCGTCATGGTGGATGCGCGGCGCGTCGCCGGCTTCCTGCAGGTTCATGCCGAAGTCGATCATGTTGAGCAGGATCTGCACGTGTCCCTGCGGCTGCATCGCGCCGCCCATCAGGCCATAGGACAGCCACGGCTGGCCGTCCCTGGTCACGAACGCGGGAATGATGGTGTGGAAGGGCCGCTTGCCCGGGGCGTAGGCGTTGGGATGTTCCGGGTCACCGAGCACGAACTGCTCGCCGCGGTCCTGCAGGATGAAGCCCAGCCCCGGCGGCGCCATGCCGCTGCCCATGCCGCGGTAGTTGGACTGGATCAGCGACACCATCATGCCGTCGGCATCGGCGGTGGTGAGGTAGATGGTGTCGCCTTCGTCGAGCTGCTTCGGCGTGGCCGGCTGCACTTCACGCAGCACGCGGTCGATCGACATCAATTTGCCGCGCTCGCGGGCATGGTCCTTTGAGATCAGCTTCGCCACCGGCGCCGGATGGAAGGCGGGATCGGCATACCAGCGCGCGCGGTCGGCGAAGGCGATCTTCTTGGCCTCGACGAACAGGTGCACGTGCTCGGGGCTGCCGAAGCCGTAGGACGCGAGGTCGTAGGGCTCCAGCAGGTTCAGGATCTGCAGCGCGGCGATGCCCTGGCCGTTGGGCGGCAGCTCCCAGACGTCATGGCCGCGGTAATTGGTGGACACCGGCTCCACCCACTCGCCGCGGTGGGCGGCCAGGTCGTCATGGGTCAGGAAGCCGTCGTGCTGCCTGAAGTAGGCATCCATCGTGCGCGCGATGTCGCCGCTGTAGAACGCGTCGCGGCCGCCGTCGGCGATCTTCTGCAGGGTGTCTGCGAGGTTCGGGTTCTTCCAGGTCTCGCCGTTGCGCGGTGCGCGGCGCTCGCCACCCGCCGCGTCCGCGACGGTGAACTGCTCGCTGAAGCCCGGCCACTTCGACAGCCGCGGCACCGAGCGCGCCCAGTAATAGGCGATGGTCTCGTGCACGGGATGGCCGTCGCGCGCATAGCGGATCGTGGGCGCGAGGTTCTGGGCCATCGTGCGCTTGCCGAAGCGTTCGTGCAGCGCGAACCAGCCGTCGACCGCGCCCGGCACCGTCACCGGGAGCGGGCCGTGCGCCGGGATGTCGGCCAGGCCGCGCCGTTCGAACTCGGCCGCTGCCAGCGACATCGGCGAGCGGCCGGAGCCGTTGTAGCCGTGCAGCCGCTGCGTCTTCGGGTCCCAGACGATCGCGAACAGGTCGCCGCCGATGCCGTTGCCGGTCGGCTCCATCAACCCCAGGGCCGCATTGGCGGCGATGGCGGCGTCCACCGCCGAGCCGCCGGCCTTCATCACGTCCAGCGCGATCTGCGTGGCGAGCGGGTGCGAGGTCGCGGCCATGGCCTGCGGCGCATGCACTTCGCTGCGGGTGGCGAAGGGCTGGCCGGTGATGCGGTCGGCGGCAGCCGAGGGCGCCGTGGCGAACAGCAGCGCGGCAAGGGCAAGCGGGACGCGGATGGACATGGCGATGCGGGCCGGAGGCTGCGGGAAACGCACCTTAGCAAGCCCGACCTAGGGTGCGCCCCCGCTTGAAGGCGGTGCCGGGCGACGGTCCACTGGACGCAGACCCTGCAGGAACGCCGCCATGCTGCACGCACGCCTGGACAACGACTCGGCCGCCGGCATCCATCTGCGCAGCCTGCAGGCCGCGCCGCCGCCGACCGCACCGGCGGCCAACGCCCCGGCCCTGCAGCCGCTCCAGGGCCGCCACGAGCCGAGCTACCACCCGCAGCTGTCGGCGCTGGCCTCCGCTGCTCCCGCCGCGCCCCAGTGCGCGCCCGATGGCGTCGGCCCGGGCGGGCTCTCCGCCGTGGCCGGCGGTACGCAGGCACGGGAATTCGACGTGGTGCTGTCGCAGCTGGCGACTGCGGTCTATGAAGGCCGTCCGGCACCGCCGGCCGGCTGGAGCGCGGTCACCGATGCCGACCTCGGCGCCGTCGGCATCGAGGATCCCGCCGCCTGGCGCGCGCAGTACCTCGACGGCGGCGACCAGCTGCTGGCCCAGCATTTCAAGGCCGAGATCTACAGGGACTGCGACGGCAACTTCGTGCTCGCCTACCGCGGCACCGACGGCACCGGCGCGGACTGGATGAACAACTTCCGCCAGGGCGCGGGCTTCACCACCAGCGACCAGGTCGACAAGTTCAGCGGCCTGGCCACGCAGACCGCGGTCGAGTTCGAGCGCCGCTTCGGCACCATGGACGAAAGTGGCAACGCCACCAACCTCGCCATCACTGGGCATTCGCAGGGCGGCGGGCTGGCGTCGGTCGCTTCGCTGGCCTCGGGCGTGTCGGCGGTGACCTTCGACGCGTCCGGCATCCATCCCAATACCCTCGACCGCATGGGCATCGACCCCCAAGCCGCGCGCGACATGGCCGAGGGCGGCCTGATCCGCCGCTACTCCATGCACGAGGACCTGCTGACGCAGTTCCAGGAGTCGAGCCCGTTCGCGCTCGCCGCGCCCGACGCGCTGGGCACGCAGATCGTGGTCAAGCCCGAGGGCGTGCAGGATCTGGCTTTGGTGCCGCGCGGCCTCGCCCTGGAAACCGGGCTGCCAACGCCGGTCGCGATTGGCCTTGGCACCGGCCTCGAAGTGCTGGATCGCCTCAACGTCCCGGTGCTGGGCGATGTCGCCAGCCTGGTGCGCGGCGCGGTCAGCCACAGCCCCGAACTGCTCACCCAGGCCATGATCCAGCAGCAGCCGTGGCAGCCCGGCTACCAGAACCCGAGCGATACCGGTCGCGCCCTCGCCGACCTGGTGCCCGACGCGCTGCAGGATGATTTCGCGCGCAACACGCACGACCTTGCCAGCGACATCGCCGAGGTGGTGAACACCGACCTCGCCAACGGCAACGGCATCCAGGGCGGCTTCCGCATTGCCGGCGACGTGGTGGAGGGCGTGTTCAATTCCACCGGCGACACCGTGCGCCACGGCGCCGACGCACTGGCCGACCGCATCGACGCGCGCATCGATGGACCGGTAGGCGACGTCGCGGCAAGCGTGGTCTCCGGCGGCGGCAAGGTGGTCGAGGCCGTGGCCGACTTCGGCGGCAACGCGCTGGAAACCGGCATCGACGTGGTCGGCGGCGGCATCCAGGCCGTGCGCAACTGGTTCCGCTGACCGCGCGCCGCTGTGGCACCATCCGTGGGCATGCGCACCAGTGCCCTGATCCTCCTCCTTGCGGCAAGCGCGGCCGCCTGCAGCCGACCGCCGACCATGGACCACGCCTTCATTGAGCCCCAGCTTGCGCCGCTTGCCGATGCCGCGCTTCGCGGCGACGCCGAAGCGTTGCGCGCCGGCCTCACCGGGATCCACCCCGACACGCCGGGCGCGGACGGCACCAGCCTGCTGCAACTGGCGGTGGCCGCCGGACAGGGCGCGTCAGTGGATGCGCTGCTCGACGCCGGCGCCGATCCCAACCGGCAGGCCCCCGCTGGCGGCAGCGCAGTGCATGCCGCGGCCTTCGGCGACGATCCCGACATCCTGCGCACCCTGCTCGAGCGCGGCGGCAACCCCGACCTGCCCAACAGCGTGACCGGGGAAACCCCGCTGGCGCGCGCCATCCTCGGCCGCGGCGAAGCGCAGGTGCGGATGCTGCTCGACGCCGGCGCGGATCCCGGCGCGGCCGACAACAACGGCGGCACGCCGCTGCATGCGGCCGGTGCGATCAACGCGGGCGCGGTCGTGCTGATGCTGCTCGAAGCCGGCGCGCCGGCGCACGCCACCAATTCCGCCGGCGACAGCTTCCAGCCCTATTATTTCCAGCTCGACGACGCGCTGCTCAATGCGCGGGCGCGGCAGGAACGCGAAGCGGTGATCGCATGGCTGCGAGCGCACGATGTCCCGCTGGAAGCGGGCGTGGGCGAGTAGTCCGCAGCGGTCCCGCCAGGGACCGAATGGCCATCAGGCCAACGCGCTCAGGGCCAGGCCGGCGGATTCGCCTGCCAGGCCGCGACCACCTCGGCCAGCAGCGCGCGATCGTCGGCGCTCCACTCCGGCAGCAGCTGCGCCAGGTCCGGCGCCTGCCACTGCTGCGGCTCGGTGCGCACGGCTGCGGCATACCAGCGCACCGCCTCGTCCTTGCGGTCGAGCTGCCACAGGCCCAGGGCCAGCGTCGGCGGCAGCCAAGACGGCCCCTTCAGGCGCTCGGCGCCGGCGACGCGCCACTGCTCCAGTGCGCCGGCGAAGTCGCCGCTGCGATACAGGTCCCAGCCGTGGTTCCAGTGCAGCGCATCGCGCATGCGCGCGCCGTCCGCGCGCGACCGCGCTTCGGAATAGAGCGCGGCGCCGGTTTCGGCGCGGCCGGAGGCATAGGCGATCTGCGCCAGCTGGGCGGATGCCAATGCGCCTTCCCCACGGCGGCCGCGCTCGCGGGCCTTGAGCAGGCGTTCGACCGTGGCGTCGTCGGTGCCGGGATACAGCTGCAGCGGACGTGTCACGTCGCTGTCGGCTTCGAAATAGAACTCCTTCGGCTTGGGGATCTCCTGGGCGCACACGGCGAACGGGAGCAGGACGAGGAGGGCCGCGCCGAGGCGGCGTGCGAGATGGCGTTTCATTGCGTGGCTGCTGTGGCGGGGCCCCTGCACCCCGCGTGCATGGTAGCGGGTGCGCCGGATGGATTCAGCCCCGGGCGCGGATCGGGCCCTGGAGCCCCCGGCAGGGACGGCCTCCGGCCGCGGCCAAAGTCACGGCCTCACGGCCACTTGCTAGAATTCGCGCCGCTTTCGCGTCCCGTCCCCGGCCCTGCGCTCCCGCGCACGCGGGCCGTGCAGACGCGCCCCTCCGCCAGCGCTCCGCCTGCCACAGGGTCCTGTCATGACCAGCACCGCCGAACTCTCCTCGCCCGCGTCCGCCAACCTGGGCCTGACCCACGGCGTGACCGATCACGACTACGGCCTTGAGGACAAGTACACCCGCACGCAGGGGCGCATCTACCTGAGCGGCGTGCAGGCCCTGGTGCGGCTGCCGATGATGCAGCGCCTGCGCGACGAGGCCGCCGGGCTGGAGACCGCCGGCTTCGTCTCCGGCTACCGCGGCAGCCCGCTGGGCGGCTTCGACCTGGAACTGTGGCGCGCGCGCAAGCACCTCGAGGCTGCGCAGGTGCGCTTCCAGCCGGGCCTCAACGAGGACCTCGGCGCCACCATGGTCTGGGGCACGCAGCAGACCAACCTGTTCCCGGGCGCCAAGGTCGAGGGCGTGTTCGGCATGTGGTACGGCAAGGGCCCGGGCGTGGACCGCTCCGGCGACGTGTTCAAGCACGCCAACGCCGCCGGCACCTCGAAGCACGGCGGCGTGCTGGCGCTGGCCGCCGACGACCATGCGTGCCGCTCGTCCACCCTGCCGCACGGCTCCGAGGGCGAGTTCAGCAGCGCGCTGATGCCGATCCTCAACCCGGCCGGCGTGCAGGACATCCTCGACATGGGCCTGGTGGGCTGGGCGATGAGCCGCTACACCGGGCGCTGGATCGGCTTCAAGACCATTGCCGAGACGGTGGAGTCGTCGGCATCGGTGGATGTCGACCCGTTCGCGCTGCAGATCGTCACGCCGGACGATTTCGAGCTGCCGCCCGGCGGCCTCAACATCCGCTGGCCCGATCCGCCGATGGACCAGGAGATGCGCCTGCACCGCTACGCGGTGAAGGCCGCGCAGGCGTTCGCGCGCGCCAACGGCATCGACCGCGTGGTGATCGACTCGTCCGCCGCGCGGCTCGGCATCGTGACCACCGGCAAAAGCTACCTCGACGTGCTGCAGGCGCTGGAATACCTGGGCCTCGATGCGCACGCGTGCGCGGCGCTCGGCATCCGCGTCTACAAGGTCGGCATGACCTGGCCGCTGGAGCCGGTCGGCATTCGCGCGTTCGCGCGTGGCCTGGAGGACATCCTGGTGGTGGAGGAGAAGCACGCCTTCATCGAAAGCCAGATGAAGGAGCTGTTCTACAACTTCGACTTTGGCCTGGATGGCGGCCGCCGTCCGTCGATCGTCGGCAAGTACGACGAGGCAGGCGAGTGGATCCTGCCCAGCACCGGCGAGCTCACCCCGGCGACCATCGCCGCGGTGATCGCGCGCCGCATCCAGCGCTTCCATGACAGCGAACACATGCGCGACGTACTGCGCTGGATGGAAGAGAAGGAAGGCGCGCTGGCGCTGCCGCGCGCGCAGTTCCCGCGCGTGCCGCACTACTGCTCCGGCTGCCCGCACAACAGCTCCACCGTGGTGCCGGAAGGCTCGCGCGCGATGGCCGGCATCGGCTGCCACTACATGGTCACGTGGATGGACCGCAGCACCGACACCTTCACCCACATGGGCGGCGAAGGCGTGACCTGGTCCGGGCAGGCGCCGTTCACCGAGACGCCGCACGTGTTCCAGAACCTCGGCGACGGCACCTATTTCCACTCCGGCACGCTGGCCATCCGCCAGTCGATCGCCACCGGCGTCAACATCACCTACAAGATCCTCTACAACGACGCGGTGGCGATGACCGGCGGCCAGCCGGTGGACGGCACGCTCAGCGTCCCGCAGATCGCCCACCAGGTGAAGAGCGAAGGCGTGGAGGTGATCGCACTGCTGTCCGACGAGATCGAGAAGTGGAGCGACCCGTCAATCTTCCCGGCCGGCGTCACGTTCCATGACCGTCGCGAACTGGATGCCGTGCAGAAGCGCCTGCGCGAAGTGAAGGGCACCAGCGTGCTGATCTTCGACCAGACCTGCGCCACCGAGAAGCGCCGCCGCCGCAAGCGCGGCAAGCTGGTGGATCCGCAGAAGCGCGTGTTCGTGAACACCCTGGTCTGCGAAGGCTGCGGCGACTGCGGCAAGAAGTCGTTCTGCGTCTCGGTGCTGCCCAAGGAAACCGAGTTCGGCCGCAAGCGCGAGATCGACCAGTCCAACTGCAACAAGGACTACAGCTGCGTCGAAGGCTTCTGCCCGAGCTTTGTCACCGTGCTCGGCGGCAAGCCGCGCAAGGGCCGCAAGGTCAACGCCGCAGAACATTTGGCCAAGCTGCCGGACCCGGTGTTCGCCAGCGATCTTGCGCAGCCGTGGAACATCCTGATCACCGGCGTCGGCGGCACGGGCGTCGTGACCATCGGCGCGCTGATCGGCATGGCCGGGCACCTGGAAGGCCGCGGCTCCACCGTGCTCGACCAGACCGGACTCGCGCAGAAGGGCGGCGCGGTGACCACCCACATCCGCATCGCGCGCGCACCCGACAACATCCACGCCTCGCGCATCGCCGCGGGCGAGGCCGACCTGGTTCTGGGCTGCGACATGGTCGTGGTCAACGACTACTGGGCGCTGTCGAAGATCCGCGCCGGCCGTTCGCAGGTGGTGCTCAACAGCCACGAGGCGATGCCCGGCAGCTTCACCACCCGCCCGGACATGCAGTTCCCGGCCGCCGACATCGCCAGCGCCGTACGCCAGGCGCTCGGCGGCGACGCGGACGTAGGCGCCACCGCCGCGGACGCCGCGCTGCACATGGTGGACGCCACCCAGCTCGCCAACGCGCTGATGGGCGACGCCATCGCCAGCAACCTGTTCATGCTCGGCTACGCCTGGCAGCGCGGCCTGGTGCCGCTGTCGTTCGACGCGCTGATGCGCGCGGTGGAATTGAACGGCGCCGCGGTCGACATGAACCGCACCGCCTTCGCCTGGGGCCGCCTGACGGCCGTGAACCCGGACGCCGTGTACGACGCCGCCGGCGTCGTGCGCAACGCCCGCACCGCCGCCGAAGCCACCCCTAACGCGCTCGACGCGCTGCCGCCCGGCGACTGGGAAGGCAACGAATGGGGTGCCACCAGCGCGCCCATGCCGGCGCGTACCGAGGACGACCTGCGCCACCTGCCGTCCGCGGACGACCAGGTCGCCTACCTGCCGCTCGACGACGCCCGCCTCTCGCGCTCGCTCGACGAACTGGTCGCGCGCCGTAGCGCCTTCCTCACCGACTACCAGAACGCGAAGTACGCCCGCCGCTACACCGACTTCGTGGCGAAAGTCCGCGCGGCCGAGCAGGCGCGCGCGCCCGGCGCCAGCGACCTCGGCGAGGCCGTCGCCCGCTATTTCTTCAAGCTCATGGCCTACAAGGACGAGTACGAAGTGGCGCGCCTGTACACCAGCGGCGAGTTCAAGCGCCGCCTGGAGCAGCAGTTCGAAGGCGACTACACACTGCAGTTCCACCTCGCGCCGCCGCTGCTGGCCAAGCGCAACGCAAACGGTGAGCTGCAGAAGCAGGCCTTCGGCCCGTGGATGCTCACCGCGTTCGGCGTGCTGGCCAAGCTGCGCGGCCTGCGCGGCACCGCGCTCGACGTGTTCGGCCATACCGAAGAGCGGCGCATGGAGCGCGCGCTGATCGACGACTACGAGCGCACCGTCAGCGGACTGCTCGATGGCCTGGACAGCGGCAACATCGCGCTGGCCGCGGAGATCGCCTCCATCCCCGAACACGTCCGCGGCTACGGCCACGTCAAGCACGCGCATCTGGAAACGGCGAAGGCGCGCGAGGCGGAGCTGCTGCGCGAATGGGCCAATCCGCTGCGCATCGTGCAGGCGGCGGCATAGCGGCAATTGGCCCCGATGGCTGGGTTAGAGTATCGCCGCAGGCCCGGAGCGCCCGATGGCACGCGTTCCCGCGCATGCGTCGTTCCTGGCACAGGCTGGAGATCCGCACGATGACAGCTGCGGTTGACGAGTCACCACGCGTCGTGTTGCTCGAAGACGATGCCGAGCTGCGCGAAGACATCCTGATGCCGGGATTGACGGCTTACGGCTTCACCGTCGTCGGGGTTGGCACGGCCGCCGCCTTGTATGAAGCATTGCGGTCGAACGTGGCCGATATCGCCGTACTCGATGTCGGCCTGCCCGATGCCGACGGTTTCAGCGTCGCGCAAGCGGTGCGTGCGCTGTTGCCGGGCATCGGCATCGTCATGCTCACCGGCCATGGCGAAGCGTCCGACCAGATCAGGAGCCTCAGCCAGGGTGCGGACGCCCATCTGGTCAAGCCGGCCCAGGTCGAGCTTCTGGCCGCGACGATACGAAGCCTGCTGCGCAGGTTGCGCGGCCAGAACGCATCCGTAGCGGGCGTGCGCTGGCATTTCGACGCCAAGGATTGGTGCATGGTTTCACCGACGGGACGCACCGTGGCGCTGAGCAAGACCGAGCAGCGGATCATGGGCTGCCTCGCCGCCGCGCCGGGCGAACTGGTGACCCGCGAGCAGCTGGTCGCGGCCGTGGCCGAGAACGTGCACGATTACGATCCGCACCGGATCGAATCGGTGATCTACCGCCTGCGCAGGAAAGTCATGAAGCAATGCGGCGAACCCCTGCCGCTTACCGCCGTGCACGGCAAGGGCTACGTGCTGGAGTACGCGCGCCGCGATTGAAGCGCGGCATCCGGACGTCGCCGCTGTTCAATCGGCAGTCGGCGGAGGTACTGCCGGCAGCTGGACCACGAAAGTGCTGCCTCCCCCCACGACGCTGCGCACGCCGATGTTGCCGCCGGCGCTCTCGAGCAGGTCGTGGATCACCGCCAGTCCGAGCCCGGTTCCGTCCACCTCGTCCTTGGTGGTGAAGAACGGCTCGAAGATGTGTTGCAGCAGCTGCTCGTCCATGCCCTGGCCGGTGTCGGAGAGTGCGATCTCGACGATGCCGTCGGGGCTCCCCGACAACCGGATGCTGAAGCGGCCGCCGTGCTCCATCGCATCGCGTGCGTTGGCGGCGATGTTGAGGACCATCATTTCGAATTCGCCCCGGTCGATCCGGACATGCAGTGGCGCAGTCGGGTCGGGCATGTCCAGGCCTATGGTCCGTGGCAACAGCTGCCGCAGCATCGGTTGCAGCTCGCCGATGAGCCGACCCACCTCGACCACCTGCGGCCGCAGCATCTCGTGGCGGCTGAAGACCAGCAGCTTGCGGGTGAGGGCCGTGCCGCGCGCGGCCGCCACTTCGACTCCACTCAGCGCCTTGGTGAATGCCCTGTCCCGCGCACTGCGGTTCTCGATGTCCGGAATGTCATGCCGCTGTCCGGCATAGCCCATGATCACGTCGAGGATGTTGTTGAAATCGTGCGAGAGGCCGCTGGCCAGGCGCCCGGTGGCTTCCATCTTCTGCGCGTGGATCAGCTGCGACTGTGCGCGCTCGCGTTCGGCCATTTCGCGCTGCAGGTCGCGGCCACGCGCATTGGATTCGGCCAGGCTCTCGCGCAGCGCCTGGATCAAGCGGTCGAGGACGATGGTGATCAGCGCATAGCTGATCACGACCACGGGTGCATTGGCCAAGGCCGTCCGCAGCGGTACGCCGAGCTGACTGGCACGGACCGCATCGCTCGCGAAGCCGGTGGCGAACACCAGCATCAGCAGGCCGAAGACCGTCCATAGCGCGCTGCGCCCCAGCACGAGGCCGCTGATCACCAGCGTCAGCATCGTCGGCGCCGGATCGGCCAGCTGCGATTGCACGCCGAGCCGGGAAAAGGTGACCAGCATCGAGATCAGCTGCGGCGCGAGGAACAGCACGATCGCCGGCCTGAAACGGCCATGCCGGATCAACGCGATGCTCACCCAGGCCAGCGCGGCGATGGCCATGTCCATCAACAGGACGACCAGCGAGCCTTCGAGAACGCCGCCGCGGGTCACGCCGTGCCAGATCCAGATCAGCGGCAACAGGATGCCGTAGAACAACAGCAATACCTGCATCACCGGTGCGTTGCGGCGGTCCAGGGGATCGGTGATTGGCGCACTGCGCAGCCAATGGATGAAGCCGTTCCACATTCCGGAAGCACCTCGAAGCTGCCTTGGACACGCAGGCAGGTGTGTGATCGCGCACGTGCCGATCGGCACCGGTGAGAACCCGGTGAGTATTCATTGAGCAAGGCGTGTGTGACAACACATCCCGTCGCGACGTAGTTTCAACGCGGTCGGCGCGCGGCATACAGCGGCCAGGTTCGTCCACGGCAGGGTGATTCCGACAACAGCTGCATCGATGCAGCGGCCAGGTCCGTTTTGCGGATCTCGAGGCCGACGGGCGTCGTTTGCCCCAAACAATCCGAAGGTGGAGAGGATCGATGAACAAGGTATTCAGTCTGGTATGGAGCCGTTCGCTGGGGAGGCTTGTGGTGGCGTCGGAGTTGGCGTCGGCGAATGGCAGGAAGACGGGCCGGGCGGGCCGTCTCGCCAACGCTGCGCTCGGCGCGGTGGTGCTGTCGGCGAGCTTCATGCTGGCGCCGTCCGCGCAGGCCGCCGACAGCGGCGACCAGGCCTGTACCGTCAATCTCCCCGGCCAAACCGGCGTGGTGGTGGATTGCGCGCAGCTGCAGCACCTGGTGGCGAACACGCTGGGGACCGATGCCAGCCCTTACTTCGCCGCAGACGGCGCCGGCGACGGCAGTGACGCCGCCATTGCATCGGGGGCCGGGAGTGTCGCCGCCGGCGCCGGCGCATTGGCCGTCGGTGACCAATCCACGGCGACGGGCTTCAACAGCCAGGCGCTGGAAATGGCCACCACGGCAGTGGGCGGCCAGACCGTCGCCAACCAGTGGTTCGCGACGGCGATCGGCTACGGGTCGCAGGCCACCGGCTACAGCAGCGTGGCGCTGGGCGAAAACGTCCTGGCCACGGGCGAAATGAGCGTGGCCATCGGCAACAGCTGGGCCGGGATGATGCAGACCCAGTCCAACGGCAACATGTCGGTGGCGATCGGCTCGGCTGCGGCGACCTGGGACAACTACGGCGTGGCCGTGGGCTCGCTGGCCGGTGCGAACACCGAGTACGCCACCTCGGTGGGCGCGATGTCGGCCGCGATCGGCCTGCAATCGACGGCGCTGGGGGCCGCGGCGATGGCCGAGGCGGACGAAAGCGTTGCCATCGGCTACTACTCACACGCATCGGGAGCGAACAGCGTGGCGCTGGGCAATGGATCGGTGGCCAGCCGCGACAACACGGTGTCGATGGGTGCGGCCGGCAACGAGCGCCAGGTCATCAACGTCGCCGCGGGTACCGAAGACACCGACGCAGTGAACAAGGCGCAGCTCGACGAGCTGGGCGACAGCATCGGCGACGCCAACGACTACCTTTCGGTGAACGGGCTGGGTGACGGCAGCGATGCCGCCTTCGCCTTCGGCGACAACGCCAGCGCGGTCGGCCCGAACGCGATCGCCGGCGGCATCGAGAGCACCGCACTCGGTTACCAGAGCGCCGCCGAGGGCGACTACTCCGTCGCCACCGGCAGCGGCAGCCTGGCGCTGGGTACCGGCGCGCTGGCGCTGGGCACGGGCACCTCGGCGCAGGGCGAATTCAGCAGCGCCGTCGGCTACGGGGCCATCGCCAGCGGCGAGTACGGCAGCGCGTTCGGTACCGACGCGGTCGCCGCGTCTTTCGGCCTCGCCGGTGGTTACCTCTCGAACGCCGCCGGGTTCGGCAGCGTCGCGCTCGGATCGAACGCGCAGGCCCTGGGCGAGTACGGCATCGCGATGGGCATCGATGCGCGCGCAGATGCAGCCGCCTCGATCGCCATCGGTATCCAGACCAATCCCTGGGAGCCGAGTGGATTCAGGAGCATCGCACTGGGTGGCATGGCGGGTGCGTCCGGCCAGGACGCGGTCGCGCTCGGCACCCTGTCGCAGGCGGGTGGCGACAGCGCGATCGCGCTCGGCGCCACGATGACCTGCATGGGGGTCATGTGCATCGAACAGAACACCGGCGCATGGGGCACGAACAGCGTCGCGGTGGGGGCCGGCGCCAACGCCCAGAATGACCTGAGCACGGCCGTGGGCGGCGGCGCCCAGGCGAACGGCATCGAATCCGTCGCGCTGGGGTCGTACGCGCAGACCTGGGGCGATTACGGCATCGCCATCGGCACCAACGCCCAGGCGATGGGCGCGAGCTCCGTGGTCCTGGGTGCGAACGCCTATGCGATGGGCGCAAATTCGGTGGCGATCGGCTCCGACTCGGTCACGTCGCGCGACGACGCCGTGACCGTGGGCAACGAGTGGACGGGCATGACCCGCCAGATCACCGGCGTCACTGCTGGCGAGCTGTCAGCGGAGAGCGTCGACGTGGTGAACGGCGCGCAGCTGTTCGCGACCAACCAGCGGGTGAGCGACATCGAGGGCCTGATCGGCGACATCGAAGGGGTGACCAACGCGGTGACCTACGACGACGACGCGCAGGCGACGATCTCGCTCGCGGGCGAGGACGGGACCACGATCACCAACCTGGCCGCCGGCGCGGTCGGGGCGTCGAGCACGGACGCGGTCAACGGCGCGCAGCTGTTCGATGCGCTGGAGTCCACCGCGGCCGCGCTGGGCGGCGGTGCCGGGGTGACCGCGCAGGGCATCCTGTCGGCGCCGAGCTTCATGATCCAGGGCAGCAGCTATAACAACGTCGGGTCGGCGTTCGGGGCGATCGACAGCCTGCTGACCGGGTTCAACGGCCGGCTCGATGCCCTGGAGGCCGGCGGCGGCGGCGGCGGCGGCGGGGACTGGCCGCAGGGCACCGGCGACGGGCTGGCGGTCGGCGCGGGCAGCCACGCCGAGGCCCCCAACGACACTGCGGTGGGCAGCGGCGCCACGGTCACCGGCGAAGGCGGCACGGCGATCGGCCAGGGCGCCACGGCGACCGGGGACGGTGCGGTGGCCTTGGGCCAGGGCTCGGTGGCCGACGAGGCGAACACGGTCTCTGTGGGCAGCGCCGACAACCAGCGGCGGATCACCAACGTCGCGGCGGGGGTGAACGCCACGGATGCCGCCAACGTCGGGCAGATGCAGGCGGGCGACGCGGCGACGCTGGCCTCGGCCAACGGCTACACCGACACCGTGGCCACGCAGACGCTGAACTCGGCCAATGCCTATACCGACAGCCGGTTCGCGGCATTCGACGACCGCTTCGAGGCGCTGGGCAACGAGCTCGGGCAGCGGCTGAGCCATCAGGACCGGCGCATCGACCGCCAGGGTGCGATGAGCGCGGCGATGCTGAACATGGCGATGGGCACGGCCGGGATCCGCACCGACAACCGGCTCGGCGTGGGCGTCGGCTACCAGGGCGGCGAGGCGGCCATGTCGATCGGCTACCAGCGCGCCCTGAGCGAAAGGGCCGCGATCAATATCGGTGGTGCCGTCAGCGGTGGCGACAGCTCCATCGGCATCGGTGCCGGCTTCGGCTGGTAACGGCAGTGCACCGCCGGCATGTGCCGGCGGTGCTACACAGGGATCGGTCTGGAGTGGGCCGCTGCGATCCTGGCGGCCGCGGGCCGGAGTCGCCTCAGCCGCTGCAGCCACCGCAGCAGACCGAGGGCTGCTGCTCGACCTCGCCGGGTTCCACCGCACCCCCGACCTCGTTGAGCAGGGCCATCAGCTGCGCGGCGTCGATCGCCGCGTTCACGCGCAGGCCGTGCGCGGGATCGATGTCGACCACCGCGGACGGGTCGAAGGCGAGCAGCGCGTCCTCGATCACCGCCAGCGGCGGCATCGGGCGCGACGCGCGGACATGGAATTCCATCGTCGTCTCCTGCCGGGCGGCGCGCGCAGGCGCCGATGGCCCCATCCTCCGCCCGCGGCCGCGGGCGTGCGCTGACCCAGGTCAAGCGCGACGAAGCCGTTCAGGGCCAGGCGCATCCGCTCAGTCGGCCAGCACCTCGTGCGCGTCGACCACATCCACGTCCGCCATCTGCCTCGCCCACTGGTCGTACCAGGGCTTGTGCGAAGCACCGACGATGTTGAGGACCCGGACGCCGGGTTCGCTCGAAATCGCCTCGCGGATGTTCGCGACCATGCGCAGATTGCGCGTTTCCCACCAGCCACCGTAGTGGCGGCCGTACTGCTGCGCAGACGCGTCGGCGAACGCACCGCCGAAGTCCGCCTGCACCTGCCGGTCCTGCGCCCCCGCGGCGTTCATGTCGCGGTACAACGCCAGCAGGCTCTGGTCGTCATCCACCGCGGCCACCCGCTCGGCCGCAGCCTTGCGGAACGGCAGCTCGGCCAGGCGCCCGAAGCGCGCGAGCTGCCACGCGTTGAAGCCGTCCTCATCGCCGTAATCGATCCCGTAGGCGGTGTGGTCGTCGACCGCATGCACCCGCTCCAGGCCCGCCGCGGCCGCGACCGCGGCGCCAATCTCGTAGTCCTCGCTCATCCGTCCCGCACTGCGGTCGAGCACCTTGATCGCCTCGGCGGTGAGGCCGTCGCCCTCGCGGCGCTCGTCCGGCGGCAGCCGCAGCCACTGCACCAGCGCCGACGGTCGCTCGCCCGCCGCGAGGAACAGCATCGCCAGATGGCGGCGCTGCCCCGCCGAGGGCGAGTCCGGCCAGTCCGACAACTGCTTGCGCACCTCGGCATCGGCCTGCGGCTGCGACATCTCCAGCGCGCGCTGGAAGCCGCCGGCGTCGGCACAGTAGTGGTCATGGACCGCCGCGTAACGCTGCGGCGTGGCCCGCATCATTTCGCACTGTGCACCCGACAGGCGTTCGATGGTGACCATGCCGGGCTTCCAGTCCACCAGCTTCGCGTTCAGGGGCGGCAGCCACTCGCGCTTCCAGCCCTCGTGGGCGGAGAGGTGCACGCTGCCGAGGTTCATCATCTCGGTGCGTGGGCCGCCCACCGCGGGCTGCACGCCCAGGGGCGGGGTGAACTGCGCGTGCGCGGGCGCGACCGACGCGACGGCGGCCAGCAGGATCAGTGCAGGAATCTTCATGGCACTCGTGAGGTGGCGGATGGGCCACCATCCTTGTCGCCATGCGCGGCGCGCTCAACCATCGATCGTCACGGTGCCGATCGGCCCGCTCCCGCACCGGCGCATGACCGCGCCAGCACGGCCCGATACGCTCGTCAGGCCAGCGATTCGACGTGCGCGATCATCCGTTTCCGGGCCGCCTCGTCGGGCAGGCGCCCCGTCGCGGCGCCCAGGTTGTCGATCACGTTGCGCACCTGGCTGGTGGCCGGCGTGGCCACCGTGACCGCCGGGTGCGAGACCACGAACTTCAGGAAGAACTGGCCCCAGGTGGCGATGTCGTACTCCGCCGCCCAGTCCGGCAGCGCCTGGCCTTCGACCGTCTGCCACAACCGCCTGCGCCCGAAGGGCGCGTACACCAGCACGCCGATGCCATGCTCCTGTGCCAGCGGGAAGATGCGCTCTTCCATCGCACGGTTGTCGACCGCGTAATCCACGCCGATGAAATCGAGCGCCTTGTCGCGCATGAGCGGCTCCAGCTCCGCGTAGCGGCCCTCCGAAGTGTTGGTCGCGCCGATATAGCGGATGCGTCCGGCCTCGCGGGCCTCGCGGAGGATGCCGAGCTGGGTCGGCACGTCGCCCATGTTGTGCACCTGCACCAGGTCGATCGGCGACTTGCCCACGCGCGCGAACGACTGCTCCAGCTGCGCGCGCGCGGCCGCCGGATCCGCCGCACCGCCGCCTCTGCCGGCGACGTTGAGCTTGGTGGCCCAGAACAGCCTGTCGCCAAGGCCCGCCTCCTGGGCGACCCGGCCGGCCACCTCTTCCGACGCGCCGTAGCTGGGCGCGGTGTCGAACACGCTGCCGCCGTGGCCGACCAGCGCCTCGAGGATCCCGCGGATGCGCGCGGCATCCCCTTCGCCGGCGATGCGCGAGAACGAGGCCGAACTGCCCAGGCCCACCACCGGCAGCTGCTCGCTGGTGCCTGGAATCACGCGATTGATCACCGCGCGCGGACTGTCGTCGGCAAGCAGCAACTTGGGATTGATCGCCAGGACCACGCCCGCCAGGGCGGACAGCTTCAGGTAGTCGCGTCGGGTGATCATGCGCGGGGCCTCAAGGTCACCTGCAGGTTTTTACCACAGCAATGCTGTCACAGGCCTTGAATAACGAGTGGCTAACGTCAGCGCCTCCCCCTCGCGCTGCGCAGCAGACCGCACCAGACGCGGTGTCCTGATGCACGCCCCAGGCGACGCCCCATGGATACCAATCGCAATCGCATCGCAGCCTGGGTCGCCGAGGAGGTCCTTCCGCACGAAGCCGAGGTCCGCAGCTGGCTGATCCGCCACTGGCGCTCGGTGCTCGACATTGATGACGTGATCCAGGAAGCCTACTGCCGGATCTCCGAGCTCGACTCGGTGGAGCACATCCGCAACGGCCGCTCCTACTTCTTCACCACCGCCCGTGCGGTCGCCATCGATACGGTCCGCTCCGCCAGGCACAAGAATTCCGTCTCGATGACGGAAACCGAGTGGCTGTACGTCATGGATGAAGGTCCATTGCCGGACCGTTCCGCCGAGTCCGGCCAGACGCTGGAACAGATGGCGGAACTCCTGTCGCGCCTATCCTGGACCTGTCGGCAGGTGATAGAACTGCGCCGGATACACGGATTGTCGCAGGCGGAAACAGCGCGCCAGTTGGGCGTCAGCGAGAACGTTGTCGAAAACCACATCGTGCGCGGCATCAGACACCTGCTGAAGGCGATATCGGAGCAGGAAGCACACGGTACAAGCGAAGGTGAACACGGTTGGAGCACCCCCACTCAAACAGGCAGTCGGAAGAAGAGGCAGCGAGGTGGGCGGTCCGTCTGAACCATGGGCAGATGACAGACCGGCGTCGCGCCGAGATGGAGGCCTGGCTGCGGGCGGACCGTCGTCGCCAGGGCGCCCTGTTGCGAGCCCAGGCGGCGCTCCACGCGATCGAGACCGCGGTGGTGCGCGGCCCCTCCGTGCTTGCGTCCGGCAACGACGCGGATTACGGACAGGCAAGGCCATCGCCCCCCCGGCGCCACCGACTGGCCATCGGCGCGATCGCGGCATGCCTTCTGGCCCTGATCGTCGTGGCGCCGGCCCGCTTCTGGCCGACCACGCCGGATCCCATCGTCACCCGCGACGCCCTCAACCTGTCGGATGGCAGCATCGTCACCCTCGGTGACGGCGCGAATGTCACCGTCCAGATGACGGACCACGCCCGCACCGTGACGCTGGAAAGCAGTGAAGCCGTCTTCAACGTGGCCAAGGATGCGAAGCGCCCGTTCGTGGTCCGCTCCGGCGAGGTGTTCGCCCAGGCGGTGGGCACCGTCTACTCGGTCACACGGGTCGGCAGCAGGGGCGCGCTGGTGAACGTGTCGGAGGGCAGCGTGCTGGTCTGGGCCGACGGCGAGGCCGACCGGGGCATCGTGCTGAACGCCGGCGACCAGCTGACGCTGGACCCCGACGCGTCCATGCCGCAGGCACGGGACCCCGGGCAGATCTCACTGGACAACGAGTCGATCCTGGCCGCGTCGAAACGATTCAATCGCGTCAACCGCATCCAGATCGTGGTGGAGGACCCGGCCGTCGGCGACGTCAGGATCGTGGGGCTGTTCAAGGCGAACGACCCGGAACAGTTCGCACAGGCCGCAGCGGTCATTGCCGGTGCGCAGGTCACCCACCGGGACGGCCGGATCGTTCTTCAGACCAGGGGATCGCCTGTCATAAAAAATTAATCCGCCAGCGTGAAGGAAACCGCCGGGTGCGCCGTCATCAAAGGGGTACGTCCTCCCAACAGGAACCCCACGCAGTGCGCCCTACCTCCTCCCGCTTGGCCATCTCGATCGCCGCCGCCGTGGTTGCGATCTCACTTTCAGCCCCCCTGCATGCACAGGACCAGGTGCATGAGTTCCACGTTCAACGGCAGGATGCGTCGAGCGGAATCCGCGAGTTCGCGCAGCAGGCCGGAATCCAGGTCATCGTATCCGGCGACGACGCACAGGACCGCATCGTCAATGGCGTGTCGGGAACGCTGCCACCGCGCGCCGCACTCGACCGGCTGATCGCGGGAACGGGCCTGGCGGTTCGCTCGTTCGACAACAACGTCGTGGTCCTGGGCCCGGAAACCCCTGCGGCACCGGGCGCCACCGAGGCGCCCGGGGACGAGGTTTCAACGCTCTCCAACATGGTGGTCACCGGCTCGCGCATCGCGCGGCCGGAGCTGGAATCGTCGATGCCCATCGGGGTGATCGACATGGACCGTGCCATGAGCCAGGGCAAGACCACGCTGTACGAAACCGTATTGCAGGACGTCGCGGTCGGTCCCGGCAACGGCCCCTACAACAGCTCGCCCGAAGGCCAGTACGACGGCGGCATGGCGACCATCGAACTGCGCAACATGGGCGTCGCCCGCTCGCTGACGCTGGTCGACGGGCGTCGTCGCGTGTCCAGCGGCCAGTCCTCGTCGGCGGTCGACATCAACATGATTCCCGCCGCAATGGTCGACCGCGTCGAGATCATCACCGGCGGCGCGGCCGCGGTCTACGGCGCGGATGCCGTGACCGGCGCAGCCAACATCATCACCCGGAAGGATTTCGAAGGGCTTGAATTCTCGGCAACCACCGGCACCACCCAGGACGGCGGTGGCGACAAGACCCAGTTCTCGATCGTGGCCGGCACCAGCTTCGCCGACGGGCGCGGCTCCATGATGTTCGGCGGCACCTGGGCGAAGAACGACCCCATCCACGTCTATGACCGCTATGCGAAGGACGAGAACCTCAGCTATCAGGCCAACCCGGAAAACACCGGACCCGACGATGGCATCCCCGACCGCATCATCCGTTACAACACCACCAACATGTACCTGCAGCCGGTCCCGACCATCTTCGTCGGCGGGGACACGTATCTGTTGAACCCGGACGGCTCGGCCTACGTGGGCGCCTACAACACCTGCCATGCCGGCTGCGGCACCTCGCGCGATGGCGGCGATGGCGGCATGCCGCAGAGCCAGCATTGGAGCGACTTCATGATCGCGCCGATCGAAAACGCGTCCCTCATGGGTCATCTCAACTATCAGTTGACCGACCGGGTGAACTTCGGCCTGAACTTCGACTACGGCCGCTCCAAGTACGACGCCTACCGCCGCCCGTATCGCGACGACGACCGCCTGACCTGGATCAACGGGGCCGGTGGCGCGGTTGCCTACCTGGACAATCCGTTCCTGCCCGACTCCTTCCGCGACGTCATGCTGGCCAATGGCCTGGAGTCGACTGTCGTGCAGCGCAGCTATGAAAACTTCGGCCAGATGACCGATCACAGCGACCGCCAGACCTTCAACATCGGCGCCGCGTTCGACGGCGAGATTGCCGGCGGATTCCAATGGGAAGCGTTCTGGCAGCACGGCCGCAGCACCAATGACATCCACGCCAACAACGTGCCGATGGCCTCGCGCCTGCTCGCCGCGCGCGACGTGATCGCCGATGAGGACGGCATTCCGGTGTGCCGCGATGAGGCCGCCCGCGCACTCGGCTGCGTGCCGCTCGACGTCTTCAGCACTGAAGAACTCAGCCCGGAACTGCGCGACTGGATGATGGCCACGCGCCGCAAGCACCGCGAACAGAGGCAGACGATCTTCGGCGGCAGCCTGGCCGGCAACCTGTTCTCCCTGCCGGCCGGCGAAGTGCAGGCGGTTCTCGGCTTCGAACACCGCAAGGAATCCATCTACAACGTCGACGACAACGGGGCCGCGCCGCCGGCCAACGAACTGTCGCACCTGGGCACCTGGGCGCCCTACGAGCCGGAACTTTCAGCGTCCAACGACGTGTCCGAGATCTATGCGGAGCTGGTGGTGCCCGTGCTGAAGGACCTGCCCTTCGCGCACCGCCTGACCCTGGAAGGCGCGTACCGCCATTCGGACTACAGCGACTTCGATTCCACCAACACCTGGAAGCTGGGGGCGAGCTGGGCACCGATCGAGAGCCTGACCTTCCGCGCCACCAAGTCCAGGAGCGTGCGCGTTCCCAACTTCGGCGAGCTGTACTCCTCGCGCGCCGTGCAGGAAATCGGCGTGCGCGATGCGTGCCTTGAAACCAGTTACCAGGCCAACCCGACCCGCATGGCCAACTGCGCGGCACTGATGCAGCAACTGGGCGTCGACACGCCCTACCTGCCCAGCGAAATCGGCACCGGCTACGTCATCACCGGCGGCAGCCAGGACGTCACCCCGGAGATCTCCGACAGCGTCAGCGCGGGCCTGGTCTGGCAGCCGCTGTTCGTGCGCAACCTGGACGTGACCCTGGACTACTGGAACATCAAGCTCGACAACATGATCACCGCGGTCTCGCAGCAGAACATCCTGAACCTGTGCATGGACCTGCCCAGCATCGACAACCAGTTCTGCGACCGCGTCACCCGTGATTCGCGCGGTTATGCCGAAGGCGTCGATACCAGCTTCATGAACGTGTCCGAATCCGAGGCCAAGGGCATCGACCTCGGCGCGAACTACCGCTTCGACCTCGGCCCCGGCCGGCTGAGCATGGGCCTGCGCGCCAGCTATTTGCTCACGTACGAAACCACCACCCTGCCGGGCGTGGCCACCAGCCGGATCATCTACGACGGCGGTTACCAGAACCCGGACTTCCGCGGCAACCTGTCCCTGAACTACGACATCGGCGACTGGGAAATCGGCCTGAACAACCGCTACTGGGGCAAGTCGGTCAACTACACCAACGTGTCCGACGAGGCCTACGAAGGAAACAGGCTCCCGGCAAGGCTCTACAACGACCTGACCGTCGGCTGGCACATGAACGAGCGCGCCACCTTCCGCGTGGGCATCAACAACCTGTTCGACACCCAGGTGCCGTACCGGCCGCGCATCTTCAAGGGCGGCGGTGGCGTTTACGACGTCTACGGCCGCTACTTCTACGTCAACGCGAAGTTCAGCTTCTGATGGCGCGTCGACAGACGCGTGGAAGCCTGCCGCGAACCACCGAAATCCGCCATGCGACGTGGCGCGAAATGATCGACACCGGAGTGAGCATGATCCTGACCGACAACCCGAAAGAACTGGCGCGCCTGCTGCAGGCCGAATATGCGGACCGCCGCGGAGATGCCAAATGATGCGCGCAGACGCCTGGACGCTGTCCGCCTGCCTTGCCGTGGCGCTGTCGGCCTGCACCACGGCGGAACCGGCCGCGCCGGAGGTACTCGTCCAGCCGGCCGTCGCCGCCCACCGCGGCGGAGCGATGCATCGCCCCGAGAACACCATCAGCGCGTTCGACCACGCCATCGCGCTGGACGTCGACGTACTGGAGCTCGATATGGTGATGACGGTCGACGACCAGCTGATCGTGCATCACGACGCCACCATCAATCCCGACATCTGCACTCCCGACCCGGGCTCGGACGTGGTGGCCGGACCGGTCCGCGGCCTGACCCTCGAGCAGACCCGACAGTTCGACTGCGGAACGAAGGTGCGCGACATCTATGCCGTGGAAGGCCACAAGGCGGTGCCGGGTGCGCGCATCCCCACGGTGGATGAAGTCCTGCAGCGCTACCGGAAGGAGGACGTCACCTTCTATGGCGAGACCAAGGTGCCCAAGTCCATGCCGGGCGTGACCGATGTGGATCCGGTGGCATTCGCAACCTTGGTGGAAGCGGCAGTGCGCCAGAACGGGCTGGAAGACAGGTTCATCCTGCAATCGTCCGACTACCGCACCATCGACGCCCTGCACGCGATCAACCCGCGCATCCGCACCTGCCTGCTGGGTGCGCACAATTGGGGCCATCGCGATTTCCTGGCGACGCTGCAACAGCACCATGCCACCTGCATCCTGCTGCGCGACTCCATCGCCGACAGGGACGACGTGAAGGCACTGCAGGCTGCCGGCGTGCAGGTCTATTCGGAAGTCGTCGACACACCTGACGCCTGGCGCAAGTACCTCGATCTCGGCGTGGATGTCCTCTTCACCAACCACCCGGAAGGCGCGATCGAGTTCGTGGAGCAGCAGCAGTAGCAGTAGCAGGGTTTCGGCAGCAAGTCTTCATCGCAACTCGCAGCGGCAGGGAGCAATCCTTGCCGCTGTTCTTCTACGGCATGGACGCGTGCCGCCGGGCGATCAGCCTTGGCCGCTGCGCCGCCATGCCAGGCAACGGTTGTTCGCCGGCATGGCCACATCGGCCAGGAGCATGAGTCCCGCATCGGCCGCGAGGGCATCCACCACCTCGAAGTCGCGGATGCCCGAACGCGGGTCGCGCGCCTTCAGCCAGGCGTCGAAGTCGCGGTTGCTTTCGCTGCTGTAGGCGCCGGCGTAGTTGAACGGGCCGTAGGCCACCAGCGTGCCGCCTGGTGCGCCTGCGAGCACCTGCCCGACGCCGTGGAAGAACGCCTCCACCGCGTCAACGCCCATGATGTGCAGGGAATTGGCGGTGAACACCGCATCGGCATCGACCGCCGGCCAGGGCGACTGCAGCGCGTCGAGCGCCAGCGGCGGCGGCGTGTTGGGCAGGTTCGCTTCGTCCAGCCAGGCGCGGATGCCGGGCAGGCTGTCGGCGACATCGGAGGTCTGCCAGGTAAGCCACGGCATCGCAGCCGCGAAGTGCACCGCGTGCTGGCCGGTGCCGCTGGCGATTTCAAGCACGCGGCTGCGGCCGGCGAAGTGCTCGAGCAGCACCGCGAGGATGGGCTCGCGATTGCGGTCACAGGAAGGTGCATGGGGTTTGGCAGTGGCGTGGCTCATGGCGGTGTCCGGCTTCGGTGTCTGCAGCATACAAATCGCACTGCGGCGGCGCTCGCCGCTCGGCATCCGTGCGCGGCGCCGTCACAATGGCGTTCGTAAATGCACGGGCAGGCGTTGGACATGCGGATTGGAATCGATTTCGGCACGAGCTATTCGGCCGCGGGCGCCGTGGTGGACGGCCAGGTGCAGCTGATCCGCTTCGGCGACCAGGAGCAGTTCCGCACCACGGCGTTCTTTCCGCAGCGGCTGCCGGACCTGCAGAAGTTCGAGCTGACCGATGCGCTGCAGGACGAGGTGGCGCGCTGGATGACCAGCGCCAAGGGCGAGCAGACCCGCGAAATGGCGCGCCTCGAACGCCTGCGGCAAGCGGCCATGGCGCAGCCGGCGCACCTGCGCGCCGACGCGCTCGCCCAGGTGCCCACGCTGCGCATGCGCAGCGATATCGAGATCCGCCGCGCGGCGATCGCCGCCGTGCGCCGCAACTGGGCCGCCGCCGAAGTGCGCGAGGCGATGGACGCCAAGGCCGACCTCGACGACGCGCTGTACGGCGACGAAGCGGTCGATGCCTTCCTGTCCGCCGGCGAGGGCCACCTGGTGGTCTCGCCGAAATCGATGCTCGGCTACAAGCTCGAGGCGCACGCGCGCGACGTGCTGCTGGGTATCGCCACCCACGTGCTGCGCCACATCCGCAGCACCGCCTCCGCGCAGCTCGGCGCCGACGTGCGCTCGGCGGTCATGGGCCGTCCGGTGCGCTTCCGCAGCTCGATGCAGGAGGGCGGTGGCGTGCAGGCGCTGGAGATCCTCACCGACGCCGCGCATGCAGCCGGATTCGAGGCCGTCGAATTCCTGGAAGAACCGGCCGCGGCCGCCTATGACTTCCACCGCCGCAGCCAGCGCGCGTGCCGCACGATGATCCTCGACATCGGCGGCGGCACGACCGACATGGCGCTGGCGCTGGTGGGCGGCGATGCGCCGGCACCGGTGATCCACGGGGCCTGGGGCGAGCCGGTCGGCGGTACCGACGTGGACCTGGAACTGAGCATGCGCGGGGTGATGCCGCTGTTCGGCAAGAACATCACCCGCACGCCCGTGCACCGCTTCTACGAGGCGTCGCACGTGCAGGACCTGCAGCGCCAAGGCAACTTCCGCAACGCGGTGTTCGACGAGGTGGAGGCGCCCTACGGCGCGCGCCTGATGGCGCTGCAGCAGGCCGGCCACACCGTGCGCCTGAACCGCGCGGTCGAGCGGGCCAAGATCGAACTGAGCGGCACCGGGCGCGTGGACATCGACCTCGACTACATCGAGCCGGGCCTGGCCTGCGCGATCGACCACGCGCACCTCGAGGCCGCCGCCGAGCGGCCGTTCCTCACCCAGCTGCGCGCGCTCATGCGCGAGGCCAGCGCTGGCGCGATCGAGGTGCCGGAAGTGATCTACCTCACCGGCGGCATGTCGCGCTCGCCCTACGTGCCGGCACTGGTGGGCGAGGTGTTCCCGGGCGTGGAGATCGTGCGCGGCGACGCGTCGCTGGGCGTGGTGACCGGGCTCGCGCGCGCGGCTGCTGCCTGAGCCCTCAGTCGCGCGGGGAGCCCTGCGCGCGTTGCGACGCACTCGCCTCACGCGCTCCGCGGAACTCGCTGTCGGCATCCCACTCCGGCCAGCCGGCCGAACCCGCGACTTCACGCACCAGCCGCAGCACCACTTCGGTATCCGCGACCGGCCCGCGCATGTCCCAGCCGTCATCGAAGTCGTCGCCGGGCTGGTGGTAGCGCTTGGCGAAGTAGTCCGCGCGCGCAGCCATGCCGCCGGCCACGCCGCCATCGACCTGGTCCATGCCCGGTCCCACGGTGATGGCGGGCACGCCGGCCTGCGCAAACGCGAAATGGTCGGCGCGGTAGAAGAAGCCGGCCTCGAGGTTCGGGTCGCTGGAATACGTGCGCCCTTCGGCCTCTGCCGCCGCTTGCAGGTCACGCTCCAGCGAGACCTTGCCCAGGCCCCAGCTCGAGATGTCGCGCGTCGGCCCGTCGGGGCTCCACATCTCCATATTGATCGCCGCGGCCGTCGTGGCCAGCGGGCGCAGCGGCTTGGCGGCGTAGTACGTCGCGCCCAGCAGCCCGCTTTCCTCGGCGGTCAGCGCGATGAACAGCACGCTGCGCGCCGGCGGCGGCCCTTCGGCCATTACCCGCGCGATCTCGATCATCGACGCGATCGCGGTCGCGTTGTCGACCGCGCCGTTGATGATCGCGTCGCCGCTGTCGTCGGGATCACCGATGCCGAAGCTGTCCCAGTGCCCGGAGACAATCACGGTCTCGTCGGCGCGGTCGTCGCCGGGAAGCAGCCCCACCACGTTGCGGCTGGTGATGCGGTTGCGCTCGACATCGAACGCCGCCGAGAACGTCGCATCACCCAGCGCGCGCGCCCGGAAGCCGTGCTGCTGCGCTTCACGCTTCGCCTCATCGAACGACAGCCCCGCGTCCGCGAACAGGCGCTCGGCCGTCGCGCGCTGGATCCAGCCACGTACCGGCAGGTGATGCGCGGCCGCGTCGTCGCGCACGATGTCGAACTGCGGCGCCAGGCGCCCGTTGCGCACCGTCGCCCATGGATACGCCGCCGGTTCGGTCTCGTGCACGATCAGCACGCCCGCAGCGCCGCGCTTCGCCGCCTCGATGTACTTGTAGGCCCAGCGCCCGTACCACGTCATCGCAGGGCCGCCGAAGCGCCCGGGCTCCGTTTCGAAGTCGGGATCGTTGACCAGCACCACCACGACCTTGCCGCGCACGTCGAGGCCGGCGTAGTCGTCCCAGTCCAGCTCCGGCGCGGTGATGCCGTAGCCGGCGAACACCAGCGGCACGTCGCGCAGGTCCACGCGGCCCGACGGATGCAACGTCTCCAGCGCGATGTCCTCGGCGTTGGCCAGGTCCCACACCGCGTCGCCGATCGTGAACGACGACGTCACCGGACCCGCGATCTGTGTCCGCTCCAGCGTGACGGCCTGCATCCAGCCGCCCGCGTCGCCCGCGGGCTCGAGACCCGCCGCCGCGAACTGTTCGCTGATGTAGGCCACCGTCTTCTCTTCGCCGGGCGTGTCCGGCGCGCGGCCTGCGAACGCGTCGGAGGCCAGCATGCGCAGATGCGCGGCAAGCCTGTCGCTGCTGATCGCCCCCGGCGCCATCGCCGCAGGCTGTGCCACGCCCGCGCCCGCGCCCTCGTCCGCCGCGGGCGGCGCATCGCCGCTGCAAGCGCCAAGGAGCAGGCCCGCGAACATCGCACCCAACAATCGCACCATGGGAATCATCCGGTTCGGCAACGGCACCATTCTGTCGCATGCGGTTCCGTGACGGACCGCCCTTGCCCGCCGAAACCAGCCGGCGCACGCTTCGGACCACCTCCGGCCCCGCAATCGCGGCTCCGCCCCGCACGATCTGCAAGGACACCCCGATGCCCCTCGCACTCTACGGCCACCCCTTCTCGTCCTACACCCAGAAGGTCCTCATCGCCCTCTACGAGAACGGCACCGCGTTCGAGTTCCGCACCATCGGCCCGGACACGCCGGAGCACACCGCCGACTGGTTGCAGCGCTGGCCCCTGCGCAAGTTCCCGCTGCTGGTCGACGGCGACCGGCAGCTCGTCGAGACCAGCATCATCATCGAGTACCTGCAGCTATCCCATCCCGGCCCCGCGCGCCTCATCCCCGCCGACCCGATGGCCGCGCTCGACGTCCGCTTCCTCGACCGCTTCTTCGACCTCCACGTCATGGACGCCATGCAGATCGCGGTCGAAGCCGCCCTCGGCCGCCTGCCCGTGCCGCCCGAAGCAGGCCTCGACATCGCCCGCGAACGCCTGGACCGCGCCTATGCCTGGCTGGATGGACACCTGGCAGGCCGGACCTGGGCCACCGGGCCCGACTTCACCCTCGCCGACTGCGCGGCCGCTCCGTCGCTCTTCTACGCCGACTGGACCCACCCGATCCCCGACGCCTTCCCCACGCTCCGCGCGTACCGCGCCCGGCTGCTCGCCCACCCCTCCATCGCGCGTGCGGTCGACGAAGCCCGGCCCTACCGCCCGCTCTTCCCGCTCGGGGCCCCCGACCGCGACTGATGACGGTCAGGGCGTCCGCACAGCTCCTTCGCGCCGCAACGCCTCCAGGATCCGCAGTCCAGCGCGCCCATCCGCCGGCGCCATCCCCAGCCGCGCCTGCTCCTGCGCGATCGCACGCCGCGTCAGCGTGCCCACCATGCCGTCGGCCTCGCCGATCGCATGCCCGTGCGCCAGCAGCAGCGCCTGCAGTTCACGCCGCTCCGCCCGCCCGATCCCGGGATCATCCGTCGGCCACGCCTTTGCGAATCCGCCGCCGCCGCGCAGCCGGTCGGCCAGGTGCGCGATCGCCAGGGCATAGCTTTCCGCCGCGTTGTACGAATAGATCGCATCGAAGTTCTTGAACACCACGAACGCCGGCCCCGCCGCGCCCGCAGGCAGGATCACCGCCGCGCGCGCATCCGCAGCCACGCCACCGATCGCACTGCCATCTACGCGCGTCACGCCCTGTTTCACCCACTCCGACAGCGGTTTGCGATTCGTCCGACCCGCCTGCGCGGCGTTGAAGCCTTGCGGCAACGCCACCTCGTAGCCCCACGGTTCGCCGTTGCGCCAACCTGACTTTTTCAGGTAGTTCGCCGTCGATCCCAGCGCATCCGGGATGCTGCCGACCAGGTCGCGGCGCCCGTCGCCATCGAAGTCCACCGCGATCCGCTGGTAGGTGGTCGGCATGAACTGCGTATGCCCGAACGCCCCCGCCCACGAGCCGGTGATGCCCGGATCGACCAGGTCCCCGCGCGCCAGCAGCTGCAGGGTCGCGATCAGCTCGCCCTGGAAGAACGGCTGCCGTCGCCCGAAGCACGACAGCGTCGACAGCGACGTCAGCAGCGGCCGCTTGCCGAAGCTGCGCCCGTAGTCGCTCTCCACGCCCCACACCGCCACCACCGTCGCCGGGTCGACGCCGTACTCCGCCTGCACCCGCGCCAGGGTGTCGGCATGCGCGGTGAGCATGGCCAGCCCGTCGTCCACGCGCTGCCGGTCGACCAGCGCCGCCAGGTAGTCCCAGATCGGCGTGGTGAACTCGGGCTGCTGGTCGAGCAGCGGCAACACCGTCATGTCCGGCGCGAGGTCCGCGGTCAGGCGGTCGAAGCTGGCGCCGTCGACGCCCTTGGTGCCGGCTGAGCCGCGCACGCGTGCCATGCAGCCCGTGAAAGTAGCCAGCTCGGCCGCGGAGGCCACCGGCTGCGCGGGTGCCTGCGGCACCTTTGGAGCCGATGCATCAGCGGGGGCTGGCGCAGCATCATCGACTGCCGGTGTCGGCCCTGCCGGCGCAGCGGCGGGCATGGCGTCCTGCGCCAAAGCCAGTGACGCGGGCAAGGCCAACAACAGCGCTGCAAGGGCAGGGAAAAGACGCATCGCAAGCTCCGGATTCGACTCGCCGGATTGTAGGCACGCACCCACACCGCGAACCGTCACGCCGCATGAACGACATCGCGCGGCGCCCCGGCTTCACGGCCAACAGACCGCCACTGCGTTGTCATCAACCGTCCGCAACCGGAACGACCGCGATGGAAGCCCTGCACGACGGCGAACTCTGGATCCTGCTGCGCGTGGCCGCCGCGATGGCGCTGGGCGGCGTGCTCGGCATCGAACGCGAGCTCGGCCACCATTCCGCCGGCTTGCGCACGCACATGATGATCGCCGGCGCCGCGGCGCTGATCGTCGGCCTCGGCGACGTGGTCGCCCAGCACTTCGCCCAGGAGCAGTACCGCGACCTGCTGCGCATCGATCCCGGCCGACTGATCGAGGCCGTGGTCGCCGCCGTCGGCTTCGTCGGCGCCGGCGCCATCCTGCGCGCCCGCGGCAAGGAGCAGGTGCACGGCCTGACCACCGCCAGCTCGCTGCTGATGGCCGCCGCCATCGGCATCGCCGCCGGCCTCGGCAACTACCTGCTGGCGTTCGGCGCGTCGCTGCTGTGCGTGCTGGTGCTGGCCGTGTTCCGCCGCCTGGAACGCCGCATCGGCACGGCCGAACCCGGGCCCGATCCCGGCGAGGACTGAAAAACGCACGCGCCGCAGTTGCGGCATGATCCAACACCGACCGCGAGGACTCCCCAATGCACGATCACCGCCCCGCCCGCACCCTTGCCGCCCTGCTGGTGGCACCGCTGGCCTGCATGGTCGCCGCCTGCTCGACCGCGCGCGAACCCGCGGCCGACCGCCCGCCGCCCACCGTCATCGACGGTGTGAGCGGCAGCTGCGACGACAAGGCCGCCGCCGCGTTCGTCGGCCAGTCCATTACCGAAGCCGTTGCCGAGCAGGCGAAATCGGCCGCCGGCGCCCGCGGCGTGCGCGTCATCCGGCCGGGCATGGCGGTGACCATGGACTACCGCGAAGGACGCCTGAACCTGCACCTGGACGACAAGGGCGTGATCACGCGGGCCACCTGCGGCTGACGCGGGACCATGGCACGGGGGAAGGCCAGGGGAACGACACCGCGCAGCTGGATCTGGCTGGTCGCGGCCCTGTGCCTGTTCGGCATGTGGCAGGTGCTGGAGCGCGAAAGCGGCCCAGGCCTGCCACCGGCCGCGGACACGCACGCGCTGCCGGACAGCGCACCCACCCTGCCGCCGCCAGCGCGCGGCGATGGCGGCACCCGGTCCGACCCCGCACTCGCCTTCCTGCCCGCCGAGGCCCACGCCACCCTGGCCCTGATCGATCGCGGCGGCCCCTTCCCGCATCGCCAGGACGGCAGCGTGTTCCAGAACCGCGAGCGCCTGCTGCCCGAGCGCCAGCGCGGCCACTACCGCGAATACACCGTCGACACCCCCGGGCTTGGCCACCGCGGCGCCCGGCGCATCGTCACCGGCGGCGATCCGCCCGCCGAGTGGTATTACACCGCCGACCACTACCGCAGCTTCCGCGCCTTCCAGCGCAGGGACCGCCCATGATCGACATCGAACTCGGCAGCCTGCTGGCCGACGCCAGCCAGGCCGCGGCCTATTTCGTCGACATCCGTGACCGCGCGGCCCTGGTCGAAGCCGCCAACGCGCTCGACTTCACCGTTGCCGTGGCCAACCTGGCGGCCGCCGACGACAAGGACGCCCTGCTCGACCAGATCGCCGAAGCGCTGCAGTTCCCCGCCACCTTCGGCGGCAACTGGGATGCGCTCGCCGACAGCCTGGGCGACCTGTCCTGGCTGCCCGCGCCCGGCTACGTGCTGCTGCTCGACCACTGCGCCGACCTGCGCGATGCCGCGCCGGACGACTTCGCCACGCTGCTGGATATCCTGGACGAGGCCGCGACCGCCCACGCACGCGCAGGCGTGCCGTTCTGGGCGCTGCTTCCTGTGACGCCGCCCGACGCCTGAGCCGGGCTCAGTCGTCCTGGTCCTTGCGGAAGTCGACCGGCTGGCTTTCGCGCCTGGAGCTGATGCTGCCCTCGCTCCTGCGCTCGCAGTCCCGCGACACCGGCTCGCCGGGGCGATCGGGGCGGCTCACGCACATCGGATTGGCATCGACCGCGGCGTTGGTGTCGTGGTACTCGGACATGCCGGCGCAGCCGGCGAGCACGAACGCGGCGGCACAGAGGGCAAGGGCGAAGCGCATGGCGTGATTCCGTTCGAGGGTGCGGTGCCCCGCAGCGTGCATGCCGGACGCTCGGCGATCAAGGCGGTGCCGCGGATGCGGGACCGCCATGGCGGCGATACCTGCCACGAGCGGCCCGGCGGCGAACACGCCCCGAACACGCCGCGTTCACGATACTTCGCGCAGGCCCACCCCCGAGAGGACCGCCGCGATGACGCGACTGCTACCCGCCGCCCTTGCCGCCCTGGCGCTGTCACTGAGCGCCTGCAGCGACCCGAGCGAAGCCTACACACCGGTGGACGAACTGCCGTCGGCAAACGTGCCCGCTGCAGGCACCACGGACCCCGCGCCCCTGTCGGAGGCGGAGCCGCTGCACGAGCTCGCGCCCGTCGATCCGCTGCCGATGCCCACCGACCCCGAAGTCCCGCCGATGGACCCGCTCCCGCCGCCCACGGACGACACCCCGCTGGACGACGCCACCCGCCCGCCGCCGGTCGACCCGACGATGGACGAAGAAGACCCGGTTACCCCCGCGGATCCCCGATAAAGCGCAGGAATTCCTGACGCGTGCGCGCGTCGTCGCGGAAGCCGCCGACCATCTTCGAGGTCACCATGCTGACGCCGCGCTTGTGCACGCCGCGGGTGGTCATGCATTCGTGGCTGGCTTCGACCACCACGCCCACGCCGCGCGGCTTCAGCACGTCCTGGATCACGTTGGCGATCTGGGCGGTCATCTTTTCCTGCACCTGGAAGCGGCGCGCATAGGCCTCGACCACGCGCGCCAGCTTGCTGATGCCCACCACCTTGCCGTCGGGCAGGTAGCCGACGTGCGCCTTGCCGATGATCGGCGCCATGTGGTGCTCGCAGTGGCTTTCGAACTGGATGTCGCGCAGCACGATCATCTCGTCGTAGCCGCAGACCTCTTCGAAGGTGCGCTCGAGGTACTCGCGCGGCTCCTCGGCATAGCCGCTGAACCAGTCGCCATAGGCGTCGACCACGCGCTTGGGCGTATCGAGCAGGCCCTCGCGCGTCGGGTTGTCGCCGGCCCAGCGCAGCAGGGTACGGACGGCCTGCTCGGCCTCGCCGCGGCCCACGCCGTTGCGCTGTTCATCATCGGGCTGGCCCATGGCGTTGCTCCTGATCCTGGACCGCACATGGTACCGCGCCGGTCATGACCATCCGCCGTGGCGGCGGGGGCGCGGCGGCCACACAATGCGGCGTTGTCCCACCCTCCCGGAGAGTCCGCAATGCGCCCAGCTTCCGCCCGCTCACCCCTCGCCATCGCCCTGGCGCTGGTCCTCCCGCTCGGCCTGGCCGCCTGCGACCGCGCCGCCACCGACACCCCGACCACCCCCACCACCACGGCCGCCCCCGCGACCGCGGAAGAGCGCGAAGCCGAGACCGCGCGCCTCAATGCCTGGTTCGAGGAGAAGTTCGAGGAGCAGATGCAGTTCAGCCCGATCCGCATGACCTTCCTCGGCCGCAAGGAGCTGTACGACCAGATCGACGACGTGTCCGATGCCGGCATCCAGAAGCGCCTGGACTGGATGGAAGCCTCGGTGAAGGAGATGGAGTCGAGCTTCGACTACGACCGCCTCGATCCCGAAGCGCAGCTGTCCTGGGACCTGTGGAAGAAGCAGTACGAGAGCGCCCGCGACGGCATGCCCTTCCTGCTCGACGGCTACGCCTTCGACCAGATGAACGGCATGCACAGCATGGCCCCGACCTTCATGATCAATTTCCACCGCGTCGACACCGAGTCCGACTACCTGGCCTATGTCTCGCGCCTGCGCGCGCTGCCGCAGGTATTCGACACCCTGGTCGAGCGCGCCGGCAAGGCCGCGGCCGACGGCATCCGCCCGCCGAAGTTCGCCTGGGAAGGCGTGATCGACCAGTCGAAGAAGGTGGTGGGCGGCGCGCCATTCGACGGCGGCGCCGACAGCGCGCTGTGGGCCGACGCCCAGGCCAAGGCCGATGCGCTGGCCAAGGCCGGCACGGTCACCCCGGAGCGCGCAGCCGAGCTGAAGGACGAGGCCCGCAAGGCCCTGCTGGAAGCGGTCAAGCCCGCCTATGACCGCCTGATCGCCTTTGGCACCGGAGAGCTGCCCAAGGCCTCGGTGAACCCCACCGGCGTCGGCCAGACCCATCCCAACGGCGCCGCGTACTACGCGTACCAGCTCCACGAAAATACCTCCACCGACATGACCGCCGACCAGATCCACGAACTCGGCCTGTCGGAAGTCGCGCGCCTGCGCGGCGAACTGGAGAAGGTGCAGGCGCAGATCGGCTTCGAGGGCGACCTGCAGGCCTTCTTCAAGCACGTCCAGGCCGACCCCTCGCGCCTGTACCCCAATACCGACGCCGGCCGCCAGGCCTATATCGACGATGCCACCGCGGCCATCGACAACATCAAGCAGTACCTGCCGCAGTACTTCGGCCTGCTGCCCAAGGCGGACCTGGTGGTGAAGCGCGTGGAGGCCTTCCGCGAGCAGGACGGCGCCGCGCAGCACTACAACCCGGCCTCGCCCGACGGCTCGCGCCCGGGCGTGTACTACGCGCACCTGTCGGACATGGACTCGATGCCCAAGACCGAGCTCGAGGTGATCGCGTACCACGAGGGCCTGCCGGGCCATCACATGCAGATCTCGATCGCGCAGGAACTCACCGGCGTGCCGACCTTCCGCACCCAGAACTTCGATACCGCCTACACCGAGGGCTGGGGCCTGTACTCGGAGTGGCTGGCGAAGGAGATGCCCGACACCTACCAGACCCCGTATTCCGAATACGGCCGCCTGATGTCCGAGATGTGGCGCGCGATCCGCCTGGTGGTCGACACCGGCATGCACGCCAAGGGCTGGACCGAGCAGCAGGCCGTGGACTACTTCCGCGCCAACAGCTCGGTGCCCGACGCCGCGATCAAGTCCGAGGTGCAGCGCTACCTGGTCAACCCCGGCCAGGCGACGGCGTACAAGGTCGGCATGATCCGGATCCAGGAGCTGCGCGCGCACGCCGAGGCCGAGCTGGGCGAAGCCTTCGACATCCGCGGCTTCCACGACGCCGTGCTGGGCGGCGGCGCGATGCCGCTGGACCTGCTGGAGCGGCGCGTGAACCGCTGGGTGGAGTCGCAGAAGGCCGGCTGATCCCCGCCGGGGACAGGCACGCCGCTCCCACACTTTTGTGGGAGCGGCTATAGCCGCGATCGCCCAAGACCCACATCCCATGCCTGCACCTGTGGGAGCGGCTATAGCCGCGATCGCACGCGATTGACGGCTGCACCCGCGATGCCTGCCATCATGTCCACATGACCACGCCCCCCGATTTCGCCTCGCTCGAGGTTCCACCCGCCCTGCTGCAGGGCGTCGAAGCCCTGGGCTTCACCACCATGACCCCGATCCAGGCGCAGGCGCTGCCCGCGATCCTGGGAGGCCGCGACGTGATCGCGCAGGCACCGACCGGCAGCGGCAAGACCGCCGCCTTCGGCCTCGGCCTGCTGCACCGGCTCGATCCCGCGCTCGGCACGACCCAGGCGCTGGTGCTGTGCCCGACGCGCGAACTGGCGGACCAGGTCGGCAAGCAGCTGCGGCGGCTGGCGCTGGGCATCCCGAACCTGAAGGTCTCGATCCTCTGCGGCGGCATCCCGCTGGGCCCGCAGCTGGCCTCGCTCACCCACGCCCCGCACGTCGTGGTCGGCACGCCCGGCCGCATCCAGGAGCTCGCCGCCAAGGGCGCGCTGTCACTGAAGTCCGTGCGCACCCTGGTGCTGGATGAAGCCGACCGCATGCTCGACATGGGCTTCGAGGACGACATCCGCGACCTGGTGAAGCGCACGCCGAAGGACCGCCAGGGCCTGCTGTTCTCGGCCACCTTCCCCGACGCGATCCGCGCGCTGGGCCAGGCCATGCTGCGCGAGCCGCTGGAGGTCAGCATCGACGGCGGCGCCCAGCCGGCCGCAATCGAACAGCTGTTCTTCGAGGCCGACCCGGCGCGCCGCGCGCCGCTGCTGGCCGCGCTGCTGCTGCGCCACAACCCGGAGTCCGCAGTGGTGTTCTGCAACACCCGTGCCGATACCCGGGACGTGGTCGGATCGCTCGAACACTACGGCTTCTCCGCGCTCGCCCTGCACGGCGACATGGAGCAGCGCGACCGCGACGAGGTGCTGCTGCAGTTCGCCAACCGCAGCTGCAGCGTGCTGGTGGCCAGCGACGTCGCCGCGCGCGGCCTGGACGTCGAAGACATCGGCGCGGTGGTGAACTACGAACTGCCCACCGACGTCGACACCTACCTGCACCGCGTCGGCCGTACCGGACGCGCCGGGCGCGCCGGTCTGGCGCTGAGCCTGGTCACGCCGCGCGAACGCCCGCGCGCGGATCTCGTCGCCGAACGCCAAGGCAAGCCCTTGCGCTGGGAAAGCGTGGCGCCGCTTTCGGGCAAGGCCACCAACGTGCCCACGCCCGCGATGGCCACGCTGCGCATCGATGCCGGCCGCGGCGACAAGCTGCGCCCGGGCGACATCGTGGGCGCACTCACCGGCGACGCCGGCCTGCACAAGGACGCGATCGGCAAGATCGACGTCTTCGCCACCCGCAGCTACGTCGCCATCGCACGCGGCAAGGCCACGCAGGCGCTCGAACGCCTGCGCGCCGGCAAGATCAAGGGGCGGAAGTTCCGGGTACAGCCGATCTAGCCACGGATCGAAACGCTGCCGGCGGGTCCGCGGCGCTCCGTGCCGCCTGCTTCGTGCAGCCATCGAGGCTGTTTTCGGGTTCATCTCCCAACTGAGGGAATGGCGCGCCATTGATCCTCTCGGGCGCCGGGTGCCAAGGCCCTTGAGTGCTCATGTCCCCCGGCGCTG
>NZ_JBSVRR010000006.1:0-170802 GCF_054072805.1 Luteimonas sp. A534
GCCGGATAAGAGTCCCTTCCAGTCTGCCAGCTCACCTCTCCTTTTCGGGGCGCTGGATTTGTCGCACTTAGTCTGGCAATTTCTGAGGGCTAATCAGCCAGGCAGCACGCTGGCTCCAGGGGATGGGAAATGTCGGGTAACGCATGCAGGGTTGGTCCCATGGATGATCGCGCGCGCTCCAGGGGCCGCCGACCGGCTTCATTCGCACTCGCGGCCTGCCTGCTGACCTGCTTTGCGCCAACGGCCGGTGCCTTCTTCGATGAGGAACCCGAGAAGCCCCCGCACGATCTGGAACGTGTCACGGTCCGGGGCGTTCCCTTTGTACCCATCAGTATCAACATTTCGCTGAGTTTCGGAGGTTTCGGGTTCAATCCGAGCGCGTTAGGCCCGGTCGCCGCTGTCGGCGCCGACGATTCCAACGAGGATCCCTGCGGGAGCAGTGGGACGCCTGCCGCAGGCACCACTGCGCACCCGGTCGATATTGCCACCGGCGTCAAGCTGCTGAACGAACTTGATTTCGCGTCAGGCCAACCCGGAAGCACGCTGTCGATGCTGCGCACCTACCGGAGCACGCGGAGCGGTACGGGCATCTTCGGTGCCAAATGGGCGTCGACAATCGAGTACTCGCTCGCGTTCGAATATGCGGGGCAGACCTGCCAGGGGTGGCTGGGCGGGCCCATGGCCTGCAGCGCGAGCGGCAATCTGCTTTCGATCATGGTCCGTTATGGCCCGGGCGCGGGCCGCAAGTTCGACCCTGCGGGCGCAGGCATATGGAGCAATGAGGACGGCGCAACCCTCGGCAAGTCCGGCACCAGCTGGGTGCTGACCAATGCCGATGGTGGCATCGAGACCTACAACGCACACGGACAGGCCGTTTCGATCCTCGATGCGCGGGGCGTTGGCAACCAGTATGCGTACAGCAGCAATCGGCTGAGTTCGGTCACGCATTCTTCCGGACGGAGCATGGGTTTCACCTGGTCCGGCAACCGCGTGAACACGGTCACGGCCCCGAACGGCAAGACGTACACTTACGGTTACGCCGGCGTGCACCTGAGCAGCGTCACGTATCCAGACAGCCTTGGCACGCGAACCTACCATTACGAAGACGCGGCGCTTCTCGGTAGGGTGACCGGCATCACCGTCGATGGTGTGCGATACAGCCGCTACAGCTACCACCCCGATGGCCGCGTCAAGAAGTCCGGGCTCGGCAATGGCGATTTCGACAGCAGCTCGTTCACCTACGGGCCGGACCACGTCAGCGTCGGCAATGCACTGGGGCAGACCACCAAGTATCTCGTCAACGAACTCGACGGCAGCAGGCGCATCATCGGCATCGAGCGCCCGGCCAGCGGCGCGTGCCCCGCCGGGTGGCAGCGCTACACCAGCTTTGACATCCACGGAAACGTGGACTTCGAGCTCGATGCCTACGACGTGAAAACTCAGTACAGCTACAACGCCAGTGACCGGCTCATCCAGAAGATCGCCGGCATCGGCCCCGCTGGCGAGACCGATCAGCGCCAGGTGACGCAGTACGAGTGGGATCCCGTCAACCCGGACCGGCTGCTCAAGGTCAAGGTCTTCGGCGCGTCGGTCGCCGAGCCGATTTCCGAGACAAGCTACTCCTATTATCCCGACGCGGATCCGCGGCGCCATCTGCTGCAGTCGGTCGCAGTGAAGAACCGGAGTTCGCACGGGATCCCCGACAGCACGCAGGTCACTTCCTACGATTACACCGTCCACCCGAGCAGGCTCGTCGCCACGGCCACCATCGACGGCCCGGTCGCAGGGTCAGCGGATGCGATCGTCTACACCTTCGACACGGCTGGCAATCCGACTTCGGTCAGGAACAGCCTGAATCACACGACGACCTATTCGAACTACAGCGCGCTCGGCATCCCGGGCCGGGTGGTGAATGCGAATGGCGCCATCACGGACTTCACGTACGACGCCCGCGGGAGTCTCCTGACGCGCAAGGACCACATCAACGGCACCACGGCCACCACCATCCATGAGAACAATTCGCATGGCCAACCGAAGAAGGTCACGCACCCGGATGGAAAGGTCTACACGTATGGCTACGCCCAGCACGGAAGACTGGCGTGGGTCTCCACCACGCGCCCGGCCGAACCAGGGGAGATATTGAACAGCACCGATGGACTGGTGACCGAATTGGGGGGAATCAATTACAACCTGTTCGGCGAGCCGATCCAGTACGTGAACGAAAGGCGATGGAACGAACTGGTGTGCATTCCGAACCCGATCTGCGGCATCGATCCCGACCCGGGGTCCGGCCAGGTAGTCGTTAGAAGCGAGATCACTTACCGGCAGTTCATCGAATACGATCCCTCAGGCTTCGTTCGTGCCGTGAAGGGTACGAGTGGCCAGGACGTCCGTTATACATACGACGCCAATGGCAACGTCAAGACGATGACCGATTCGCTTGATCGCGTGACCACGCTCACCTATGACCGGCAGCAGAATGTCGTCCAGTCGGTGGGGCCGCTGAACCGGATCATCAACTTCCAGTACGACCGCATCGGCCGGTTGACCAGCGTCGTCGACCCGCGCGGCAACGCCACGTCGTACGTCTACGACGGCTTTGGCCAGCTGTGGTCGCAGGCGAGCCCGGATACCGGGACCACGGCCTTCGAGTACAACGCCGGCGGGCTGCGTACCAAGATGACCCGGCACTCCGCGGCCACCACCAGCTTTGCCTATGACGGTCTGGGGCGTCCCGTGTCGATCACGGCGGGCGGGCAGGTCCAGACCCTCGCCTACGATGCATGCACGCACGGCAAGGGGCGGCTCTGTCAGGTCGTCGACCCGACCGGAAGCGTCAACTACACGTACACCCCGCAGGGGCGGCTGGCCGGCCAGAGCAGCGCGATGCCCGCCGGCGGCGCAGCCGCCCATGCGTACACGTACGACACCCTTGGCCGGCTGACGGGGATAGGCTACCCCGGCGGCGTGGGCGTCGGGTACGGCTATGTGAGCGGACGGCTGCGCACGATCACGGCCACCGTCGGTGGCACATCCCACAACGTGATCACCGGGCTGCGCCACCAGCCGTTTGGCCCCGCGGTCGCATGGAGCTGGGGCAACGGTTTGAGGCGCGAGATCAGCTACGACGTTGACGGCCGCGTGACCGAGCTGAATACCCGGAACGGCAGCGCCTATCTGCAACGTCTCGGTTATCAATACACCGGGCACGACGAAATCAGCAAGATCACCAACCACGTGAATCCAACGCTGACCCAGGACTATGGCTACGACGCCCTCTCACGCCTCACCACGGCCACGGCGAGCGGCGCGAACCAGAACCTTGCATGGGACATCAACGGCAACCGCTCCAGCCACACCTGGGGCGGCGCCACGGATCTCTACAGCACGCCCGCGTCGAGCAACCGGCTTGGCGCCATCGCCGGGCAGCGGGCCACCAGCTATGCCTACGATGTCAACGGCAACACCCTGAGCGGCGAGGGCGCGGCCTATACGTACAACACCTTCAACCGCCTGGCGACGGCGAGCAAGGCGGGGGTGACCACGATTTACGCGATCAATGCGCTTGGCCAGAGAGTGCACAAGAAGGTCGGCGCGGGCGCGAACCAGTGGTTCAGCTATGGCCCGGGCGGGCAGCTGCTCGGCGAACACCAAGGCAGCTGGACGCACTACGTGTGGCTAGGCGGCACGCCGGTGGCCAGGATCAAGGGCAGCCAGGTGAGCATGATCCACACCGATCACCTGGGACGCCCGGAGATCGTGACCAACAGCGCCAAGGCGGTGGTATGGCGGGCGAGCAACCATGCGTTCGACCGGACCGTGACGCTGGACAGTCTCGGGGGGCTGAACCTGGGTTTTCCGGGGCAGTACTACGACGGGGAAACCGGGCTCTGGTACAACGTCAATCGGACGTACAATCCGCGAACGGGACGGTATCTGGAAAGTGACCCCATTGGATTGGGGGGCGGAACGAACACATACGCCTATGTCGGGGGGAATCCGGTTAACTACTTTGATCCGCTCGGACTCGAAAGATTTGCGGGATATTGCAAAGCCTTGGATTACGTTGCTAAGGCCGGGTCGATCGAAGGGGCTCTCGGTGCAGCGCAAGCTGATCGGATGGCGAGGGGTTGGGAGGCCCGGACCGATACAGGTAACAGCCTTAGGAATGCCGAGAACTATCTGGCTGCCTATGTGGCTGTAGACGAAGGCGCAAATCGATGGGCTGGCAGGGTTGGAACTGCGGGTTCGATGTTTTGGGCTGTGCCGGCATATCAGGCTTTTAATGGGCTCACAAATGCCAACCCACATTCGCCCCCCACGGTTCAAGCGATTCATGCGGGATGGGCTGGACTGCGAGACGGAAACGTAGATAAGCCACAATCAGATCCTGATTGCGGGTGCGGAAAATGATAATTTCTGAACTTCCACGCCCAAAGATCATTTCTTTGGCGGTGGTGACTTTTAATCTCGCATTCGCTGCTAGCTGGATCGCGGCAGGAACGCGATCCATGTTTAATGGAGGCCTGGCGGTTGGCGCACTACTGTCAGCGATTGGAATATGGATACTGATAGGCACGCTAAGATCAAGCGTCGCTTCTCTGCAAATAGCTGCGTTGAGCTACACCTTCGCAGTTCTCGGCACGGCCATATACACATGGCTTCCTCCACCTGAATCAAGGTCGCCATTTGGTGTTCCCGGAGCGTTCGCGGCCATGTTTCTAATGGCACTGCTAGCAGTCGGCTCTGTTTGGCTGGCAAGACAACTACTTGCTCAAAACAAGAACAAAGATTAGAGAGCCGTAGGCAAGAGTCGAAATTCCAGCAAGGGATTGAACACCTACGCCTATGTCGCAGGTAACCCAGTCAGTCGTATCGACCCGTGGGGGTTGCAAGCACATTCAGTCTGCGAAACACGGGAAATTCTCAACTCTATTCGCAGTCAAATGAGTACTGGAAGTCCGGTCTCGGCTGCGAGGCAAGCTATTCAGAACCACACTGGTCGAAACGCCGGAAATATCGGCGCTCACGACTACGAAATGCGTGCCGGCAATCCTACATTTAGTTATGATGGAAGGACCATGACGGGAGCGCAGTTTGGGAACTATGCTGCCGGTTACGCTGGATGGCATTACGGAGGCGTGAGAGGTCTTGCGGCCGTGCTCTGGGGAGGGGTCAGGTATCAAGCAGAAGATACTGCGGCATCACTTCTTTCCGCCGGCGCTCAAGTGACCCCTTTTAACTTTGATAATGATGGCAGCCGAGACGATATTCTCGCAGGGGCGAAAAGGGCTCAGAATGAGCTCGCCAACCGCCTTGTCAGTTGCGGGTGTCCCTGATCATGAGTGAAATCACGATTATCTCTCTAGCCACGAGCCTGCTGATTTTGCTTGGTATCGTTATCTGTTTCGCGAAGCGGCGGTGGCTACGAGTTATGGCGCTGACTGCCATCTATGCCTTGTTTACCGGAACGGTCATGTTCGGCATGGGCGCAACAAGGATGCTTGCCCAAAAAGCCATTGCCGAGGGACGATCACAGGATTACGTCAGCGGAATCGCGTCACGGGACACTCAACTGCGCCCAGCTCGTTTGATTGCCCAGCTTTTTGGGACCGGTCTATTCCTCTTTGGGTTGCGGGGATTAGCTGGAGCCTCGTCCGTCAATTACGACGGGCGGGGGAAGATCGCAAGCAGTTCACCCTCGGCCAAATCTGGTGATTCAGAAGAATAGCTGCGCATTTGATGGTGAATCGAAGATGGGAAGCTGATTCACATGTGCGATCGAGTCCGACGCGATCTCTTGGGCTGCCTGCGAGGTCCGCGCGGCTAATCGAACACCAACGTAACGACCCCACGGCTACCGTAATGGATCGCACACTCACGGAGCATCCGACATGGGCATTTCACGCAAGGCCACCGCACACTGGGAAGGCGACCTGAAGTCCGGCCGCGGCAGCATCAGCACGCCCGCCAGCGGATTGATGCAGGACACCCGCTACGGCTTCAACAGCCGGTTCGGCGACGAGAAGGGCACCAACCCCGAGGAGCTGATCGCCGCCGCGCATGCCGGCTGCTTCACGATGGCGCTGGCCAACGCCCTGGCCGAAGCCGGGCATCCGGCGGATTCGCTGGACTCGCGCGCGGAGGTCGACCTGTCGATGGAGGGCGGGCCGACGCTGAGCGCGATCCGGCTTTTCACCAAGGCGAAGGTGCCCGGGATCGACGAGGCGAAGTTCCGCTCGATCGCTGACGACGCCAAAAAGAACTGCCCGGTCTCGAAGGCGCTGTCGGCGGTGCCGATCACGCTTGAGGCCGAACTCCTGGGCTGAGTCCCACAGCGCCGGGCAGTTACTGTCGGCGCGATGAACGTGACTCCCGCCGCGGCGCTGCGCTCGTGTGGATTCAGCCGCGCGTCAACGCCAACATCCTAGCGTTGCGTTCGAGCGTCAGGGTGGCGCGCGGAGCCTGCCATGCGTCGTGCCGCCGTCCTTGCCATCGCCCTCGTCGCTGCCAGTGGCTGCGCATCCACGCAGTCGCCCTACGGGCCTGCCTATCCCCAGGCCAACCTCAATGGCCCGGGCATCCCCGACGATGGCGGCTAAGACCTTGCGCGCGTGGTGCGCGTCGACCCTGTTTTTGACGGCGCCCGCGGCTACCCGGCGTCGCAGCTGCGCTGTTACACGCGGGAGGATCATTACACCGGCGGGTACGGAAGCGATGACTATCGCGACTACGGTTCGTACGGGGACGACGGGTACGCGCGCGACGCGTATGGCCGCGACACGTACCGCCAGGACGGCTACGACGGCCATGACGGCGATCGCTATCGCCGCGACGACGAGAACCGGCGCATGGTCGCGACCGTGGTGGGCGGCGTGGTCGGCGCGGTGCTGGGCAGCAAGGTCGGCGGCGGCTCGGGCCGTTACGCCACGTCGGCGATCGGGACCATGGTGGGCGGCATCGCCGGACGCGAGATCTACGACGCCAGCCAGCGCGACCGCGTCGACCGCCATGGCCGCGTGACCGTCTGCGATCCGGTGCCGGACCGTCATGCCTCGGGCCGGTACCCCGATGACGGCTACGGTGGCGTGACCGAGTACGACGTGACCTACGAATACGGCGGCCGCCGCTACACCACCCGCACCGATTACCACCCCGGCGACACCATCCGGGTGCGCGTGGACGTGCGGCCGGAGTAGGCGGCGGCGAGGCCGCACCAGCGGCGTGCTGCGGAGCGTCATTGCCCTGCCGCGTGATCACCGACATAGTCGGCGCGGTCCATCCAGGGAGCCCGCCGCATGCGTCGTCTCGTCAACGTTCCCATCGCCCCCGTCGCCGCGGGCCTGCTGCTCGCGCTTGCCGCGACAGCCCATGCCGCTGATGGCGAGCGCCTGCTGACCGCGGCGCGGATCCACACGTCCGACGCCGCGATGCCGGTCGCGACCGCGATGGCCTGGGATGCCGAGGGCCGGATCATTGCCGTGGGCGACGCCGCCGAACTTGCCGCGCGCTACCCCGATGCCGAGCGCATCGACGCCGGCGACGCCACCGTGGTCCCCGGCCTGATCGACGCCCACGCCCATCTGGTCGGTCTTGGCCACGCCCTCATGCAGGCCGACCTGGTGGGCGCGCGCAGCACCGCCGAGATCGTCGAGCGCCTGCAGGCATTCGCGAAGGACATGCCTGCTGATGCCTGGCTGATGGGCCGTGGCTGGGACCAGAATCTCTGGCCGGAGACCGCGTTCCCCACCGCCGCCGTGCTCGATGCCGCGTTCCCGGAGCGCCCGGTGGTGCTCGAACGCATCGACGGCCACGCCACCTGGGCCAACAGCGCGGCGATGCGCGCCGCCGACCGCGACCTGTCCGGCGACTGGCAGCCCGATGGCGGCCTGGTACTGCGCGAGGATGGCAAGCCCACCGGCGTCTTCATCGATACCGCTTCGAGCCTGGTCTACGCCGCGGCGCCCGCGCCCGGCGAGGAGTGGCAGGACCGGGCGTTCGAGCGTGCCCTGCAGCATGTCGCCAGCCTCGGTTTGACCGGCGTGCATGACATGGGCACCTCCGACGCGGATCTCGCGCTGATGAACCGCTTCGCAGACCGCGGCGCGCTGAGCCTGCGCGTGCGCGCCTACGCCTCCCGCGGCGCCGGCGCGATCGAGTCGCTGTGCCGCGACGGCGCCTACCACCACGACTCCGGCCGCCTCGACATGCGCGGCGTGAAGCTGATGATCGACGGCGCCCTGGGCAGCCGCGGCGCGGCGTTGATCGAGGACTACAGCGACGATCCTGGCAATCGCGGGCTGCTGATACAGGACGAGGACGCGTTTGAAGCCGCGGTGCGCCGCGCGCACGAGTGCGGGCTCCAGGTGGCCACCCACGCCATCGGCGATCGCGGCAACCGCATTGTGATCGACACTTACAAGCGGGTGCTGGGCGACGATGCGTCCGGCGACCACCGCTGGCGGGTCGAGCACGCGCAGGTGATGGCGCCCGGCGACATCGCGCGCTTCAGCGGGCTGAAGCTGGTGGCGTCGATGCAGCCGACGCATGCGACCTCCGACATGCCCTGGGCGGGCGCGCGGCTGGGCGAGGCGCGGCTTGCGGGCGCGTACGCCTGGCGCAGCTTCGTCGAGGCCGGCGTGCCTTTGGCCCTTGGGTCTGATTTCCCCGTGGAGTTCGCCGATCCGCGGCTGGGCCTGCTTGCGGCGGTGACGCGGCAGGACGTCCATGGCCATCCGCCGGGCGGCTGGCTGCCCGGGCAGGTGCTGACCGCGGCCGAAGCGCTGCACGGCTTCACCGCGGGCGCGGCGTGGGCGGCATTCGACGAAGACGAGATCGGACGCCTAGCGCCGGGGCTGCGCGCGGACTTCGTGATCCTTGGGCAGGACCCGCTGGCGATTCCGGGCAACGAGCTCGACGAGCTCACGGTGCGCTCGACTTGGGTCGATGGGCAGCCTGTGTTCGAGGCTGATTGATCGCCACTGTGGGAGCGGCTACAGCGCGATCGATCTGATTGCCACTGTGGGAGCGGCTATAGCCGCGATCGATCAATGGCAGAGCGATCGCCGCTGTAGCGGCTCCCACAACAGAGTGCGGATCAGCTCCAGTCGATCGTGCCGCTGACGACGCTGCGCGCACGGCCGCCGGACCAGACTTCGCCTTCCTCGTCCACGCGCAGTTCGATGATGGCGTCGTGGCCGACTTCGCGGCCCTGGCTGATGCGGTAGAAGCCGGTGTCGCCGGGGAGGGCGTCGCGTTCCGCAAGCCAGGCCGCAAGCGTGGCGTTGGCGGCACCGGAAGCGACGTCTTCAAACGGCGCGGGTGATCCCACCCAGGCGCGCACCGCAAGGTAATAGACCGGGTCCTCGCTGCGCGCGAACACGCACAGGCCCATGGTGCCGGTGGCTTCGGCGAGCGCGGTGATCGCCGCCCAGTCGGGCGTCGCGGAGCGCAGCTCAGCCTCGTCGCGCAGTTCGGCCAGCCACCAGCGGCGGCCGCCGTCCATCAGCACCGGCGGCAGCGCGCCGGTGGCAAGTCCGGCGAGCGCGTCGCGAAGCCTCGCATCCGCGGCATCGGCGACTTCGACCACGCTTGCGCGCGGCGTGCGCACCGCGACCGTGCGTTTTGCGCCTTCGCCGTCCACGCGCAGCGGCAGCTCGCCCACCGCGCAGGACTGGACCAGCAGGCCGTCGCGCGGCGTGACCAGTCCGCGGTCGAGCAGCACGTGCGCGGTGCCGACGCTGGGATGGCCGGCGAAGGGCACTTCGCGGCGCGGACTGAAGATCCGCACCGCGTAGTCCGCGGTCGGCGTGGGCGCGGGAAAGACGAAGGTGGTTTCCGGCAGCCGCGTCCAGCGCGCGATGGCCTGCATCGTGGCGTCGTTCAGGCCGGTGGCATCGGGGACGACGGCCAGCGGATTGCCCGCACCGGGGCGGTCGGCGAAGACATCGAGCTGGACGTAGGGGCAGGCGGGCATCGAGGGAGCTCCAACGCGGGGCGCGCCAGTGTAGCCGTGGCCAATGGCGGTCGATGCTTGCGGCCCGGGGTGCCGGGCCGCCTGCGGCGCTAGAATCGCAGGCCTTGCCCGCTCCGCCGGAACACCGGCCGCCGATGCCCACCATTCCCCAACCCGACCGCTGGATCGTGCTCAAGTTCGGCGGCACTTCGGTGTCGCGCCGCGAGCGCTGGGACACCATCGGCCAGCTGGCCGCGTCGCGCGCGGCGGACGGCGACCGCGTGCTGGTGGTGGTGTCCGCGCTGTCGGGCGTCACCAATGAACTCACTGCGATCGCCGACGGCGCGCCCGACACGCAGGCGCGGGTGCAGGCGCTGGTGGAACGGCATGTCGGCTTCGCCATCGCCCTTGGGCTCGACCCGGACGCCGTGCTCGGCGGCCGCCTGGACGCGCTGCGCACCTTGGTCGCCGAGCCTCGCGCGCGCACGCGGCCGCTGGACTGGCAGGCCGAAGTGCTGGCCCAGGGCGAGTTGCTGTCGTCGACGCTCGGCGCCGCCTACCTGCGCAGCCGTGGTCTCGACTTCGGCTGGTGCGATGCGCGGGACTGCCTGCAGGCGGTGTCGCTGCCCAACCAGAACGACTGGGCGCGGCGGCTGTCCGTGGCCTGCCGCCGCGACGCCGACACCGGCTGGCGCGCGCGCTTCGACGCACAGCCGGGCGCCATGATCCTCACGCAGGGCTTCATCGCCCGCCACGAAGACGGCGGCACGGCGATCCTGGGCCGCGGCGGATCGGACACTTCGGCGGCGCACTTCGGCGCGTTACTGGGCGCGCGGCGGGTCGAGATCTGGACCGACGTGCCGGGCATGTTCAGTGCCAATCCGCGCGAGGTGCCGGACGCCCGCCTGCTCACGCGCCTGGACTATGCCGAGGCGCAGGAAATCTGTACGACCGGCGCCAAGGTGTTGCATGCGCGCGCGATCAAGCCCTGTCGCGATGCCGGCGTGCCGATCGCGATCCTGGACACGGCGCGCCCGGAGCTTCCCGGCACGCGCATCGACGGCGGCGCCGACACCGTGCCCGGGGTCAAGGCCATCTGCCGCCGCGACGGCGTGGTGCTGGTGTCGATGGAAACCATGGGCATGTGGCAGCAGGTCGGCTTCCTGGCGGACATCTTCGAGATCTTCCGCCGCCACGGGCTGTCGGTCGACCTGATCGGCTCGTCGGAAACCAACGTCACCGTGTCGCTCGACCCGAGCGAAAACCTGGTCAGCACCGACGTGCTGGCGCGCCTGTCGGAAGACCTCGCGCAAAGCTGCCGGCTGAAGGTGATCGCCCCCTGCGCGGCGATCACCCTGGTCGGGCGCGGCATGCGCTCGCTGCTGCACAAGCTGTCCGATGTCTGGGCGACCTTCGATCGCGAGCGCGTGCACCTGATCTCGCAGTCGTCCAACGATCTCAACCTGACCTTCGTCATCGACGAAGCCGACGCCGAGGGCCTCATGCAGGAAATCCACGACGAACTGATCGCCAGTGGCGCGATGCCGGTGCGCGACACCGATGTCTTCGGGCCCCGCTGGCGGGAGATCGAAGGCCGGCTGCGGCGACGCGAGGCGCCGTGGTGGCAGGCACGTCGCGAGGAGTTGCTGGCGCTGGCCGCGCAAGGCACGCCGCGCTACGCCTACGACCCGGCCACGGTGCGCGCCCGCGCGCGCCAGCTGGAGGCGGTGGCCGCGGTCGATCGCCGCTTCTACGCGATCAAGGCCAACCCGCACCCGGACATCCTGCGCCTGATCGTGGACGAGGGCTTCGGGTTGGAATGCGTGTCGGCGGGCGAGATCGAGCACGTGTTTTCGGTGCTGCCGGGGCTCGATCCGGAGCTCGTGCTGTTCACGCCGAGCTTTGCGCCGATCGAGGAATACGCGCTCGCGTTCGAGCGCGGCGTGACCGTGACCCTGGACAACGTCGAGGCGCTGCAGCGCTGGCCGGACGTGTTCCGCGACCGCGCGCTGTGGCTGCGCGTCGACCTCGGCCGCGGGGAAGGGCATCACGAGAAGGTGCGCACCGGTGGCCTGGCATCGAAGTTCGGCCTGCAGGTCGATCGCGTCGAGGACTTCCTGGCCGCCGCGCGTCCACTTGGCGTGCGCGTCACCGGACTGCACGCGCACCTGGGCAGCGGCGTCGACACGCCCGACCACTGGCGCGAGGTCTGCGACGAGCTCGGTGGCATCGCCGACCGCATCGGCAGCATCGACACCATCGACATCGGCGGCGGCCTGCCGATCCCCTACCGCGAGGACGACGAACCCTTCGACCTCGATGCCTGGAGCGCCGGCCTGGCGGAGGTCAAGGCCGCGTATCCGGCCTACCGCCTGGCGATCGAGCCGGGCCGTTTCCTGGTCGCGGAAGCGGGCGTGTTGTTGCTGACCACCACCCAGGTGGTGGAAAAGGGCGGCATCCGCCGCGTCGGCGCCGACGCCGGCATGAACGTGCTGCTGCGCCCGGCGTTGTACGAGGCCTGGCACGACGTCCACAACCTGTCGCGGCCCGACGGTGGCGAGATGGCCGCCTTCGACATCGTCGGCCCGATCTGCGAATCCGGCGATGTGCTCGGCCACCACCGGCCCTTGCCGGGCGACACCGCGCCCGGCGACGTGCTGCTGGTCGCCGACGCCGGCGCCTATGGCATGGCCATGGCCAACACCTACAACCTGCGCGCGCTGCCTGCTGAGAGCGTGCTCGTGGAGAGCAAGGAATGAGCATCGTGTTCACGCGCGAGGCGGTGGCGTGTTTCCGCTTCGTCGACTGCGGCTTCGATCCCGCCACCGGCATCGCGCGCCTGGTCTACGCCTTCGACGACGGCCCCGAGCTGGTCGAGACGGTGACCGTGCCGGGCGCGCCGTTCGTGCTGGATGGTGCGCGCGCCGAGGCCGCGACCCGGGCGCTACGGCTGCTGCACCTGGTCGCAGGCGTGAGCTATTACAAGGCCGCGGTGCCTGGCGACATCCGCATCGACGGCTATGCCATCGACGGCGACACCGCGGCCTTGCTGGACGACGTGTACCTGCACGGCCTGGGCGAGTTCGCGTATCGCAACGGGCTTGACCTGCACGGGCGCATCCGGTTTCCGCACGCCGCCGACGCGGCGCGGGCGCCGACGGGCGACATCGGCCTGTCCACCCGTGCGCTGGTGGCCATCGGTGGCGGCAAGGACTCGCTGGTCTCCATCGAAGCCCTGCGCGCCGCCGGCATCGAGCAGACCGTGTCCTGGATCGGGGGCTCGCAGCTGATCCGCGCCTGCGCCGAACGCACCGGCCTGCCGACGCTCAACATCGGCCGCCAACTGGCACCGGAACTGTTCGAGTACAACCGGCAGGGTGCGTACAACGGGCATATCCCGGTGACCGCGATCAACTCCGCGATCCTTGCCTTCGCGGCGGTACTGCTGGGTGCCGGCCAGGTCGTGTTCTCCAACGAGCGCTCGGCCAGCTACGGCAGCCTGATCGAGGGCACCGGCGAGGTGAACCACCAGTGGTCGAAGGGCTGGGCCTTCGAGCAGGCCTTTGCCGCCCACCTGCAGCGCCACGTCGCCGCCGACCTGCGCTACTACTCGCTGCTGCGGCCGCTGTCGGAGCTGGCGGTGGCGCGGCAGTTCGCGCGCAGCGATCGTTACGACGCCTGGTTCTCGAGCTGCAACCGCAACTTCCACCTGCTCGGCGAGCGCCCCACCAGCCGCTGGTGCGGGGTGTGCCCGAAGTGCCACTTCGTGTTCCTGGCGCTGGCGCCGTTCATGCCCAAGCCGCGGCTGGTCGGCATCCTCGGCCGCAACCTGCTGGACGATCCGGCGCAGATCCCCGGCTACGACGCGCTGGTGGAATACCGCGACCACAAGCCCTTCGAGTGCGTGGGCGAGGCGCGCGAGTCGCGCGCGGCGATGGCGGCGCTTGCTGCACGCCCTGAGTGGCGCGAGGACGCAGTGGTGGCGCGATTCCGCAGCGTGATCCAGCCGCAGCTCGCGGGCGAGGACCTCGAGATCGCGCCGCTGCTGGTGGCCGATGCGGAACACGGCATCCCTGACGCGGTCTGGAGCCGGCTGCATGCGTATTTCGCAGCTTGAAGGCCGGCGCATCGCGCTCTGGGGCTGGGGTCGCGAAGGCCGCGCGGCCTACCAGGCGCTGCGCCGGCGGCTGCCTGCGCAGCCGCTGACGCTGTTCTGCGCACCTGACGAAGTCGCGTCGGCCGAGGCGCTGGGCGACGGGCTGCTGTCAGTCGAGACGGACGCCAGCGCCGGCCGCCTGTCGGCGTTCGAAGTCGTGGTGAAGTCGCCGGGCATCAGCCCCTACCGGCCCGAAGCCCTGGTGGCCGCCCGCGCAGGCACGGCGTTCATTGGCGGCACTGCGCTCTGGTTCGGCGAGCGGGCAGGGGACGGCGAAGTCGCCCGCGGCGTCGCCTGCGTCACCGGCACCAAGGGCAAGAGCACCACCACGGCGCTGCTGGCGCACCTGCTGCGCGCCGGCGGCGTGCGCACCGCGCTGGCCGGCAATATCGGCCTGCCGCTGCTGGAGGTGCTGGATGGCGATGCCGACGCCTGGGCCATCGAGCTGTCGAGCTACCAGACCGGCGACGTGGCGGCCGGCGGCGTGCGTCCGGACGTGGCGGTGGTGACCAACATCTTCCCCGAGCACCTGGACTGGCACGGCAGCGAAGACCGCTACGTGGAGGACAAGCTCGCGCTGGTGACGCGCGCGGGTCCGCGCATCGCCGTGCTCAACGCCGCCGACCCGCGGCTGGCCGCGCTCGGCGGCTCACTCGATCCCGCGACCGAAGTGCGCTGGTACGGCCGCGACGACGGCTGGCACCTGCGCGGCGACATGCTCCACCGCGGCGACGAAGCGGTGTTCGACACCGGCGACGTGCCGCTGCCCGGACGCCACAACCGCGGCAACCTGTGCGCGGCGCTGGCGGCGATCGAGGCCCTGGGCCACGACGCCGTGGCGCTGGCGCCGGCGGCGCGCGGGTTCCGGCCGCTGCCGCACCGCCTGCAGGTGCTTGGCGAGCGCGATGGTGCCACCTGGGTCAATGATTCGATCAGCACCACGCCACACGCGACCCTGGCCGCTCTGGATGTCTACGGTGGGCGACGCGTGGCGCTGCTGGTGGGTGGCCACGATCGCGGGCTGGACTGGTCGGACTTCGCTGCGCGCATGCGCGACGATGCACCGGCGGCGGTCGTGACCATGGGTCGGAACGGCCCGCGCATCCATGAGCTGTTGGTGCCGCTGGCGGAGGCCGGCCACTTCGCCCTGTGCGAAGCGCCCGACCTTGCCAATGCGATCGTGCAGGCGCGGGCTGTGCTGGCCGCTGGCACGCGCCCGGCGACAGGCGACGTCATCCTGCTGTCCCCGGGCGCGCCGAGCTTCGGCCCCTATCGTGACTACGTCGAGCGCGGCCGCCACTTCGCGCGGCTGGGCGGCTTCGATCCCGATGCGATCGCGGCGATTGCGGGGCTGGGGATCGCTTCGTCGAATCCTGGCTGAAGCGGAGCACGGTACGGCGGTTCGCAGCCGCTGTTGTTGTTGCTGTTGCTGTTGCTGTTGCTGCTGCTGCTGCTGCTGTTGCTGTTGCTGTTGTGGGAGCGGCTATAGCCGCGATGGGCACGGAAACACGCGCTGGCACGCGGCTGTCGCTGCGCCCCGGACACAACGATCGCGGCTATAGCCGCTCCCACAAGGATCCGGCTCCCACAAGGATTTCCACAAGGTCCGGCTCCTACGGGACCCGGCTCCCACGAAGCGAACCCCGGGAATTCCTAGGCGCCGCGGTCCACTGCGTGTCTGACCAGTCCGCGCAGTGCGGCCACGGCCTGGCTGTCCTCCAGCCCGTCGAGCGCGGCCTCGGCCAGGGCGGCGTATTCCCGGGCGCGTGCAAGGCTGTACTCAAGCCCGCCGCTGGCGTGGATCGCGGCGATCGCTTCGCCCAAGGCATCGACATCGCCCTCTTCGACGATCGCGCGCAGGCGCAGGCGCAGCGCGTCGTCGGCTCGGTCCATGGCGTGGATCAGGGGCAGCGTCATCTTGCCCTCGGCGAGGTCGTCGCCCAGGTGCTTGCCCAGCGAGGCCTCGTCGGCGCTGTAGTCGAGTACGTCGTCGGCGATCTGGAAGGCGATGCCGAGGTTGAGCCCGTAGTCGTGGAGGCGCTGCTGCACCTCCCCGCTCGCGCCGGCCAGCAGCGCGCCCAGGCGCGTGGCGGCGGCGAACAGGATCGCGGTCTTGCGCTCGATCACGCGCAGGTAGGCGGCTTCGTCCACGTCCGGGTTGCGCACGTGGAGCAGCTGCAGCACCTCGCCCTCGGCGATGCGGTTGGTGGTGTCGGCGAGGATCTCCTGGATCGGCATCGAACCCAGTTCGACCATCAGCTGGAAGCTGCGCGAATACAGGAAGTCGCCAACCAGCACGCTGGCGGCATTGCCGAAGACCGCGTTGGCGGTGCTGCGGCCGCGGCGCAGGTCGGATTCGTCGACCACGTCGTCGTGGAGCAGGGTGGAGGTGTGGATGAACTCCACCACCGCCGCCAGCTGGTGCGCGTCCGGGCCCTGGTGGCCCAGCGCCCGGGCGGCAAGCAGCAGCAGCATCGGGCGCAGGCGCTTCCCGCCTCCGGCCACGATGTGCTCGGCCACCTGGTTCACCAGGACCACGTCGGACGCCAGTCGGCGGCGGATCAGGGCGTCGACCGCGGCCATGTCGGCGGCGGCGTAGGCCTGGATCTCGGGCAGCGGGAGGGCGGGGCTGGCCGGGGCGGCCTGGGAGTCGGGATCCATGTCGGGCGCGGTTCTGGGGGCCGTCATTATAGGGTCCGGGGCCCGTTCGCGGCCCCGCGCGGCGTTCCCCGACCGTGGGCCGGGGAACCGGCGGATGGCCGGGGGGCGGCGGTTATACTCACCCTTTTCCTCCGCCAATCCCGGCGAAGAGCGACAGGAACCCAATCCATGGCCCGCGGAATCAACAAGGTCATCATCGTCGGCAACCTCGGCAACGATCCCGACGTCAAGTACACCCAGAGCGGCACCACGATCACCACCATCAGCGTGGCCACCACCGAGGCCTGGAAGGACAAGCAGTCCGGGCAGCAGCAGGAGCGCACCGAGTGGCACCGGGTCAAGTTCTTCGGTCGCCTGGCGGAGATCGCCGGCGAGTACCTGAAGAAGGGCCGCCAGGTCTATGTCGAAGGCTCGCTGCGCACTGACAAGTACACCGGCAAGGACGGCGTCGAGCGCTACACCACCGACATCATCGCCAGCGAGATGCAGATGCTGGGCGGCGGTGGCGAGGGTGGTGGTGGACAGCGCGGTGGCGGCAGCGGCGACTATCAGCGCGGCGGCGGTGGCGGCGGCGATACCCAGCGTGGTGGACGCGAGGCGCCCGGTCCGGGCCGCCAGGGCCAGGGTCCCGGAGCGGCCGCGGGCGGCGCAGCCGGTGGCGCAGCTGGCTCGCAATTCGACGACGGCGGTTTCTCGGACGACGACATCCCGTTCTGATCGCCCCCCGGCGGTCGCAGCATTCCCAGGAGGATTTCCCCACATGCCTGTTTGGCTCGTGACCGGCGGTGCCGGTTTCATCGGCGGCAATTTCGTGCTCGAGGCGGTCGCCGCGGGCGTGCGCATCGTCAACCTCGACGTGCTCACGTACGCCGGCAACCTCGACACCCTGTCGTCGCTGGGCGGCAATCCGGACCACGTGTTCGTGCAGGGCGATATCGGCGATGCCGCGCTGGTCGCCGGCCTGCTGGCCGAGCACCGTCCCGACGCGGTGATCAACTTCGCCGCCGAGAGCCATGTCGACCGTTCGATCGACGGCCCGGCGGCGTTCGTGCAGACGAACGTCGTCGGCACGCTGGCGCTGCTGGAAGCGGTGCGCGATTACTGGAAGGCGCTGGAAGGCGAGGCGAGGGAGGCGTTCCGCTTCCTGCACGTGTCGACCGACGAGGTCTACGGCACGCTGGGCGACACCGGCCTCTTCACCGAGACCACGCCGTACGCGCCGAACTCGCCGTATTCGGCGTCGAAGGCCGCCTCCGACCACCTGGTGCGCGCCTTCCACCACACCTACGGCCTGCCGGTGCTGACCACGAACTGCAGCAACAACTATGGCCCGTACCACTTCCCGGAAAAGCTCATCCCGCTGGTGATCGCCAAGGCACTGGCCGGCGAGCCGCTGCCGGTGTATGGCGATGGCAAGCAGGTGCGCGACTGGCTGTTCGTGACCGACCACTGCGAGGCGATCCGCACGGTGCTGGCCCGTGGCCGCGTGGGCGAGACCTACAACGTCGGCGGCAACGCCGAGATGCAGAACATCGAGGTGGTGAAGACGATCTGCGCGCTGCTCGACGAACGCCGGCCGCGCGAAGACGGCCAGCCGCGCGAATCGCAGATCGCGTTCGTGGCGGACCGGCCCGGCCACGACCGCCGGTACGCGATCGACGCCTCCAAGCTGCGTGACGAGCTCGGCTGGGAGCCGAAATACACCTTCGAGCGCGGCATCGGCGAAACGGTCGATTGGTACCTCGACAACCAGCCCTGGGTGCAGCGCGTGCTCGACGGCAGCTATCGCCTGGAACGCATCGGGGGGGCGGCATGACGTCGCGCCGCGGCATCATCCTGGCCGGCGGCTCCGGCACGCGCCTGTACCCGATCACGCAGGCGATCAGCAAGCAGCTGCTGCCGGTGTACGACAAGCCGATGATCTACTACCCGCTCAGCGCGCTGATGCTCGCCGGGATCCGGGAAGTGCTGATCATCAACACCCCGCACGAACAGGCGCTGTTCCAGCACCTGCTGGGCGACGGCTCGCAGTGGGGCATGGACATCCGCTACGCGGTGCAGCCAAGCCCGGACGGGCTGGCACAGGCCTACCTGATCGGCCGCGACTTCGTCGACGGCAAGCCGAGCTGCCTGGTGCTGGGCGACAACATCTTCCACGGCCATGGCTTCACCGAGATCCTCAAGCGCGCCGATGCGCGCCAGGAGGGCGCGACGGTGTTCGGCTACTGGGTCGGCGATCCGGAGCGCTACGGCGTGGCCGAGTTCGACGGCAACGGCAAGGTCATCGGCCTGGAAGAAAAGCCCGTCAACCCACGCTCGAACTACGCCGTCACCGGGCTGTACTTCTACGACGGCCGCGCCAGCGACTTCGCGGCCTCGCTCACGCCGTCGCCGCGCGGCGAGCTCGAGATCACCGACCTCAACCGCTGCTATCTCGACGAGGGCAGCCTGCATCTTGAACAGCTGGGCCGGGGCTACGCCTGGCTCGATACCGGCACCCACCAGTCGCTGATCGAGGCCTCGAACTTCATCGAGACCGTCGAGGCGCGGCAGGGCCTGCGCGTGTGCTGTCCGGAGGAGATCGCCTGGACCAACGGCTGGATCGACGACGCCGACCTCACCCGCCTGGCGGCTCCGCTGGCCAAGAACGGCTACGGCCAGTACCTGCTGTCGCTGGCCAAGCGCGGAGTGGTGCGATGAAAGTGATCGAGACCGGGCTGCCGGGCTGCGTGGTGATCGAACCGCAGGTATTCGGCGACGATCGCGGCTTCTTCTACGAATCCTTCAACTCCGACAAGCTCGCGCAGCACGGACTTGCGCCCGCCTTCGTGCAGGGCAACGTGTCGTCGTCGACGCGCGGCGTGCTGCGTGGCCTGCACTACCAGTGGCCCAAGCCGCAGGGCAAGTACGTCTCGGTGGTGGAAGGCGAGGTCTGGGACGTCGCGGTCGACATCCGCCGTGGCTCGCCAACCTTCGGCCAGTGGACGGCGGTCGTGCTGAGCGCCGAGAACAAGCGCCACTTCTGGATCCCGGAAGGCTTCGCGCACGGCTTCGTGACGCTCAGCGAACGCGCGGTGTTCACCTATCTGTGCACGGAAACCTACGACCGCGACGCGGACGCCGGCATCCGCTGGAACGACGCCGCGCTGGCGGTCGACTGGCCGGTCGCGGACCCCGTGCTTTCCGACAAGGACGCACGCGCACCGTTCCTGGCCGATGTGCCCGAGGAGCGGCTGCCGGTCTACGCGCCATGAGGCTGCTGCTGCTCGGCGCCAACGGCCAGGTCGGCCACGCGCTGCGCCGGGAGCTCGCGTCGCTGGGTGAGGTGGTCTGCACCACCCGCAGCGGAACGCTCGACGACGAAGACACTTGCGAGCGCGCGGATTTCGACCAGCCCGGAACACTGCCGGCGCTGGTCGAACGCATCGCGCCCGACGTGGTGGTCAACGCCGCCGCCTACACCGCCGTGGACCGCGCCGAAGAAGAGCGGGACGCCTCGTACCGCGCCAATGCCGAGGCGCCGGCCGCGCTGGCCGCGGCCTGTGCCCGTCGCGGCGCGCTGTTCGTGCACTACTCGACGGACTACGTATTCGATGGCAGCGGCACGCAGCCCTGGCGCGAGGACGACGCGACCGCGCCCTTGGGCGTCTACGGCGCCAGCAAGCTCGCGGGCGAGCAGGCCGTGCGCGACAGCGGTGCGCGCCACATGGTGTTCCGTACCGCCTGGGTCTATGGCGCCCACGGCCACAACTTCATGCGCACGATGCTGCGCCTGGGCGCGGATCGCGATGAGCTGCGGGTGGTCGCCGACCAGGTCGGCACGCCGACCCCGGCGCGCGTGATCGCGCGAGCCACCGCGCATGCGCTGCGGACGAAGCCCGAAGCGAGCGGGCTCTGGCATCTCACCGCGGCCGGCAGTACCAGCTGGCACGGCTTCGCCGAGGCGATCTTCACCGGTGCGCACGCGCGTGGCCTGCTGCAGCGGGTGCCACGGGTGCTGCCCATCACGACCGCCGATTACCCGACGCCTGCGCGCCGGCCGGCGTACTCGTGCCTGGACCTCACCCGCATGCAGGCGGAGTTCGGGCTGGAACTGCCCGACTGGAAGGACGCCCTGTCCGGCGTGCTCGACGAAGTGTCGGCGGCGGGCGGGAAAAAGTAAGGCCGGCGCGTCGGGGGCGCGGCGGGAACATTGAACATCCTGGGGGAAGCATCGTGGGGAACAGCATTCGTTTGATCGTGGCCGTCCTGGTGGCGTTTGCGTGCGTGGCGCCGGCATTCGCGGTGGACATCGAGCCGTTCATCAGGAAGTCCGAGTTCGGCGATATCGAGATCTCACCGACGGGCGAATACGTCGCGGCCACGGTGCCGCTGGAAGACACCACGGCGCTGGTGATCGTGCGGCTTTCCGACAACAAGGTCACCGGTGGCGGGTCGCCCGGCAAGTACCGGCACGTCAGTCGGATGACGTGGGTCAACGACGATCGCCTGCTGTATTCCGTGGCCGAGAAGATGGGCCTGCTGGATGCGCCCCGGGAGACCGGTGAGATCTACACGGCCCGGGCCACTGATCGCCGCTCCGACATCCTGGTGGGACAGAGCCTGTACGCACCCGAGCTCGGCTCGCGCATCACCACCGGCAAGCGCACGGAAATGGTGTGGGCCGAGCTCGTGGATGCGCTGCCCGGCAGCGAGAACGAGGTCATCATCGCGGTCGGCGGCTTCGGCGAGGATCCCTACACGCGCGCCGAGCGCATGCATGTGGTGACCGGGCGGCGCGCGCCGATCACCCGCGCCCCGGTGCGCAACGGCAGCTATGTGACCGACAACACCGGTGCGGTGCGGGCCGCATGGGGCGCCAACGTCGACAACTCGATCAAGACCTACACCCGCAAGGACGAAGGCGCCGAGTGGGTGCTGTTCAACGACGAGGCCAGTCACGGCGTATCGCGGATTCCGCTCGGGTTCTCGCCTGACAACGCCACCTTGTACCTGCGCTCGCAGCGCATTGCCGGCACATCGATCATCGAAGGCCTCGACATGGCCACGGGCGAGCGTTCCGTGGTCCTGGCCGACGACGGCGCCGAGCCCGAAGCCATCCTCCACGATCCGGTGAGCGGGATGCCGGTCGGGGTGCGCTACATGGATGGGAAGCCACGCACGGCCTTCTTCGAACCCGGCTCGGCGGCCGAACGACAGTACCGCAGCCTCGAGGCCGCTTTCCCGGGGCACTCGGTCCTGGTCACCTCGTCGACGAAAGATGGCCGCAGCGTGCTCGTCTATGCCTGGAGCGACCGCAATTCGGGCGACTACTTCACGTTCGATACCGTGGCCAAGAAGGCCGCCTACGTCATGAGCGCCCGCAGCTGGCACGACCCGGAGCGGATGGCCGCGATGCGGCCGGTTTCGCTCACCGCGCGCGACGGCCTGCCCCTGGCCGGTTACCTGACGCTGCCGCCCGGTTCGGAGGGTCGCTCGCTGCCCACGGTGGTGATGCCGCACGGCGGGCCCTACGGCGTCTTCGACCGCTGGGGCTTCGACACCGACGTCCAGCTGCTGGCGGCGGCGGGCTACGCCGTGCTGCAGGTGAACTACCGGGGATCGGGCAACCACGGCCGTGCATTCCAGGAAGCGGGCGCGCGCGAGTGGGGCGGCAAGATGCAGGATGACGTCACCGACGCCACCCGCTGGGCGATCGCGGAGGGCATCGCCGACCCGGCCCGGATCTGCATCCATGGCGGCAGCTATGGCGGCTATGCGGCCCTGATGGGCGTGGCGAAGGAGCCGGACCTGTACCGCTGTGCTTCGGGCTATGTCGGCGTGTACGACCTCCCCGAGATGCAGGCCACGACCGCCCGTGACAGCCGTCGGCTGGGCAACTGGTCGTCCGAGTGGGTGGGCAGCGATGCTGCGAAGCTCGCCGAAGCCTCGCCCAACCGCTTCGCCGACCGCATCAAGGTCCCGGTCCTCCTGGCCGCGGGCGGCGAGGACCGGATCGCGCCGGTCGAGCACACGAAGAAGATGGAACGCGCGCTGGCGAAGGCGGGCGTGCCGGTCGAGGCGCTGTACTATCCGACCGAGGGACACGGCTTCTATGTCGAAGCCAACCGGCGTGACTACTACACGCGGTTGCTGGCTTTCCTGAACCTGCACCTCGGCGGCAGGACCGTCGCGGCGGCCTCCGAGTAGCCTGGAGACACACATGGTCGAACGCACGCGTGATGAGCCTGTTCCGCAACTGACTTTCCGCGCGGTGCTGCTGGCCATCGTGCTGGCGGTCATCCTGGCCGCGGCCAACGCCTACCTGGGCCTGTTCGCAGGGCTCACCATCGCCACCGCGATCCCGGCGGCGGTGGTCTCGATGGGCGTGCTGCGCCTGCTGGGCGGCGGCACCATCCTCGAAAACAACATTGTCCAGACCGGTGCCTCGGCCGGCTCCTCGATCGCGGCGGGCGTGATCTTCACCATCCCGGCGCTGGTCATCCTCGGCTACTGGGACGACTTCCGTTACTGGTGGGTGCTGGCGATCGCGGGCCTGGGCGGCCTGCTCGGCGTGCTGTTCTCCGTGCCGCTGCGGCGCACGATGATCGTCGAGGATCCGCTGCCGTTCCCCGAAGGCAAAGCCGCCGCCGAGGTGCTCAAGGCCGGCGAGAGCGCCGGGCCCGGGCTCAGGATCCTGGCACTGGCGGCGGGCATCGGCGCCCTTGTGAAGGTGGCCGCCGAGAGCGGCATGCGCATGATCCCCGACAACGCCGTGGGGTCCGGCTTCATCGGCAAGTACCTCGGCTACATGGGCACCAACCTGTCGCCGGCGCTGCTCGGCGTGGGCTACATCGTCGGACTGAACATCGGCATCGTGGTGCTGTCCGGCGCGATCCTGTCCTGGAACATCGCGATCCCGATCTACCACGCGTTCTTCCTCGATACCGATCCGGTGCTCGCGACGCAACTGGCTGGTGTCCCGGCCGCCGACGCCGCTGGGGCGATCTGGTCGGCGAAGATCCGCTACCTCGGCGTGGGCGCGATGCTGGTCGGCGGCATCTGGACGCTGTTCTCGCTGCGCAAGTCCTTGCTGTCGGGCGTGAAGAGCGGCATCGCCGCGGCGCGCAAGGGCAGCGGCGAGGCGGTGGCCGAGACCGACAAAGACCTGCCGATGAAGTGGATGCTGATCGCGCTGCTGCTGTTCGTGATCCCGCTGCTGGTGCTGTACCAGGCGATCGTCGGCAACTGGTTCGTCAGCGTGCCAATGACGATCATCATGATCGTGGCCGGCTTCCTGTTCGTGTCGGTGTCGGCCTACCTGGCCGGCCTGGTCGGCTCGTCCAACAACCCGGTCTCGGGCATCACCATCGCCACGATCCTCTTCGCGGCAGCGGTGCTGCTGTTGCTGCTGGGCCGCGATTCGCCGGTGGGCGCCGTGGCCGCGATCATGATCGGCGCGGTGGTGTGCTGCGCCGCGGCGGTGGGTGGCGACAACCTGCAGGACCTCAAGGCCGGCTACATCGTCGGGGCGACGCCCTGGAAGCAGCAGCTGATGCTCGGCATCGGCGCCTTCTCCTGCGCGCTGATCATGGCGCCCGTGCTGAACCTGCTCGCCCAGGCCTACGGCATCGGCGCGCCCACGCCGGAGCAGCCGCAATCGCTGGCCGCGCCGCAGGCGACGCTGATGGCCTCGGTGGCCCAGGGCATGTTCGGCGGCAAGCTGCCCTGGGACATGATCGCGATCGGTGCCGGGGTCGGTGCCGCGATCATCGCCTTCGACGAATGGCTGAAGGCGCGCGCCTCGACCTTCCGCGTGCCGGTGCTTGCGGCCGCGATCGGCATCTACCTGCCGATCGAGCTGATGGTGCCGATCTTCCTCGGCGGCGTCCTGGCGTGGATGGTCGAACGCAAGCACGGCATCGACGGGCAGGACGAGGCCGCGCGCGACCGCATCCACCGCCCGGGCACCCTGTTCGCCGCGGGCCTGATCACCGGTGAGGCGCTGATGGGGATCGCGATCGCAGTGCCGATCGTGCTCACCGAGCGCGCCGACGTGCTGGCGGTGGCGGAGTCGCTGCACTTCAACCAGTGGGTTGGCCTGGCGGTGCTGGCCGTGGTCGCGTGGCTGCTCTACCGCAGCGGCGCGAAGCAGGACACGGCGGCAGTGCCGGTGGAGCCCGGGCCGCTCTGAAGCTGGAGGACGGTCCCGTGCCGCTTGCCGGGGCCGCTCCACCGCGCCAAGGCAAGCACCCGCCCGGCGGCCACGGCCACGCCCGGGACCCGGACTTCCCGCCTTTGCGCCACGCGTCCGCGCCGCCTACCATCGGGACTTTCCGTCCGGAGTCCCGATCCATGCCGCGCATCGCCCTGCTGACCCTGTGCCTGATCGCCGCGCTGCCCGCGGTCGCCGACGCCCGCGGCCTCGAGGGGCGCGACCTCGCCGCCATGGAGCGCGTGTCCTCGCCGACGCTGTCGCCCAACGGCATGCACCTGGTGTTCGCGCAGCGCAGCATCGACCTCGAGGCCAACTCGGACACCAGCGCGCTCTACGTGCGCAACCTGGTGACGCGGGACATGGCGCCGCCGAAGCGCCTGACGCCGGAAGGCTGGAACGTCAACTCGCCTTCGTTCTCGCCCGATGGCGAAACCGTCTATTTCCTCAGTGCGAAGGACGGCTCGCAGCAGCTTTACGCGATCCCGCTCGCCGGCGGCGAGCCGCGCCAGCTGACCGCCTTCGCGATGGACGTCGGCACCTACCATGTCTCGCCCGACGGCGACCGCGTGGCCTTCAGCGTCGACACCTTCGGCGACTGCGGCGCGGACTTCGCTTGCACGAAGCAGCGCCTGGACGAGCGCAAGGACTCCAAGGTTTCCGGCGTCGTCTACGACCAGCTGTTCGTGCGCCACTGGGACACCTGGGCCGATGGCCGCCGCAACCGCCTGTTCGTGGCCGGCCTGCCCGGTGACGGCGCCAAGCCCGTCGCCGCCGCCACCGCCATCAGTGCTGCGCTGGAAGGCGACGTGCCGGGCAAGCCCTTCGGTGGTGCCGGCGATTACGCCTGGGCGCCGGACGGCGGCAGCATCGTTGCCAGCGTGAACGTGGCGGGGCGCGAGGCGGCCTGGTCGACCAACTACGACCTGTACCGCCTGGATGTCGCCGGCAGCGCGGCGCCGGTCAACCTCACCGCCGACAACAAGGCCTGGGATGCCGGCCCGGTGTTCAGCGCCGACGGCAAGACCCTGTTCTACCGCGCGATGGCGCGCCCCGGCTTCGAGGCCGACCGCTTCGCGCTGATGGCACTCGACCTGGCCAGCGGCGAGCGCCGCGAGATCGCGCCGGACTGGGACCGCTCGCCGAGCAGCCTGCAGCCCTCCGCGGACGGCAGCGCGCTGTACGTGGCCGCGCAGGACACCGGCGAGTACCCGTTGTTCAAGGTCGACATCGCCAGCGGCGAGGTCACGCGCCTGGTCGGCGGCGGCAGCGTGTCGTCCTTCGAGGTCGCCGGCAACAGCCTGGTCTTCAGCCGCAATGCGATCGACACGGGTGACGTGATCCACGTGGCCTCCACTGATGGCCAGAACCAGCGCGCAATCACCCCGACGGCCGCCGAGCGCCTGCCCGACGTCGATTTCGGCACCTTCGAACAGTTCAGCTTCAAGGGCGCCAAGGGCGCGACCGTCCATGGCTACGTGGTCAAGCCGTGGAATTTCGAGGAGGGCAAGACCTATCCCGTCGCCTTCCTGATCCACGGCGGCCCGCAGGGCAGCTTCGGCAACGGCTGGAGCTACCGCTGGAATCCGCAGACCTACGCTGGCCAGGGCTATGCCGTGGTCATGATCGACTTCCACGGCTCCACCGGCTACGGCCAGGCCTTCACCGATGCGATCAGCGGCGACTGGGGCGACGCGCCGCTCGAAGACCTGCAGAAGGGCTGGGCCGCCGCGCAGCAGCAGTACGACTTCCTCGACGGCGACAACGCCTGCGCGCTGGGCGCCAGCTACGGCGGCTACATGGTCAACTGGATCGCCGGCAACTGGAACGAGCCGTGGAAGTGCCTGGTCAACCACAACGGCGTCTTCGACACCCGTTCGATGGGCCTGGTGACCGAAGAACTCTGGTTCACCGAGTGGGAGAACGGCGGCACCGTGTTCGACAATCCCGAAGCCTACGAACGCCACAACCCGGCGCGGCACATCGACAAGTGGCGCGTGCCGATGCTGGTGGTCGCCGGCCAGAACGATTTCCGGGTGCCGATCGACCAGAGCCTGTCGACGTTCACTGCGCTGCAGCGCCAGGGCATCGAGTCGAAGCTGATGTACTTCCCCGACGAGAACCACTGGGTGCTGAAGCCGCAGAACAGCGTGTTCTGGCACGACACCGTCAACGACTGGCTCAAGCAGCACATCGGCCGGTAATCGCTACTCCGCGCGGCCGGCACAACGCTGCCGGCCGCGCGCGACCCTGCACCACCCATCCCGAACCGAACCGACAGGAACACTGCCGATGGCCCCTGCATCCACCGCGCCCGAAGCATCCGCCGAAGCCGCCGCCATCGACGCCATGGACCCGGTCGGCGCGGTCGAGGCGATCGACGCCGCGATGCCGATGATCACCAACGACATCGTCGTCTTCGGCCTGATCGCGGCCACGCTCGGCGCCATCTTCTGGCTCGCATCCGGGCCGACGCCGTTCTGGAAGAAGTTCTTCGCATGGGTGCCGGCACTGCTGCTGTGCTATTTCGTGCCCGCGATCTACAACACCGCCGGCCTGATCGACGGTGAAAGCAGCGCGCTGTACAACCCGATTGCCAGCCGCGTGCTGCTGCCGGCGGCGCTGGTGCTGCTCACGCTGTCGATCGACCTCAAGGGCATCCTGAAGCTGGGGCCGAAGCTGCTGTTCGTGTTCTGCGCCGGTACCTTGGGCATCGTGCTGGGTGCGATCGTGAGTTTCCAGCTGATGGAGTGGTTCTGGCCGGCGGCGGTCGCCGGTGACACATGGAAGGGCATGGCGGCACTGTCCGGAAGCTGGATCGGCGGCGGCGCGAACATGGTCGCGATCCGCGAGATCTACGAAGTGGACGCGACGCTGTTCGGTCAGTTCGCCGTGGTCGACGTCGCCATTGCCAGCCTCTGGATGGGCACGCTGCTGTTCCTCGCCAACCGCGCGCGGCAGATCGACGCGCGCACCGGCGCCGATACCCGCGCCATCGACGAGATGAAGGAACGCATCTCGGCCTACGAGGCCGCCAACGCACGCATCCCCACGCTCACCGATCTGATGGTGATCGTGGCCGTGGCCTTCGGCCTGGTCGGGCTGGCGCATTTCGTGGCCGATCCGGCTTCGGCCTGGTTCAGGGCCAACACCACCTGGGCCAGCCAGTTCAGCCTCGATGCGCCCTTCGTCTGGGTGATCGTGCTGTCGACGCTGGGCGGCCTGTTGCTCAGTTTCACTCCCATGCGGCGGCTGGAGAACGCCGGCGCGTCCCGGGTAGGCACCGTGTTCCTGTACTTCCTGATCGCCTGCATCGGCATGCAGATGGACTTCTTCAAGCTCGCCGAGCGGCTGGAGCTGATCCTGATCGGCGTGATCTGGATGGCCGTGCACATCATCGTGCTGCTCATCGCGGCGAAGCTGGTGCGCGCGCCGCTGTTCTATTTCGCGGTGGGTTCGCAGGGCAACATCGGCGCCGCGGCCTCCGCGCCGGTGGTGGCCGCGGCCTTCCACCCGACGCTGGCGCCGGTCGGCGTGCTGCTGGGCACGGTGGGTTATGCCACCGGCACGGTCATCGCCTACGGCATCGGACAGATCCTGCGGGTCATGGCCGGGGCATGAGCGAGGCGCCGTCCGCGGAACTGGTGGCAGCGGCGACCGCCGCGGACGTCGAGCTGACGATCCTCATGCCCTGCCTGGACGAGGCAGAGACGCTCGCGACCTGCATCCGCAAGGGGCGGGCCTTCCTTGATGCCTCGGGCGTGGCGGGCGAGGTCCTGGTCGCCGACAACGGCAGCACCGACCGCTCGCGCGAGATCGCGATCCGGGAGGGGGCGCGCGTCGTCGAGGTGCCCGAGCGAGGCTACGGCGCCGCCCTGATGGCGGGCATACGCTCGGCACGGGGCCGCTTCGTGGTCATGGGCGACGCCGACGATTCCTACGATTTCTCGCGGCTCATGCCCTTCGTCGAGGAGCTGCGACGCGGAAGCGACCTGGTGATGGGCAACCGCTTCCGGGGCGGGATTGCAGCAGGCGCCATGCCGTTCCTGCACAGGTATCTGGGCAATCCGGTGCTGAGCTTCCTCGGTCGGCTGTTCTTCGGGGTGAAGGTGCGCGACTTCCACTGCGGCCTGCGTGGCTTCAACCGCGACCGCATTGCCGCGCTCGGCCTGCGGACCGCCGGCATGGAGTTCGCCAGCGAGATGGTGGTGAAGGCCTCGCTTGCCGACTACCGGATCACCGAAGTGCCGACCACGCTCCAGCCTGATGGCCGCTCGCGCCCGCCGCACCTGCGGACCTGGCGCGATGGCTGGCGGCACCTGCGCTTCCTGCTGGTCCATAGCCCGCGCTGGCTGTTCCTGGTCCCCGGCCTCGCGCTGGTCGCGATCGGCGTACTGGCGATGGCCCTGATTGCGATGCACAGCGTCCGCATCGCTGGCGTGAACCTCGACGTGCATACCCTGGCCTACGCGGGCGCGGCCGTCGTGCTCGGCGTGCAGATGGTCCTGTTCTCGGTGCTGACGACGGCCATGGGCGTCCGCAACGGCTGGCTGCCCAACACCGGGCGCCGGCGGGGGCTGTTCCCGGTGCTGACGCTGGAGCGGTGCCTGGCCGCCGCGGTGCTGACGTTCGTGGCCGGCGTGGTGATTTCGCTGTATGCCGTCTACGTCTGGGCTTCGCGTGACTTCGGCGCGCTTGATCCGCGGGAGACCATGCGCTGGGTGCTGCCCTCGGTCATGCTGATGGCGGTCGGTGGCGAGGTCGGCCTGGCCGCCTTCTTCCTGGAGGCCCTGCGATTGCCGGATGCCCGCCGTCCCGGGCAAGCGGTGTGAGCGGCCCCGGCGTCAACGCGCAGTACAACGTCGCGCGCGGCGGCGGCATCACCGATCGCGTGTCCACGTACATGCGCCGGAAGATGTACGCCCGCTTCATCGCCGCCGGCGTGGCCCGCGATGACACGATCCTGGATGTCGGCGTGACCAGCGACCGTGAACAGCTGGCTTCGAACTATCTCGAGGCGTGGCATCCGCGCAAGGACAGGATCACCGCCTGCGGTATCGATGACGCGGGCTTCCTGGAGGAGATGTACCCGGGCCTGCGTTTCGTGCGCGCCGATGGCAAGGACCTGCCGTTCGCGGACCGGAGTTTCGACTGGGTGCATTCGAGTGCCGTGCTCGAGCACGTCGGGTCGGCGGGCGAGCAGGCGAAGTTCCTCGCCGAGCTGTACCGCGTGTCCAGGAAGGGTCTGTTCGTGACCACGCCCAACCGCTGGTTCCCGGTGGAGTTCCATACCGTGCTGCCGCTGCTGCACTGGCTGCCGGCGCCCTGGTTCCGCGCGCTGCTGCGGCGGCTGGGCCATCGCGAGCTGTGCCTGGAGGAAAATCTCAACCTGCTGGGGAAGGCGGACCTCGCGAAGGCGTGCGCGCAGGCCGGCCTGGTGGATTGGCGCATCGACAGCGTGTCGCTTGGCGGATGGCCCAGCAACCTGTTGCTCCTGGCGCGTCGGCACTAGGACCGTTGCCGGTGGACGTGCGAGGGAAGGCCATGGGGCAGCAGGGAATGAAGGACGGGTGGCAGCGCCGGGCACCGGCAGTGGTGGCGGTGCTGTCGGCCATGGCGTTCGTCGTGTTCGTGGCGTACATGCCGGTCGCGATCCTTGCCGACGCGAGCTATGACGACGCGTGGTTCTGGTGGCGTGGCGAAACCATCGCGTCGGGAGACTGGCTGGGCGCCTACGACAAGTCGACCCTGATGAAAGGCCCGGGCTATCCGCTGTTCCTGGCGTTCACCCACCTCATGGGCCTGTCACTGATGACGACCCAGGCGCTGCTCTACGCGGCTGCCTGCCTGCTGCTCGGGACGGCGGTGCAGAGGATCAGCGGACGCACCTGGCTGGCGCTGCTGGTGGTGTTGGCGCTGCAGTGGCATCCAGCGGCCCTCGTCTGGAACCGGGTGCTGCGCGACAACATCGGCGCCGCGCAGCTCCTGATCGCCCTGGCGTGCCTGTTGCACTTCCTCCACGCCTGCCACGCCGGCAGGCGTGGATGGGGCTGGGCCGGGCTCGCGGGCCTGGTGCTGGGCTGGATGTGGACCACGCGCGAGGACGTGGTCTGGGTGGTGCCGGGCGTGCTGCTCCTGCTGCTGGCCGCGGTCACGTCGGCCTGGCGCATACCCGGCGGGCGGCGGCGGGCGGGGGTGGGGATCGCCTGCGTGGCCCTGGCATTTGGGGGCTGGATGGCACTGGTGGCCACCACCAACCTTGCGAAGTACGGCGCGTTCGTCACGGTCGAAACCCGCGAAGGGGCGTATGCCGACGCGATGTCCGCGCTGCAACGCGTGCGCGTGGGCGAACCGGTTCCGTATGTCCCCGTGCCGGCCAAGGTGCGGGAGGCTGTGTATGCGGTCAGTCCGGCGTTCGCGCGGCTGCGCCCGCATCTCGAGGTTCCCGGCTCGCCCTGGACCAGAACCGGCTGCAGGCTGTATCCGCACAGCTGCGGCGATTATGCGGGCGGCTGGTTCATGTGGGCGCTCCGCGATGCGGTGAGCACCATCGGCGTGTACCGCTCCGCGCCCGAGGCGGAGGCCTACTACCGGCAGGTCGCCGACGAGATCAACGCCGCCTGCGAGGACCGGCGCCTGCACTGTGCCACGACCTTCGTCGGGAGTATTCCGCCGATCGCCGCATCGCAATGGCAGGACATGCCGGGTCATCTTGCCAAGGCCCTGTCGATGCTTGCATGGCAGCGCATCGGCGAAGGCCAGACCGAAAGCCACGTGAAGTCGCCGCGCGTGCGGGCGATGTGGAAGTTCGTCGGTGAGCCGCGGGTCCCCGATCCTGCCGACACGCTCGGCGTATCGGCGACGGGCTGGTTCCGCGACCCGCAGGGCGGCTGGGTGCAGGCGCGGTGCAAGGGAGTCGAGGAGGCGATTGCGATCGAACGCCTCCCGAGTCCCGACATCGCACGCCATTTCAAGGACCCGGGCGCGGACCGGAGCCGTTTCGCCATCGCCCTTCCGACGGTCGCGGATTGCGCCATCGAGCCCACGCGCGGAACAGGCTCCGCGCAACTGGCCGCGGTGGCGGCTGGCACCCGTGAATTCGCGATGGATGCCGGACGGCTGCGCTTCGACTCGGTGCATGAAAGCCTTCCACAAAGCGCCGAAGCGCCCATGTCCGCGCGATGGATCCGGCACGGCATCGGCCTTGTCTACGCGGCGATCCTCCCGTGGCTGTCGCTGGCGGGCCTGCTGGCATTCGCTTGGGCATCCATCCGCGCACTGCGGCGGCGTCGGATCGAGCCGCTGCATGCGCTGGCAGCGGCGGCGTGGTGCCTGGCCGCCGCCCGCGCGGGGATGCTGGCACTGGTGGAGATGTCGTCCTTCCCGGCGCTGCATGTGCATTACATGCAGCCGGCGTTCCCGATGTTCTTGCTCGCGGCGATCGTGTCGCTGGCGCTCGTGTCGCCGCTGCTGTCGCAATGGCATGCGCGCCGGCAAGGGCGTGCGACTCCATCGTGATCCCCTTCAATCGCCCGGCAGCGCCGTGCCGGGCGGGATGCAAGGAATCAGCAGCAGCGGAACCCGCTGCGCCCGCCGTAGCGGGCTTCCTGGCGCTCGCGGAAGAAGGTCGGATAGTCCATGACCTCGCGATCCGGGTGCTTCTCCAGCGTGTGGCGCACGTAGTTGTCGTAGTCCGGGATCCCGCAGCACAGCCGGGCGGTCTGCACCATCCTCCGCCACACACGCTTGTGCGTGGCGAAGTGGTCCAGCGTGACCAGCTGTCCGGCCATCAGAGCCAGACCTTCTGCTGCTCGGGCGTCAGTGCGACGTAGGCGGTCTCGCGATCCGTGCGTGCCGGATTCGCGCGCGCCTTGCGCACGGCGCCGAACGAGTAGAAGAGCACCGCCAGCACGACGAACATGAAGAGCGCCGTCAGCCCCGCGTTGACGTAGTTGTTGATCATGATCTGCTGCATGCCGCCGAAGTCCTTCGACGGAGCGATCAGTTCGCCGGCGGCCAGCGCGTCGCGGTACTTGTTGGCCTGGGCCAGGAAGCCCACGCCCGGGTTGCCGTCGAAGATCTTGATCCAGCCGGCGCTGAGCGTGCAGGCCAGCAGCCAGACGGTGGGCAGGATCGGCACCCAGGCGTAGTGGCCTTTCTTCATCTTGAACAGCACGACCGTACACAGCATCAATGCGATCGCAGCCAGCATCTGGTTGGCAATGCCGAACAGCGGCCACAGCATGTTGATGCCACCCAGCGGGTCGGTCACGCCCTGGTAGAGGAAGTAGCCCCACATCGCCACGCAGCCGGCGGTCGCGATCAGGTTCGGGATCCAGGCCTCGGTCTTGCGCATCACCGGCACGAAGTTGCCGAGCAGGTCCTGCAGCATGAAGCGACCGGCGCGGGTACCGGCATCGACCGCGGTGAGGATGAAGAGCGCTTCGAACAGGATCGCGAAGTGGTACCAGAACGCCATCATTCCTTCGCCGGGAATCACCGCGTGGAAGATCTGTGCGATGCCCACGGCCAGCGTCGGTGCGCCGCCGGCACGCGAGATGATCGAGGCCTCGCCAACGTCTTCCGCGGTCTGGATCAACATCTCGGGCGTGACCACGAAGCCCCAGCTCGACACCATCTCCGCGACGGCGACCGGATCGGTGCCGATCAGCGCCGCCGGGCTGTTCATGGCGAAGTACACGCCCGGGTCGATGATCGAGGCCGCGACCATGGCCATGATGGCCACGAACGATTCCATCAGCATGCCGCCGTAGCCCAGGTACGGCGCGTGGCGCTCGTTGGCCATCAGCTTGGGCGTGGTGCCCGAGGCGATCAGGGCGTGGAAGCCGGAGACAGCGCCGCAGGCGATGGTGATGAACAGGAACGGGAACATCGAGCCCTTCCACACCGGGCCGGTGCCATCGGTGAACTGGGTCAGGGCCGGCATGCGCAGTTCCGGCATCACGATCAGGATGCCGACGGCCAGGCCGACGATGACGCCGATCTTCAGGAAGGTGGACAGGTAGTCGCGCGGGGCGAGCAGCAGCCACACCGGCAGCACCGCGGCCACGAAGCCGTAGCCGATCAGCATCCAGGTGATCTGCACGCCGGTGAAGGTGAAGGCGGGACCCCAGGTCGGGTGCGCGGCGACGGAACCACCAAACCAGATCGCCGCCACCAGCAGCACCAGGCCGATGACCGAGATCTCGCCGATCTTCCCGGGCCGGAGGTAGCGCATGTACACGCCCATGAAGATCGCGATCGGAATCGTCGCGATCACCGTGAACATGCCCCAGGGGCTTTCGGCCAGGGCCTTCACCACGATCATCGCCAGCACCGCGAGGATGATGATCATGATCAGGAAGGCGCCGAAGAGCGCGATGGTTCCGGGCACCTGGCCCATCTCCTCGCGCACCAGGTCGCCGAGCGAGCGCGCATCGCGGCGGCTCGATACCACCAGCACCATGAAGTCCTGCACCGCGCCGGCCAGGACCACGCCGACGATCAGCCACAGGGTGCCGGGCAGGTAGCCCATCTGTGCCGCCAGCACGGGGCCGACCAGTGGGCCGGCGCCGGCGATCGCGGCAAAGTGGTGGCCGAACAGCACGTGCTTGTTCGTGGGAACGTAGTCCAGGCCGTCGTTGTGGATCATCGCGGGCGTTGCGCGCGAGCCGTCAAGCTCGAACACCTTGTCGGCGATGAAGCGGGCGTAGAAGCGGTAGGCGACGAGATAGATCGAGACGGCGGCGACCACGATCCACAGCGCGTTGATCGGTTCGCCGCGCCTGAGCGCGACCGTCCCCAGGCAAAACGCACCCAGCAATGCCAGTGCGGCCCATGCGATCTTGCCGATTCCACCCTTCATGAGACGCCCCCTTGATTGGTTGGGATCAGGGTCGCTTCTACTCCCATCGCGGTCAATCGCCAATGCTGCACTGCAGCGTGATTCCGACTCATACTTTGGTCGAAGGCGTCGCGTCAGGCGGCATCAGAGCCAGCGTACTTTCCGCAGGTAGCGGTACAGCACCAGGACCACCAGGACGACTCCGCCGACCAGCACCGGATAGCTCCAGCGGCCCTGCAGTTCCGGCATGTTTGTGAAGTTCATGCCGTACCAGCTGGCGATGAGCGTGGGGGCTGCGAGCAGCGCCGCCCAGCCGGCCAGGCGCTTGACCACCTCGCCCTGGGCCAGTGTGACCAGGGCCTGGTTGACGCCCAGCGCGGTGCCGAGCATGTCGCGCAGCACGTCGACCGCATCGTTGGCGCGCACCGAGTGGTCGAGCACGTCGCGCAGGTACAGGCGCACCTCGTCGGATACCAGCGGACTGCTGCTGCGCACCAGCTGCGACAGCACGTCCTGCATCGTCGTCACCGCGACCCGCATATAGGTCAACTCACGCTTGAGGTCGTAGAGGCGGCGGATGGTTCCACGACTGAAGGCTTCGCTGAAAACGTCCTGCTCCAGCGCCTGCAGGGTGGCCTTGAACTCGTCGACGATCGGCAGGTAGTTGTCGACGATGGCGTCGAGCACCGCGTACAGGCCGAATGCCGGGCCAAGTGCCAGCAGCTCGGGGTCGCGCTCGATACGCGCACGCGCCGGTGCGTAGGACAGCGAATCGCCGTGGCGCACGGTGACCAGGTAGCGTGGGCCGAGGAAGGCATGGGTCTCGCCGTATCGGATGCGCTCGTCGACCACCTGCACGGTGTTGGCGACCAGGAACAGCGAATCGCCGTAGGCCTCGAGCTTCGGCCGCTGGTGTGCGTTGTGGGCGTCCTCGATGGCGAGGTCGTGCAGGTAGAATTCTTCCTGCAGTTTCTCCAGCACGTCCTCGCCAGGCTCGTACAGGCCAATCCAGACGAAGCTGCCGTCATCGACCGCGAGCACGTCGCTGATCGCGTCGAGGTCGATGTCGCGGCGGCGGCCGTCGCGGTCGTAGGCCGCGCAGTTCACCACTGATTGTGGAAGGTCGCAGCGCTGGTCGTTCATGGCTCGGATCCTGCGCCGAGCGCCTGCTTCGGGCAAGGCGGTCGATCGGGCCGTGGCGTCGGCCTGATCAGGTTTCCGCCGCGGCCACCTCGTCACTGCCACGGGCACGCGGGCCTGCGCGCGCATGCAGCGCCGCGGCCAATGCCAGCTGCAAGGGCAGCATCAAAGCCAGCCAATGCGCATTGCGCTGCGTCTGCAGCGGCATCCACAGCAGGAAGGGCGCCACCAGGAGGCCCAGCGTGACCACGGCCAGCACGATGCGGAAGGCCAGGCCGCCGTCGCGTCCGCGGGCAATCCGCCAGGCTCCGGGCAGCAGCAGGATGCACAGCGGGTTGAACAGCAGCAGGTTGTGGTTGGCCCAGCCGAAGCGGTGCGCGGTGCCCAGCCAGATGTAGAGCATCACGGCGCCGAGCGCGGCGCACAGCAGCCAGACGGGAAGCGCGGCGGCAGCCACCGCGCGGGGACGGTGGCGCTGCGACCACGCCAGCGCGGCCAGCGCGACGCCCACCAGCAGCCACGGCCACCAGGCGACGCGGCGCGGCACGGGTTCGGGCTCCAGCAGGTGCGGCAGCAACGCCTCCTCGGCCACGACCAGGGGCCGCCCGTCGGCCAGGCGCACGTCGCGCAGGGACTGCGCCAGCCGCATCGGGACGAAAGCATCCTCCCAGAGCGCGTTCGGACGGTCGGCCGCCGGGCCCAGGCCAAGGTCGAAGCCCAGCGCCATCAGCCGGTCCGGGCGCGCCAGGCGCACGGCTTCGCTGCGGAAGGTGTTGCCCTGCGAGCGTCCCTGCAGGTGCCGCGCCAGCAGGCCGCCCAATGCCGCGTCGAGCGCGTCGCGCACACGGGTGCTGCAGTTGTCGAGGAAGTAGTCGTAGGGATAGCTGGCGTTTTCAGGGCGCGCGTTCCAGGCCAGGCGTTCGGCAAGCGCGGTAGCCGTCTCCTCTTCGAGGTCGAGCCACTGGATGGCGACGCCGCGGCCGACGCTTTCGTAGTAGGCGAGGTCCTGCGCCAGCGGCAGCACCGCCAGCCGGTACTGCATGTCACCGCGCATGAAGCGCTGGTGGAAGTCGGGTTCTTCGGGGTCGAAGAAGCCGAAGTTGTAGGACAGCGGCGGGCCGGCGGCGGGGTCGTCGACCACGATCGCGTTGTGTCCGAAGCGCTCGAAGAAGATCTCGCCGGGCTGCATCGTGGCCACGCCGATGCGCGGGGCGGCCAGGGCCGGCAGGCAGCAGGCGAGCAGCGCCAGCAGCAGGCCGAGCATGGCGGCCGGGCGGGTTGCGCGCCCCACCATGGCCAGGGATGCCGTCACGCTTCAGTCGCCATGGATCGACAGGTGCAGGGCGTGCAGCCGGCGCGCGTCGGCGCTGGCGACGCGGAACGTGAAGCGGCCAAGCGTGAGCTCCTCGCCGGCTTCGGGCAGGTGGCCGATGGCCGCGGTGATGAGCCCGCCGATGGTGTCGTACTCGTCGTCGTCGAAGTCGGCGCCAAAGCGCTCGTTGAAGTCGTCGATAGGCGTCAGCGCGTCGACCACGTACTGGCCGTCGGCCTGGGCCGCGATCAGGGCCTCGGGATCCTCGGCATCGTCGTGCTCGTCGTCGATCTCGCCGACGATCTCCTCCAGCACGTCCTCGATCGTGATCACGCCGGCGACGCCGCCGTACTCGTCGATCACGATCGCCATGTGGTTGCGCGACTGGCGGAACTCGCGCAGCAGCACGTTGAGCTTCTTCGACTCGGGGATCAGCACCGCCGGGCGCAGCAGCGCGTGGATCGAACCGGGGCCGTTGTCGGCGACCACGCCGCGCAGCAGGTCCTTCGCCAGCAGGATGCCCAGGATCTCGTCCTTGTCCTCGCCGTGCACGGGGAAGCGCGAATGGCCGGACTCGACCACGTCCTTCATCAGATCGATGAGGCGGGAATCGACCGACAGCGACACCATCTGCGAGCGCGGCACCATGACGTCGCCCACGGTCATGTCGGACACGGCGATCGCGCCTTCCATCATCCGCAGGGTGTCGGCCTCGATCAGGCCGTCGGCCTGGGCGTCGCGCAGCAGCTCGACCAGGTCGTCGCGCGAGTCGGGATCGCCCGAAATGGCCGAACTCAGTCGATCCAGCCAGCTGCGCCGGCGTTCCGGAGGTTCCGGCGTGCTGCCGGGGCCATTGCCATTACTACTGTCGTCTTCGGACATCTCGCTCGTATCGTCGCCCCGGGGGGTGGGGCGGCCGGGGGAGTTTACCGCGTCCGTTCAGCCTGCGCGGTAGGGGTCGTCGATGCCCATCCCGGCCAGGATGTCCCGTTCCAGCTGCTCCATGGCCTCGGCCTCGACGTCGTCGCCGTGGTCCCAGCCCAGCAGGTGCAGGGTGCCGTGGACGGTCAGGTGGGCGTAATGGGCCGCGAGCGGCTTGCCCTGCTCGCGGGCCTCGCGGGCGATGACCGGGGCACAGAGCACCAGGTCCCCGAGCAGCGGCATGCGCACGCCCGGCGGCAGCTTGATGCCTTCGTCGAGCTCGGCGGGGAAGCTGAGCACGTTGGTGGCGTAGTCCTTGCCGCGGTAATGGCGGTTCAGGGCGCGGCCTTCCTTCGCATCCACCAGGCGGATGGCCAGGTCGGCCTCCAGGATGCGGCCGGCCAGCGCAGCGGCCACCCACTTGCGGAAGCTCACCGAGGCCGGCAGCCCTGCGCGGGGCAGGGCATAGCCGACGGACACGTCGAGGCGGACCGGACCCTTGGTCATGGCCGGCAGTCTACGCCGGACCGGTGGACGCGTCCTGCGCGTCGCGGCGGTCGTAGGCGTTGACGATGCGCGCCACCAGCGGATGCCGGACGACGTCGCGCGATTCGAAGAAGGTGAAGCTGACGCCTTCGACATCGTGCAGTACGTCGAGCGCGTCGCGCAGGCCCGACTTCACCTGCTTGGGCAGGTCGATCTGGGTGAGGTCGCCGGTGACCACCGCCGTGCTGCCGAAGCCGAGGCGGGTCAGGAACATCTTCATCTGCTCGATGGTGGTGTTCTGGGCTTCGTCGAGGATCACGTAGGCGTCGTTGAGCGTGCGTCCGCGCATATAGGCCAGCGGGGCGATCTCGATGACGTTCTTCTCAAGCAGCCGCAGCACGGTTTCCACGCCCAGCATCTCGTAGAGCGCGTCATACAGCGGCCGCAGGTAGGGATCGACCTTCTGCGACAGGTCGCCGGGCAGGAAGCCGAGCTTCTCGCCGGCCTCCACCGCCGGGCGCACCAGGACCAGCCGCTGCACCCGCGATTCGTTCAGGGCCTCGACCGCGCTGGCCACGGCCAGGAAGGTCTTGCCGGTGCCCGCTGGACCCACGCCGATGTTGATGTCGTGGGTGGCGATCGCGTGCAGGTACTTCTGCTGGTTCGGGCCGCGGCCGCGGATGGTGCCGCGCTTGACGCGGATCGCGACGTCCTGGGGCACGAAGTCGGCGTCGGCATCGCGAGTGGTGGCGGGGCGGGTCGCTTCCTGGTCCTCGCGCGCGGCGCGGGCGGCGTTCAGGCGCAGGTGGATGCCGTGGCCGTCGAAGGTCTCGGTGGCGGCTTCACGGTACATGTCGCGCAGCAGGCGCTCGGCCGCGTCCACGCGCGCGGCATCCGTGCCGCTGACCCGGAAGACGTTGCCGCGGTTGGCGATCTCGACGCCCAGCGCCAGTTCGATCTGGCGCAGGTGTCCGTCGAACGGTCCGCTGAGGTTGGCCAGCCGTTCGGTGTCGGCGGGGTCGAGGGTGAAGTCGCGCTGGTGCGGGTTGGGCATGCGGGAAGCGTAGCGCGGAAGCCGTCGGTAGGCGTCACGTGTTCTTGATTGATCGGCCGTGCGATTCCGCGAGCCATCGGCGCACGAGCAGCACCAGGCCGATGCAGGCGAGCAGCACGGAGCCGCCCAGCCAGATCCAGCCGACCGGACCGGCCGTGCCGCCATCGCGCACGAGGTAAAGCCAGGCGCGGGCCAGGCCGAGCGCGCCCAGGCCGCAGAGCCAGAGGCCGAGGGGATCGAAGCGGCGTCCTCGCGCCGCTTTCGTCGGTCCTGTCGGACGGCTCACGGACGCGCCGCTCAGGCGATTGCCGGGACCGTTGCGTCGGACGTGGCCACGCGCCCCCGCAGCGAATTGGTGAGGGCGTCGGTGATCACGACGTCGACGAACTGCCCGACCAGGCGCGGGTGGCCCGCGAAGTTCACCGGACGCATGTTCTCGGTTCTCCCGGTGAGTTCGTTCGGATCCTTGCGGGACGGTCCGGTCACCAGCACCTTCTGCACGCTGCCCACCATCGCCTGCGAGATGCCGGCCGCGCACGCGTTGATACGCGCCTGCAGCTGCGACAGGCGCGCGTGCTTGGCCTCGCTGGACACGGTGTCCTCGAGGTCGGCGGCGGGCGTGCCGGGGCGGCGCGAATAGATGAAGGAGAACGACTGGTCGAAGCCCACGTCCTCGATCAGCTTCATCGTCTTTTCAAAATCGGTATCGGTCTCGCCGGGGAAGCCGACGATGAAGTCCGACGAGATCGAGATGTCCGGGCGCACCGCGCGCAGCCTGCGGATCTTCTGCTTGAACTCCAGCGCGGTGTAGCCGCGTTTCATCGCCGACAGGATCCGGTCACTGCCCGACTGCACCGGCAGGTGCAGGTAGTTGGCCAGCTGCGGCACGTCGCGGTAGGCCTCGATCAGCGAATCCGAGAACTCCAGGGGGTGCGAGGTGGTGAAGCGGATGCGGTCGATACCGTCGATCTCGGCGATGGTGCGGATCAGCAGGCCGAGGTCGGCGAACTGCGGCCCGGCCGGGGCCGTGCCGTCATCCCCGGCGTCGGCAGGCGCGAAGGGGCCGCGATAGGCGTTGACGTTCTGGCCCAGCAGGTTCACCTCGCGCACGCCCTGCGCGGCCAGCTGCATGACCTCCACCAGCACGTCCTCGAACGGCCGGCTGACCTCCTCGCCGCGGGTGTAGGGCACCACGCAGAACGAGCAGTACTTGCTGCAGCCCTCCATGATCGAGACGAAGGCGCTCGGGCCCTCAGCGCGCGGCTCCGGCAGGCGGTCGAACTTCTCGATCTCGGGGAAGCTGATGTCGACCTGGGGCAGGCCGGTGTCACGGCGGCTGCGGAGCAGCTCCGGCAGCCGGTGCAGGGTCTGCGGGCCGAAGACGAGGTCGACGTAGGGCGCGCGCTTCACGATCGCTGCGCCCTCCTGGCTCGCCACGCAGCCGCCCACCCCGATCAGGACCGGCCGGCCGTCGCGCTTCAGGTGCTTCCAGCGGCCCAGCTGGCTGAAGACCTTTTCCTGCGCTTTTTCGCGGATCGAGCAGGTATTGACCAGGATCACGTCGGCTTCTTCGGCCTTCGTGGTGAGTTCGAATCCGTCGGACGCGGCCAGGACATCGGCCATGCGGGCCGAGTCGTACTCGTTCATCTGGCAGCCGTGGGTCTGGATGAACAGCTTGCGCGGAGTGGTTTCGCGGGTCATGGAATTTCCGGGGGCGGCGGTCAATCCGGGCCGGGGCGCGCAGTTTACAGTCCGATGGCCGTTCCGGCGGGGAGGCGGCGTTTCCTCGGACGGCGTCACGGTTCCGGCCCTTGGCAAGGCCCCCGCAAGATAGGAGACTGCGCGCGATGGAGGGGCGGGGATGAATTGCTACGGTAAAGCCACGGGTTTCGCCGTGTTGGCGACGATCGGCCTGGCCGGCATGGTGATGGCCGCGCCAGCCGTGGCCGGGACCATCTACCGCTGCGAAGCCGGTGACGGCGTCACGAGCTACGTCAGCAAGCGCATCAAGGGCGCCGACTGCAAGGTGGCCAGCACCTATCGCCCGAGCCGTCCTTCGCGTCCCAGCCAGCCGTCGACCGCCCCGGCCGCCGTCGGTGCGGTGAGGGCTTCGGCCGCGGTCGAGGGTTCGCCTGCCTCGCTCAATGCCAATGCGCCCGCCACGTTCATGGGGTCGGGAGCGGCTGCGGCGCCCGTCACCGTCTCGGTGCCTTCGGCGCCGTCGGCAGGTTCGGGCTCGCGGCGCCTCGTCCAGGGCCAGGTCTATTCCTACGTGAAGGACGGGGTCCGCCACTACACCAGCCGCAAGCCCAGCGGCGGCGGTGCCAGCGCGCTGCGCACCATTTCCTACAGCTTCTTCGAGACCTGCTACGCCTGCGGGTCGCCGGGGCTCAACTTCGGCAATGTCCGCCTCAACACCATCGCCTACGACGCAGAGGTCAAGGCCGCGGCCACGGAGTTCGGCGTGGAGGAGGCCATCATCCGCGCGGTGATGCATGCCGAATCGGCGTTCAATCCCAACGCCCTTTCGCGCGTCGGGGCCCAGGGCCTGATGCAGCTGATGCCGGCCACCGCGGACCGCTTCGGGGTCACCAACGCCTTCGACCCGTCGCAGAACATCCGTGGCGGCGTGAGATACCTGGCCTGGCTGCTCAAGCGCTTCAACGGCGACCTGACCCTGGCCGCGGCCGGCTACAACGCGGGCGAGGGCGCGGTGGATCGCCACAAGGGCGTGCCGCCCTACAACGAAACCCGGCGCTACGTCGAGCGCGTGGGCGTCCTGGCCGATCGTTACCGCGGTCACCTGGCGGCGAACTGACTGGTCGCAGGGCACGGAACGTTGTCCCCTGAATCGGCGTTCCGCTACACTTCATTGTCTTTGACGGCGGGCACCCGGTACCGGGTGTCCCGTCTGTGGCAGCCAAAACAACAGCGACCGGACGACATTCGGAGTGGTGATGGGCAATGAAGGGGTTCTGGATCCTGTCGAGGGGGGCACGGTCGACAACGGCCGTCGCCGCTTCCTGACAGCCACCACCGCGGTGGTCGGCGCCGTGGGCGTCGGCGTGGCCGCGGTTCCGTTCGTCAAGAGCTGGTTCCCAAGCCAGCGCGCGCAGCTCGCCGGCGCGCCGGTGACCGCCGACATCAGCGCGCTGGGCGTGGGTGAGCGCCTGATGCTGGAATGGCGCGGCCAGCCGATCTGGATCGTCAAGCGCTCGCAGGAAATCCTGCAGTTGCTGCCGACACTCGATGACCAGCTCCGCGACCCCAGGTCGGAAAACCTGGAGCAGCAGCCGGAGTACGTCCGCGAAGCCAACCCGGAGCTGCGCTCGCTGAAGCCCGAGATCTCGGTGCTCGTGGGCCTGTGCACCCACCTCGGCTGTTCGCCGGAAATGGTCGCCGAGATCCGCCCGGCGCCGTTCGACCCGAACTGGAAGGGCGGCTACTTCTGCCCCTGCCACAAGTCGAAGTTCGACATGGCCGGCCGCGTCTTCTCGGGCGTGCCCGCTCCGACCAACCTCGTGGTGCCGCCGCACCATTTCGTCGACGACAACACCATCGTCATCGGCGTCGATCCGCAGGGGGCCGTGTAAGCCATGTCGAACGTGATCACGCGCACCGCCAACAACGTGATGGACTGGGTCAACGAGCGTGCGCCCGGCATGATGCCGATGTACCGCAAGCACATGACCGAGTACTACGCGCCGAAGAACTTCAACTTCTGGTACTACATGGGCTCGCTGGCCATGCTGGTGCTGGTCAACCAGATCGTCACCGGCATCTTCCTGACGATGCACTACAAGCCGTCCGCCGCCGAGGCCTTCTCGTCGGTGGAATACATCATGCGCGACGTCGAGTGGGGCTGGCTGATCCGCTACATGCACTCCACCGGCGCATCGCTGTTCTTCATCGTCGTCTACCTGCACATGTTCCGCGGGCTGATGTACGGCAGCTACCAGAAGCCGCGCGAGCTGGTGTGGATCCTGGGCATGCTGATCTACCTGGTGCTGATGGCCGAGGCCTTCCTGGGCTACGTGCTGCCCTGGGGCCAGATGTCGTTCTGGGGCGCGAAGGTGATCATCTCGCTGTTCGGTGCGATCCCGGTGATCGGCGGCGGCCTCGTGGAGTGGATCATGGGCGACTACCTGCCCAGCGACGCCACGCTGAACCGCTTCTTCGCACTCCACGTGATCGCGCTGCCGCTGGTGCTGCTGCTGCTGGTGGTCCTGCACCTGGGCGCGCTGCACGAGGTCGGGTCGAACAACCCCGACGGCGTCGACATCAAGAAGGGTCCGAAGGGCAACCGCTGGGACGCGACCAAGCCGGCAGACGGCATCCCGTTCCACCCCTACTACACGGTCAAGGACCTGGTGGGCGTGGGCTTCTTCCTGATGATCGCGGCCTTCATCATCTTCTTCGCGCCGGCGTTCGGTGGCTGGTTCCTGGAACATGACAACTTCACCGAGGCCAACCGCCTGGTGACGCCCGAGCACATCAAGCCGGTCTGGTACTACACGCCGTACTACGCGATGTTGCGCGTGATCCCGGACAAGCTCGGCGGCGTGCTGGTGATGTTCGGCGCGATCGCGATCCTGTTCCTGGTGCCGTGGCTCGACCGCGCCAAGGTGCGCTCGTACCGCTACCGCGGCTGGATGTCCAAGGTGCTCCTCGGCCTGTTCGCGCTCAGCTTCTTCTGGCTGGGCAAGATCGGCGCCGGCCCCGGCACCAATCCGGTCGAGACCATCGTCGGCCGCGTGCTGACCTTCTTCTACTTCGCCTTCTTCATCACCATGCCGCTGTGGACCAAGCTCGATTCCACCAAGCCGGTCCCGGAGCGGGTGACCACGCATGACTAAGCCCATGACCCTGATCACCCGCGCCACGGCCTTCGCGGCCGCCATGCTGCTCTCGTTCTCGGCACTGGCCGCGGCGGGCGGCCCGCTGCAGCACGCCGGTACCGATCTCGGTGACACGGCCTCGTTGCAGCGTGGTGCGCAGCTGTACATGAACTACTGCTCGGCCTGCCACTCGCTGAAGTACCTGCGCTACTCGCGCATGGCCGAGGACCTGGGCCTGACCGAGGACGAGGTGATGGAGAACCTCAACTTCACCGGCGCCAAGTTCGGCGAGCAGATCCTCACCGCGATGCCTGCCGAGGGCGCCGCGCAGTGGTTCGGCACCGTGCCGCCCGATCTCAGCCTGACCTCGCGCGTGCGCGGGGGCGACTGGATCTTCAGCTACCTCAAGTCGTTCCACATCGACGATTCGCGCCCGCTGGGCTGGAACAACACCGTGTTCCCCAACGCCTCGATGCCGAACGTGCTGTGGGAACTGCAGGGCATCCAGCAGCCGGTCTACGGCGGCAAGGACGAAGCCACCGGCGACCCGTTGATCGAGCGCCTTGAAATCGCCACCCCGGGCAGCATGGATCCGGTGCAGTTCGACCAGGCAGTGCGCGACATCACGGCCTTCCTCGAGTACGCGGGCGAGCCGATTGCGCTCAAGCGCGAGGCGATCGGCGTCTGGGTGATGCTGTTCCTTGCGTTCTTCACCTTCCTGGCCTGGCTGTTGAAGAAGGAATACTGGAAGGACGTCCACTGACTTGGGGGGGATTGGTTCGATGATGGCAGCGAGTCCGCGCATGCGTAATGCACTCACGCTTTTTTCCTCCGTCGACGACGTCCTCTGCCACCGCGTGCGGCTGGTGCTCGCGGCGAAGGGCGTCACCTACGATCTGATCACGGTGGATCCGAAGGATCCCCCCGAAGACCTGATCGACCTCAACCCCTACCACTCGGTCCCGACACTGGTGGAGCGCGACCTCGTGCTCTACGCCTCGAGCGTGGTCACCGAGTACCTTGACGAACGCTACCCGCATCCGCCGCTGATGCCGGTCGACCCGCTGTCGCGGGCGCGGCTGCGCCTGGCGATGCTGCGCCTGGAGCACGATTGGGTTCCCGAGGTCCGCGCGATCCAGACCGGCACCAAGGCGCAGGCCGATGCCGCGCGCAAGCGCCTGAAGGACCTGGTGACCGCGTCGGTGCCGCTGTTCAAGGCCTTCAAGTTCTTCTTGAATCCGGAAATGAGCCTGGCCGACTGCGCCATGGCGCCGATCATCTGGCGCCTAGATTCGCTCGGCGTGCCCTTGCCCAAGGATGGCAAGGCGATCGAGGACTACGGCAACCGCATCTTCCGCAACCCGGGCTTCACCCGGAGCCTGACGCCGCAGGAGCGCAACCTGCGCGACCTGCCTGGTTGAGTAGTGCCCGCGTTAGAATCCCGGCATGAATGACGTGTCGCGGATGACCAGCCATCGCCCGTACCTGCTGCGGGCGCTGTACGAATGGATCGTGGACAACGGGATGACGCCGCACCTCCTGGTCGACGCCACCCGCCCGGGCGTGCGCGTGCCCGCCCACACAGTGAAAGATGGCCGGGTGGTGTTGAACGTGGCCGAGCGCGCCGTGGCCCGCCTGGACATGGACAACGAAGCGGTGACTTTCACAGCGCGCTTCGGCGGCGTCAGCCATCCCGTGCTGGTGCCCGTGGGCGCAGTGCTCGCGATCTATGCGCGCGAGACGGGGCAGGGCATGGCCCTGCCGGAAGAGCAGCCTGGACCCGGAGGCGGGATGACGGGCGAAGCGGCCGGCGACGGCGTGGCTGATGACGACCCCGCGGCGCGCGGCGGTGCCTCTGGCAGCGAGGTGATCCTCGGCGTGGTTCCGGGCGGTGCGGGTGACGGCGACGTCGATCGCACCCCGCCGGACGGCGATGACGGCGGCGATGACGATGGCACCTCGCCCCCGCGCCGCGGCGCGCACCTGCGCGTGGTGAAGTAGCCCGCGCTCAGTCCTTGCCGGGGAGCGTCGCCGCCACTGCCGGCGCGGGTCCGGTCAGCGACATCAGGCGCCGCCCATGGAAGACCATGCGCCCGCGATTGCGGTCCGTGCCCTCGTGCGAGTACTCGAAGCGGAAGCTGCGCTCCAGGCCCAGGCGGCCATCGCTGCGGCGCCGCAGGCGAAGGCCGGTGGCATGCACGGTCTGGTCCAGCAGCTGTACGCCAGCGGCGCGGCAGGCGGCGCGCCCCACATCGGTAGCGTATTCGCTGGCGGCGCGCGCCGCGTTCCACCACGCGTAAGCGAACGCGGCGGCTATCATGAGCAGGATCAGGCTGGGCATGGATGTGCAATCTGGGGCCAGCCCCGACTTTCGGCAAGCCTTTGCGTGGGCTTCACGCACCACATCGCAGTTTCCGTCGCATGAACACCATCCGCCAGGCCGACGAGGCCCTTGACCTGCCGTCGCAGCCACCCGTGGACCGATCGGTCGCGGCCACCGTGGTCCGCCCGGCGCTGCCGCGCTACGTGCTGCGCGGCGTGGGCGGTGCCGGCTTCGGCCGCACCTTCCCGCTGGTCGGGCCGACGGTGCTCGGGCGGGCACCGGACTGCGGCATCCATCTTGACCATCCCGGGGTGTCCCGCCACCACGTGCGGCTGACGCCGACCGACGAGGGGCTGCTGGTGGAGGACCTCGGTTCGACCAACGGCTGGCTGCTCAACGAAACGCCGCAGCAGCGCGGGTGGGCACGCCACGGTGACGAACTGGGTTTCGACGTGCTGCGCTTCCGCGTGGTCGCGCCCGGCGCGGTCACGCAGCAGCAGGCGCCCGGGCGCAGGGCGCGGGGCGGGGCATCGGCGTGGTGGTGGGTGGCCGCGCTGGGCGTGCTGGGCGCCGCTGTCGCGCTGCTGCTGCGCTAGGCCGGCGGCGGCCCGAGCTTCAGCGACAGGTCGACGGCCTGCACGTGCTTGGTCAGCCCACCGATGGAGATGCAGTCGACGCCATCGGCGGCGATCGCGCGCAGCGACTGCAGGTCGACGCCGCCTGAGACTTCCAGCGGGATCCGCCCCGCGGCGATGCGCACGGCCTCGCGCCGGGTCGCGGCATCGAAGTCGTCGATCAGGATGCGGTCACAGCCGGCATCCAGCGCGGCGCGCAGTTCGTCCAGCGTTTCGACCTCGACGATCAGCGGCAGGCCGGGCTGGCTGCTACGCGCAGTCGCGATGGCCGCGGTGATCGAGCCGGCGGCGCGCACGTGGTTTTCCTTGAGCATCACCGCGTCGTAGAGGCCCATGCGATGGTTGTCGCCGCCGCCCACGCGCACCGCGTACTTCTGCGCGATGCGCAGGCCGGGCAGCGTCTTCCGGGTATCGAGGATGCGCGCACGTGTGCCGCGCACTGCGTCGACGTGGGCGGCAACGGCGGTTGCCGTTCCCGACAGCGTCTGCATGAAGTTGAGCGACGTGCGCTCCGCGCTGACCAGGGCGCGGGTGCGGCCGCGCAGCGTGGCGAGCACGGTGCCGGCCTGCACGCGGTCGCCCTCGGCCACGCGCCAATCGATCCCGACGCCCGGGTCGAGCGCCCGATGGCAGGCATCGAACCACGGCCGGCCGCAGACCACGGCGTCTTCCTTGCACAGCAGGTAGGCGGATTCCGGCGCGTCGGGGAGTAGGGCGGCGGTGACATCGCCGCTGCCGAGGTCTTCCGCCAGGGCCTGCGCGATGTCCGCGGCGACGATGTCGGCCGGCGGCGGAGCGAAGACGTCGCCGGCCCCGCTCATGCGCCGGGGAAGTCCGGAACCTGCGCGGTGGCGATGGCCTCGTCGGCCAGCAGCACCGGGATGCCGTCGTCGACGCGGTAGGCGGTGCGCCGGTCGCGCGTGACCAGGGCCTCGCGCAGCGTCGCGGCCTGCGCAGTATCGTCGCCGCGGACCACGCCGCCGGCGGCGATCGCGCGGTTCAGCGCGTCCAGGCCCGCGGGTTCGAGCAGCGCCAGCGGCTGGCGGCTGGCGGGGCAGACAAGGATGTCGAGCAGCTTGCGGTCCATGGCGGTACGTCGCGGCGTGGGGCCGCTAGAATACGTCTTTGCCACCGGGGACGGCCAATGACCGCCACCAGCAGTTCGCCCGTCGTCGGCGTCGTGATGGGTTCTCGATCCGATTGGGACACCATGCAGCACGCCGTGCAGAAGCTCGAAGAGCTCGGCATCGCGCACGAGGTCCGCGTCGTGTCCGCGCACCGCACGCCCGACGTCCTGTTCGAGTACGCCGCCACGGCGCGCGAGCGCGGCCTCAAGGCGATCATCGCCGGCGCCGGCGGTGCCGCGCACCTCCCCGGCATGCTGGCGTCGAAGACCGCCGTTCCGGTGCTTGGCGTGCCGGTGCAGTCGAAGGCGCTCAACGGACTCGACTCCCTGCTGTCGATCGTGCAGATGCCGGCGGGGGTGCCGGTCGCTACCTTCGCCATCGGCAACGCCGGCGCGGCCAACGCGGCGCTGTTCGCCGCGGCGCAGCTCGCGGCCGCCGGCGATGCCGACGTCGCCGCGGCGCTCGACGCCTTCCGCAAGCGCCAGACCGACGACGTCGCTGGCAACGACGACCCGCGGCGATGACCACCGTCGGCATCCTCGGTGGCGGACAGCTGGCGCGCATGATGGCGCTGGCCGGTGCACCGCTGGGCCTGCGCTTCTCGGTCATGGACACGAGCACCGAGGCCTGCGCCGGCCAGTTCGCGCCGCTGGTGGTGGGCGACTACCGCGATGGCGCGGCCCTTGCCGAGTTCGCGTCCGGGATCGACATCGCCACCTTCGACTTCGAGAACGTGCCGGCCGAGTCCGCGCAGTGGCTGAGCGAGCGGGTGCCGATGTTCCCCAACCCGCGCGCGCTGGGGACCAGCCAGGATCGCCTGGCGGAAAAGACGCTGTTCGGCGAACTTGGCATTCCCGTGCCCGGCTATGTGGCCGTCGACACGCGCGAGGACCTGGATGCCGCGGTGGCGAAGCTCGGTACGCCTTGCATCCTCAAGACCCGGCGCCTGGGCTATGACGGCAAGGGCCAGTTCCGGATCCGCGCAGCGGGTGATGCAGGCGCGGCGTGGGAAGCCTTGGGGACGCAGGCCGGGGCCGGAGGACTGATCCTGGAAGCCTTCGTTCCCTTCGAGCGCGAGCTGAGCGTGGTTGCCGTACGTGCCCGCGATGGCGAGTTCCGTACCTGGCCACTGACCGAGAACTGGCACGTGGATGGCGTGCTGTCCGCCAGCCTCGCGCCGGCACGCGTCGCCCCGGAGCTCGAGGCCTGCGCCGTCGGATACGCTCGCGCGCTGGCGGAAGCGCTGGACTACGTTGGCGTGTTCGCGCTGGAGCTGTTCTGCCGCGACGGGGTCCTGCTCGCCAACGAACTCGCGCCCCGCGTGCACAACTCCGGGCACTGGAGCATCGAAGGCGCCGAGACCTCGCAGTTCGACAACCACCTGCGTGCCGTGCTCGGCCTTCCGCTGGGCGCGACGCGGGCGCTGGGGCGAGCCTGCATGCTCAACTGGATCGGCGAGATGCCTTCGCCCGGCCCCGTACTGGCCGAGGCCGGCGGGCACTGGCACGACTACGGCAAGGCTGCACGCCCCGGCCGCAAGGTGGGCCATGCCACGCTGCGTGCGGACTCCGACGAAGACTTGGCCGGTGCCCTGGAGCGGGTCGGCGCGGCGCTGGGTCGCCAGGCGCAGGTGGCACCTGTTGCCGCCCGCCTGCGGGAACCGCGCGAGGCCACGTTCGCCCCGCAGCTGTAGGAGCAGCTACAGCTGCGATCTCAGGTGGTCGCAAGTCGCAGCTATAGCTGCCCCGCCGACCTCAGGTTCGAAGCGACGAAGGTCCAGTCGACCAGGTTCCAGACCGCATCGACGTAGCGACCGCGGGCTTCGCGATAGTCGAGCAGGTAGGCGTGCTCCCACAGGCTCAACCCGAACAGGGGCCGGTCCTCGCCGGTGATCGGTGACGCGGTATTGGCCGTCAGCGCCGGGGTGACCGAGCCGTCCGGCCGCTGCAGCAGCCAGATCCATCCGGAACCCTGCAGTGAGGTGGCCATCGCTGCGAACTGCGTGCGGAAGCGTGCGATGTCCCCGAACCGTCGCGTGATGGCTTCGGCCAGCACGCCCTGCGGCTCGCCGCCACCGCCACCCGCGGCCGGCTTGAGACAACGCCACTGGAACGCCAGGTTCCAAGCCTGCGCAGCGTGTTGCTGCAGTGCGCCCTGGGCGCCGCGCACGAGGTCTTCGAGGCTGGCCGCGCCCATGCCGGCAGCCGGCGCGAGCGCGTTGACCGCCTCCACGTGTGCGCGGTGATGGCGGCCATGATGGAGATCGAGGGTGTCACCCGAGATATGGGGTTCGAGCGCGGTGCGGTCCCAGGGCAGGGCGGCAAGTTCGATGGCCATGGACGCTACAATAGCGCGATCCCCATCGTGCGCTGCCGGCTCCCGGCCAGGCGCCCAGAACGTCGGAGCAGACATGCCCATCATCGAACGCATCCAGGCCCAGATTTCAGGCCACCCGATCGTCCTTTTCATGAAGGGCACGCCGCAGTTCCCGATGTGCGGTTTCTCCAGCCGCACCGTGGGTGCCCTGCGCGAAGCCGGCGCCGACATGGCGACCCTGCACAGCGTCAACGTGCTCGAGGACCCCGAGGTCCGCGCCAACCTGCCGCGCATCTCCAACTGGCCGACCTTCCCGCAGCTGTTCATCCACGGTGAGCTGATCGGCGGCTGCGACATCACGATGGAGCTGTTCGAGTCCGGTGAGCTGGCACGCATGGTCGCGGAGACGCAGAAGGCGTGAGCACCCCCGCGGCCGCCGCGGGCGTGCAGGCTGCGTTGGCCGGGCGCGTGGTCCTGGTGACCGGTGCCCACGGCGGGCTGGGTGCGACCGCCGCCCTTGCCTGCGCGCGCGCGGGCGCGACTGCCGTGCTGCTCGGGCGCAAGGTGCCCAAGCTCAACCGGGTCTATGACGCGATCGCGCGCGACCCGGCGGGCCTGCCGGAGCCGGTCAACTATCCCTTCGACCTTGCCGGCGCGGAATACGGCGATCACGTCGAGTTGGCGGAACGCATCGGTGTCCAGCTCGGGCGCCTCGATGGCCTGCTGCACTGTGCCGCCGACTTCGCCGGCCTGACCCCGCTGGAACATACCGATCCGGGCAGCTTCGCCCGCACGCTGCACGTCGACCTCACCGCACGCTGGTGGTTGACCCAGGCCTGCCTGCCACTGTTGCGCCGGGCGCCAGATGCATCGGTGGTCTTCGTGCTCGACGACGACGTACCAGCCGCCTACCGCGGCGCCTATGGCATCGCCCAGCAAGGCCAGCGCGCCCTGCTCGACACCCTGCACGCCGAGCATGCCAGTGGCCCGGTCCGCTTCCACGGCCTGCGCCCGGGTCCGCTGCGGACGCCGCTGCGCGCGCGTTCGCATGTCGTCGACGAGGACCGGCGCGCCCGTGATCCCGCCATGGCGGCCGAGGCCTGCGTCACCCTGCTGTCTGCCGCGGGTGCGGCCCACCGTGGCGAGGCCTGGGCGCTGCCGCGATGACCATCGCCTCCGCAGCGCTGCTGCTGTTCCTGATCCTGGATCCGCTGGGCAACATCCCGGTCTTCCTCAGCATCCTGCGCCACCTGCCGCCGAAGCGGCAGCGAATCGTGCTGGCCCGGGAACTCCTGATCGCGCTGGGCGTGCTGATGGTCTTCCTCTGGGTCGGCAAGCACGCGCTTGAGGTCATGCACCTGCGCCAGGAGTCGGTGTCGATCGCGGGCGGCATCGTCCTGTTCCTGATCGGCATCCGCATGATCTTCCCGCCCCCGGAGGGCCTGATGGGCGAGATCCCGGGCGGCGAGCCGTTCATCGTCCCGCTGGCGGTGCCGCTGGTTGCGGGCCCCTCGGGCATGGCCGCCGTCATGCTCATGGGGACCCGGGAGCCGGACCGCCTCTGGGAATGGAGCCTGGCGCTGATGATCGCCTGGGGTGCCACCGCTGCGATCCTGTTCTGCGCCCCCTACCTGTACCGTTTGCTGGGCGCCCGCGCCCTGACCGCCGTGGAGCGCCTGATGGGCATGCTGCTGGTGGCGATTTCAGTGCAGATGCTGCTCGACGGCCTGTCCTCCTACCTGGGCGGCCTGGGGTCGGTTTGAAACAGTCATCCCGCTGTCATACAGACGGGCTACCGTGTTAATCTGTCGTTAACCGCTGCCGCTCTGGCGGTCGCGGCGTGAGTGGGAACCCACCCGAAGTCATCCTCCCGTGCCGCCTGGCGCGATCCGTTTTCCTTGCCAAGAGTCCAGCCATGACCCGTCGCAACGCCCTCCGTGTGTCGAAACTTTCGCTCGGCCTCATCGCCGCGCTTGCCGCCGCACCCGTCCTCGCCCAGAGCGCCACGTCCGCAGGCGTGGGCGGCGTCGTACTGGGTAGCGACGGCCAGCCGGTCACGAACGCAGAAGTCACGATCGTCCACGTTGAATCCGGCACCACCAGCCGCGTGACCACCGACGCCAGCGGCCGCTACAGCGCCCGCGGCCTGCGCGTGGGCGGCCCGTACGAAATCGTCATCACCAAGGCCGGCGCCGGCACGAGGACCGAGGACAACGTGTACCTTGGCCTGAATCAGGCCAACACCGTCAACGCCCAGCTCACCGGCGACGTGACCACGCTCGGCACCGTGACCGCGGTCGGCGTGGCTGGCGGCTCCGAGATCTTCAGCGCCACCAAGATGGGCACCGGCACCAACCTCAACAACGATGCCATCGAAGCGCTGCCTTCGGCCAGCCGCAACATCCAGGACTACATCCGCCTGGATCCGCGCATCTCGCAGGTCAGCAAGGCCGACGGCTCGATCTCGGCCGGTGGCCAGAACTCGCGCTTCAACGTGATCCGCATCGACGGCGTCAGCAACTCCGATCCCTTCGGCCTCGAAGCCAACAACATGCCGACCGAGCGCCAGCCGGTCTCCATGGACGCGATCGAGGAAATCCAGATCGACCTGGCCAACTACGACACCACGATCTCCGGCGGTACCGGCGCGGTGGTCAACGCCGTGACCAAGTCGGGTACCAACGAATTCCACGGCAGCATGTACTACGCGCTGCGCGACGGCGACTGGGTCCGCAGCGAGCTGCGTGGCGTCGAGTTCAACGGCTTCGACAAGGAAGAGACCTACGGCCTGACCTTCGGCGGCCCGATCGTCAAGGATCGCCTCTTCTTCTTCGCCAACTACGAGCAGTTCAAGCGCGCGCGCCCGGGCACCAGCCTGTCGGGCACCCCGTACGGCGATGGCGACATCACCGATACCGACATCCAGCGCGTGATCGCCGCCGCCCAGGGCTTCGGCTTCGATGCCGGCAGCCTCAACCCGCCGAGCATCTCCGAGACCGACATCGAGGAATATGCGGTCAAGCTCGACTGGAACATCAACGACAACCACCGCGCGGCCCTGCGCTACAGCAAGACCGAGGAAATCGTGCCCAAGCTGGTGGGCTTCGGCGGCAGCAGCGTCTCCCTGTCGAGCTACTGGTACGACCAGAACAAGACCTTCGAAAGCACCGTCGCCGAGCTGTTCAGCGACTGGAGCGACAATTTCTCGACCGAGTTCAAGGTCTCGCAGCGCGACTACTCGTCGATCGCCGAGACCTACGCCAACCTGCCGACCATCTTCATCGACAACGTCGGCCCGGGCCAGGACAGCATCAACCTCGGCACCGAGCGCAACCGCCACGCCAACGTCGTGGACACCGAGCAGCTGACCGTGTTCGGCGCCGGTACCTGGTACGTCGGCGACCACACGCTGAAGTTCGGCTTCGACTACGAAGACAACGACATCCTCAACTTCTACGGCCGTGACGTGAACGGCGTCTGGACCTTCGACAGCCTCGAGGACTTCGAGGCCGGCAACGCCCTCAACTACCAGCTGCGGGCCCCGCGTCAGGGCGGCAGCATGGCGGACATCCCGGCGGCCTACTCGTTCCAGAACACCGGCCTGTTCGTGCAGGACACCTGGGCGGTCAACTACAACCTGAGCCTGATGTTCGGCCTGCGCGTGGACATGCCGGACTTCGGCAACTCGCCGATCTACAACCAGCGCATCGAGGACATCTACGGCCTGGACAACACCGTCACCGTCGACAAGGAGCTGTGGCAGCCGCGCTTCGGCTTCAACTACACCTTCGACAGCGAGCGCCCGACCCAGCTGCGCGGCGGCATCGGCCTGTTCCAGGGCGGCAACCCGAACGTGTGGCTCGCCGGTCCGTTCCAGAACACCGGCCTGAACTTCGATTCGTACAACATCACCGGCGACGATGTTCCCGACTTCGATCCGACCGTCCCGCCGACGATCCCGGCCGGTGGCGGCGCCTCGGCACCGCGCATCACCGCCGACATCATGGAGCCGGGCCTGGCCCTGCCGTCGATCTGGAAGGCCAACCTGGCGTTCGACCACGAGCTGCCGTGGTACGGCCTGGTGGCGTCTGCCGAGCTGCTGGTCACCAAGAACAAGAACGCGCTGTGGTTCGACCGCATCGACATCGGTGACGCGACCCGCTATGGCCAGGACGGCCGCGCGATGTTCTGGAATGCCGCCGGCTACGATCCGGAAAGCATCTCGGGCAACGGCATCAGCAACGGCCGCAACGGGGCGGGCAACCGTGCCAACCGGCACCCGGAAGTCGACCAGGCGATCGTGATCCGCAACACCGACAAGGGCTCGGCCCGCCAGCTCACCCTGGCGCTGTCCAAGCCGGTCGTCGACCAGTGGGGCTGGACCGTGGGCTACACCCACACGTCCGCCACGGAGTTCAGCCCGGCGACGAGCTCGCAGAACTCGTCGAACTGGAACAACACCCTGGTGATGAACTCCAACAGCCCGGTGGGTTACAACTCCCGCTATGCCATCAAGGATCGCTTCACCGCGGCCCTGACCTGGCAGAAGGCGTTCTTCGGCGACAACATGACCACCGCCGGCCTGTTCTATGAAGGTCGCTCGGGTCGTCCGTTCAGCTACATCTACTACAACGACTTCAACGGCGACAGCGCCGGCACGAACGACCTGTTCTACGTGCCCGCCGGCCCCGGCGACGTCGAGTGGGTGGGCGGCACCGCGATGGAACAGCGCTTCTTCGACTGGATGGCTACCAACGCTCCGGAGCTTGAGCGCTACCGCGGCCAGGTGGCCCCGGCCAACGCCTTCCGCGCCGGCTGGACCAACAGCTTCGACGTCCGCGTGAGCCAGGAAATCCCGATGTTCTTCGAAGGCCACAAGGCCGAGATCGCCCTGGACATCATGAACGTCGGCAACCTGATCGATAAGGACTGGGGCCTGATCGACGACTATGGCTTCTTCTCCACCCGCCGCGTGGCCAACTACGCGGGCATCAACCCGGAGACCGGCAAGTACGTCTACAACTTCAGCGGTTCCACCGACAACTCCGGCATCCAGGAGAACAACGGCGACGGCATCAACACCGCCGTCTCCCGCTGGTCGGTCATGCTGAGCGTGAAGTACAAGTTCTGATCCCACGCGCGAAGCAGTAAACGGAACGGCCGGGCATGTCCCGGCCGTTCCCGTTTCCAGGGCTGGAGGCATTCCCGCAGGCAAGCCGGGGTGCGCTAGAGTCGTTGCCCGAAAACGACGATGACAACAAGAAGAAGAGAAGACAGATGACCCACGCAACAAGCCCCGAAGCCACCACCCTGCCCACCGTCGACGCCCGCATCTATCCCCGGGGCGGCCTGGACGTGCTTTCGCGCGAGGAAGTGGCCCGCCTCAAGGACGCCTCGTCCGGTGGCCTGCATGACCTGCTGCGCCGCTGCGCGCTCGCCGTGCTGACCAGCGGCAGCGCCAACGACGACCCGCGCGCCGCGCAGGAGATGTACCCGGATTTCGACATCCAGGTGCTGCAGCAGGACCGCGGCCTGCGCATTGAACTCAAGGCCGCCCCGGCCATGGCCTTCGTCGACGGCGAGATCATCCGCGGCGTCGCCGAGCTGCTGTTCGCCACCGTGCGCGACCTCGCCTACATGGCGATCGAGCTTGGCCCGGAGAACGCCGCCGACCTCGAATCGTCCGCCGGCATCACCGACGCCGTGTTCGGCCAGCTGCGCAACGCCCGCCTGCTGTACCCGTCCGACCCCAACCTGGTGGTCTGCTGGGGCGGCCACTCCATCAACCGCGTCGAATACGAGTACACCAAGCTCGTCGGCTACGAACTCGGCCTGCGCGGCCTGGACATCTGCACCGGCTGTGGACCGGGCGCCATGAAGGGCCCGATGAAGGGCGCCAACATCGCCCATGCCAAGCAGCGCCAGCGCCGTCCGCGCTACATCGGCATCACCGAGCCGGGGATCATCGCGGCCGAATCGCCGAACCCGATCGTCAACCAGCTGGTGATTATGCCGGACATCGAGAAGCGCCTTGAGGCCTTTGTCCGCGTCGGCCACGGCATCATCGTGTTCCCCGGCGGCGTCGGCACCGCCGAAGAGATCCTCTACCTGCTCGGCCTGCTGCTGCGCGAGGAGAACGCCGAGCTGCCGTTCCCGCTGATCCTGACCGGTCCCGTGGCGTCCGCGCCGTACTTCGAGCAGATCGACAAGTTCATCCGCCTGACCCTGGGCGAAGCCGCCACCGAGCGCTACGAGATCATCATCGGCGACCCTCAGGCGGTGGCCCGCCGGATGTCGGTCGGCGTGAAGCGCGTGCGCGAAGCGCGGATCGCGCACAAGGACTCGTTCTATTTCAACTGGGGGCTCGACATCCCGCTGACGTTCCAACAGCCGTTCGTGCCGACGCACGAGGCGATGGCGGGGCTGGACCTGCACCATGGGCGGAAGCCGCATGAGCTGGCGGCGGATCTCCGGCGGGCGTTTTCCGGGATCGTGGCGGGGAACGTGAAGGAGGACGGCATGCGCCGGATCGAGGCGTATGGGCCGTTCCAGATCCATGGCGACAAGGACATGATGGAGTCGTTGGATGCGCTGTTGCGGGCGTTTGTGGAGCAGCGGCGGATGAAGATCAGTGGGGAGTACAAGCCGTGCTATGAGGTGGTGACCTGAGGGAGCTCAGGCCGGCTGCTTCCGGATGCGGAGCGTCGCGACGAACTCGTCGGGTCTGGACGAGGTTTCCAGCGAATCCCCATCGCCGGTCATCGCCTCGAGCCGTGCGCGCACCGCCGCCAGTCCGATCCTGTGCCCGTGGGGAGAGGGTTGGCCGCCCGAAGGCACGGAGTTGCGTACGGTGACCGTGATGAAACCGCCCGTGGATTCGACGTTGATCCCGATGCGTCCGCCCGAGCCGCCGGACTCGACACCATGCCGGATCGCATTCTCGACCAGCGGCTGGACCGAGAGCGCGGGCAAAGTGGCGGCCTGCAGCTCGGCATCGGTCGCGGAGATCTGCCAGCGCAGGTCCAGGCGTTCGCCGAAGCGAAGCGCCTCGATTTCCAGATAGCGCTGGGCCAGCGACAGCTCTTCACCCAGTGACACCTCGCTACGCCCGGACAGTGCCGCCCTGAAGAGGTCGGATAGATCCAGCAGCAGCCGCTCGGCCTCCTGCGGCCTGCTGTGGACCAGCGCGATACCGGTGTTGAGCGTGTTGAAGAGGAAGTGCGGACGGACCCTGGCCTGCAGGGCCTCCAGTTCCGCCTGCTTCGCGCGCACCGCCATCTGCCGCACGTGCCAGTGGCCGCGGAAGGCGGCCAGCGCGAGCATGCCCACGGTCAGCGCCATGATGGTGAGCTTCAGCGCAATCGCCAGCCAGCCACCCTTGGGCGCCGGCCAGATGTCGTGGAGCACCAGCCAGCCCAGGCCGGTGACCAGCCACGTGCTCAGCAACAATGAACCCAGCGCGATCCGGGCCACCTGCACCGGGCTTGCGCGGGCGAGTCCCCGGCGCCCCAGGAAAAGCAGGCCCATGGCCATCAGCGCGATCCACTGGATCGCGAACGAGGCCATGCCGAAGTAGGCAAGGCGATCGCCCCCCACTCCGGGTGCAAGGGCGAGCACTACCGCCAGGGCCTCGCCTGCGAGCACGATGCGGATGACCGTGCCTGCCTGCCACAAGGTGTCCAGAGGACGGATAGGCGGTGCGTTCGCGGCGGGGCGGGGCGGGTGCATCCGTCGAGTTTAGCCACCCGTGGCCCGGATCGCGCCGCTCGTCCTGAAGTGCTGGAGCCAAGACCCGTCGCGGACTAGCGTATTGCGTCCAGAGGGGGAGCTGCATGTCGAACACTGCAACAATCGCCGCCGGCTCCGTCGCTGGCCCTGGCCGCCAGTGGCGGCAGTCAGGCTTCACGCTGGTGGAGTTGATGGTCACGCTGGCGGTGGTGGGCATCCTGGCAGCCGTGGCAGTTCCGGCGATGACCTCGATGATCAATGGCAGCCGGCTCACCGGCAACGCCAGCGAGCTGACGGCATCGCTGCAGCTGGCGCGCTCGGAAGCCCTGCGCAGGAGCTCGAGCGTGACGATCTGCGGCACCAGCGACGGCACCACCTGCGGCGGCGACTGGAGCCGCTGGATCGTGACCGGCACCGAGAACGTCACCGGGGCCACCGTCGTCGTCCAGGACGCCGGCGTGACTTCGGATTCGGTGCAGGTCGACGGCCCGGTAAACGGCCTGGTCTTCCGTTCGTCAGGCCTGTTGGCGCCGAACCCCGTCCCGAACCAGAACCGGCTGACGGTCTGCGTGCCCACGGATTCGCCCGCGGACAACCAGCGGCGCATCACAGTGATGATCAGCGGCACCGTCATCAGCGAAAAAATGAACGGAGGAGGCGCGTGCCCATGAGTCGAAATGCCAGGACGGGCTGCATCCAGCGCCCGCGGCCGCAGCCCGTGGCGTGTGGCGCCAGGCGCATGCGCGGCGTCAGCCTGATCGAAGTGCTGGTCTCTGTGGTGATCATCGCCATCGGCCTGCTCGGCATCGCGGCCATGCAGTCGATGGCGCTGCGCGGCGCGCAGAGCTCGCTGGAAAGCAGCCAGGCGGTGATGCAGACCAACTCCATCATGGAGGCCATGCGCGCCAACCGGTTCAACGCGGCCCAGTACAACACCGCCGGCATGGAGTGCGACGTTCCGGCCGGCGGAACGCTGGCGCAGAACGACCAGCGCGACTGGATCAGCGCGCTCAAGGATTCGATCGGGCAGGGCGCCGCCGCCGACACCACCACGTGCGGCCAGATCACCGATTGCCCGGATGACTGCGTGGTGACCGTTCAGTGGGATGACGCCCGCGCCGGCGGCGCCCAAACCCGGCAGGTCGTGACGGAGTCGCGCATATGAGGACGGCCACGCACAAGCGGATGGCGGGCCTGAGCCTGATCGAGCTGATGATCGCGATGGTGCTGGGCCTGATAGTGATGGGCGCTGCGTTCGCGGTCTTCATGTCCAACCAGAGAACCTTTGGTGCGAACGAAGGCATCAATCGCATCCAGGAAAGCGCGCGGGTGGCGTTCGAACTCATGTCGCGCGACATCCGCGCGGCCGGCGGATCGGCCTGCTCGAACATGTCGGTGGTGGAAACCGCGACTACGGAGTCGGTGGCGTTCCGGGACACGCCGGTCAGCGGCGGCGCGGACAGCCTGACCGTGGTTTCCGGCGACGACACTGCCTATCGGATCGCCGCGTCCAGCGCCACCTCGGTGACGCTGGATCCGCAGCAGGTCGACGATGCGACCGAGGTCTTCAGCACTGACGACCTGCTGCTGCTGTGCAATGCCCGAAAGACGTTCCTGGTCGAAGCCACGGGCGTCAGCACGACCACGGTGACGTTCGCGGAGCTGCCGGGCAGCTACGACCCGATGGACGACGAGTTCGCACCGCCGGCCGCGGTTGTCCTTGCACGGTTCCGCGACGTCAACTGGTCGGTCGGCGCCAACACGCGCGGCGGCAGCTCGCTCTGGGTGAGCCGCGGCGGCGCTGCGGCCGAAGAGGTCGCCGAAGGCATCACGGACCTGGATTTCGAGTACCTGGAGCAGGGCGGCGGCGCCTATACCACCGCCCCCGACTGGGCCAACGTCGTCGCCGTTCGCATCACCATGACCCTGCAGGGCGCGGACATCGACGGCCAGCAGCTGACGCGCACGGCGTCGAACGTGGTCGCCATGAGGAGCCGGACCCTATGAATCCTGTCCTGCGGAAGAACGGGCGCCTGCCCGCAAGGCGCGAGCGCGGCGTTTCGCTGGTTATCGTGTTGGTGTTGCTGGTGGCCACGTCCCTGCTGGGGATCGCGGTCCTGCGTAGCACGGCCATGCAGGAGCGCATGAGCGCGAACCTGCGTGATCGCAGCCTGGCCTTCCAGGCAGCCGAGTCCGCGCTGCGCTATGCGCAGGAAGTGGTGCTGGCCGGCAGCACCTGGGACACGCAGATCCCCACGGATGAGGACTGCACGAACTTCAGCGTCTGCACCCTTGATCCGGACGATCCGGCCACTGTCGATTTCGTGCCGCCGTGGGTGGCCGTCCCGGCCGACCAGTACGATTCCGTGCGTCTGGCGGCTGCTCCGGAATACTGGATCGAGTATCTGGGTACCGGACCCGGACGCAAGGGCAGCTGCGACACGCTGCCGCCCTCTCTGGACTGCCAGAGCCCGATGTTTCGAGTCATTGCGCGCAGCCGCGCCGAAGGCCGTGCCGACGTCATGCTGCAGGCCAACATCATCAGCCGTATCCCGGACCCGGGGACTTGAACATGAAGAACATGCGTACGAACCCTCGTGGAACACGTGCAGCCTCGTCGCAGCGCAAGTGGTGGGCCGCGCCCGCGGGCTTCCTTGCGGCCATGCTGGCCATGCCGGCAACGGCAGGCATCGACATTCCGGATGATCCGCTGACGACGGGCGCGCGGGTACCGCCGAACATCCTGTTCGTCCTCGATGACTCGGGGTCGATGGCCTTCGATGCGATGCCTGCCAGTAGCGTTAGTTCGACCTGGACGACCAGGACGTATGTACACAACGCCGTCTACTACAACCCGGCCAAGACCTACCTTCCGTGGGTCGGCGGTAATGGCAACCTGTTGACCGGAGGCACGTCCTACAACGCGGTGTACGGCAGCTTCAACCTGGTGGGGGGCGGGACGATCGACCTCGGCGATCCTGATAGTTGCCGGAGCTACAACCGTAATCAAAGCCCCAGGAATACCGACAGTGGGACGCAGGTATGTGGCGGTGCGCAGACTTTCTACGTGCCGCGGAATCTCGCAGGCAATCTGTCCAGCCAGTCGAACTATTACCGATACCAGATCGCTGAAGGCGGTACGGATGTCGTGCGCGCCGAATACGGTGCGGTTTCTGGATCCAATCAACAGACCGTACTGGTGGAGGGGCAATCGCAATTTACGGGAGATCTGCAGAATAACAACACGGTCACGCGTAGCCTTGCTTCAGTCTCTGCTGAAGTTTCACTGGATGTGCTCATTCGGAATATTGAAGATGGAAACCAGACGCGTAACTTGCGGTACTGGGTCAACTCTCCGTCTGGGAGAACCATTTGCGATGGTTCACTTTCCAAGAATCAAAGCACAACTTGCACCGTCGCTCCCACCGAGGCCGGCCAGTACACGGTTGTGCTCGAGCGGAGTAACGACAGAAGTACAGAGTATCGTTTGTCAGCCCAAAGGTACGTGAGTACCAGCTGTGACGGGGGGCAGAGCGGCAACGGCTGGATTAACTGCACTCCAGCCACCACGCCGACGGGGCGTTCGGTTGCCGCCGAAAAGATCAACTTCGCAACGTGGTTCTCGTACCACCGCACGCGTATGAAGGCGGCGAAGGCGGGCGCGAGCGCGGCGTTCAACGAGCTTGGTTCGAATGTCCGCGTCGGGTTCCGCACGATCTGGCAGCAAAACGGCACTACTACCTCGGGCAACTGGCCGAGGCAGGACGTGCCGATTCCGGTCCAGTACAACGATGGCCTGTTCGACGATGTGACCGTCGCTGGCGTGACGTACGACAACAGGAGCAAGTGGTACAGCCGGCTGCACGGGTCGATCGGCCAGGACGGCACTCCCCTGCACGGTGCCCTGTACCAGGCGGGAACTTACTACCAGAGTTCCGGCATCAATTCGCCGTATGGTCCGCTGACTGGCAGTGACCAGCTTGCCTGTCGCCAGAACTTCACGATCATGACGACAGATGGTTACTGGAACAACGAAACCCAGAACTATCCTTCGGGAGGTCGAGTGGGGAATGCCGATGGCACGGCCGGCCCTACGCTCACCGAACCGACCACCGGGGCCTCCTTCACGTATGTGGTCGAGGCGCCGTACGCCGACACGCATGGCGGGACGAACGGCACCTTGGCCGACGTCGCGATGCGCTTCTGGAAGAACGACCTTCGTCCGGATCTGCGCAACATCGTGCCGACCACGACGGCCAATCCGGCGTTCTGGCAGCACATGGTCACGTTTGGCCTGAGTATCGGCCTGAGCGGCAACACGGGATACGGGAGTGTCAGCGAAGTTCCCGCCAACTTCGCCAGCTGGCCCAACCCGATGCCGTCGGAGAACGCCTCGCGCATCGATGACCTGCTGCATGCCGCCGTGAACTCGCGTGGCACCTTCGTGGCCGCTTCCGATCCGGACGAGTTCACCGAAGGCCTCAAGTCGGCGCTGGCGGCAATCGTGGAGCGGACCGGGTCGTTCTCGAACGTGGCCGCCAACTCGACCGCGATCGACAGCGAAACGCGCGTATTCCAAGCCAACTATGTTTCGGGTCCGTGGACCGGCGAGCTGAGGTCGCAGCCCATCACCCTCGAAGGAGGCGTGGACGAGGTCAACTGTGCGGGAACCGGCCAGCCCGGTAACGGCTGGTGCGCATCGAAGGGAATCCCGACGGTGGCCAACCGGAACATCTTCACCTCGAACGGCCACAACAACGGTAATCCGCTCAGCCCCGTCGTGACGGGCGGTATCACTGGCCTCGCGTTTCCCTCGCAGGCGACTGCCGACCAGCTCGCCAGCCTGAACCGCCCGGGTCCGTCGATGCATTTCCCGGTGAGCGGGGCGCAAAATGCCGCCTATATCGCCGGCGAGCGCAGCCTGGAGCTGATCCAAGGCGGACACCTCCGTAACCGCATCCATCTGCTGGGCGACATCGTGGGTTCGTCGCCAGCGCATGTCGAAGACACAGACACTATCTACGTCGGGGCCAACGACGGCATGCTGCATGCGATTGATGCAACCAACGGCGACGAGCTGTTCACTTTCATCCCGGGAATCATCAACTGGGCGCATCTCGGGATGCTGAGCCGCCCGGACTACGCGCACCGCTATTTCGTCGATGGATCCATCGTGGTCACCACGCGGCAGCAGACGCCGGATACGAACATCCTGGTGGGTGCACTGGGCAAGGGCGGCAAGGGATTGTTCGCCCTTGACGTCACCACTCCTGGTTCATTCGGGACCACCGACTTCCTGTGGGAGCGCGCCGAGACCCCCGAAGGCAACATGGGGCTGGTACAGGGCCGCCCGATCCTCGGCAAGGTCAAGGATGGCACGGCGCTGAAGAACGCGGTGATCCTCGGCAACGGCATGAACAGCGCGAGCGACGAGGCTGCGCTGATCGTGCTCGACCTCGATGACGGCAGCGTCATCGGGGAGATCAGCACAGGGGCGGGATCGGCTGCGCTTCCGAATGGGTTGTCATCCCCCACCGGCGTATTCGGTCCCGATGGCAGGACGCTAGCGTACATCTACGCCGGTGACATGCTCGGCAACGTGTGGAAGTTCGACCTGTCGTCCACGGACCCTGCGTCGTGGAGCGTGAGCTTGCTGTTCACCGCGACCAATGCTGGTGGCACCGCGCAGCCGATCAGCGGCGGCGTGACCATCGCGACGCATCCGACGACCAACAAGCGCTGGGTGTTCTTTGGGACGGGGCGCTACATGACCACGGGCGACGTCGCCAGCACTGCGGTGCAGGGCATGTACGCCTTCACCGAAGACGCGGATACGCTTTCGCGGACCGATCTCACGCAGCGCACCGTGGCGGCGACTGGGACCGGTCCTGCCCCGCATTTCTATCCCACCAGGGCGTTCCAGTCGAGTGGTGCGCTTCCAGTGGGATCCAAAGGCTGGTTCATCGACCTTCCCGCGTCGGGCGAGCGCATCGTGCAGGATCCGCAGGTGGTGTCTACGTTCCTGATCACGGCCAGCATGATTCCCAGCGGAGACGCCTGTGAATCGGACGGATCGGGATTCATCAATGCACTGAATGCGTTCACCGGGACCAGTGCGGGCGGCTCGTATTTCGACCTTGATGGCGATGGCAGCACCACTGATGAGTATGTCGGGGATATTCCGGTGGGTTCGGTCAACCTTGGCGTCGGCATGCCGACCCTGCCGAACCTGTTGCGCGGAATGCTGGTGGCGGGCGGATCCAGCGGTTCGGGTCTTGGTGCGCCACTGACCTTGCAACCACGCTGGGACCGCGCATCCTGGCGCGAAATCAGGGGGGACTGATCGGTGAATCCGGATATCAAGCGTTTCCAGTCGGCGCGCGGCGCCTCGGGCTTCACCCTGATCGAGGTGATGGTGGTGGTGGCCATCATCGGCATCATCGCCTCGATCGCGCTGCCCAGTTACAACGAGCACGTGCGCAAAACACGGCGTGCAGCGGGCGGGGCGTGTGCTCTGGCGGTGGCGCAACAGCTGGAGCGGTTCTACACGGCGAACATGACCTACACGGGCGTCGTGGCCAACACGGCGATCTGCCAGGACAGCGCGCTGGACTACTACAACATCGTGGTGGTCGCGAACGGCAGGACGTACACGATCAGCGCGAACCCGACGGGGACCCACTCCGGCGATGCCTGCGGCACGCTAGGCGTCAACCAGGCCGGGACCCGCGACGCCGACGGGACCAACTGCTGGTAGCCGGACTGCAGGTACGAAGACGGTGAACAGGAGGCCCGCAACGATCGCGGGCCTTCTGCTCTATGCCCTTCCCATGGAAGGCAGTCGTGCGCCGGTCATCCGGGACAGGGCGTATCGCTCGCCGAGCGCTCGGTGCGTGGGCGACCGGCATTGTTGACCACCACGGCCCCCAGCTGAGCGCCCTTCCTGTTGCAGATACGGATGCTGAGGTTGCTGCCCGCGCTGCGCCCATCCGGCAGGTAGCGGAGGTAGCTGCGTCCCGCGGAACTCTGGATGTGAAGGTGCGTGCTTCTTGGCAACAGGTCGAGCTGCAGCAGGTCAGCAGCCCGCGTCGGCCTGCGCCGGTTTTCACGGTCGACGAACACCATCCAGCCGTTCGACCAGTCGCCGCCGGTGTCGCAGCGCAGGCCATCCGTGGACGGGCAGAGGACGACGGGATGGCGATGTTTAACCGCGGCCAGGCGGGCGTGGCTCATCTGGCTGACCAGCGACGCCATCGCAGCGGAGGTGCGCTGGTGTTCAAGCAGGGCGGAAAAGGCGGGCAGTGCAACGGCGAGGAGGATGGAAAGGACCGACAGCGACGTGACGACCTCGATCAGTGTGAAACCCACGGGGCTGCGTGGCATGGCTGTCTCCATGGCCGGCGTCCATGCCGGGAGGGACAGCTTCGATCGTCGTGGCGGCGGAACCCATCAGTACGGGAAGGCAGCGTAGGTCGGAAAACCCGTGCTCAAGCCCTCGGACTCCGCTCCTCCCGCACCTTCGGCCGCCGATCGCTGAGCAGCACGCTCACCACGATCCCCAGCCCCAGCGCCGAGGCGATCAGGAACATGCCCATCGCCACCGCCGGATAGCCGAACAGTTTCGGTCCGGTGACGTCGCCGCGCATCAGCATGGCACTTGCCAGGATCAAAGCGGCCACGATCACACCGGCGGCGACGCGGTTCGCGATCTTCTGCAGGTTCTCCGTCAGCCGGGATTCCTGCAGACCCACCATCCGCACCTGCAGCCTGTTCTCCGACAGCAGCGACAGGATCGTCGACACCTTCCGCGGCGCTTCCTGCAGCAACGCCTGCAGCTCCATCGCATCGCCTGCCAGCCGCGTCGGCGAAAACGCCTGCCGCACGCGCTGGCGCATCAGCGCCTGCAGGTGGCCTTCCACCACGCGCTTCATGTCCAGCTCCGGGTCCAGCGCGCGGCTGACGCCTTCGAGGTTCAGCAGCGTCTTGCCCAGCAGGTGCATTTCCGGCGGCGAGCGCAGGCCGCAGGCCATTCCCAATCGCGCCAGTTCCATCATCAGGGCGCCTTCGGACAGGGCGTGCGAGCTGCCGTGCGCGGCGTAGCGGGCAACCAGGTGCCCGACTTCGCGCATGTAGCGGACTTCGTCGAAATCTTCCAGAGCAATCGACATCGCGATGGTTTCGGCGGCTACTTCTTCGCCACGTCCGTCAACGGCGGACAGCAGGAGCTTGAGTAGATGCTCGCGCTGGCGTGGCGGTACGTGGGCGACCATGCCGAGGTCGAAGATCGCCAAGCGCTCGTCCGGTGTCACCAGCATGTTGCCGGGGTGCGGGTCGGCATGGATATCGCCATGCACGAACACCTGGTCAAGGTAGCCGCGCACCAGGGCCGTGGCCAGCGGTTCGTAGTCGTGCTCGGTGCGACGCAGGCCACCCAGTGCGGTGACCTTGCTGCCGCGGACCAGCTCCATCGTGAGGACGCGGCGGGTCACCAGGTCGCGCAACGGGGCCGGCACGATCAGCTCGGGATAGCCGGCCAGCCGCTCGCGAAAGCGCTCCAGGTTGTCGGCTTCCAGGCGGTAGTCGAGTTCGGCAAGCAGGGACTTGCGGAATTCGTGGATCCAGTCGGAAAAGCGCAGGCGGCGGCCGATGCGCGTTCCGGCGTCGGCGCGGCGGGCGATGCTGGCCAGGCTGTCCAGGTCGGTGCGCACGACTTCTTCCACGTCCGGCCGCTGCACTTTGACCGCCACTTCGCGACCGTCATTGAGCACGGCGCGATGCACCTGGGCCAGTGAGGCCGAACCCAGCGGGACGTCGTCGAACTCGCGGAAGAGTTTGCCAAGGCGTACGCCCAGTTCGGCCTCGACGATGGCGCGGATGTCGGCGGCCGGCACCGGCAGCACGTCGTCCTGCATGCGTTCCAGGGCAGCGAGATAGGGCGGGGGCACCATGTCATGACGGGTGGACAGCGACTGCCCGACCTTGATGAAGGTCGGCCCGAGGGCTTCCAGGTCGCGGACGAAGGCTTCCGGTCCGCGCTCCCCATCGTCGCTCACGGCAGGGCTCCGCCGCTCATCACTGGCGTCGAAATCCGGGCCGCTGAACAGACCGGCGCCCCGATGCTTCAATGCGAACCGCAATACCTGGGCGCTGCGCGCCATGCTGCTGTTTCCGGCCATGGGTCCTCCTTGTGGCGCCAAGGTAGCCGGGGCGATGTCAAGACGGCGCCGCGGCCACCGCGCCCGCGCGACCCGCTTCCCGCCTGTCGCGGCTTGGTCGCCGCTTCCGCCCGCTCCCGCCTGCCGCGGCTTCGTCGCCGCATCCGCGCTTCCGTCGCAAACCGCTCCAGCCCCGCGGTGGCGCCGGATATGCTCCGTCGCACTCCCACCCGAAACCGACGTCCGTGATCAAGAGCCTCTTCTTCGTCCTCCGCCTCGCCGCCGCATGGTTCCTCGCGGTGCTGCTGGTGGCCATGATGTGGTCCGAGCTGCCGCTGCTGGGGCGCCTGGAGTGGCCGATCGTGCTCCTGGGAATGGCGACAATGGCGCTGGTCGTCGCCGGGGCGCTGTCGCATCTGGGCCGCGTGCGCCTGATCGCGGGGCGGGTGGACAAGGCGGTGCTGTCCAATCGGCAGCGTCGGCAGGTGGAGATCCCCTTCGAGGCCGGGGAGGCCTTCGACCTGCTGGAAGCCGCGGTACGCGAACTCCCGCGGGTGGAGCATGTAGAGGCCGCGCGCGACAGCCTGCAGCTGCGCGCCAAGGTCGGTCGCCCGAAGACCTACGGCGAGCATCCGCTGGGCCGCTGGAACCCGCTGTTGTGGTTCGGCATCCCCCGCAACCAGATCCTGGCCACCGTGACGCCAAGCGACGACAGTGGCAGCGTCACGCTGATCTGCGAGCCCGAGTCGCCGGCATGGAGCGACTGGTTCCTGGTCGACGACGGCACCAACTACGAGAACGCCGAGGCGATCACGCGCGCGATCAGCCGCCGCGTCGCCGGGCATCGTCGCGGCGAGAAAGCCGCTGCAGCACAAACCGCCACCGAGAAGGAACTAGCCGTCGCGCGCCTGAGCCTGCTGCACGCCCAGGTGGAGCCGCACTTCCTCTACAACACGCTGGCCAGCGCACAGCTGCTGGCGGGCAGCGATCCGCCGCGCGCCGAGGAGATGCTCGGCCACCTGATCCAGTACCTGCGCCACTCGCTGCCGCGTACCGAAGAGGAGCTGTCGACGCTGGGCCAGGAACTTGAGCGCGCGGTCGCGTACCTCGAAATCCTCAAGATCCGCATGGGTCCGCGTCTTGCGGTGCAGTTGGACGTGCCGGAGAACCTGCGCGCGACCCCGCTACCGCCGATGATGCTGCAGACCCTGGTCGAGAATGCGATCAAGCACGGCCTGGAACCGCGCACCGCCGGCGGCACAGTGTGGATCCGCGCCCGCCGCAGCGAGGGCGTGGTCGCGGTCACCGTGGCCGATGACGGCGAAGGCTTCAACGCCAAGACCAGCGGGACCGGCATCGGCCTGAAGAACGTGCGCGAGCGCCTGCGCCTGGTCTTCGGTGGCGATGCGGCGCTCGCGGTAGTCGCCAACTTCCCCAACGGCGTCGCGGCGACCATCACCGTGCCCGCGGTCAATGAAGGAGTCCGCAGCCATGTCTGACATCGCGTGGACCTGCGTGGTCGCCGAGGACGAGGCGCTGCTGCGGCGCTCGCTGCTCGACCAGTTGCACCGCGCCTGGCCGGAGCTGCGCGTGGTAGCGGAGTGCGACGACGGCGCCAGCGCACTGGAGGCCATCGCCGAACACCGGCCGCAGGTTGCCTTCCTCGACATCCGCATGCCGGGTCTCAGCGGCCTGGAGGTTGCGTCCGCAACTGCCGAGGCCAGTCCCGGCACGCGCATCGTGTTCGTCACCGCCTATGACCAGTACGCCATCGATGCGTTCGAACGCGGCGCGATCGACTACCTGCTGAAGCCGATCTCGGCCGAGCGCCTGGCAGCCACGGTGCAGCGCCTGCAGGTGCGCGGGGGCAGCGACGCCATGGCGCTCGCGGCACTGCTCGAGCATCTCGGTCCGCTGCGTCCACGCGAGGATGCGCCGCCGCCGTTGACCTGGATCACCGCCAGCGCGGGCCGCGAAACCCGGCTGGTGCTGGTGGACGAGGTCGCCTACTTCCGCGCCGACAACAAATACACGACGGTGATGACCGCCGACGGGGAATCGCTGCTGCGCACGCCGATCCGGGAGCTGCTCGAGGTGCTGGACCCGACGATGTTCAAGCAGATCCACCGCTCGACAATCGTGAACCTCAAGGCCATCGCCGGTATCACCCGCGATGACAGCGGCCGCGGCACCGTCCGCCTCAAATCACGGCCCGAAACGCTAGCCGTCAGCCAGACCTTCATGCCGCTGTTCCGTCACATGTAGCGCGCGTTCGACGTCCAGAACGTATTGCCGCATCACTGCAACCGAGGTGTCCCGTGAACAAGCTCCTTGCCCTGTGCTATTTCGTGCTTTCGCTGTTCGGCTTCGACGGCGGCGGGGCGACGTTCGTGCATCGCGTCGGTGCGGACGGTGGAGACGTGCTCTACAGCAAGGCGCAGGTGCAGGCCGGGGTCGGGCGTTTCGAGTGCCTGCGCAGCGAAAGCGGGCAGTGCCACTACACCGTCTATCCGCGCGACTGCACGCCAGCGACAGCGACAGCGGCGACGGCGCAGGCCACCGGATGCCGCGCGGCCTCCGCGCAACGCTTCGTCATCGCGCGCGGCGACAGCCGCCAGATCAGCGGCCTGCACGACATCCGCCTGTGCGTAAGCACCGACGGCGGCACGCGGGGGCCGGATTGCGAGCCCGGGGCGTCGATCGCGGTGCGCTGACGGCGCCATTCACGCACCTCCGACGGGCGGCACTCTAGTGTCAAACCGGCTCCTTCTCGAGGTGATGCCCATGAACCGCTCCAAGACGATGCTGGCACTGGGTTTCGGCGGCGCGATCCTGCTGTCGGCGTGTGATCGCAGCGATCGGCAGACCGACGCAGGGGACGCCCGCAGCCAGGCGCAAGCCGGCGAGGATCGCGCGCGTGCCGACATGCCGCCGCAACGGCCGACCGGCACCGTGGCTCCCGAGCAGGGAACAGGCGTGCTGGGTAGCGAGAACGCGACGCTTGCGATGTCCGGCACGGCGTCATCGCACTTGGTCGATGGCGCCGGAAGCGCGGTCTACGTGCTGGCCGGAAATACCGACGGCGGCAAATGCGATGCGGCCTGCGAAGAAGCCTGGCCGCCGGTGCTTGCGCTTGAGACGCAGCCTACTGCCGGCACTGGTGTCGAGGGTGCGCACATCGGCACCCTCGTACGTGGTGACCGCACTTATGTCACCTACGCAGGGCAGCCGCTGTATCGCTATGCGGGCGACGCCGGTGCCGAGCGCACAGCCGGCGCCGGCGTCGAGGACCAGTGGGGGAAGTGGTCGCTGGTGGGCCTGGACGGGCAGCCGCAGGCCGATCCGCGGTAGTTCCGGCGGACCGCTGGATCAGTCCTTGGCGGTGTCGCTTTCGGCACCGTCTTCCTTCCAGCGGTCGCTGCGCGCCTCCGGGTCGTCGTCACGCCAGCGGCTGCGTTCGGAGGGTTCGCGCTCCTCCGGGGCATTGCGCGGGTGCGACCCTGTGCTCTCGCCGCGGCCGCGTCCAGCGTGGTCGCCCCTGCCGGGTCCGCGCTCGGCGTAACCACCCTGGTTGTCGTGGGGGAAGTTGTTGTCCTGCTTGCCCATGTCGGCGCCTTCCTGTCGTGCTGCCGCGCCCGGTGCGCGTGGCTCGATAGTCGCAGCGCAGGCGCACACTGGCCGTGAAGCCAATGCGCGGGCAAAGAAAAAGGGCCTGCGGATTGCTCCACAAGCCCTTGAATTCTTGGCGCCCGAAGTTGGACTCGAACCAACGACCCCCTGATTAACAGTCAAGTGCTCTAACCGGCTGAGCTATTCGGGCGGGGACGCACATTTTAGTGACTGTGGCCGTCTGGTCAAGGTCGACGCACCTGTGAGAGTCAGGGACACGCTGTTTCGCGGGTCGGGCGCTCGGTCCGCACCCGCCCCAGGCGGTTCACCACCACCTTTCCGCGCAGCTGGCCCCGGGCGCATGCGTTCACTGTCAGGTTGCTGTGCGCGGCCATGCCGTTGGCCTGGTAGCGCAGCCAGGGGCGGGTCGAGGTCAGGCGAAGGCGGTCAGCGCCGCCGGCGGGGGCCTGGCTGACGCGCAGCAGATCGTCGGCAGCATCCGGCTGGCGATTGCCGTCCGGGTCCCGGAACACCAGCCAGCCGCGGCTCCAGTCGTGGTCGTTGCTGCAGCCGGCGCCTGGCTGGCCGGGGCAGACCACGACCTGTTCGCGGCGCATGATCGCGCTGCTGCGGGCCATGGCCAAGTCGGCCGAGACCAGGTGCAGGCTGGCGGCCAGTCGCTGCCGCTCAAGCGTTCCGCTGAGCGCGGGCACGCCAAAGGTCAGGCTGATGGCCAGGATCGCCGCCACCGCCATCGCTTCGATCAGGGTAAAGCCGGCGTCCTTGCTGGCCATCGCTGCTCTCCGCTTCCGGCGTCCGTGCCGGTTGCCCCAGAGACTGGACCCGCCATGCAGCCATCGGAATCGGCGGGAACGCGAGGCCGCTGTAGGGGAAGCCGGCAGTGATGTGAAGGGGAGTACAGGAGTGCGCCCGCGCGCACTCCTACAATGGGGGGATGAATCGTCCGGATTACCCGCAGTTCCAGCTTGTCTCCCCCTACCAGCCCGCCGGCGACCAGCCGCAGGCGATCGAACGCCTGATCGCAGGCTTCGAAAGCGGCCTGGCGCAGCAGACACTGCTCGGCGTCACCGGCTCCGGCAAGACCTACACCATCGCCAACGTGGTCGAGGCGGTGCAGAAGCCGACGATCGTGATGGCGCCGAACAAGACGCTCGCCGCGCAGCTCTACGGCGAGTTCAAGTCCTTCTTCCCGCACAACGCGGTCGAGTACTTCGTCAGCTACTACGACTACTACCAGCCCGAGGCCTACGTGCCCTCGTCGGACACCTTCATCGAGAAGGACAGTTCGATGAACGAGCACATCGAACAGATGCGGCTGTCGGCGACAAAGGCGCTGCTGTCGCGGCCGGACGCGCTGATCGTGGCGACGGTCTCGGCGATCTACGGTCTCGGCGATCCGGAGGATTACCTCAAGCTGCGCCTGATCCTCGCCCGCGGCGAGCTGATCGACCAGCGCCAGCTGATCCGGCACCTCACCGAGCTGCAGTACACGCGCAACGACACCGAGTTGCGCCGCGGCACCTACCGCGTGCGCGGCGAGGTGATCGACGTACATCCGGCGGAGTCGGAAGCGGAAGCGCTGCGCATCGAGCTGTTTGATGGCGAGGTCGAAAACCTCAGCCTCTTCGACCCGCTCACCGGCGAGGTGCAGCGCAAGGTGCCGCGCTACACGGTCTATCCCAAGACCCATTACGCCAGCACCCGCGAAAGCGTGCTCAACGCGATCGAGACCATCAAGGTGGAGCTCAAGGCGCATCTGGAGAAGCTGTACGCCGAGAACAAGCTGGTCGAAGCGCAGCGGCTTGCCCAGCGCACCCAGTTCGACATCGAGATGATGGCCGAGGTCGGCTACTGCAACGGCATCGAGAACTATTCGCGCCACCTCACGCGGCGCCCGGACGGCGCGCCACCGCCGACGCTGTTCGACTACCTGCCGCCCGACGCCCTGCTGGTGGTCGACGAGTCGCACGTCACCGTGCCGCAGATCGGCGGCATGTATCGCGGCGACCGTGCACGCAAGGAGACGCTGGTGGAGTTCGGCTTCCGCCTGCCGTCGGCGCTCGACAACCGTCCGCTGCGCTTCGAGGAGTGGGAGGAGCGGGCACCGCGCAAGATCTTCGTCTCGGCCACGCCTGGCAAGTACGAGCTTGAACACTCGGGCGACGAAGTCGTGGAACTGGTGGTCCGGCCGACCGGTTTGATCGATCCCGAGGTCGAGATCCGCCCCGTGGCGACCCAGGTCGACGACGTCCTGGGCGAGATCAACCTGCGCGTCGCCATGGGCGACCGCGTGCTGATCACCACGCTGACCAAGCGCATGGCCGAGAACCTCACCGAGTACCTCGGCGAACACGACGTGCGCGTGCGCTACCTGCACTCCGACATCGACACCGTCGAGCGGGTGGAGATCATCCGCGACCTGCGCCTGGGCAAGTTCGACGTGCTGGTGGGCATCAACCTGCTGCGCGAGGGCCTGGACATGCCGGAGGTCTCGCTGGTGGCGATCCTCGATGCCGACAAGGAAGGCTTCCTGCGCTCGACCGGCTCGCTGATCCAGACCATCGGCCGCGCGGCGCGCAACCTGCGCGGCAAGGCGATCCTGTATGCCGACCGGGTCACCGACTCGATGAGGCGCGCGATCGACGAGACCGACCGCCGCCGGGCGAAGCAGGTCGAATACAACCTCGAGCACGGCATCACCCCGCGGTCGGTGGCGCGGCCGGTCATGGACATCATGGAAGGCGCCCGCAGCGACGCCGCCGAGGCCCGCGCCAGCGGGCGGGGCAAGGGCCGCAAGGTCGCCGAACCGGCCGACGATTACGCGCGGATGGACCCCGCGCGGGCCGCCGCCCGGCTCAAGGAGCTGGAGCAGCAGATGTACCAGCACGCCCGGGACCTGGAGTTCGAGGAGGCCGCGGCCGTCCGCGACCGCATCCACCAGCTGAAGGAGGCCATGCTGGCCTTCCGCTGAGACTTGCCGGGACCCCGTCGAGCAGCTAGAATTCGCGTCCCTTCGGGGCGGTTAGCTCAGTGGTAGAGCACTACCTTGACATGGTAGGGGTCGGGGGTTCGAAACCCTCACCGCCCACCACTTTCGTGGACAACAAACCTCCGGCTCCGGGGGTTTTTTGTTGCCCGGCCGGGTCATTACCCGCCCGGCCTGGCGCTTTCGGCCAGGTGCCCGTGCAGGATCCGCCGGATCTCCAGGATCGCCTGCGCGCTCTCCTGGACGCTGTGGCCCGAGATGATCACCTTCTCCGACAGCGCGCCCGGCAGGTGGGCGCTGCGGTAGGGCACGAGGCCGTCATCGGAGGCCTCCAGCGGCAGGGCCGGGTCCGCCTGGGCAATGATGCTGTGGTAGCGCACGCGCGGCGATATCGGCAGGTCCGCGGCGGCCCGCACGAACGGGTCGTTCTCGCTCAGGTTGTCGATGCTGTTGGGCAACACGAAATCACCGGGGGATGCGCCCTCGTCGCCCGTGAAGACTTCGCCCACCTCTTCGAGCACGGTCAGGGGCAGCCGGACCAGCTTCGCGATGAAGCGCCCCAGGCGGTTGCCGGCCACGGCGGTGCCTCGGTGCGGGGCGGCGATGAAGATCACCCGGTCGACGCCCGAAAGCGGTTCGAAGCGCAGCATCCGCTCCAGTCGCGGGCCTGCGCGCTCCAGGCGGCCGTCGTCGAGCTCGTAGTTCTCCAGCATCCAGTTCCACAGCTGGTCGTCGGCCGATGACACCAGCAGGCGCGACAGCACGCCGCCCATGCTGTGGCCGATGAGCACGGTGTCGCGCGAGGCCTGCGCCGTGCCCTGCGGATCGAAGTGCCGCAGCGTGTCGGTATAGATCCGGCGGATCGCGGCCTGGTTCAGCACCAGCGGCATGTTGGTGGGGTAGTAGACCTGCCAGATCTGGAATTCCCGGCGCAGCGTCTCGTCGCCCATCACTTCGTTGGCCACGTTCACCCAGGCTTCCGGGCTGCTGGCGAGGCCGTGGATCATCAGCAGGATCCGGCGGTCCGGATCGTAGGGCTGCATCATGTACAGGTGCGGACGGGTGATGCCGCTTTCGCGGCCGAAGAGGGTCTGCAGCGACTGCCGCGCGAATCCAGACCGCGCCAGCCACAGGCCGTAGCCGGCGGTGTAGTTGGCGGCCAGCGGCACCTGCAGGCCGTGCAGCTCGATGGTGTCCTCGTCGTAGGGGTCGTGCGCGCTGACGATCAGTTCCCGCGTCGCGAGCACCCCGGCGAGGTCTTCGCCGGGGAAGCGGATCAGCAGGGTCAGGGCAGGCGAGGGCATCTCGCTCCAGGCGCGGGGCCGTTCTCCCCTGCGCGGGCGTTCGCCTGCATCCTCGGCGCCGGCCTCCAGGTCATGCAGCGGTGGCGGTGCCGCCGACGTCACCGGGTCGTCGCCCATCACCGCCACCACCTCGGCGCCAAAGCCGTCGCGGCGATAGATGCTGCGCAGGCCGGCGAAGTTCAGCGCGGACGCAGGCACCAGCTCCGCCGGCAGGTCTACTCCCTGGGGCATGCGGATGCCGGACATGTCGCTGTGGATGGTCCATCCGGCGATGTCGAGCGAGGCGCCGCCGTCGGGGACGTCGGCCGCCGAAGAGCCTTCGTGGACACCGGCGTCGCCGATGCGTTCCTGCCAGCGCGCGAACATGCCGCTCGCGGCCTGTTGGACGGCGTAGTTGTAGTAATCGCGGACCTGGGTCTGCCGATCTTCGAAGGCGCGCTCGCCCGGCGCGCGTTCGCTGAAGAAGAGGTAGGCATAAGCGTGGCGCGCGGCTTCGAGCCACGCATCAAGCTGTGCATCCGCGGCAGGCACGGTGCCGCTGGGCGTCAGCGCCATCGCCTGCTGTGTCCACAGTTCGGCCAAGCTGGCCAGGCGTCGCTCCCCGGCGATGCCTTCCACCGCGGCCAGCGCCGGCATGCAGCCTGGTGCCGGCGGCGTGGCGCAGGGTCCATCGTCGAGACCTGCCACGCGCAGGGTCGCCTGGGTGGACGCGCTGAGCTCGTTCGCGGTGAGGATGTCGCCGCGCTTGATGGCGATGTATTCGCCGGGACCCAGCGCCTCCGCCTCCACCCGCGGTGCGAACTCCTTGAGGATCGCGCAGCCACCCAGCAGCAGGAGCAGCAACCCCGAGGACAGGAGCCGGACCGGCATCCGCACCTCGGTCATGGCGCAGTCCCGGGTGCCGGGACGCCGGGCACCTGCCGGCGGATCGCGCGGGAGAACGCGGCTGCATCGGGGTCGTCGGCAGGGACCGCCAGCGCGCGCGGGTTGATGTAGCCACGCTCCTGCAGCTCGTCGAAGCTGTAACCGGCCGTCAGTCCGCCCTGGTCATGGGCGTACTCGGCGAAGTGGCCCGACAGCAGCAGGCGATAGTCCATGGGCAACCCCGGTGCGACGTGGCGGGCGATGTCGAAGATGACAGTGGTGCAGTTGCCGGTCAGCGAATTGTAGAAGGCTGGCCGCAGCCGCAGGGCATTGGCGCTGTCCACGAAGCCGAGGAACATCCCGCGCAGCGCCTCCGGCGGCGCATCCAGGCGGTAGAGGAACACGTCTTCGCCGCGGGCGTTGCTGCGGGTGCGGATGATGTCGCGCTCATCCGCGGCCACCAGCACCTGTTCGTAATTGCGGAAGAAGCCGGCCAGCGCCGAGAAGCTTTCCTGCCGCTCCTTGCGGATCTCCGCCGAGAACACCACCTGGCTGCCGTCCTCGAAGCCGAACGACACCAGGGTGTGTGCGATATGCGGTCCCATCCAGTAGGACAGCACCAGGTCGGCCGTGGCCAGCCGGTCGAGGTCGTACTCGCGCGTTTCCCAGCGCTGCGTGTAGTCGGTTTCGCTGCGCCATTCGAAATTGCGGACGTTGCGCAGCACCACCCGGTTGTCCCGCACCTCCGCGTCCAGCAGGCGGGCGACATCGTCCGCCCACTCGCGGTCGTGCGAGGGGGAGAGGGTGAACCACCAAGCGAGCAATGCGGCGAATCCGGCCACGAACGAGACCAGCAGCGGGCGCTGGCGGACGCGAAGGGCGTGCCAGGCGGGAGCCAGGCAGGCGGCGGTGCCAAGCAGGCACCAGGCGACGACCGGCAGCATGCGCAACGGGGCAGATCCCGGGCCATGGAAGTGGAGCAGGAGTCCACCCCACACGGTGGCAGCGGCGATCAGCAGCGACAGCACGCAGCTTGCTGCGATCCGCAAAGCGCGGCAGCCACCCGCTTCTGGCGCGGCACTCTCCTGGTCGGACTCGTACTTGGACACCGCTGCTCCTGCTGCCTGTGACGCGGGAGGCATTGTGGCGCAGCCATTCACATGGGTCACACCGCGGCCCGCATAGCGTTGCCTGCATTGCATCCGCCGCCACAGGAATCGACATGATCAAGTGGGCCATCATCTTCGCCGTCATCGGACTCATCGCCGGCGCGCTCGGATTCACCGGCGCCGCGGGCGCTGCCATGGGTATCGCCAAGTTCCTGTTCTTCGCGGCGATCATCATCGCCGTGATCCTGTTCGTGCTTGGCGTGACCATCTACAAGAAGGTCACCTAGCCCGGGCGCAGGGCTGGCGTCCGGCCGGCGCGCGTGTTTGACTGACCGGTCAATCACAGGCCGGGCGCCGGAATTCCATGAAAACACCTAGCGGCCTGCAGCCGCTGATCGATGACGGCGTGATCGACGAAGTCATGCGTCCGCTCAAGAGCGGCAAGGAGGCCGCGGTCTACGTGGTGCGCGCCGGCGGCGACATCCGCTGCGCCAAGGTCTACAAGGACATGGCGCAGCGCAGCTTCCAGCAACGCGTGCAGTACCAGGAAGGCCGCAAGGTCCGCGGCAGCCGCGAGGCGCGCGCGATCGGCAAGGCCACGCGCTACGGCCGCAAGCAGCAGGAAGCGGAGTGGAAGAACACCGAGGTAGATGCGCTGTACCAGCTGCGCGACGCCGGCGTGCGCGTGCCGGAGCCCTACGGCTATTTCCACGGCGTGCTGGTGATGGAGCTGGTGGTCGACGCCGACGGCCACTCGGCACCGAGGCTGGCCGAGGTCGAGCTGTCGCCGGAGCAGGCACGTGGCTTCCACCGCGTGCTGGTGCGCCAGGTGGTGCGGATGCTCTGCAGCGGGCTGATCCATGGCGACCTGTCGGAGTACAACGTGCTGGTGGCGCCGGACGGCCCGGTGGTGATCGACTTCCCCCAGGTGGTCAGCGCCGCGGGCAACAACGCCGCGCGCACGATGCTGCTGCGCGACGTCAACAATCTCACGGCCAGCCTCGGCGCCTGGGCGCCCGACTTGTTGGACACCTGGTACGGAGAGGAGATGTGGGCGCTGTTCGAGGCGGGCGAGCTGCAGCCGGACAGCGAACTGACGGGTGTGTTCGTCCATGATGAATCCGCGCCGGACATCGACGGCGTGCGCGAAGCGATCAACGACGCGCGCGAGGAAGCACTGATCCGCCAGCAGGGCCGCGAGGCCGCGGCGGAAGAGGACTGAACCCGCGGGCCGGCCGTGCCGGCAGGGCGGCTCAGGCCGGCGAGTGGCGGAGGATGGCCGGATCCCGCATCACTTCCGACGCCACGACTTCGCGCACGAAGCAGGCGCGGTAGGCGGCAAGGTCCGGCAGGCCGATGCCGTAGGGATCGCCCGCGACGTACAGCGTGACGTGCGGCACCCCGCAGTCGAGCGTCAGTCCGCTCTCCTGCGCCAGGCGATAGCGGAACTCGGCGTAGCCGGGCGCCTGCATGTGTTCGATCAGCGACCAGGCTTGCAGCGGGCCGTCCCATTGCTCCTTGGCCTTGTGCAGCAGCGCGTGTCGCCCGGTCCCCCGTGGTACCCACTCGACCGACTCGAACAGGGCGCGCATGCACGCTTCGCCCAGTTGCGCGCGCAGGGCGATGCCGGCATCGCGGTTGAGCAGGGTCATGTGCAGTTCGCGCTTGCGTTCCAGCACATGGCCGTCCAAGCGCAGGCGCAAGGGCATGCCTGGCGGCAGCAGCGGCTGCGGATCGAGCGGCAGGATGAGGCCGCCATCATCTCGGAATCCAGGCCAGCGCATCGGCAGGCTCCTCCCGTGGGACTCGTCCGCAGCTTACCCTGTGCGCCGCGGGAAAATCCGCTGCTGCGCCGAGCGCCGCCATCGTGCGCGGCTGCTGCCGGCGGCACCGGTCCCCACGCTGTCGACAAGCCTGACGATGTCGTGAACGCAGGTTTGCTGGCGCCTGCGCGCACGCGAGGTCCGGCGTATCGTTGGAGGCTGCTCCCCCACAGCACCCCACGAGGTGACCCCATGAAGCATGTCTTCATCACCGCCGCACTGGCCGCGATGGCGTTCGCCGCCGCCCCGGTCCTGGTCCATGCGCAGGACGAGCCCGAAGAGGCCGCGCGCAGCCGTGCCAAGGACGCGCGCAAGGCCGACGACCGGTTCTGCATCGAGCAGACCGGCTCGCGCATCGTGGCCGCGCGCAACGCACGTTCGAAGTCCGAGCAGAAGGACTGCGTGGCCACCGGTGGCCGCGTCTATACGCGCGAGGACATCGAGCGGACCGGCTCGGTCGATCTGCAGGACGCGTTGCGCCGACTCGATCCGTCGCTGCGCTGATCCCCCGACGCAACTTGTGACGCCCGGTCCAGGCAGGGCGTCCGCGGTTCGGAGGCCCAGCGTTGGCCTCCACAGCGCCCGGCCCCGTGCCGGGCGTCTTCTTTTCAGGCGATGCGATAATCCGGCGTCCAGTCCTGTGTTGATGACGCGCCCATGTCGACCCGCCACGACCCCTCCCGTACCGTCCGCGCGCCCCGCGGCACCACGCTCAGCTGCCGCTCGTGGTTGACCGAAGCGCCGTTCCGCATGCTCCAGAACAATCTGGATCCCGACGTGGCCGAGCGACCGGAGGACCTGGTGGTCTACGGCGGCATCGGCCGCGCCGCGCGCGACTGGGAAAGCTACGACGCCATCCTCGAATCCCTGCGCAACTTGGGCGACGACGAAACCCTGCTGGTGCAGTCCGGCAAGCCGGTCGGCATCTTCCCGACCCACGCCGACGCGCCGCGGGTGCTGATCGCCAACTCCAACCTGGTGCCGGCCTGGGCCAACTGGGAGCACTTCAACGAGCTCGATCGCAAGGGTCTGATGATGTACGGCCAGATGACGGCCGGATCGTGGATCTACATCGGCAGCCAGGGCATCGTGCAGGGCACCTACGAAACCTTCGTTGAGATGGGCCGCCAGCACTACGGCGGCAGCCTCAAGGGCCGCTGGATCCTGACCGCGGGCCTGGGCGGCATGGGCGGCGCGCAGCCGCTGGCGGCGTCGCTTGCCGGCGCAAGTTCGCTGACCATCGAATGCCGCCAGGCCGGCATCGATTTCCGCCTGCGCACCCGCTATGTCGACGAACAGGCGAGCGATATCGACGACGCCCTGGCGCGGATCGCGAAGTACACCGGCACGGGCGAAGCGAAGTCGATCGCGCTCCTGGGCAACGCCGCCGAAATCCTGCCGGAGCTGGTGAAGCGCGGCGTGCGTCCGGACTGCGTCACCGACCAGACCAGCGCCCACGATCCCGTGCATGGCTACCTGCCGGTTGGCTGGACCGTCGAGCAGTGGATGGCGGAGCAGCAAGCCAATCCTGAAAAAGTGCGCGACGCCGCCAAGCAGTCGATGCGCGTGCACGTGGAGGCGATGCTGGCCTTCCACGCCCGCGGCATCCCGACCGTCGACTACGGCAACAACATCCGGCAGATGGCCAAGGACGAAGGCTGTGCGAACGCGTTCGACTTCCCGGGCTTCGTGCCGGCCTACGTGCGGCCGCTGTTCTGCCGCGGCATCGGCCCGTTCCGATGGGTGGCGCTCTCCGGTGATCCCGAGGACATCTACAAGACTGACGCCAAGGTCAAGGAGCTGATCCCCGACGACGAGCACCTGCACAGCTGGCTGGACATGGCGCGCGAGCGCATCGCCTTCCAAGGCCTGCCGGCGCGCATCTGCTGGGTCGGCCTGGGGCAGCGCCATCGCCTGGGCCTGGCGTTCAATGAAATGGTCCGCAACGGCGAGCTGAAGGCGCCGGTGGTGATTGGCCGCGATCATCTCGATTCGGGCAGCGTGGCTTCACCCAACCGCGAGACCGAAGCCATGAAGGACGGCAGCGACGCGGTCAGCGACTGGCCGCTGCTCAACGCCATGCTCAACGTCGCCGGCGGCGCGACCTGGGTCTCCCTGCACCATGGCGGCGGGGTGGGCATGGGCTATTCCCAGCACAGCGGCGTGGTGATCGTCTGCGACGGCAGCGAAGAGGCCGACAGGCGCCTGGCGCGGGTGCTGTGGAACGACCCGGGCACCGGGGTGATGCGCCACGCGGACGCGGGATACGAGATCGCGAAGGAGTGCGCGAAAGAGCAGGGCCTCAAACTGCCGATGGCCTGAGCGTCTTCACGACCGGATGAATGCGGACGCCGCATGATCCGCGACCGCTTACCGATTCACCTGGAGCACCCCTGATGAGCAACGGACAAGGTTCCACCGGCAACGTCATCGCCGCCATCTGCAGCCTTTTCATTCCCGGCCTGGGCCAGCTGGTGCAGGGGCGCGTGCTGTCGGCGATCCTGTGGTTCGTCGCCGGCTGCATCGCCGGCGGGCTGACCTGGATCATCACCCTGTCGCTGTTCCCGTTCGGGTGGTTCGTGGTCAGCGTGTTCTCGTGCATCAGCGCCGCGCTCTACCGGCGGCCGGTGCAGCGCTGAGCGTGACTGCCCTCCAGCGCAGGGCTGGAGGGCGCGTACTGGCCGCGAGTACCTACGAAGCGGCTTCGGCAGCGGGATCGTTGAACAGCTGCTCGTAGTTGTCGATCGTCGCTTCCATGTCGACCACCGGAGTGGTGTCGGCGGGATCCGCGTGCAGGGCCTGGGTGCCGGCCATCAGCCGCGCCAGGATGGCGTGCAGGGCGATGTCGGGCTCGGTATCCAGGCTGCAGTTGGCGAACATGTACTCGATCGCGGCGTCGACGTCGGCGGCGCGCGCCCCCACGGTGGCCTCATCCGGATGTTGCGCGGCACCGGCGTGCTCCAGGCCGGCGAGCGCAGTGCGGACGCGCGACATGCCTTCGATCAAGGGTGCATCGGGCTGCCAGCGCTCGTGGTTGTCGGGAACGGGGAAGTCCACGCCCGAGGCCTCGGCGACTGCGTGGGCATGGTCTGCGTCATGCGAGTCGGCGTGCGCGTCGGCTTCAGGGTAGGCGTCGTGGGCGGCGGTCGCGAAGTCCACCGACGGGGCCGGCTGGATATCGTCCTGGGCGCAGCCCGACGCCATCGTGCCGAGCACGAGCGTGAGGGCCAACGCCAAGGGGAGTTGCTTGAGTGTCATGGAAAGCTCCAGGGAGCAGTGGGTCTGCCAACCATGCTAAGGGTGGCCAGGCGCCTTCCCCAATGACCCGGGTCAAGCCACGGGTTATTGCAGCGAAACCTGGGTTCCCTATTCATAAAAGTCAGGATTGTGCTATAATTGGCGCGTTAACTCGTTGTAAACATTGAATTTAATTCTTGGAGGATCAGAATCACCAGTCAAATCAAACACTCAATCCTGTCCCTTTTCTTCCCTCGCCGCCCTTCCCGGACCACGCGCTCCCGCGCCAGGTCGAAGCCGGCCACCAGCCTCACGCGCATCCAGGCCGGCCTGCCGCAGGCGCGCTCCGCGCCCGGCCATCACGTGCCCCGCCGCCGCAGCAGCCCGCACGTCGCCTATATCCACGGCAGCTATCGCTTGCGGCCGCGCCGCGACTCCCACATCGGCCAGCCGATGTTCCGCATCAGCTGACCCGCACCATCCTGTCCATCAGGTGCTCGACGATGGCGTCCATGTCGCCGCAACGGCCCATGTGCACCTGCGAGGTCTGGATGACGGCACTCCGTTTTGCGGTCAGCCAATGAAAGCGTGCGCGCTGAGGGAGCAGGCCGATCGGACCGCCCCCGGGGCCGCCTTCGCAGATGCGCCGGATGGCGTCGAGGTGCGGCCGCAGGGTGGGCAGGTCGATCCGCGGATCCAGTGACCGCAGGCGCACCTCGTCCAGTTCGATGACCGCCTTGAGGTAGCCCGTCTTCTCGCAGGAAGCGATCACGCCGACGTTGATGAACTCGCCGCGCTCCACGCGTGGCACCACCCGGATCACGGCGTAGTCGTAGCTGTCATGCGCGCGCACGGATGGCCTCCTGCACGAAGGCGCGGGGCAGCACGAGACGCTGCTGCAGGTAACTTGCGTAGGCGTCGCGCTGCTGCTGCGGGCTGCCGAAGGCGTCGCCGCCCTGGAGCCATGCATCGGGAACCAGCGCCACGATCTCCGCCAGCCGCTCTGGCGGCAGCAGCGCGCTGAGGCGCGCGTCCGCCTGCCCCAGTTCGCTGGCCCAGGAAAGCAGCACGTGCTCGCGGATGAGCGGGAAGGGCTTCCCGGCGCCCGAGGTGTCGCCGTCCCAGCCGTGGTGGAAGTACAGCGACGCGCCGTGGTCGATCAGGGTCAGCTGCCCGTGCCAGACCAGCAGGTTGGGGTTGCGAACGGTGCGATCGACGTTGCTGGTGAACGCATCGAACCAGACGATCGCCGAAGCGAGCCCGGCCGAGGGCTGTTCCGCCACCGGATCGAAGTTGACCGCGCCCGGAAGATAATCGAGCGCGATGTTGAGGCCCGCGCTCGCCTTGATCAGCTCCTGGATCTCCGGGTCGCCTTCGGTGCGGGCCAGCTCGGCATCGAGCTCCATGAACACCAGTTCGGGAAACGGAAGCCCGAGCGCCCGCGCGATACCGCCGGAGACCAGCTCCGCCACCAGCGCACGCGGGCCTTGGCCGGCGCCGCGGAACTTCAGCACGTACATGCCGTCGTCGTCGGCTTCGACGATCGCCGGCATCGAGCCGCCTTCGCGCAGCGGCGTGACATAGCGGGTGGCGGAGACGGTTCGCATCGGACAAGCATAGCGCCGGCGGTCGCGAGGGCGCTGTGTCCGGCCCTTTCGGCATTGTCTGGCGCTTGCCGGGCGGCGTAGTCTGCGGATCAACCCGACCGCAACACGAGCCGCGTCCGAATGAGCGAAGCAACGCCCCGGCCCCGCCCCTCGCGAAGCCTCTTCCGCACCAAGTCCATCGAGCAGACCATCGCCGACAGCCGCGAGCCCGGCCGCGAGCTCAAGCGCACGCTCACCGCTTGGGACCTGATGATCCTGGGCGTTGCGGTGGCGGTTGGCGCGGGCATTTTTTCGGTCGGCGCGCGCGCGGCGGGCAGCTTCGCGGGGCCGGCGGTCACGGTGTCGTTCATGCTCGCGGCGCTGGCCTGCGCGCTGGCGATCATGTGCTACGCGGAGTTCGCGTCCAGCATCCCGGTCGCCGGCAGTGCCTACACCTATACGTATGCCACGCTGGGCGAGTTCCTGGCCTGGATCATCGGCTGGGACCTGATCCTGGAACTGCTCACCGCGGGCGCGGTGATCGCCAAGTACTGGGGCATCTACCTGGCGATGGTGTTCGAGCTGATGGATGTCCACATACCCACCACCATCGCCGTGCTGGGCATCGCCGTGGACTGGGGCCCGCTGTTCATCGTGAGCGTGTTCACGGGCCTGCTGATCCTGGGCACCAAGCTGTCGGCGCGGGTCAACAACGTGTTCACCGTGATCAAGGTCGGCGTGGTGGTGTTCGTGATCGTGGTGGGCTTCACCTATCTCGATCCGGCCAACTTCACGCCCTTCGTCCCGCCCTCCGAACCCGCCACGGGTGGCGACGCGGATGTCTGGTCGCAGTCGCTGTTCGCCTGGGCGACGGGTGCGGAGCCGGCGAAGTACGGGCTGGCCGGCGTGCTGTCGGGCGCGGCGCTGGTGTTCTTCGCCTTCATCGGCTTCGACGTGGTCGCGACCTCGGCCGAGGAGGTCAAGGATCCGCAGCGCACGCTGCCGCTGGGCATCTTCGGCGGCCTGGCACTGGTGACGGTGCTTTACATCGGCGTCGCGCTGGCCCTGACCGGCATGGTGCCGTACACGCTGCTGGCCGAGGCGGAGAACCCGTCGCTGGCGACGGCCTTCGTGGCCGTCGGCGCGGGCTGGGCGGCGCAGGTGATCTCGATCGGCATCCTGCTGGGCCTGACCACGGTGATCATGGTGCTGCTGATGGGGCTGTCGCGCGTGCTGCTCGCGATGAGCCGCGACGGCCTGCTGCCGCGCTGGCTCAGCGTCACGTCGAAGACCCGCAAGACGCCGGTGCGCCTGCAGCTGATCACCGGCGCCGCGGTGGCGCTGCTGGCCGGCTTCACCCAGGTCGAGATCCTGGAAGAGATGATCAACATCGGCACGCTGTCGGCCTTCGTGCTGGTGAGCATCGCGGTGGTGGTGCTGCGCAGGAAGCGGCCGGACCTGCCGCGCGCCTACCGCGTGCCGTTTTCTCCGGTGCTGCCGATCGTGTCCGCCGTGCTGTGCTTCTACCTGATGCTCAACCTGACCACGCTGACCTGGGTGCGCTTCGCGGTGTGGCTGGTGATCGGCGCGGCCATCTACTTCGCCTACGGGCGCAGGCACGCGCGCGTGGGCCTGGCGATGCCGGACTAGGGACCGTGGCCCGCGCACCGGGGCCGTGGTCCGTTCGCCGGCGCGGCGGGGTGCTTCAGCGTCGTTCGCGTGCTTCGTCGTCGCCGAGCGTGTCGCTGCGCTTGTCGTCGGCGAAGGAGCGGCCGTCTGCGTCGACATCGCCAAGCTGGTCGTCAAGCGCCACGTCCAGGAGATCGGCGCCGGTGTCGACGCCGATATTGTCGATCGCCGAGACCGCGCGCGGATCCTTCAGCTTCGGCCCGCGGGTTTCGGGCAGGTCGGCGCCGTCGTCGAGGCTGGATTCCTCGGCCGGTGCGTCGGGGATGGTGGGGTTGGACTTGGCCATTGGGGGCTCCAGAGCGTGGAGGGCCCAGTGTTGGCCACGCGGCGTCATGACAGTGGCAACGGAGGAACCGGTATGAACCAGATCGCGATCCTGACCCCGGATCCCGCCGACGACAGCTACCACGGGCTCTGGCAGACCGTGCTGGCCCGGCTGCAGGATGCGCTCGCGGCGCGGGGCATTCCGGTGGTGGCTACCCCTTGGACCGCGCACGTGGGCGACGCCGACGGCCTGCGTGGCCATGCGCAGGTCCTGCCCCTGCTGGTGTGGGGCTATCACCGCGACCAGGTCCGCTGGCTGCGCGCGTGCGAGACCTGGCGTCAGGCGGGGGTGCCGATGTCCAACCCGGCCGACGTGCTGGCATGGAACTCCGACAAGCGCTACCTGCTGGAACTGTCGGCGCGCGGCGTGCCGGTGCCACCCACGGTGCTGACGCGCCAGCTGACGCCGGAGCAGCTGGAAGAGGTGTTCGCGGATACCGGCGCCGGGGAGCTGATCGTCAAGCCATCGGTGTCGGGCGGTGCCTGGAACACGCGCCGCGTGCGTCGCGGCGAGCCCTTCGCCAATGCGCTGCCCGACGAACCGCGAGCGGATGGCGAAGTCATGGACATGCTGATCCAGCCCTACCTCCCGACCATTGCCACCGAGGGCGAAACTTCGCTGCTGTTCTTCGGCGGTACGTTGAGCCATGCGGTGAACAAGCGGCCACCGGAGGGTGAGTTCCGCGTCCAGGAGCAGTTCGGAGGCTTGTACACCCCGCTGCCGTCGCCGCCAGCCGGCGCGCTGGCCCTCGCCGAGCGCACCCTGGCCGCCATCGGGAAGCCGCTGTTGTATGCCCGTATCGACACCGTGCGCGATGCGGCAGGCCACTGGCTGCTGATGGAAGCCGAGCTGATCGAACCGGATTTCTACCTTGGCGCGGATCCGCGGCGTGGTGCGGGATTCGCCGAAGCACTGCGACGCCTGCTGTAGTCCCTCCACAAGCGAGGAGCGGCGGGCGAGTCGCAGGAGATGAGACCGCTCCGGCCCAGCCTGCGGGTCCCACGCGCCGGAGCCCGCAGTCCTTTGAACGCCATCCTGAAGCCCACCCACGACCTCGCAACTACCGCGGGCGGCACCACGCTGGCCGCGAAGCTGGAGGCCAAGTACCCGGGCCGCGTCACCGGCAGCCTGATGCTGCCGGGGCAGGGGGGCGAGTACGCGCCGTTCCCCGACGACCTGCCGGAACCCTTGGCACGGGCGCTGCGCGCGCGCGGGATCGAGCGGCTGTACAGCCACCAGGCCCGCGCCTGGGCCGCCACGCAGGCCGGCCGCCACCTGGTGGTCGCCACGCCCACGGCTTCTGGCAAGTCGCTCTGCTACACGTTGCCCGTCGTCGCCAGCGCGCTGCGCGAGCGCGGCAAGGCGCTGTACCTGTTCCCGACCAAGGCGCTGGCGCAGGACCAGGTGTCCGAACTGCTGGAGCTCAACGCCGCCGGCGACCTCGGCCTGCGTGCTGCCACCTTCGACGGCGATACCCCGGGTGATGCGCGACGCGCGATCCGGGTCAGCGGCGACATCGTGGTCAGCAATCCCGACATGCTCCACCAGGGCATCCTGCCGCACCACACCAAGTGGGCGCAGTTCTTCGAGAACCTGCGCTACGTGGTGATCGATGAAGTGCACACCTACCGCGGCGTGTTCGGCAGCCATGTCGCCAATGTCATCCGCCGGCTGAAGCGGGTGTGCGCGTTCTACGGCACGTCGCCGACCTTCATCCTGTGCTCGGCGACCATCGGCAATGCCGGCGAGCACGGGCGCGCGCTGATCGAAGCCGCGCTCGACGAGGTCGAAGTCATCGAGCACAGCGGCGCGCCGCGCGGCGACAAGCACGTGCTGCTGTGGAACCCGCCGGTCATCAACCCGGACCTCGGCATCCGCGCGTCGGCACGCTCGCAGTCCAACCGCATCGCGCGGCTGGCGATCCGCGCCGGGCTGAAAACGCTGGTGTTCTGCCAGTCGCGGTCGATGGTCGAGGTGCTGACCAAGTACCTGAAGGAGGTCTTCGACCACGATCCGCGCAAGCCGCGACGCATCCGTGGCTACCGCGGCGGCTACCTGCCGACCGAACGCCGCGCGGTGGAGCAGGACATGCGCGCCGGGCGCATCGACGGCATCGTCAGCACCTCGGCGCTGGAACTGGGCGTCGATATCGGCAGCCTCGACGTGGTGGTGCTGAACGGTTATCCCGGCAGCATCTCCGCCACCTGGCAGCGCTTCGGTCGTGCCGGGCGCCGACAGCAGCCGTCGCTGGGCGTGCTGGTGGCGAGCTCCGAAGCGCTGGACCAGTACGTGGTGCGGCATCCGGAGTTCTTCGCCGCGGCCAGCCCCGAGCAGGCGCGCATCGAACCCGACCAGCCGCTGATCCTGCTTGATCACATCCGCTGCGCTGCATTCGAACTGCCGTTCCGCAACGGCGACGGTTTCGGCCCCGTGGATCCGGGTCCGTGGCTGGAGGTGCTGGCCGAAAGCGGCGTGCTGCACCACGAAGGCGAGCGCTGGGAATGGATCGCCGACAGCTATCCCGCGCAGGCGGTGAACCTGCGCTCGGTGGCCGATGGCAACTTCGTGGTGGTCGACCGTACCGACGGCCGCCAGAAGATCATCGCCGAGGTCGACTACTCCGCCGCGGCGCTGACGCTGTACGAGGGCGCGATCCACATGGTGCAGTCCGAGCCCTTCCAGGTGGAGCGGCTGGACTGGGAGGGCCGCAAGGCCTACGTGCAGCGCACCCACGTCGACTACTACACCGACGCCATCGACTACACCAAGCTCAAGGTGCTCGACGATGCCGAGCAGGCGTCAGCGGGGCAGGGCTCCGCGCACCTGGGCGAAGTGCACGTGGTGCGCCGCGTGTCGGGCTACAAGAAGATCCGCTTCCATACCCACGAGAACATCGGCTACGGCCCGGTGACGCTGCCGGACCAGGAGCTGCACACCAGCGCCGTGTGGTGGCAGCTGCCGCAGCGCGTGCTCGAGGATGCGTTCGCGATGCGCCACGAGGCGCTCGACGGCTTCCTCGGTGCCGCGCACGCGCTGCACCTGGTGGCGCAGGTGGCGGTGATGGCGGAGTCGCGCGACCTGCTGAAGGCCGTGGGCAGTGGCGATGGGGCGTGGTTCGCGAGCCGCGATGCACGTGGGCGGGGTCAGCTGCGCGGCCCGGAAGGCGCGCCCTTCAGCGATGGCGACGGCGTGCCTGTGCCGGGTGGCGACGGGGCGATGCTGCTGCCGGCGGCTGGAAGCTTCACTCCGACGCTGTACCTCTACGACAACTATCCCGGCGGCGTCGGCCTGTCGTCGCCGCTCTACGAACGCCGCATCGAACTGCTGGCGCAGGCGCGCGCGGTGGTGGCGGACTGCGACTGCCACGGCGGCTGTCCCGCCTGCGTCGGGCCGATCCTGGCCGTGGACGAGGATGCGGCGCAGACGCCGCGGCAGCTGGCGCTGCGCGTGCTGGACCTGCTGGTGGCCGGATGAGCGCGCTGGCGAAAAGACTCGCCGGACTGCGCAGACAGGCGGGTTCGACGCCGGCGGCGGCCCCGGCGGCCCCCCCGTCCACAAGCGTTGTTTCGGGCGTTGGGCCGGATCCGGCCCGCGCGCTGCGCGACACGGGGGCCCCGTATCGCGCCGACGCCATCGCCGCGAAGGCGTCGCGCGAAGCCACGATCGCCCAGCTCCGCAGCCTGTTGAAGATCCGCACCGCGGCACCCCCGCCGGCACCGCGCAGTCTCGACCGCGCACTCCCCGGCGAAGAAGTCGCCCCCGGACTGCGTTACCACGAGCAATGGACGCCGTGGCCTGCAGGCGAGGACACCCTGCCACTCCACGGCATAGGCCAGGACGACATCCCGCGCGCGCACCTGCTCGCCTTCGACACTGAAACCACCGGCCTCGCCGGAGGCACCGGCACGCGCGCTTTCATGATCGGCGCCGCCGACTGGCGCGACGGCGGCCTTCGCATCCGCCAGCTGTGCATCACGAAGCTGGCGGCGGAGGAGGCGATGCTCGCGACCTTCGCCGCCTGGATCGACCCGGAGACGGTGCTGGTCAGCTACAACGGCAAGAGCTACGACCGCCCGCTGCTGTCCACGCGCTACCGCCTCGCACGGCAGCCGGATCCGCTGCCCGAGCTGCGCCATGTCGACTTGCTGCATCCGGTGCGGCGTCGCTATCGGGGCGTCTGGGCCAATTGCCGCCTGGCCACCGTCGAACGCGAGCTGCTGGGCGTTCTGCGCGAGGACGACCTGCCCGGGTCGGAGGCCCCCGGCGCATGGCTGGGATACCTGCGCGGCGGCAGCGCTTCCAAGCTGCGCCGCGTCGGCCTGCACAACGCACAGGACCTGCGCAGCCTGTGCGGGCTGCTGGAGGCCATGCAGGACGTGGCCGAAGGCGATTCGACGGTTTGCCCGCTGCCCGTGATCGCTTGAGCAGCCGGCCGGGTCAGTCCGCGCTGGCGGCTTGCCGGCGGCGCAGCAGGAGTCCTGCTTCCCCGACGATTGCCGTCAGCAGGATCAGCGCGTTGGTGACGATGAACACCCAGTTGTCGAGCAGCCAGCTGTAGACCACGAAGCCCGTCGACGCCGCGATCTGCCCCACGAACAGCCAGCGTGAGACGCCCTTGGCGTCCTTGTCCTTCCATTGCGTGACGATCTGGCGGCTGAGGGTGGCGAGCAGGATGGCCGAGGCGGCCCAGCCGATGAGGTCCGGATTCATGGATGGGTCTGCCTTCTGAGGTCGCTGGTGGCAGCGATCATCCGGCAGTGACGGTCCGCGGCAGGTGAACCGGCCGGGCGCGACTGCCGGCGTGCGCGCGACGCCAACGTGGCTGTCACCGGGCGGGTGCTTGAATCCAGACCTCCCCCCAATCCGGAGTCCACGATGACCGACCCACGCGATCTTGAAGAGAAGTTCTGGAAGGCGCTGGAAAGCGACCGCACGGTCATGCTCGGCCTGGACGGCATGGAAGACGGACATGCACGCCCCATGACCGCGCAGGCGGAAGACCGCCGCTCTCCGATCTGGTTCTTCACCTCCGTCGACAACGCCTTGGTGCGCACCCTCGCCGAGGGCGGCAGCGGGCGCGCGATTGCCGGCTTCGCCTCCAAGGGCCACGACCTGTTCGCGAGCATCCGCGGCACGCTGCGCGTTGACACCGACCGCGCGGTGGTCGAACGACTGTGGAACCCCTTCGTCGGCGCCTGGTACGAAGGCAAGGACGATCCGAAGCTCCGCCTGCTGCGCCTGGATGCCGAAGATGCCGAAGTGTGGATCGACGCCTCAAGCATGCTTGCCGGCGTGAAGATGCTGCTCGGCATCGATCCGAAGAAGGACTACACCGACAAGGTTGACGCCGTCGACCTGCGCTGAGTACGCCCCGGCATGCCGCGCGGCGACCTGGTGGTGTCCACGCCGGACGGGCTGTACTGCCCGCCCGGCGATTTCCATATCGATCCCTCGCGCCCCGTACCGCGCGCGGTGATCACCCATGGCCATGGCGACCATGCGCGCACCGGCATGGGCTGCTACCACGTGGCCGAGGAAGGATTGCCGATCCTGCGCTGGCGCCTGGGCGACCAGGACTACCACGTGCATGCACTGGGCGAGCGCGTGCGCATCGGCGGCGCGCTGGTGTCCTTCCATCCGGCGGGCCACGTGCTGGGTTCGACACAGGTGCGGATCGAAGCCGGCGGCGAGGTCTGGGTCGCATCCGGTGACTACAAGCGCGACCACGATCCGACCTGCCTGCCGTTCGAGGTCGTGCCCTGCGACGTCTTCATCACCGAGGCGACCTTCGCGCTGCCGATCTACCGCTGGCAACCGGTCTCGGAGGTCGCGCGCGACATCGTCGCCTGGCGCGAGGAGTGCGAGGCCAACGGCGAGGCGGCGATCCTGTATTGCTACGCGCTGGGCAAGGCGCAGCGGGTGCTGGCCGAACTTGCGGCGCATACCGACCGGCCGGCGTATCTGCACGGCGCGATCGACGCCGGCGTGCAGGTGTATCGCGAGGTCGGCGTACCGATGCTGGATACCCGCCGCGTCGCCGACGAGGCGCGCGGAACCGCCTTCGCGGGCGAACTGGTCATCGCACCGCCGTCGGCCGCGGGCAGTCCGTGGATCCGCCGCTTCCGGCGCGCCCAGCAGGGCTTTGCCTCGGGCTGGATGCGCATCCGCGGCAACCGGCGCCGGCGCAACCTCGACCGTGGCTTCGTGGTCTCCGACCACGCCGACTGGCCTGCGCTGCTGCGTACCGCGCACGAGACCGGGGCGCGGCGCGTGATCGCCACCCACGGCGACACCGATGCGCTGGTGCGGGTGCTCAACGACCGAGGCATCGACACCGGCGTATTCGCCACCGGCTATGGCGAGGACGACTGATGCGCCGCTTCGCCGCCCTGTATGAGCGGCTCGACCGCCTTGCTGGCACCCTCGACCGTCGCCGTGCGCTGGTCGACTACTTCCGGGATGCGCCGCCGCGCGATGCGGCCTGGGCGCTGTGGCTGCTGTCCGGCGGCAAGGTCGGTGGCGCGCGCGCGAAGATCGCCGGTACCGGTGAACTGCGGGCCTGGATCGGCGAGGAGAGCGGCACGCCGGACTGGCTGGTCGAGGCCTGCCATCACCAAGTGGGTGACCTGGCGGAGACGCTGGCGCTGCTGCTGGACGATCCGCCCCGGGCTGCATGTGATGCAGGTGAGGTAGACCAGGCGGCGGTGGCGGAATATGGCTTGGCCGACTGGATCGAGCTTCGCCTCGCCCCTGTCGCCAATGGCGACCCGGAGGACCGGCGCGCGGTGGTCGTGGCCGCGTGGCGCAGCCTGTGCTTCCGCGAGCGCCTGGTATTCAACAAGCTGCTGACCGGCGCGCTGCGCGTGGGCGTGTCGCAGGGGCTGGTGCAGCAGGCGTTGGCCGAAATGTCCGGCGTCGACATTGCGCTCATCGCCCAGCGCATGCTCGGGCGCTGGACGCCGACCGCGGCCTTCCTCGAAGGCCTGCTGTCACCGGACGCGCAGCCGGGCGACGCCGAGCTGCCGTATCCCTTCTTCCTCGCATCGCCGCTGGAAGCAGATCCGGAAACGCTGGGCCCGGTGGGCGACTGGGTGCTCGAGTGGAAGTGGGACGGCATCCGCCTGCAGCTCATCCGGCGGGCCGGTGGCATTGCGCTGTGGTCGCGCGGCGAGGAGCGCATGGATGGCCGCTTCCCGGAGATCGAGACCGCCGCCGCCGCGCTGCGCCGCGCCTGCGTGATCGACGGCGAGTTGCTCGCGTGGGAGCCCGGAGCCGACGAACCCATGCCCTTCAGCGCGCTGCAGACGCGCATCCAACGGCTGAAGCCCGGACCGAAGGCGCTGGCCACGGCGCCGGCACGCGTGGTCGCCTACGACCTGCTTGAACTGGAGGGGGAAGACCTGCGTGCGTGGCCGCTTGAAGCGCGCCGCACGCGCCTTGCCGAGCTGCTTGTGGACGCCGATCCCGATCGGCTCGTGCTGTCCTCGCGCGTGCAGGCCGGCGACTGGGCGCAGGCCGCCGCGCTTCGCGAACAATCGCGTGAACGCGGCGTCGAAGGCCTGATGCTCAAGCGCGCGGACTCGCCCTACCGCCACGGGCGCAAGCGAGGCGATTGGTGGAAGTGGAAGGTCGACCCGCTGAGCATCGATGCGGTGCTGATGTACGCCCAGGGCGGCCACGGCCGGCGCAGCACCCTGTTCACCGACTACACCTTCGGGCTCTGGGACGGCGACGCGCTGGTGCCGGTGGCCAAGGCGTATTCCGGTCTGGACGACGCCGAGATCCTGCGCCTGGACCGCTGGATCCGCGCGCACACGCTCGAACGGTTCGGACCGGTGCGATCAGTGGAAGCAGTGCACGTGTTCGAACTCGGCTTCGAGGGCGTGAACCGGTCTGCGCGGCACAAATCCGGCATCGCGGTGCGCTTCCCCCGCATCCTGCGCTGGCGCGAGGACAAGCTCGCGCGCGAGGCGGACAGCCTCGATGCACTGAAGGCGCTGGCGCGATGAGCGTTCGGGCGCGGAGCCGCCTTGATGCCCCGCTCAGCGCCTGGTTCGCGGCGCAGGGCTGGCGACCGGCCACGTTCCAGCGCGAGGCCTGGCGCCGCTACCTTGCGGGCGAGTCCGGGCTGCTGGTCACGCCGACGGGCAGCGGCAAGACCCTCGCCGCGCTCGGTGGGCCACTGCTGGAAGCGTTGAGCCTGGGCGACGCACCCGCATCCACGCGTCGGGGTGCCTTCGCCACGCCGCGGCTACGCGTGCTGTGGATCACGCCGCTGCGCGCACTCGCGGTCGATACCGTGCGCGCCGCGCGCGGGCCGATCGAAGCGCTCGGCGTGCCGTGGACGGTCGCCATGCGCACCGGCGATGCCGGCGCGCGAGACCGGCGCCTGGCGCGCAAGGGCCTGGCCGACCTGCTGGTCACGACCCCGGAGTCATTCGCGCTGTCGCTGTCGTATCCGGATGCCGGTGCGTTGTTCGCCGGCGTGCGCGCCGTGGTGGTCGACGAGTGGCATGAGCTGCTGGGCAACAAGCGCGGCGTGCTGCTGCAGCTGTGCCTGGCGCGGCTGCGCACGCTGGCGCCCGGCGCGCGCACCTGGGGACTGTCGGCGACGCTGGGCAACCTCGACGAGGCGCGAGACGTCCTGCTGCCGCACGTCCCGGACGCGCCGATCCTCGCGGCGCCACGGCCACGGAAGATGACGCTGGAGACGCTGATCCCGGGTGAGGGCGAACGTTTCCCCTGGGCCGGGCACCTCGGCCTGTCGCAGCTCGAACGTGTTGCTGCCGTGCTGCAGCGCGCACGCAGCAGCCTGCTGTTCACCAACACGCGTTCGCAGGCCGAACTCTGGCACCGCGCGCTGCAGTCGGTCTGGCTGGATGATCCGTCCACGCTGGCCCTTCACCACGGTTCACTGGATGCATCGCTGCGCGCCATCGCCGAAGCCGGCCTGCGCGACGGCAGCGTGCGCTGCGTGGTCGCGACCTCCAGCCTCGACCTGGGCGTGGACTTCCCCGCAGTCGACCAGGTGCTGCAGGTCGGCAGCCCGAAGGGCATGGCGCGGCTGCTGCAGCGCGGCGGGCGGGCGCGTCACCGCCCGGGGGAGGCCGGCCATGTGGTGTGCGTACCGACCCACGCGTTCGAACTGGCCGAATACGCTGCGGCGCGTGCTGCCATCGCAGCCGGCCGCATCGAAGCGCGTCCACCGCCGCGGCTGTCGCTGGACGTACTGGCCCAGCATTGCGTCACCCTGGCCCTTGGTGGTGGCTTCGACGCCGACGCGCTGCTCGGAGAGGTGCGCGGCACCCATGCCTTCGCCGCGCTTTCGGACGAGGCCTGGACGGCCGTACTCGACTTCATCGTGCGCGGCGGCAGCGCGCTCGAGCACTACCCCGATTTCCGCCGCGTGGTGCGCGACGAGGACGGCATTCATCGCGTGCACGACCGCCGCGTCGCCTTCCGTCACCGCCTCTCCATCGGCACCATTACCAGCGACGGCAGCGTGCAGGTGCGCTATCTCAAGGGCGGAGGCCTCGGCGCGGTGGAGGAGGCCTTCGTGTCGCGGCTGCGCCTGCGCGATCGCTTCCAGTTTGCAGGGCGCACGCTGGAGCTCGTGCAGCTGCGCGACATGACCGCCTACGTACGCGTCGCCAAGCGCAACGACGGCATGGTGCCGCGCTGGCAGGGCGGGCGCATGCCGCTGTCGAGCGAGCTCGCATCGGAAGTGGAGGCGATCCTGTCGCAGCCCGCCGACAGTCCGGAGATGCGCGCGCTGGCGCCGCTGCTTGCACTGCAGTCGCGCTTGTCCGCATTGCCTGCGCCGGGCACGCTGCTGGCCGAAGCCGTGAAGACGCGACAAGGCTGGCACCTGTGCCTGTTTCCGTTCGCCGGGCGCGCGGTGCACGAAGGCCTGGCACCGCTGCTGGCCCTGCGCTGGGCGCGCGAGGCGCCGAACACCTTCGCCTGGGCGATGAACGATTACGGGCTGGTGCTGACAGCCCAGGCCGAAGCCGTTCCGGACGAAGTGCTGCTCACACGCATGCTGTCCGTCGAGGGCCTGATGGACGACCTGCGCGCCAGCCTCAACCTGGCCGAGCTCGCGCGGCGGCAGTTCCGCGAGATCGCGCGCGTCGCCGGCCTGCTGGCGCCGTCGCTGCCGGGGCGTGCGATCAAGTCACTGCGCCAGCTACAGGCTTCGAGCAGCCTCCTGTTCGACGTGCTCACCCGCCATGATCCGGAACACGTGTTGCTGGCGCAGGCCGAGCGCGAAGTGCTGGAGGCGCAGCTGGAAGTGCGGCGCCTGCGCGAGGCGCTGGAGCGCTGCGGTGCGCGCACGCTGCTCCTGCATCGCCCGCGCGGACTGACACCGCTGGCCTTCCCGCTGTGGGCGGAGTCGATGCGCGGCCAGCTGAGCACCGAGGACTGGCGTACGCGCGTGACGCGCGCCGCCCTGCAGCTGGAGCAGCGCCATGCCCGGCGCGATTGACCTGCTGCTGGCCGGTGAGCCGATGCGGCTGCTCGCCGATCGTACGCTGTACTGGCCCGCGCGCGGGCGCCTGCTGATCGCCGACCTGCACCTGGGCAAGGGCGACATCATGCGCGCGGCCGGAATCCCGGTGCCCAGCGGCGGCACCGGGCACGACCTTGCCCGCCTGGACGCGCTGCTGCACGCCACCGGGGCGCGCGAACTGTGGGTGCTGGGCGACTTCCTGCACGGCCGCCGGCACGCGCGCGCCGAAACGGCATGGCGGGCGCTGCTCGCCGCGTATCCGGACTGCGTGGCGAGCGTGGTGGCCGGCAACCACGACCGCGCCCTGGTGGCGGATGCCGCCGGCGTCGTGCACCTGCCCGACGACGTCCGCGACGGCCCGTTCCGCTTCCGCCATTTCCCGCTCCAAGCGCCTGATCCCCCCCGCGGGTACGTGCTTTGCGGCCATGTGCATCCGGTCGTGCGCTTGCCGGGGCTGCCCGGCAGGCACCCCGCACTGGCGCTGGATGCGCACCAGGCGATCCTGCCCGCGTTCTCGGCCTTCACCGGGGGATGGCTGCTTCCGGACGACCAGGCCTGGATCGCGTGCGCCGGCGGTGAGCTGGTGGGTCATGGCGACACGGCGTGGCGCATGGCCACCGCGTCCTGATCCATCCACTGTGTCGGACCCCGGCCGGGCGCACAGGCATACTTCAAGGCTGCCAATGTGCGAAGCGCCTTCGGCCCGCGCAGTCATCCATCACCTCGGAGAGCCCCCGCATGTCCCCAACAGGCCGCTTCCGCCTGCGTTTTTCCACGATCTGCTTCCTGGCGCTGGCGTGCGCGACCACAGGTGTCGCGCTGGCGCAGGCCGGCGCCACGCCGCAGGCCGCCGTGCCCGCCAATGACGCAGCCACGCGTCTGCACGCGCTGTTCGAAGCCGACAGCACATGGCGCCAGCAGGAATACGGCTATACCGAAGTCGATGGCCGCTGGCGGCAGTCGGCGCGCCTGCCATCGAACACGCCCGAAGCCTGGGAGCGCCGCGCGGCGCACTGGTCCGCGACCCTGGCAAAGCTGGACGCAATCCCTGTCGACGCGCTTGCGCGCGAGGACCAGGTCAACCTGGCGGTGTTCCGCACCGCGATGCAGGCCGACCACGAGAACGCCACGCGCCGCACCTGGGAGGCGCCGTTCAACAGCGACACCTTCTTCTGGACCGGCTTCGCGCCGCGCCAGCCCTACCAGAGCGAGCAGGAATGGCGCGATTACATCGGCCGCCTGGGCGAGCTGCCGCGTGTCTTCGGTGAGCACATCGCCAACATGGAGCGCGGCCTGGCGCGCGGCTGGAGCGTCCCGCGCGCGTCGCTCGACAACCGCGACAACACCATCGTGCCGTACACGCTGGATGACGCGGCCAACCCGCTGCTCGCCGCCTTCGACACGATCCCGGCGACGCTGCCCGAAGCGGTGCGCGCGCAGCTGCGCGCGGACGGGCGCAAGGTGGTGCTGGAGCAGGCCGTGCCGGCCTATCGGCGGCTGCTGTCCTATATGCGCGAGGACTACCTGCCGGGCACCCGCACTTCGATTTCGGCCGCCGACCTGCCCGACGGCGCGGCGTTCTATCGCGGCCAGATCCGCGAGTACGTGACCCGTGACATGGATCCGCGCGAGATCCACGAACTCGGCCTGGCGGAAGTCGCCCGCATCTCCGCGGAGATGCGCGAGGTAATGGCGCGTGCCGGTTTCGAAGGCTCATTTGAAGAGTTCCTGGCCTACCTGCGCAGCGACCCGAAGTTCTATGCGAAGACGCCGCGCGAACTGCTGGCCACCGCCGCGTACGTCGCCAAGAAGGTCGACGGCCAGCTCAAGCACGTGCTCGGCACGCTGCCGCGCTACCGCTTCACCATCCTGCCGGTGGCCGACGACATTGCGCCCAACTACACCGCGGGCCGCGGCGGACTGGATGCCTGCTGGTTCAACACCTGGGACCTGCCGTCACGACCGCTGTACAACCTGCCGGCGCTGACCCTGCACGAATGCTCGCCCGGCCACAGCCTGCAGGCCGCGCTGGCGCTCGAAGCGCCGGAGCGCCCGGACTTCCGCCAGCGCACCTACTTCTCCGGCTACGGCGAGGGCTGGGCGCTGTACACCGAATGGCTGGGCACACTGATGGGCATCTACGAGACGCCCTACGAGGACTTCGGCCGCCTGAGCTTCGAGATGTGGCGCGCCGCGCGCCTGGTGATCGACACCGGTATCCACGAGTACGGCTGGAGCCGCGAGCAGGCGATCGAATACCTCGCCAGCCACGCCGCGCTCTCGCGCCCGGACATCGTCAACGAGGTCGACCGTTACATCTCGTGGCCGGGCCAGGCCCTGTCGTACTACATCGGCTACAAGACCATCCGCGACCTGCGCGTGGAGGCCGAGCAGGCACTGGGTTCGGACTTCGACCAGAAGGCCTTCCACGACACGATCCTGCGCCTGGGATCGGTGCCGCTGCCGGTGCTGGAAGAAGAGGTGCGCCGCTTCATCGCGGAGCGCAAGGCCGCCGCCGCCACGTGATGGCAGCGACCCCCGCACCTCGGCTCCGTTTCCTGCGAGGTTCAGGGCGCCGCGTCGAACGGCGGCGCGCCGGGAACAACGCCCGATGGCGGAATCCCCACGCGCAGCGCGTTCTCCACGTCGCGCACGCCCTTGCACCCGTCGGCGAGGTCTTCGGCCAGGCGCTTCATCATGCGGTGCGGCACAGAGCCCGCGAGTCGCACCACGCCTTCCGTCACCTCCACGCTGATGTCGCCGGCGTCGAGCGCATCGTTCTCGGCCAGCACATCGCAGACATCGTCATGGATCCGCGTGTCGTCGCGGCGGTAGCCGCGGGGACCGACGCCGCGATAGCCGTGGACGGACACGTCGGAAGTGCCGGCCGCGCGGCCAAGGTTGAACTCTTCGCGCTTTTCGCCCAGCCAGTCGCGCGCGGCGCTGGCACAGCGACCGCCGAGCTTCATCGCATCACGCGCCACATCGCGGAACTCGCCGCTGGCGCTGCCGGTCGTGGATCGGGTCATCGTCTGGCCTCCGTGGGGTTGGCGGGCGTGTGTGCCGCCTGGAGCCAGTGTGGGGCGGGGCGTGTTCAAGCCGCGTCATGCCGGGATGACGCGTGGATCAATCCACCTCCATGGGATACACCGCGCGGATCGGGCATCCGGACTTCGCACCCAGGATCTGCATGCGGTCGGAGCCGGTCATGAGGAATTCCGTCGACCTGCCGTCCGCCAGCGCCAAAGGCTCCCCCAGGCCGCCGCCGATGGTTCCGGTTCCACGGGTGCCGGTGCGGATATCGTCGCCCGGGTTGCCGCAGATCAGGCCGATGCCCACGCCCGAACGGAAGGCGATCTGGACGGGTCCGGCAAGATGCGGACAGGAGCGCACCAGTTCCACGCGGTAGTAGCGGTTGCCACCGGAGCGGCGCGGGTTCACCTCCACCACGACGCCCTTCGGGTCCTCCGACCAGCCGCGCACATGCCTTGGGTTGAAGCAGTAGTTGGGGGACGCCGCGAAGCCGTGCCGGCGCTCACCCTTCACCACCACCGTCGCCAGCGTGGTGCTGCCGTCCGCGCTGGTCTGGCTGGCGCGCGCGTGCTGTGCGTACTCGGCCGAGGTGATCGGGGCGACGGCGGCGACCGGGCACAGCTGCGAGTCCACCGACACGTATTCGTTGCCGGTGCCGCACATCCAGCCGTTGGCGGCCAACATGCGGGTGTTGCTGGCGGCGGTGACCTCGGGGCACTCGGCGCCCAGTTCCACGCGGAAGCGCCTGCCATCCGACTGCACCATGGCCAGCGTGCGCGCGTCGGACTGGAACACCTCGCTGACCTCGCGTGCGTCCAGGCACTGCGGTGCCGGGGGCGTGCGGGACTCCGCGGCCGCATGCCCAGGCATGGCCAGGCCAAGGGCGGTCGCAGCGAAAAGAGTGCGCACTACAGTGGAAAACATGTTGTCACCAGGGTGGCGGTGGGGCCTGCCGGAGTTTACGGTATCGATATGTCCGTCCGGCGCCAGCGTGCGCCAAAGCTGGAGAACTCGATGAAAGTGCCCTTGATGGCAATGCTCGCAGCCTGCGCGGCTTGCGCCTGCAGCTCACCGCCCGCCGCGGTGGACCCGTCTCCGCCGGATATGCGTGAGGTCGCCTTCAGCTGCGACAACGGGGAGTCCCTGTCCGTGCGCTTCCATGCCGCGCAGGAGCGCGCGGTCCTGCTGCGCAATGGCGACGCGATCGAACTCGCGCAGCAGCCGAGCGCTTCGGGTTTCGTCTACAGCAACGGCCCCAACACCATCCGCGGCAAGGGCGACGACCTCACGGTGGAAATCGGCCGTATGGTTCCCATCCAGTGCAAGGCCGGGTGAGTGAACATGCAGCAGACCATTTCCGTTCCCGTGTCGGTCGGCGAGCTGGCCGACAAGATCTCGATCCTGCACATCAAGCACGAGCGCATCGCCGATGCCGACAAGCGCGCGCACGTCGCGGTCGAACTCGAGGGCCTGCGCCCGATCTGGCAGGCGCTGGTGGACGCCAAACCGGAGCTCGACGGGTTCTACGACCGCCTGAAGGCGGTCAATGAACTGATGTGGGACGTGCAGGACGGCCTGCGCGCGAGGGAAGCCGCCAAGGACTTCGACGACGGATTCATCCAGCTCGCGCGCGCGGTGGCCATGCGCAACGGCGAGCGGATCGCGATCAAGAACGACATCAATCGCCTGGCGGGCTCCGAATTCATCGAGGAGAAGCAGTACCAGGGAGGTGCGTGATGCCGGACCTGATGACGGCCATCGCGATCCGGGGCGGCGCGGGTCCGGCGGACGCACTGCACGCGATAGGTCGGCAACCAGGTGGGCAGCGGAAGCGGACGCAAGGTCGCGACGGTGGCCGGTGCCGTGGCGGGCGGCGCCATCGGCCGCAACGTGGACTCGTTGAATCCCGGGACCGCCGGATGTCGCGGTGGTTCCCGGACCGGGACGTGGCGTCAGGATGCCTCGCCCACGTGATAGCCGTTGCGCCCCGCCTTCTTGGCCGCATACAGCGCCGCGTCCGCCGCTTCCATCAGCGTCGCGGCATCGGTGGGCCGCTGCGCGTAGGCGATGCCGATACTGGTGGTCACGATCAGCGGCGTGCCGCCAGCTTCGATGGTCGCGGCGGTGGATTCCAGCACCTTGCGCGCGATCGCCTCGGCCGCTCCGGCTTGCGCATCCTCGACCAGGATCGTGAACTCGTCGCCGCCCAGGCGCGCGACCAGGTCGGTCTCACGCACGCTGTCGCACAGGCGCCCGGCAAAGGCCTGCAGCACGGCGTCGCCGGCGGCATGGCCATGGCCGTCGTTGATGGCCTTGAAGTGGTCGATGTCCAGGCACAGCAGCGCGATCGGGGTGTCGTGGCGGTGCAGCCGCTTCAGCGCCAGCGCTAGGCGCTCGTCGAACTGGCGGCGGTTGGCCAGCTCGGTCAGGGTGTCGACGCGCGTCAGCCGCTCCAGCTCGCGCCGGCTCTCCTCGAGCGCCTGCTCGGCGGCCACGCGGCGGCTGATGTTGCGCGCGGTCAGCATGAGATCGTCCGCATCGCTGCCGTCGTCGGCGGGAATGCAGCGCGACACCGCTTCCACCCAGACGTAGTGGCCGTCCTTGTGCCGCACGCGGTAGATGTCGGTGCGCGGGTTGCCCGTGGCGAGCACGTCGGCCATCGCCTGCTGCTGGGTCGCGCGGTCGTCCGGGTGCACGCTGTCCCACCGCGAACCGAGCATCTCGTCCGGCGTCCATCCCAGCATCTCCAGCGCAGAGGGAGAGACATACAGCCGTTCACCGTCCCCCCGGATGCGGGAAATAACGTCATGCGAATGGTCGGCGAGCATGCGGTAGCGGCGCTCACTGTCGCCCAGGCGCATGGCAAGGCGCTTGCGTTCGGCCATGGCCAGGCAGACAGGGATGGTCATCACGCAGCCGCCAGCCAGGTAGAGCTGCAGGAGCGCGATCCTGCCGCCGTCCCCCAGGTCATGCTGCAGCCACAGCGGACCGTATCCCAGCGTGGTGGCGATGGCGGCGATCAGGGCCAACGCGATCACGCCCAGCGCCACGCCCGCGAACTGGTGGCGCATCGCGGCGAGCAGCAGGGCGGGATAGGTCAGGAACATCACCGGGTAGGCGCTGATGAACACCCCGATGCCCACCGCCACCAGCAAGGTCATGCTGGCCGCGAGCGACCAGCCCCGGCCGCGCGCAATGAACAGGCCCAGCCCTTCGCGCTGCACGACGAGGGTGGTGGTGGCCAGGATCACCATGCCCACGACGTGGGCGGCATACCAGCCTGCAAAGGACCGCACGAATGCCTGGCCGTGCATGGCGTATGCCACGCCCGCGGCCAGCAGTCCGGACAAGGCACAGGCCAGCAGCGTGGCTCCGGTCGCGATGCCGCCCAGGCGCACCCAGTCCCGCGGCTGGCGGATGTCCGGGACGCGGCTGCGCACGAATCCGGCCACCACCAGCACTTCCACGATGTTGCATGCCGCGATCGCGAACGCGTAGACGGGGGTATCGCCGGCGAGCATCCGGGCCGGCAGTTCGCACGCGAACGCGATCGCGATGTAGCCCGGCCACGTCGCGCTGCGCCTGGACAGCAGCCAGCCGGTGAGGATGCCGTTGCCGACCCAGATCGCGGCGAGTTCGCCGGGGCCGCGCGCGAACGTCAGCGAGAGCCAGGCCGTGGTGGCGATCAGGAGGGCCAGGACGGACCGGTCGGCCCAATAGGTCCGGGGCAATCGAAAGCGGTCGAACATGACGGTCTCGAGGTGGGGAACCGGCACTTTAGCCCAGGCAGTGCAAAGGCGAATGACCGCTGCGGTGCGGTGGGCGTCCGGCATTCGCTTCCGCGGCAGCCGGAATCTCCCCGACGTCTTGTCACAACATTTTGCGTTGACGGTTCCTTGGCGCCACGATATGTTGTGGTCGTCGGTTCGCGCGCCGCAGGGCGCGGGATGAAAAGGGAAGCCGGTGCGGTGGGGCGGAGAAACATCCAGTCCCACTCATTCCGGCGCTGCCCCGCAGCGGTAGGTGGAAACGAGGTCGCACTCGCACTGGAACGGTGGTTCCGGGAAGCGGCGACCGAGGCGCGGAGCCCAGCTCCCGGATCCACGAGCCCGAAGACCTGCCGACAGCCGCGCGCAAGCACATCGCGCGGTGCCGGCTGCGGAATCTCCGGGGGGAGATGGCTGGTGAAGCGCGCATGCGCCCGCGATTCGTTGTCGGATCGGGCGTGTCCGTTGCGACGCCGCTTGCCGACCCTGTGATGACGCCGCCCGCCTCCTGCCGCGGGACAGGTGGCCGTGCGTCCCTCATCCAGGAACACACATGGACAAGCACGACGGCATCGCCGCCGTTCCAGCCCCGGCTGCCTTCCCGCGCGACGGCGAAAGCGGATGCGTTGCCACATGGATCACCAAGGAAGCCGGCAACCGCCGCATGCCCTACGACCGCGCACGGCTCGTGCGCAGCATCGATCGCATCCACGCCGAGTTTCCGCAGCTCGATGTCGCCGACTACACGCGCAGCGTGTGCGGGTTCGTCGAACGCAAGGACGTGGTGGACGCGGACGACCTCGTCGACCACCTGGTGCGCGAAGCCGAAGCGCGCGTGGACGTGGCCGCGCCCGAGTGGGAGATGTTCGCCGCACGCCTGTACCTGCAGCGCCTGTACAAGCGCGCCAGTCGCAACCGCTTCTACGACGTCGGCGAACGCTACGGCTCCTACGTCGGACTCCAGGAAAGCCTGGCCGACCGCAACGTGTATTCCAACGACATCCTGCGCGCCTACTCCAAGGAGGAACTCGTTGAAGCCGGGAAGATGATCGATCCGGAGCGCGACAGGCTGTTCGCCTACAACGGCCTGTACCTGCTCGCCACCCGCTACCTGGCGACGGACACCAGCCGCGCGGTGTACGAACTGCCGCAGGAGCGGTGGCTGACGATCGCCCTGTACCTGATGCAGCGCGAAGCCCCGCGCGAGCGCCGCATGCAGCTGGTGGGCGAGGCTTACTGGGCGCTGTCCAACCTGTACATGACGGTCGCCACGCCGACGCTGCAGAACGCCGGCAAGACCGGGGGGCAGCTGTCGTCGTGCTTCATCGACACCGTCGACGATTCGCTGCAGGGCATCTACGACTCCAACACCGACATCGCCCGCGTGTCCAAGGGCGGAGGCGGCGTGGGCGCCTACATGGGCTACGTCCGCGCCTCGGGGGCGGCGATCCGCGGCGTGCCGAACTCTTCGGGTGGCGTGGTGCCGTGGATCAAGCAGCTCAACAACACCGCGGTCTCGGTCGACCAGCTCGGCCAGCGCAAGGGGGCGGTGGCGGTGTACCTGGACGTCTGGCACCGCGACATCGAGGCCTTCCTCGACCTGCGCCTCAACAACGGCGACCAGCGCCTGCGCGCACACGACGTGTTCACCTCGGTCTGCATCCCGGACATCTTCATGGAGGCGGTCGAGCGCCGCGGCGACTGGTACCTGTTCGATCCACATGAAGTGAAGCGGCTCAAGGGCTGGTACCTGCAGGACTTCTTCGACGAATCCCGCGGTGCGGGCAGCTTCCGCGAGAAGTACGCGGAGGTCGTGGGCGACGAACGCGTGAGCCGCAGGACGGTCAAGGCGATCGACATCTTCAAGCGGATCATGGTCAGCCAGCTGGAGACCGGCAACCCGTTCATGTTCTACAGGGACGAAGTGAACCGGAAGAACCCGAACAAGCACGCCGGCATGGTGTATTCGTCCAACCTGTGCACGGAGATCCTGCAGAACATGAGCCCGACGCGGCTCATGCAGGAGATCATCTCCGGCAACCAGATCGTGACCACGCGCCAGGCCGGCGATTTCGTGGTCTGCAACCTGTCGTCGATCAACCTCGGCCGCGCCGTCGTGCCACCGGACGGGCAGGGCGACCTCATCACCGACGTGCTCGAGCGCCTGGTGCCGATCCAGGTGCGGATGCTCGACAACGTCATCGACCTCAACCAGCTGCCGGTGCCGCAGGCCACGATCACCAACCAGAAGTACCGCGCCATCGGCCTGGGCACGTTCGGCTGGCACCACCTGCTGGCGCTGAAGGGCATCGAGTGGAACGCGCCCGGGGCCGAGGATTACAGCGACGCGCTGTACGAGCGCATCAACCAGCTCGCGGTGCGGGCCAGCATGGCGCTGGCGGAGGAGAAGGGCGCTTATCCGGCGTTCGAGGGCAGCGATTGGCACACCGGCGCCTACTTCCGCGACCGCGGCTACGACAGCCCGGAGTGGCGGGAGCTGTCTACCCGGGTGGCCGCGGGCGCCATGCGCAACGGTTGGCTGATGGCCGTGGCACCCAACATGAGCACCGCGCAGATCGCGGGCTCCACCGCATCCATCGACCCGATCTACTCCGCGTTCTACTACGAAGAGAAGAAGGATTATCGGCGACCGGTCGCGGCCCCGGGTCTGTCGCTCGATACCTGGCCCTACTACGAGAAAGGCGCCTACCGCGTCGACCAGTTCGCAAGCGTCCGCCAGAACGCGCGCCGCCAGCGCCACGTCGACCAGTCGATCAGCTTCAACTTCTACGTCCCCAGCACCATCCGCGCCAGCACCCTGCTTGAGCTGCACATGACGGCATGGCGCGAAGGCCTGAAGACCACCTACTACGTGCGCTCGAACGACATCGACATCGCCGAGTGCGAGTGGTGCAGTAGCTGAAGCGCATTCGCGCTTTCGCTTCCACGGTTCGCGTGGCGAACCGTGGACCCTGCATCACCAGCACCCAGACCCCCGCGCCTTCGGCGCGCCCCCCTGACTCAGGGGGCTTTCCTCCAGATCGATTCGTCCCGCGACGCCCGAAACACGAGAAGACCACATGTCCGCCACCGCACCGCTTACTTCCACGCCGCTCGACCGCATTCGCATCCTCGAGCCGCGCCATCCCAACCGCTCGACCGGGATCATCAACGGCCGCACCAGCGGCATCCTCAACTGGAACGACATCCCGTATCCGTCGTTCTACCGCGCCTACAAGGAGCTCTCGACCAACTTCTGGATCCCGGACGAGGTCGACATGAAGAGCGACGCCAAGCAGTACGGCGAGCTGTCGGCACGGGAGAAGAACGCCTATGACTCGATCATCGGGCTGTTGGCCACGCTGGACTCGCCGCAGACGCGCTTCATCTACAACGTCGCCGAATACATCACCGACCCGGCCGCGCACGCGAACGCGGCGATCATCGGGCAGCAGGAAGTCATCCACAACGAAAGCTACAGCTACGTGCTGGCCTCGATCACCGACCTGCAGAACCAGAACCGGATCTTCGAGATCGCGCGCACGCACCCGACGATCCAGAAGCGCAACGCGCCGATCATGAACTCGTATGACGATTTCATGCGCGAAAAGACCGCCGAGACCCTGCTGCGCTCGCTGATCCAGTCCTCGATCCTGGAGGGAATCAACTTCTATTCCGGCTTCGCCTACTTCTACAACCTGGTGCGCCAGAACCGGATGGCCGGCACCGGAAAGATCATCAGCTTCATCAACCGCGACGAGCTTGCGCACACCAAGTTCATCAGCGAGCTGATCCGCGCCATCGTCGGCGAGAACCCGGAGCTGCAGACCGATGAGCTGACCGCCTACGTGCACAGCGCCTTCGAGCACGCCATCGAGCTGGAAGTGCAGTGGACCGGCGAAGTACTGGACGGCATCGACGGCATCGATGTCGACGAAATGGTCCGCTACGTAAAGTACCGCGCCAACAAGATGGCCGGGATGCTGGGCATCGAGAGGCTGTATTCCGAGGCCACCGAGAACGTGATGCCCTGGATCAAGGCCTACGCCGACAACTTCACCGAGACCAAGACCGACTTCTTCGAGATGCGAAATGCCAGCTACAAGAAGACGAATTCCGACAATGGCTTCGACGATCTTTGAGCCGATGCGGATCCTGCTCGCCATCGCATCGCTGAGCGGCAATACCCGCGAGGTCGCGCGCCAAGTCGGCGCGCGCTGCGAGGCGCTGGGCCACGCCGTGACCTGGATCGAGGTGGACATGGATGGCCTGGCTGCCGCGGGGACCGGCCCGCGGCACGATCTGTACCTGCTCGGCTCCTGGACCGACAACGCAGGTCGCACGCCTGCCGAGATGAAGCGATTCATCGCCGAGCTGATGGGTGCGGTCGGCAAGCCCGACCGGCTGGCGGTGTTCGGCACCGGCGAGACGCAGTGGGGCGAGGAGTACTACTGCGGTGCGGTCCGGCGCATGGCGAAGTTCTTCGGTAGCCGCTATCCGCCCCTGGAAATCGAGCAGATGCCGCATGGCGCCGGCGACGCCCTGGCGATCGAACGCTGGACCGACCTGGTCCTGTCCGCCACCACGACACATGAAGGAATCACTGCGCATGCGGATCCTGCACGCCACTTCGCCTGATCACTACGCCGCCATGCTGGCAGCGCATCCACGCCTGCTGGTCGATTACTGCAAGGACGACTGTCCCGGCTGCCGGATGCTCGATGCCTCGCTGCAGAAGGCTGCCGCCTCCGGCCTGATCCAGGACATACCCGTGCTCAAGGTGCAGCTGGAAGTGGTCGGCGAAGCGCTGTTCCGCGGCCTCGGCCTGCGGCAGACGCCGACGCTCTCGCTGTTCGCGGATGGCGTGGAGATCGCGCGCCTGCCCGGATTCCAGGCCCCGGCGCAGATCATGCGCGCCCTCGCCGAGGGTTTCGCGCAGGTTTCGGCATGACGGCATCGCCGGACGGGCGGCCAACCGAGGCCAGGCTGATGGAGATGGTCTTTCCGGACCATGCCAACCACCTCGGCACCCTGTTCGGAGGCCAGGCGCTTGCATGGATGGACAAGGCTGCCTTCATCGCGGCATCCCGCTATGCACGCCGTACCGTGGTGACCGCACGCTCCGAGCAGGTCGACTTCAAGCTGCCGATCCAGCAGGGGCAGCTGGTCGAGGTGCTGGCCCGTGTGAATGGCGTCGGCCGCAGCTCGATCCGGGTGGGGGTGGATCTGGTCGCGGAGGATCTGCTGACGGGCGAACGGCGACTGTGCACGCGCGGGACCTTCGTCATGATCGCGCTCGACGTCGACAGGCACCCTGTCGCGGTGGGTGACGGTGGCGCCTAGCGGGTTCCGGCGCCGCCGGGTTGCGCAGGCCGACCATTCGTCGCCACGTCAATATTTCTCTTGCGCACGTGCATCCCTGCGCGTAAGGTGCGCTCCCGTTGCGGGATATCCGCAGCCCCTTTCCTGACTTCAAGCCGCACTTCGACCATGTCCACGCAGAACCGCATAGCCGACCGCCTGCTGCCATCGCTGCCCAAGCGCGATGCGGGCCTGCGTGCGTGGTTCGCGCATGACGGCGCACTCCTGAACTGACCGGCTCCTCCACGGGAGATCGGTCACCCCGATCTTCCGAGGCACGGCGAATGCCCTCGGACTCCATGCCGGGGGCATTTTCTTTTACGCGTTCGCAAAGGACGACCAAGCACACGCGTGCACCGTGTTGCCAGCGCATCGGCAGCGGTGGGGCGCGAATTAATTGCCGCTTGGAAAGAAGCGGCAATACGCAGTCGAATCTCGATCGGTGACAGCGGTACGGGCTTGCGTTCCGTCCGGTGCGCGCGGCATTGCCGTGGCGTATGCCGATGCCGTTTCGAAGCGGCTGCGACAACGTTGGCTCAACTGGGAGAGCAACAGCCATGTGCTGTCGATTGCGGGTTCGAGTCCCGCACGTTGACCTCTGGATAGCTCAGACGGGTAGAGCAATGGACTTGTAGTCCATGTGTCGCGGGTTCGAATCCCGCTCCAACGATCGCTGATTGTCATCAGCACAACAGGGCGCAAGCCCGAACCGGGAACGTCCCGTGCCTGTTCCGCCAGGCGTCGCAGTGGATCGCGATGCGCAACGAAGCACGCAGCGGGTACCGCGCCGGCACCGCGTCCTGGCGGTGGCAGACAACGTGGGAAGGCGGTTGCGCGCCGATGCGGGTGCGACCGGGGATCCACGGCAGACGCCACCACCAGCACCGGTCGCCCGCCCGCTACCTGTCAGGGGCGTTCCCACTTCTTCAGTCGGCCGCATCGCGCGTCCGGCACAAGGCGGCAACCGGCTCTCCGCACCCAGCGAGCCGGATCACCAGAGCCATTCACAAGGAGAAAACCCATGATGTTCTGGACCCGAAGGGTCGTGATCGGCGACGCCGAACGCGGCCTGGTGTATCGCAACCGCCGTTTCGAGCGCGTCCTCGCGCCGGGCGTGCATCGCCTGTTCGCGTGGCGCGACCAGCTGGACGTGGTCGTGCACGACATCCGCAAGGCGGAGTACGCCGGCGACGACGTCGAGGCGCTGATCGCCGCGCTCGGCGCCCGGCTGGGCGAGACCTTCGTGCTGGCCGACATCGGCATGGACGAAGTCGGACTGGTGTCGAAGAACGGCCGCCTTGAGGATGTGCTGCCGCCGGGCCTGCGCAAGCTGTACTGGCGTGGCCTGGTGCAGGTCGAAGTCGAGAAGGCTTCGCTTGCCGAAGGCCTGCGCGTCGCGCCGGACGTGACGCGTCGCCTGCGCCAGCTCGGCATGCTGGGCCGCGTGGCCGTGGTGCTCGATGTGCCGGTGGAGTCGGCGGGCCTGGTGTTCGTCGACAACACGCTGGAGCAGGTGGTCGGCGCCGGCAGCTACGCCTTCTGGAACTTCCAGAAGAACGTGGCGGTGGAGACCATCGAGCTGCGCGTGCAGTCCATGGAGGTTTCGGGCCAGGAGCTTCTGACCCGTGACAAGGTCAGCCTGCGCGTGAACCTGGCTGCTTCGCTGCGCGTGACCGACCCGGTCGCCGCGCGTACGCAGGTGGCCAAGTACAGCGACTACGTGTACCGCGAGCTGCAGTACGGTCTGCGCAAGGCCGTGGCCGCCAAGACGCTCGATGAGCTGCTTGGCGACAAGGCCACGCTGGACGCGGAGATCTTCGGCCATGTGCGTGGTCGCGTGGAGGCGCTCGGCATCGAGGTGCTGGGTGTCGGCGTCAAGGACGTGATCCTGCCGGGCGAGATGCGCGAGATCCTCAACGGGGTGGTACAGGCGGAGAAGCTGGCACAGGCCAACGTGATCCGCCGCCGCGAGGAGGCGAACGCCACGCGATCGCTGCTCAACACCGCGAAACTGATCGAGGAAAGCCCGGTCCTGATGCGTTTGAAGGAGCTGGAAGCCCTGGAAAAGGTGACGGAGAAGATCGACAGGCTGACCGTGTTCGGCGGCCTGGATGGCGTCATCAAGCAACTGGTGACGCTGAAGTAGCAACACCCCGCGCGTCGAATGGACGCGGCGCGTGGGCCCTTCAAGGAATGGAACGCGTGAACACTTCGAACTACGAATGGCTGCACCGGAAAGGCGAGACCCCGATCAAGGGGTGGGTCCGTGGCGTGCAGCTGGAAGACAAGGCGCATGCGCAGCTGCGCAACATCGCGAGCCTGCCCTTCGTGGGGCCGTGGGTGGCGGTGATGCCGGACGTGCACCTGGGCATCGGCGCCACCGTGGGATCGGTGGTGCCGACGCGTGGCGCGATCATTCCGGCCGCGGTCGGCGTCGACATCGGCTGCGGCATGGCCGCGGTGCGTACCACGCTCAACGCGCGCGACCTGCCGGACTCGCTGGCGCGGCTGCGTTCGGCGATCGAGCGCGCGATTCCCGTCGGCAACGGCCCGGGCGGCAACCACCGCAAGACGCCCGACAGCGTCGAGTCGGCCCTGGCCGGCTCCGGCCTGTGGCAGCGGCTCGAACGCATCAAGGCGAAGCATCCGCGGATCCGGCTCGACAAGGTGGAGCAGCAGCTGGGCACGCTCGGCGGCGGCAACCACTTCATCGAGGTCTGCCTGGACGAGAGCGAAGCCGTGTGGGTGATGCTGCATTCGGGCTCGCGCGGCACCGGCAACCTGATCGGCACGTACTTCATCCAACTGGCCCGCGATGAGCTGGGCAAGCGCGTGCTCGGCTACCACGTGCCCGACAGGGACCTCGCCTTCTTCATGGAAGGCGAGGCGCTGTTCGACGACTACGTCGAGGCCGTGGGCTGGGCGCAGGACTACGCACGCGCCAACCGCGAGGCGATGATGCAGCGCGTGCTGCACGCCATGCGCGCGGAGCTGCCGAAGTTCAAGCTGCAGGCCATGGCCGTCAACTGCCACCACAACTACGTGCAGAAGGAAGTGCACGGCGGACAGGAGATGTTCGTGACCCGCAAGGGCGCGGTGCGGGCGGGCAGGGACGAGCTCGGCATCATTCCCGGCAGCATGGGCGCGAAGAGCTTCATCGTCCGCGGTCTGGGTAATGACGACAGCTTCCACAGCTGCAGCCACGGGGCCGGGCGGGTGATGAGCCGGACTGCGGCGCGCAACAGCATCACGCTGAAGCAGCACCGTGAGGCCACGGCACATGTTGAATGCCGGAAGGACCAGGGCGTGATCGACGAGTCGCCTGCGGCCTACAAGGACATCGAGGCGGTGATGGCGGCGCAGCAGGACCTGGTGGAGGTGATGCATACCTTGCGGCAGGTGGTGTGCGTCAAGGGATGAGGGGTGGTCCCGCGGAGGCGGGGCCATTTCTTTCTCCGGGCACGGCAGAGGCTTTTCTTGGGGGCGTCGCCCGCTGCTGTTGTTGGCGAGCCCAGCGATGGCTAGTCTGGCCTTGCAGGGACAGACAAGGGGGACGACATGCATGAGGATCATCGCAAGTACGCGAAGTTCACGACGCGGGCTCGCCTGGATAAATCAGTGAACTCCCTGTTGGGGATCATTGAAGGCATCTCGATCGACGGGGAGATCAATGAACTGGAGGTGGGGTATCTAGAGCTCTGGCTTTCCGAGCACGAGGAGCTCCGAGATCTCCACCCGTACAACGAGTTCGTCCCAGTCGTCACGGCTGCTGTCGCAGATCACGTCCTCAGCCAAGATGAGCGGGACGACATCGTGTGGCTGTGCGAACGCCTCCGATCGGAAGAGTTCTACGATCGCACCACCGCTGACCTGCAGCGCCTGCACGCAATCCTTGGCGGAATCGTTGCTGACACGCGCATTTCGGAGACGGAGCTCCGTGGTCTATCCGACTGGCTGGGCGAGCACGATCACCTGAAAACTTGCTGGCCTTACGACGAGATCGGCAGTCTCATCACATCTGTGCTTCTCGACAAGAAGATTGACGAGCAAGAGCACGAGATGCTCCACGCGTACTTTTCTGAGTTCACCGCCTTGCTAGGTGGACGGACGATCACCAGCGCACCTCTAGCCGAGGCTGGGTCAGTGGTGGGTCTCTGTGCAGTCGACCCCGAGATCACTTTCACTGACAGGGGATTCTGCTTCACGGGTGCGTCGTCTCGATTCGTGCGCACGGAGTTCGCAGGGATTGTCGAGAGACTTGGCGGAACAGCCCATGGGAGCCCCTCGAAGAAGGTGCACTACCTCGTGATTGGAGCCGAGGGAAATCCGTGCTGGGCATTCGCGTGCTACGGCCGAAAGGTGGAGAAGGCGGTCCAGCTTCGCAAGGCAGGATCCCGGGTCGTCATCGTGCACGAGTTCGATTTCCATGACGCGGTAGCCGACTACGGATAAGGGGCGGCAGGTCGGGCAGTCGCCGCCATTCAACCGCAGACTTCCGGAGCGGCGTGGCAACGCGTCTCTTTGCGTGTACCGAAACCTGATGTCCGCTGCTGGCCGCCAGGTGTCCATTCTCACGGATTGGATACGCGGCCGACGATCCATTCGACGATCGCGTCGAACCTCTCCTGATCGAGCGCATGTCCTCGGTCGACGCGGAGCTCGGTGACGAAGTCGCCGGCGACCTTGGCCACGACCTGGTCCGCATCCCGCGAGTACTTGTCCCCGGTACCCGATACGACCAGCGTTGGTCGAGGTCCGATGGCTGAAAGAACATCGTGCGTGTCCATCTGGCGAGCGAGCCCGGGCACGGCCTCGAACAGAGTGATCCCGGTGTTCTCCCGACGTCGCGTCTCGAAGCTGCACACCGCACCGCTGACGCATGCGAACCGGCATCGCGAATCGACTGCCGCGTGGTAGAGCGCCGTGTAGCCACCGTACGAGTGTCCCGCCACGCCCACGAGCCGCTCGTCCAGGTCAGCGGCCTGGAGCAGGACGCTCAGGGCGCGCTGGGCGTCATCCAGGCACTTCCTCATCAGCAGGTCGCCATCCAGCAGCCGGTAGCTCATGGCGCTGTAGTGTTGGAGCCAATCGTAGTAGTCCGGCTCCACCCCCTGGACCGCTCCCCGTCGATCCTCGAACGTGATGGAGTCCGGGGCCAGGACCGCGACGCCCCTGCGGGCGAGCGCCGGCCCAAAGGCCTGGAAGGCGTCGCCCACATCGCCCGCGACCTCGCTCTTGCCGAAGTGGAACTCGCCGTTGTGCTGATGGAAGACAACCACTCCGCCGAGCGTGTCGCGCCCTCTGGGCGTGAACAGGAAGGCGGGAATGAGATCACCTTCGAGTCCGCGGTACCCGATCCTTTCACGGGCGAATCCATCGGTCTCTTCGGCCTTGCCTCGCTGGAATTCCATCGGGACAGGGTCCGCCAGGCCAAGGCGCTCGCGAAGCGTCGTAGTGAGGTCGTCCTTCATCGGTGGATGGTAGCCCGCAACGACGATGGGTCGCGGGCCTGGTCTGGAGATCGAATTCACCGGTTCTTCTCGCCCGGCCGTGCAGTCATATGCGCCACCGTATCCCGACTGGAATCGACACCTCGATGGACCTGAAAAGCGGCTACCCCTGGTGGGCGGTCAAGAACGGCCTGATGCACGCCTTCCCGCCGCTGCAGGCGGACCATCGCTGCGACGTGGCGGTGATCGGTGGCGGCATCACCGGGGCGCTGATCGCCGACGAGCTGGCCACGCATGGGCACGACGTCGCGGTGTTCGAGCAGCGCGACGTGGGATGGGGCAGCAGCGCCGCCAGCACGGCGCTGCTGCAGTACGAGATCGACACGCATATGGTCGACCTGGCCAAGCGTTACGGCGAGGACAATGCGGTGCTCGCCTACCGCGCCTGCGCCGAGGCCATTCCGCTGCTGCAGGCGAAGGCGGCGGACGTGCGCGACGTGGACTTCGCACGCGCCGGGAGCCTCTATTACGCCAGCCGGCGCCGCGACGTCCGCGCGCTGCGCGCGGAGTTCGCGCTGCGCCAGCGCCACGGCTTCGACATGGCGTGGCTGGAGGCGGAGGCGGTGCGCGAGCAGTTCGGCTTCGATTCGCCGGCGGCGATCCTCAGCCGGCTGGCCGCGCGCGTGGACCCGTATCGCATGGCCTACCGACTGTTCGCGCGGCTGCGCAAGCGCGGCGGTGCGGTGTTCGACCGCACGACCATCGACACCATCCAGCCGCGTTCGCGCGATGTGCTCCTCACCACCGCCGACGGCCACGCGGTGCGCGCCGGCCACGTCGTGATCGCCGCGGGCTACGCCAGCCAGAAGTGGCTGCGCAAGCGCGTCGCCGCCGATCGCAGCAGCTACGCCATGATCACCGACCCGATCGGCAAGGACGCCCTGGGCCCGCTGGTCGACACCATGGTCTGGGAGACGGCGCGTCCCTATCTGTACATGCGCACGACCGGTGACGGGCGCCTGCTGGTTGGCGGCGAGGACGACAACGTCGACGTGCCTGCGCGACGCGACGCCCGCGTGGAGAAGAAGTCGCGCAAGCTGCTGGACAAGGCCGCGGCCCTGTTCCCGCACCTGCCGCTGCGGCCAGCGTTCTCATGGGCGGGCACCTTCGCCGAGACCCGCGACGGCCTGCCGTTCTTCGGCCCGCACGCGCAGCACGGACCGCGCGTGCATTTCGCGATGGCCTACGGTGGCAACGGCATCACTTATTCGATGATCGGTGCCGGACTGGTGCGGGCGCTGATCGAGCGGCGCAAGCATCCGTTGGCGGCGCTGTTCTCGTTCGATCGCGGGGAAGGCTGAGCAGTCAGTCCAAGCCGGGCGACCGTGCCCGCGCCATCGGTGTCGAAGCGCAGGGCGATGCCGTGGCGCTCGCCCAGGCGGCGCACGATGGCCAGCCCCAGCCCGAAGCCGGCGCTGGCCTCGCCTTTGACGAAGGGCTGGAATGCACCTGCCGCGATGCCGCCGCCCGGGTTGGCGATGCGCAGCCAGTCGCCGTCCACGTCGATCGCGACCTCGCCGGCAGGGGTGTGGGCGAAGGCGTTGCCCACCAGGTTCGACAGCACGATGTGCAGCACGGTCGCCGGCAGGTGCGCCCGCGTGCCGGGGGCCACGTCGAGCCGGACCTCGACCGCACGCCCGTCCAGCAACGGTGCCTGGTCGACGATCACGCGCTCCAGCAGCGGCAGCACGGCGACCTCGCTGGCGGCCTCGGCGCTGTGCTCCTCGCGCGCCAGGGCCAGCAGCGTGGCGACGGTCTGCTCGAGCTGATGCGCTGACTGGCGGACATGATCGAGCTGCAGCCGCGATTCGACATCGAGGTCATCGCGCGCGGCCAGGCGTTCGCAGGCACTGCGGATCACCGCCAGCGGCGTGCGCAGCTCGTGGCTGGCGTCACGGCTGAACTCCCGTTCGCGTGCAACGAAGTCGTCGATGCGCGCGATCAGGCGCTCCAGCCCGCGCGCCAACGTTCCGACCTCGTCGTCCGGAAACGCATCCGAGAATCCCGCGGGCAGCCGTGACGGCGTGGCCTCGTCCACCAGCGCCGCCAGGCGCGACAGCGGCGCGGTCATCCGCCGGGCCAGCCAGGCGCCGAGCAGCAGCGCCAGCGCCAGCACCGCCAGGCTGGACCAGGCCAGCCACTGCAGGATGCCGCTGCGCATCGGGCGCACCGCCAGCTGCTGGCTGACCTCGGCCACCAGCCACGCCGGTGCGGCCGGCGCCGGTGGCTGCAGCGCCTGCAGGTGGTAGTGGCGGCCGTCGTGGCCGGGGAACTCGCGGCGCAAGGGCTCTTCGGCCAGCCAGGCGCCGAGCCCGTCGGGCAGGGTGGCTGGATCGGCATGCACGGCGACGAAGTGCAGCTGCGGACGCGTCCAGTCGCCGTGCGCGGCGTGGTGTGCCAGCTGCGCCTGTGCTTCCTGCTGCAGCAGGCCATGGAAGAAGCGGTCTTCGACCAGGTAGACGAACAGCACCACGTAGAAGCCGTACAGCGCGGCCACCAACAGGGCGAAGCCGCCAAAGGCCAGCATCAGCCGGTGCTGCAGGCGGCGGCGTGGACGCGTCGTGGTGCTCACGCGTCGGCCTCCAGCCGGAAGCCGACGCCATGCACGGTCTTCAGCATCGGCACTGCGAACGGGCGATCCAGCGCCTGCCGCAGCATGTACAGGTGCGTGCGCAGCGGATCCGAGTCGGGTGGGGCATCGCCCCAGATGTGTTCGACCAGTTCGCTGCGGGTGAGGGTGCGCGGCCAGGCTTCGGCGAGCGCGAGCAGCAGCAGCTGCGCGGTGTGCTGCAGCTGCAGGGTATGGCCCTCACGCTGCACCACGCCGCTGCGCCGGTCGATGCTCAGGCTGCCGATGCGCAGCAGGTGCGGCGTGCCGGCGCGGTGGCGCTGCGACAGCGCCAGGCAGCGCGCCAGCAGCTCGGCGCCGGCGAACGGTTTGACCAGGTAGTCATCGGCGCCGCTGGCAAAGCCCAGCAGCCTGTCGTCCAGCGCGTCGCGCGCGGTGAGCATCAGCACCGGGATGTGGCGATCGGCCTGCGCGCGCAGGCGCTCGCAGACGCGCAGGCCGTCGAGCCCGGGCAGGCCCAGATCGAGCACCAGCACGTCGGGCGGATCCGCCAGCGCCGCCTGCAGCCCGCTCAGGCCATCGGCGGCGAAGCTGGCGGCGATGCCGTGGCCGGCGAACATCGCCGCCAGGTTGTCGCGCAGCACCGGGTTGTCCTCGATCACCAGGATGCGCAGCGCGGGCAGGTGCATGGCTCAGCCGTCGATCCGCTTCAGGAGGGTGACAGCCTCTTCCATCTGCGGCGCCGCTTCCAGTACCTGGAGGACCAGGGCGCGCGCCTGCACGCGCTGGCCCAGGCGAAGGTGGGCTTCGGCGGCACCGAGCTTCAGCTGCGGCTCGCCCATGTGCGGCAGGGCCAGTTCCATCGTCTGCAGCGCGGGCCGAAGCTGGGCGGCATCGTCGCCGGCGACCTGCGCCTGGTAATAGCCGAGCAGACCGATCAGTTCGACGTGATAGCGCGTGGGGTCCTGTTCCAGCGCCGCGGTCGCGCCGGCGATGTCGCCGCTGCGCAGGCGTTCCACCAGGGCCATGCTCAGCTCGTCGCGCCACGGCGTGCGCGCGACCGGGGTGCGGCCCAGGGCACGCACGATCGCTTCGGCCACCGCGGTGGTGGAGTAGGGGTTCTGGCCGGTGACCAGGCGTCCATCCACCACCACCTTGGACATCATCAGCGGCGCTTCGTCCCACATCGCACCGCGCGCCAGCAGCGCATCCTCCAGCAGCCACGGGAACTGCGACGCCCACTTCTTTCCGAACACCGCCTCCTCCTCGTTGCTGAAGCCGGTCATGCGGCGGCCGGCCACCAGCGCGTTGCCGTCGGCCAGGCGGACGTCGGCGAGGGCGGCCGGGCCATGGCAGACCGCGGCAACGACCGCTCCGTTGTCCCATGCCCGGGCGAGCAGGCCTTGCAGTGCGGCATTCCGCGGCAGGTCGAACATCGCGCCCTTGCCGCCGACCACGTAGACGGCGGCGTAGTCCTCGGCGCGCAGCGCGTCGATACGGCGCGTGTCGGCCAGCTGGCGCATCGCCCCGGCGTCGGCCAGCAGCGCAGCGTTGAAGGGCTCGTCGGGGTTGTACTTGTCGGCCTCGATCGCACCGCCCTGCGGGCTTGCGACTTCCACGGACAGGCCGTTGGCCTTGAAGATCAGCCAGGCCTGGGACAGTTCGTCGAACTCGTAGCCGGGGCGGGTCTTGCCGGCGTCGCGGCCTTCGCCGCTGAGCACGACCAGGACGGTGTCGCGTGCGAACGCGGACGGGAGATACAGCAGCACGACGGCGGCGAGCAGGCAGGTAAGGGGCAGGCGGCGCATGGCGGTTCCAGTGGCATCCAGGGGAGGACAGGATCGCGCCGCCATATCAAGCGGATTTCAAACTTCCTGATTGCCGGGGCTTGGGGATCCAGGAGCAAGTTCGCAGCGCAGCGCCGCGACGTGGGCGCGGCCCACGGGCAGTTCCGCACCGTCGCTCAGTACCAGCCAGTAACGGCTGCCAGATCCGGCATGCAGGGTGCGGATATGGCGCAGGTTGACCAGGTAGGACCGGTGGCAGCGCACGAAATCTGGCGGCAATACGGCGCCCAGGCTGGCCAGGGATTTGTCGTGCAGTTCGCTGCGGCCGTCGCGCATGCGCAACTGGCTGTAGTCGCCGTCGGCGCGGATCCACAGCACATCCGCCAGTTCGACGAGTGCCGTGCCTTGCGCACGCCAGACGCCGAGGTAGCGGGCGCGGCCGGAACGGTAGCGGCCGACATCGAGCAGGCGCTCGAGTGCCTGGCCGAGGCGCTCGCGGGAAAACGGCTTGGGGACGAAATCCAGTACGCCGTGCTCGAAGGCCTGCAGCGCACGCTCGCGATGGGCCGAGACCACGACGCAGTGGTAGCGGCCCGCCACCGCGCTCCGCAGCAGTTCGAAGCCGTCCTCGCCACCCAGGTTCAGGTCCAGCAGCAGCCCGTCGTACACGCTGCGCTGGAGGCGGTCGCCCGCTGATTCCAGGTCGGCGACGGCGTCGAAGCGTGCACGTGCGCCGGCCAGCTCGGTGCATAGACGCAACAGACGCTGGCGTACCAGCGGCTCGTCCTCGACGATCAGGATGCGCATGCCAGCTCGATCCGGCCGCACCAGTCCGCGCCATCCACGCCCTGGACGAAGCGCCAGCCGCCGGGACAGCTGGCCGCCAGGCTGGCCTCGATGTAGCGCGTGCCGGTTCCATGGCCGCGGTGTGGTGCGGACCCGCGTGCGCTACGGAGTTCCAGGACCCAGTGGTCGTTCTCGCGACGCACGCGCAGGCGGAACGGATGCTGCGCGCAGGCGGCGGCTCCGGCATGGGTCAGCGCGTTTTCGACCTGGGCGTGGAGAACGCCGGGTGGCAGCGACAGTCCGGTGTCGTCGGCGTCGATCTCGAAGCTGATGGGGCGATTCTGGGCCAGGCCAACGATGTCGAGATGGCTGCGGCACAGGGCCAGTTCGTCCTCCAGCGGAACGCTTTGGCGGCTGCTGCTCTCGCGCAGGCGATCGAACTGCTCCGCCAGCGACTCGACCAGACGGCTGGCGCGCGGCGGGGCCTGTTCGATCAGTTCCTGCAGGCAGGTCAAGGTGTTCATGAGCCAGTGCGGCTGGATGCCCCGCTGCAGCAACTGCAGCGAAAGGCGAGCGCGCTCTTCGCGCAACAAGGCGTTATGCCGGTCCAGTGCACGCAGCTGCGCCGCGTGGCGCAGAAGCAGGAAACCCATCAACACCGCCAGGAACAGGAAGTACGGGCCGTCGAGGAAGGCGCTGCCAGCGAAGGGCATCGTCAACGCGCCAGCCAGTACCAGCGTCAGGATGGGCCAGCGCTCCTCTTGCTCACGCCGGGCGCGCAGCAACAGCCAGGCCGAAGCGAACAGGCTCAGCAGCAGTACGGCCGCGCCGCGGCCATCGAAGCTCGGCACGAATGCGGTCACCCCCGCGAGCGCTGCGAGGTAGCCGATGCGTGTGTGAAGTGGCACCGCAGCGTCGAAGCGACGCGCGATGTAGGCCGGCAGCAGGACCGCGGCCGCCAGGTGCAGCACCTGCAGTGTGAGCAGGCGTGGACCGTGCCAGGGATAGGCATAGCCCAGCAACGGGCGCCAGGCCTCGATGACCGGCAATGCAAGGCCGACCGCGCCAAGCGCGAGCAGCAGGCGAGCACCGGGCACGCGCAGCCGGCCGCGTTGCACTGCCAGGAAATACAGGAATGCCGCCGCGAGCGCACCCGTGGCGAACGCCGCGATCAGCCACGGCTGGAGGCGATGGCTGTAGATCGCTTCGACCGGCGCCACCTCGACGGCGGCGTCCGCACTATGTGGGCGAAACCACTGGTGGTGACTGGAAGCGAGCACGACCAACTCGTCCGTGCCGCTGGGAGAGGATGGCGGCAGCACGCGGACGATGTCGATGCGGCCGGCTCGTTCCTCCTCTGCTGTACGCCCCACGATGCCGTTGCCTGCCAATGGTTCTCCATTCCAGAAAGGCTGGCTGGCGGCGCGTAGCGACAGGCGCAGTGCACGGTCGGCACTGTGCTGCTCCCTGGGCGCAGGCAATCGCCAGCGCAGCCAGTAGGGATCGCGCCAGCCGGCCAGTTCGCGCTGGTCGAGCGGGCGCCAGTCGAGGTCGTCCGGCGGCGTCTGCGGCACGGTCCCCGAAACGTCGAAGGCGGGAGCCATTTCCGCGGCCAGCACATGCAACGTTGCCGGGTGGCGCGCCGAAACTGACAGCCAGGCCGCGATGGCGGCCAGCAACATGGCGAGTGCGATCAGGGTGCGCGGAAGCTGCATGCGTTCATCGTATCTGCTGCGCGGAGACGCTGGTCCCCCGGCTGGAGCTGTTGGGCGGACGGGGCGGCCTGGACCACAACGCCGGAGGAGATGCTGGCGGCTGTGACCTGTGCCGTGGAGTCCGTCATGTCCGCCGTATCGCTTTCCGTTTCCCGCCTTCGTGGTCGCTGCCTTCACTCTCGGGCAGCGGCCAGGCTGCTGGCGGCGATGTGCCTGTGGCTTGCCGGTGCGATGCCCGTACTGGCGGGCGATGTGCACGCACCGCTGGCGTTCACGCCCTATGCGTTCGAAACCGCACAACACGGCACCATCGCGGCCGAGGTCGCTTTCCTGGATGTGCCGCGTCGGCATGGTGAGCCAGAGGGACCGCGCATGCGCTTGCGGGTGGTGCGCCTGCCGGCCACGGGCGGCGATGGCCGCGCTGCGCCCGTGGTCTATCTGGCCGGCGGCCCTGGGGGATCCGGTGTCGGGACGGCGCGCGGTCCGCGCTGGCCGGTGTTCGACCGGGTCCGGCGCGAGACCGATGTATTGCTGCTCGACCAGCGTGGCACGGGCCTCTCGGAACCGCCGCCGCCATGCCCGCATGTGCATCGTTTCGACGACGCCCAGCCAGTGGTGCGGGACGCCGCGCTGGCGGCGCTGCGCTCCACGGCCGCGCGCTGCATCGCTTACTGGCAACAGGAGGGCATCGATCTGGCTGCCTACACCACCGCCGAGAGTGCCGGCGACATCGAGCACCTGAGACGCGCGCTGGGTGTGCAGCGGATCAGTCTGTGGGGCATGAGTTACGGCACCCACCTGGCCCTGGCCAGTGTCCGCCTGCACGGGGCGGGCATTGACCGCATCGTGTTGATCGGCGCCGAGGGGCCCGACGATACGCTCAAGCTGCCGCTGGCGGCCGATGCCTTGCTGGCCGAGCTGGCCGTCGTCGCCGAAGGTGACGGATTCGATGACCTGGCCGGATCGGCACGGCGCGTGCTTGAGGCGTTGCGCCACCAGCCAGGCCAGGGCCGCAGCCTCATGCATGGCGGCAGGATGGTGACGATCGGCGAGTACGACGCGCAGATGGCAATCGCGGCCACGCTCGGGCGACGCTCTACCCAGCAGTTGTTGCCGTTGGCGCTACGCGACGCCGAGCGCGGCGACTACGGCCTGATGGCGGACATCGTGCTGGCAGTGCGCGAGCAGCTCGGCGAGTTCCGCGCCATGCCGCTGGCGATGGAAGTGGCGTCCGGCCAGAGCCCGCACCGCAGGGCCTTGGTCGAGGCGCAGGCGCGCGACAGCCTGTTCGGCGACGCGATCAACTTTCCCTTCCCGATGCTCGGTGACGGCCTCGGACTCGTCGACCTCGGCGAGGCATTCCGTGCACCGTTGCGAAGCGCCGTGCCGGTGCTGTTCGTCAGCGGCACGCTGGACGGGCGCACGCCGCCGGCAAATGCGCAGGCGCTACTGCCCGGCTTCAGTGACGGCAGGCACCTGCTGGTGCGCGGTGCCAGCCATGACGATGAACTCTGGCTGGGTCAGTCGGAGATTGCCGGACGCATCGCCGACTTTCTCGCCGGCCGCCCGGTACACGACGCCGTGCTGGAGGTGCCGCCGCCAGCGTTTGCCACAAGCAAGTTCGAGCTGCTGCTGCTCGCGCTCGGTATCGGCCGGGGGGAGGCGTTGGCGGCGCTCGCGACCGTGATGGGATTGCCGCTGGCGGTGTGGATGCTCTGGCGGCGGTGGCGTCGCAAGTCTCGGGTTCGCGGTGGTCGGCCTAAGCCGTTGATCTGAAACCGCTCTCACTGTCTGAGACCGCCCGGCGCTGGAATCTTCCGACCGCCGGGCTTGCTTATGTCCGACAAGGTAAATAGATTTTTACCCATGACCGACGACCTCACCCCCCGACAGCGCGACGTGCTCGCCTTCATCCAGACCCATGCCGAGGCCGAGGGCGCGCCGCCCACGCTGCAGCAGATCGCCGACGCCTTCGGCTTCCGCCAGGCCTGCGCGGCGCACAAGCACGTGCGCCGGCTCGAGGCCGCCGGTTACCTGGAAGTGCGGCCGAACGAGGCGCGCGGCATCCGCGTGGTCGGCGGCATGGCGCAGGCCGGTGCGGCGGGACGGGCAGGGCGCGCGCGCCACGTGCCCGGCACGCGGTTGAAGGTCCGCGACGACCGCCTCGAACTGCCGGTGCTCGGCCGCGTGGCCGCGGGCGCGCCGGTCGGCGCCGATGCGGGCGTGGAGCGCATGCTGCTGCTCGACCGCGCGCTGTTTTCCAGCAAGCCCGATTACCTGCTGCGGGTGAAGGGCGACTCGATGCGCGATGACGGCATCTTCGACGGCGACCTGGTGGCGGTGCAGCGCGCCAGCGACGCGCGCAACGGGCAGGTGGTGGTGGCGCGCGTGGAGGGCGAGATCACCATCAAGCGCCTGGAGCGCACGCACAGCCGGATCCGCCTGCTGCCGCGCAATCCCGACTACGCGCCGATCGAGGTGCCGGCGGGCGCGGACTTCGCGATCGAAGGCCTGTACTGCGGCCTGGTGCGCACGGCGTGAGGGCATGGCGATGACTTTGGCGCCCGCGCTTGCTTCGCTGCCCAGCCTCGACGCCATGCTGTCGGCGCGCACCGTGTGGCGCGCAGGCCGTACGCCGGTGCTGGAAGCCGATGGCGAGCCCACCGGTCATGCCGGGCTTGACGCGCTGCTGCCGCAGGGCGGCTGGCCGCGCGCCGCGCTGACCGAGCTGCTGCTGCCGGCCGACGGCGTCGGCGAGCTGGCGCTGCTGCTGCCCACGCTGGCGCGGCTGACGCAGGCGGGCGATGTGGTCGCGGTGGTGGCGCCGCCGTACCTGCCCTACGCGCCAGCCTGGCAGGCGGCGGGCGTGGACCTGCGCCATCTCGAGATCATCGAGGCCGACGCGCGTGGTGCGCTGTGGGCCTTCGAACAGTGCCTGCGCAGCGCGGCCTGCGCCGCGGTAATGGGCTGGCCGCTGCAGGCCGATGCGCAGGCGCTGCGCCGGCTGCAGGTGGCTGCGGACAGCGGCGACTGCCTGGGGTTCGCGTTCCGCGATGCCAAGCACGCGGTCAATCCCTCGCCGGCGGCGCTGCGGCTGGAGTACGCCTGCGGCCGCGAAGGCAAAGGCGCCTGGCACGTGCGCAAGTGCCGAGGCGCCAATCCGCCCACCCGCCCGTTCGCCATCCCCTTGCCTGTGGAAGCAGCTTCTGTGGGAGCAGCCTCCGGGGGAGCAAGCTTTGTGGGGTCGGCGGCTTTTGTGGGAGCGGCTATAGCCCCGATTCCAACATGCAAGGCAGTCGCCTCCATCCCTGACCGTGCAGACAGACGCTCCATCGCGGCTGTAGCCGCTCCCACAGTGTGCCCCTGAGGCCGCCATGCTCTGGGCCTGCATTGCGCTGCCGCGGCTGGCGCTGGACGCTGTCCTCCGCCGTGCGCCGGATCCATCCCGCCCGCTGGCGCTGGTGTCGGGCCCGGCGCAGCTGCGCCATCTGCACGCGGTCAACGCATCGGCGGCAGCCGCCGGCCTGAAATCGGGCATGCGGCTGTCGGCCGCGCATGCGCTGCTGTCCGACGTCGCCATGGTCGAGCACGACCCGGCGTCTGAAGTGCGCTGGCAGCGCTTCCTCGCCGCCTGGGCGTATCGCCACAGCTCGCAGGTCAGCGCGCAGTGGCCGGGTGCGATCGTGCTGGAAGTGCGCGCCAGCTTCCGCCTGTTCGGGCCGTGGCCGCGTTTCGAGGCGCGGCTGCGCGAGGAATTGGACGGCCTCGGCTTCAGCCACCGCATCGCGCTGGCACCGACGCCGCGCGCGGCGTGGGTGTTCGCAGGCCTGCGCGATGGCTTCGCGGTCACCAATGCTGAGGCGATGCGCGAGACGCTGGCGCGGGTGCCGGTGCGCCGCGCGGCGCTGCCCGACGACGCCGGCGAACGCCTGCACCGCATGGGCGTGCGCACGCTCGCTGCGCTTCGGGCGATGCCGCGCGATGGTTTGCGTCGACGCTTTGGCGTCGCGCTGCTCGACCACATCGACCGCCTCCACGGCGACGCCGATGATCCGCTGGATTGCTATGCGCCGCCGGACCACTTCGATGGCCGCATCGAACTCGGCTTCGAGGTCGAAAGCCACCAGGCGCTGCTGTTTCCGCTGCGGCGGCTGATCGCCGACCTCGCCACGTATCTGTCGGCGCGCGATGGTGGCGTGCAGCGCTTCACCCTGCGCCTGGAGCACGAGGCGCGGCATGCGCTGCCTTCGCACGAAGCCGACCAGATGCAGGTGGCGGGGGCTTTGCATACCGACGTCCCGGTCGGCCTGCTGGCCGCCGAGCGCGACGCGACCGTGCTGTTCGACCTCACCCGCAATCGCCTGGAGCAGGCGGCGTTGCCGGCACCGGTGATCGCCGTGCGCCTGCTGGCGCGCGAGCTGCCGCCCTTCGTACCCGCCGCGCGCGACCTGTTCGATACCCGCCCGGCGCAGGCGGTGCCGTGGCCGCAGCTGCGCGAGCGCCTGCGTGCGCGACTGGGCGACGAAGCGGTGCATCGCGTGGCACCGTCGGGCGATCCGCGGCCGGAGCGTGCCTGGCGCCGTGCCGGCGTCGATGACGATGCGGCGTGTGCCGCTCCGGCGCCGCCGCGCCCGCCACGTCCGGCCTGGCTGCTGCCGCGCCCGGTGCCCCTGCGCGATCCGCGGCTGCGCATCGTGTCCGGCCCCGAACGCCTGGAAAGCGGCTGGTGGGACGGCGACGACGCGCGCCGCGACTACTACGTGCTGGAGACCTCGCGCGGGCAGCGCGCCTGGGCCTTCGCGCCACCGGGCGTGCAGGGCGACTGGATGCTGCACGGCTGGTTCGCATGAGCCACGACGACGACCATGGCCTGCCGCCCGGCGTCGCGCCCGATACCCCCGGCGCGCGCGAGCCACGCATCGTGCGCATGCAACGGCGGATGCAGCTGCAGATGCCGCCCGGGGCGGCCAACGATCCCGCCCCCGCCCCGATGCCTCCCTGTGGGAGCGGGATTGCCGGCCTACGCCGAACTCCACTGCCTCTCCGACTTCAGCTTCCTGCGCGGTGCCGCCAGTGCCGAGGAACTGTTCACCCGCGCCGCCCAGTGCGGTTACGAAGCCCTGGCGATCACCGACGAGTGCTCGCTGTCGGGCATCGTGCGCGCGCACGAGGCGGCGAAGATCACCGGGGTGAAGCTGATCGTGGGTGCCGAGTTCCGGCTCGAGGACGGCCTGCGCCTGGTGCTGCTGGTGGAAAACGCCATGGGTTACACGCAGCTGTGCCGGCTGATCACCACCGCACGCCGCGCGGCGCCCAAGGGCGACTACCGTCTGTCCCGCACCGATGTGGAAACCCTCTGTGGGAGCGGCTATAGCCGCGATAAAAGCACCACCACCCTGGATGGCTCGCCAATCGCGGCTGTAGCCGCTCCCACAAAAGCCACGGCCATCGCGGCTGTAGCCGCTCCCACGGAAGTCGCGGGGTGCGGACTGTTTGCGCTCTGGCTGCCCGGCCGCGAGCCGGACGTGGAGGAGGGCGCCTGGCTGCGCAACGTGTTCGATGATCGCGCATACCTCGCGGTCGAACTGCAGCGCGAACAGGACGACGATGCGCGCCTCCACCACCTGCTGGCGCTGGCCGCGAAACTCGGGCTCACGCCCTTGGCCAGCGGCGACGTGCACATGGCCACCCGGCGCCAGCGCGTGCTGCAGGACACCGTCACCGCGATCCGCCACGGCCTGCCGCTGGCCGAAGCCGGCGCGCATCTTTTCCGAAACGGCGAACGCCACCTGCGCACGCGGCGCGCGCTGGGCAACATCCATCCACACGGGCTGCTGGCCAATGCGGTGGAGCTCGCCAGGCGCTGCAACTTCTCGATGTCGGAGGTGAAATACACCTACCCGGTGGAGCTGGTGCCCGAAGGCGAGACTCCGGCCAGCCAGTTGCGCAAGCTGACCGAAACCGGCATGCGCAAGCGCTGGCCGGACGGAACGCCGCCTCAGGTCGTCAAGCAGATCGAAGGCGAGCTGGCGCTGATCGCAGAGCTCAAGTACGAGGCGTTCTTCCTCACCGTCGAGGACATCGTCCGCTTCGCCCGCAGCCGCGACATCCTCTGCCAGGGCCGCGGCTCCTCGGCCAACTCCGCGGTCTGCTATGCGCTGGGCATCACCGCGGTCAATCCGACGGAAAGCCGGCTGCTGATGGCGCGCTTCCTGTCGAAGGAACGCAAGGAGCCGCCCGACATCGACGTCGACTTCGAGCACGAGCGGCGCGAAGAGGTCATGCAATACGTCTACGCCAAGTACGGCCGAGAACGCGCCGCGCTGGCCGCCACCGTGATCCGCTACCGGGGAAAAAGCGCGGTGCGCGACGTGGCCAAGGCCTTCGGCCTGCCGCCGGACCAGGTCACCCTGCTCGCGGAGTGCTTCGGCTGGGGCAACGGCGAAACGCCGATGGAGCAGCGCTTGGCCGATGCCGGCTTCGACATCGACAACCCGCTGGTCTCGCGCATCCTTGCCGTCACCACGATGCTGCGCGGCAAGCCGCGGCACCTGTCGCAGCACGTCGGCGGCTTCGTGATCTCCGACGCGCCGCTGTGGCAGATGGTGCCGGTGGAGAACGCGGCGATGGACGATCGCACCATCATCCAGTGGGAGAAGGACGACCTCGAATCGCTGGGCCTGCTCAAGGTCGACTGCCTGGCGCTGGGCATGCTTACCTGCATCCGCAAGGCGCTGGACCTGGTGAAGGCGCACCGCGGCCGCGAACTGGAGCTTGCGACCATCCCGGTCGAAGACAAGCCCACGTACGACATGATCCAGCTCGCCGACACCGTCGGCGTATTCCAGATCGAGTCGCGCGCGCAGATGGCGATGCTGCCGCGGCTGAAGCCGAAGACGTTCTACGACCTGGTGGTCGAGGTCGCGATCGTGCGGCCCGGGCCGATCCAGGGCGACATGGTGCATCCCTACCTCCGCCGGCGCATGCAGAAGGAGGCGGTGACGTATCCATCCCCCGGGATCGAGGAGATCCTCGGCCCCACGCTGGGCGTGCCGCTGTTCCAGGAGCAGGTGATGGAGCTGGTGATCCATGCGGGCTATACGCCCGAAGAGGCCGACCACCTGCGCCGCTCGATGGCCGCCTGGCGCCACGGCGGCGACATGGAGCCGCACCGCCAGCGCATCCGCGCGCTGATGGAGGCGAAGCACTACGCGTCGGAGTTCATCGACCAGATCTTCGAACAGATCAAGGGTTTCGGTTCCTATGGTTTCCCGCAAAGCCACGCGGCCTCGTTCGCCAAGCTGGTGTACGCGAGCTGCTGGCTGAAGCGCCACGAGCCGGCGGCGTTCGCCTGCGCGCTGCTGAACTCGCAGCCGATGGGCTTCTATTCGCCGAGCCAGATCGTGCAGGACGCTCGGCGGGGGAAGGCGGCGCGGGTGGGCGTGGAGGTGCTGCCCGTGGACGTGGCGATCAGCGAGTGGGACTGCACGCTGGAACCCTGCAGGAGCAGCCATGGCTGCGACCCGCACGGGCGACCGTCTCTGCAAGCCCATTCGCAGCCATGGCTGCTCCCACAAAAGCAGTTGGCTATCCGGCTGGGGCTGCGCATGATCCACGGCCTCTCCGAAGCCGTCGCGGACGCCATCGTGGCGGCGCGCGCGCAGCGTCCCTACCGCGACATCGCCGACCTCTGCCGCCGCGCTAGGCTCGAGGAAAAAGCCCGCACTGCGCTCGCCGAAGCCGGCGCCTTGCAGTCGCTCGCCGGCCATCGCCACGACGCGCGCTGGGTGGTGGCCGGCATCGAACGCCAGCGGCCATTGCTGCCGGGCAGTCCCGACGAAGACGCGGTGGCCTTGCCGGCACCCGGCGCAGGCGAGGACGTGCTGTCGGACTACCGCGCGCTGGGCCTGAGCCTGCGCCAGCACCCGCTCGCACTGCTGCGCGACCAGCTGCGCGCGCGCCGGCTGCTGGCCTCGCACGAGCTGCGCGACCGCCGCCACGGCAGCCACGTGGCCGTGGCCGGCATCGTCACCCAGCGCCAGCGTCCGCAGACCGCCAGCGGCACCATCTTCGTGACCCTGGAAGACGAGGGGGGCATGGTCAACGTGATCGTCTGGCCGCGGGTGGCCGAGCGCCGGCGCAAGGCGCTGCTGGGCGCGACGCTGCTGGTGGTGCGGGGCCGCTGGGAGCGGGTGGATGGCGTGGAGCACCTGGTGGCCGGCGACCTCGAGGACCTGTCGCCGCTGCTCGGCGGCCTGCGCACCGAATCCCGCGATTTTCATTGAAGTTCACCCGGCGTTCCTTTCGCGGGGCCGGCCAGGCCATAGACTGTGGAGCCATGCCCATGCAACCCGCGTCCATGCCGACCCTGCTCCGTGCGCTCGCCCTGTGTGTCCTGCTCGCCGGCTGCGGCGCGCAGTCACCCGCGGCGCCACCCGAGCCAGAGCCCGCGGCGATCGCCGAGGCCAACGGCACGGGCGAATTCATCAGTACGCCCGTCGAAGCGCCGCCCAAGCCCTATGACGTGCGCAAGGGCACCGACTGGCCCGACGCGGCACTGGCCGACGGCACCGCCTCGGTCAGCTGCGAACTCGACTACGCCAACCTGGGCGACGGCACGCCGCTGGCCAACCTCTCATTCCTCGGTGTGGTCGATGCACTGACCCCCTGCAAGGACGTCGGCCTGGTGCGCCTGCGCTACCAGGGCAAGATCAACGCCGGCTTCCACGCCCTGGTCGAGCGCGTGGCCGCGATCGCCGATCGCATGGAGATCGGCAAGCGCGTGCTCGACATCGACTCCAGCGGTGGCCAGGTGGAAGACGCGATCAAGGCCGGCGACGCCATCGGCGCCTCCGGCTGGACGATCTGGGTGCGCGAGGGCGCGAGCTGTCACAGCGCCTGCGTGCTGATCCTCGGCGCCGGCGACGTGCGCATGATCTCGGGCCCCGTCGGCATCCACCGCATCATCCGCATGAGCTCCACCGCCACCTCCCGTGCGCAGCTCAACGAAGAACTGCAGGCGGTCTACGGACGCGTCAAGGAATTCCTGGCGCGCAACGGCGTGGCGGTGGCCGTGGCCGACATGATGATGGCGGTGCCCAACCGCAACCTCCGCCTGCTGACCGCCGACGAGCTGCTGGAATACGGCCTGGACGGCACCAATCCGGCCCAGGACGATCTCGACCGGCTGCAGCTGATGCGCAAGTGCGGCGAAGACTTCGTGCGCCGCCGCGATGCGTTCCAGCGCAACTTCGACCACCAGTGCAAGATGCCCGACCGGGAGCTCGAGGAGCTTACCGACTGCGGTCTGGCGATGCGCGAGCAGTACGGTTTCCCGGACCAGACCTGTCCGGACGACAGTCCGATGAGCGAGTTCGACGTGGTGCGCAGTGCGTTCTTCCAGCGCCGCGCGCCGGCGCGTGAACCGCGCGAGGACGAGGACAGCCGCGGTGGCGATTCGGCTGCTGCACGGGTCGAGTCCACGCCCGCCAATGGCGCGAGTGGTTCTCCCTAGGAAGACCGCGGGGCTGTGGGGCGGCGTGCGGGACGGCGTGTTGGTGGGTACTCCGTGGGCTGACCACGTGGTGGTCTTTATGCCCACTACGTACCCCCCAACCCGCCTCGCAACGCCTCCCCGCGGGCCGCCGGAAACAGCAAAAGCGCGACGCTCTCCCTCCACCCCGCCAACTCAGGCCCGGCGAACTCAGCCCCCGGATTCGGCGAGGAAGCCGCCGGACTGCCGCCGCCAAAGCTGCGCGTAGATGCCACCGCGGGCCACGAGTTCCTCGTGCGTGCCTTCCTCGACGATCGCGCCGCGATCCATCACCACCAGCCGGTCCATCGCCGCGATCGTCGACAGGCGGTGGGCGATCGCGATCACCGTCTTGCCTTCCATGAGTCGGTACAGGTTGCCCTGGATCGCGGCCTCGACTTCGGAATCCAGCGCGGACGTCGCCTCGTCCAGCACCAGGATCGGCGCGTCCTTGAGCAGCACGCGCGCGATGGCGACGCGCTGGCGCTGGCCGCCCGAGAGCTTCACGCCGCGCTCGCCGACGTGGGCGTCGTAACCGCGGCGGCCGGCGGAATCGGAGAGCTCGAGGATGAAGTCGTGGGCCTCGGCCTGGCGCGCGGCCTCGATCATCTCGGCCTCGGTGGCGTCCGGACGACCGTAGAGGATGTTGTCGCGCACCGAGCGGTGCAGCAGCGAGGTGTCCTGGGTGACCACGCCCACGCGCGCGCGCAGGCTGTCCTGCTGCACGCTGGCGATGTCGATGCCGTCGACCCGGATCCGGCCGGACTCGACGTCGTGGAAGCGCAGCAGCAGGTTCACCAGCGTCGACTTGCCGGCGCCCGAGCGGCCGATCACGCCGATGCGCTCGCCCGGGCGTACGTGCAGGTCGAGGTGCTCGATCACGCCCGAGCCCTTGCCGTAGTGGAAGCCGACGGACTCGAAGCGGATGTCGCCGGTGATCGCCGGCAGCTCCGGTGCGTCGGGCGCATCGTCGACCGTCGGCGGCAGCGAGATCGAATTGATGCCGTCCTGCACGGTGCCGATATTTTCGAACAGCGCCGACAGCTCCCACATCACCCACTGGCTCATGCCGACCAGGCGCAGCGCGAGCGCGATGCCGACCGCCAGCGCGCCGGCACTGATCGCGCCGCCCATCCACAGCCACAGCCCGATCGCGGCTACCGCGAACACCAGGCCCATGTTGAGCGTGTAGTTGCCGGCGCCCACGCGCGTGGCCAGGCGCATCTGCCGGTACACGGTGCCGAGGAAGCCGTCCATCGCTTCGCGCGCATAGGCCTGCTCGCGCCGCGAGTGCGAGAACAGCTTCACGGTGGCGATGTTGGTGTAGCTGTCGACGATGCGCCCGGTCATGTCCGACCTGGCGTCGGCCTGCTCGCGCGAGACGCGCTCCATGCGCGGTACGAAGTACGCCATCAGCAGGATGTAGCCGATCAGCCAGCCGGCGAAGGGCAGCATCAACCGCCAGTCCGCGGCCGCCGCGGCCAGCATCGCGCCGAACACGTACACGAGGATGTATACGCCGACGTCGAGCAGCTTGACCACGGTCTCGCGCACGGCCAACGAGGTCTGCATCAGCTTGGTGGCGATGCGCCCGGCGAACTCGTCCTGGAAATAGCCCATCGACTGCCGCAGCAGGTAGCGGTGCACGTTCCAGCGGATGCGCATCGGGAAGTTGCCGAGCAGCACCTGCAGCTGGACCAGGTTGTCCAGGAACACCAGCAGCGGCAGGCCGATCGCCACCAGCGCCGCCATCCAGACCAGGCGCGGGCCCTCCGCGGCGAGGAAGGTGGCCGGCGTGTGCTCGCCGAGGCGATCCACCAGCGCGCCCAGATAGACATACATGCCCAGCTCGGCCACGGCGATCAGTGCGCCGAGCACGGCCATGAGCGCCAGCCAGCCACCGGTGCCGCGCGTGTAATGCAGGCAGAAGGCGACCAGGCCGCGCGGGGGCTGTCGGGGCGCTGCTTCCGGAAAGGGATCCAGGCGCGATTCGAACCAGCCGAACAGGCCGCGCTGCGGCCGATCTTCAGCGCCCACCGCCACCTCCACCACCGCCACCACCGCCGGAGAAGCCGCCGCCGCCGGCACCCGAGCCGCTGCCCGGCGTCGCGGACGAGGTCGTGATCTGGCTGCTGAGCGCGCTGCCGATCGAGCCGGCAAACCTGCCGATGTCGCCGACGTTCCCGCTGCCGTGGTACCAGGCGATGCCGGCCGTGGCCGCGGCCGCTGCGGCCGAGCCCACGGCGACGGTAAACTTCTTCGTCCAGGCCTCTTCGACGTCAAGGGCGACGGCGTAAGGCAGCAATGCCTCAAAGCGCGTCGCGTCGAGCGGCGGCGGGCGATCGCCAGTGGGACCCTCGAGGCGCGCGAGGTCGTCCTGCTCGGCGACCTCCAGGTAGCGCTTGAAGCCTTCGATCTCGTCGAGCAGCCGGCGTCCGTCCGGTGTCGGCGCGCCCACGGTGAACGCAAACAGCAGCGCGACCGCCAGCCCGAGCGCGAGCGGCACCAGCGCCCAGGGCATGCCGCCGCCGTTGCTGGCGGCGGTCAGCAGCAGGGTCATCACGGTGGTGGCGGTGAAGATCAGGAAGGCGATCGCGATGCTGCCGCCGTTGTGTCGGAACATCGCGGGCTGGAAGCGCTTGGCCAGCGCCTTGGAGTGCTTGCCGATCGCGGCCTGGATGTGGGCGGCGTTCTCCTTGTCCAGCTCCAGGCGCGGCAGCGAAGGTGGCAGCAGGGCCTCCAGCAGGCGGCGTTCGTCGTCATTGGCAATGGCGGAGGCCGGAACGCCGCTGCGGCGCAGCGTCCATCGATCGCCCAGCAGCCGGTCCTCGTGTTCGATGGACAGCGCGCCCTTCACCGCGCAGGCCAGCAGGTCGGCGGACATGCAGGTGGTGTCGTAGGCGCGGCGCAGCATGTAGCGCAGCGCCGCCGGCGATTCGCCGCGCGGCGGCTCGTACAGGGCGATGACGACGCCGGGCTTCGGGTCGCGACCAACGCGGTGCCAGCGCCTTGCGCAGAAGCCCAGGAGCACCAGCAGGCCCGACAGCGCCGCCACCAGCGACAGGTTGTCGCGCAGCAGCCACAGCACGTTTGCGGCGCGCGAAGGCGCTTCGACGATGCCCTTGGGGAAGGACAGCACGATGGTCAGCCCTTCGCGCGCCTGCAGCGGGTTGGTGAGCGTCCAGCGCACCACGCCGGGGGCCGTGACCGTGGCCTGGTAGTCGCTTCCGCGCACGCCGTAGCGGCCCGAATAGCCTTCGGCGGAGAGCTGGGCCTCGGGCACGGGCTCGGGGAGGCGGACCTCGACGCTGCCCGAATCGATGGTGAAATCCCAGAACTGCCCGATGGCGTTCCAGTACAGCTCGTCGTGGTCGTCGAAGAAGCGCAGCTGGCGCGTGGTCCGGTAGCGCAGGGTGTAGGTGGTGTCGAGCGGCACCGGCAGCATGTCGTCGTTCCCGGTGTTCACGCGCACGGCGTTGTGCAGGCCCTCGGTGAACCAGGGCTCGGGCCGCCCATCGCGTTCGACGCCAAGAACCTCGAATCCGACGACGATGTTGTTGCCCTGCGCGTTCTTGTAGCGGACCGGGAAATCGCGATAGATGCCGCGGCGGATGTTCCGGCCTTCGGCGCGCACGCGGATGCGTTCGGTCACGTCGAGGCTGCCATCGGCCTGGACGTCGACGGTGATGTCGTAGGCCAGGATGCGTTCGGACGCGGCCGCCCAGGCCGGCAGCAGCAGCGCGGCCGCCAGCAGCCAGGCCAGCAGCGCCGCGCGCCGGGGGTTCATTCCTCGAATTCCACCGCGGGCGCCGCGCGGCTGTCGGCGGCGGCCTGGAAGAACGCGGCCTGGCCAAAGCCGAAGGTGCGTGCGACCAGCACGTCGGGCACGCGCTGCACGGCATCGTTGAGGTCGCGCACGGCGCCGTTGTAGTAGCGACGGGCGTACTGCAGCTGTTCTTCGACGTCGACCAGGTCGTCCTGCAGGCGCATGAAATTCTCGCTGGCCCTCAGGTCCGGATAGGCCTCGCGAAGGGCCAGCAGGCGGCCCAGCGCCTGCTCGAGTTCGGTTTCCACCTGGCCCAGTTCGGCCGGGTCGCGCAGGCCGAGCGCGCGGGTGCGCAGCGCGGTGACCGCTTCCAGTACCGCGCCTTCGTGCGTGGCGTAACCCTGTACCGATGCCACCAGCTGCGGCACCAGGTCGTGGCGGCGCTGCAGCTGCACGTCGATGTCCGACCAGGCGGTGGCGGCCTGGTTGCGCAGGCGCACCAGGCGGTTGTAGGCGATCACCGCCCAGGCCACGAACGCGGCGGTGACCACTCCGGCGAGGATCGGTGCGATCACGCGGGCGCCTCCGCGCGGACGTGGACGGCGATGTCGCCCAGCGTCACCACCTGGCCGGCGCGGATCTTGGCGGTCTTGCGCGACTCCACCGCGCCGTCCACCCGCACCGCGCCCGAGGCCACGAGTGCCTTGCCGGCGCCGCCACTGTCGCACAGGCCTGACAGCTTCAGCAGCTGGTTGAGCTCCACGTGTTCACCTTCGAGCTCGAAATCGATCTGTTGCATGGGGGTTCCGTCATCCATCGGTACAGGAGCGTAACCCAGCGCCACGGACCGCGTTAACCTCGGCGCGAGCGTCCCGCCGGGACGCGCAGGGAGACGACCGCGTGAGTACCGAACTGCAGATGCTGGCCTGGGCGATCGCACTGGGCCTGTTCCACCTGATGCTCGACGCCACTCTCAAGACCTCGCAGCGGGGCCTGGCCTGGAACGCCAGCGCCCGGGACGGCGAGCCGAAACCGCTGGACGGGGTCGCGGGGCGGGTCAACCGCGGGTTCCAGAACTTCCTCGAAACGTTCCCGCTGTTCGCCGCGGCGGTGCTGGCGGTGGTGGCCACGGGGCGCGGCGATGCGCAGACGGTGCTCGGCGCGCAGCTCTATTTCTGGGCGCGCCTGGCCTACATCCCGGCCTATGCCTCCGGCGTGCCCTACGTGCGCAGCGCGATCTGGGCGGTGTCGCTGATCGGCGTGGTGATGGTGCTGCTCGCGCTGTTCTGAGTCAGGGGAGCGGGACGCGCACCTGGCGGCCGTCGAGATCCAGCACGACGCCGTCGCGGTCGATGGCGGCGATCGTGGCCTCGCCGACGCGGTCACCTTCGACCTTGCGCTGGCCGTCGATGACCACGAAGCGGCGTGCGGGATCCTCGTTCCACATGTGCATGCTGAGCTTCATCGCCGGCAGGCGCTGGCGCTGCGCGGAGGCGAGCTCGGTGATGCGCGGGATGTCGGCGTCGGGGCGTGTGTCGGGTCGCGGCGCTGCAGCAGTGGAAGCGTCCGTGGTCACGGATCCGGCAGCGGCCCGGGAAGGCGGAGCCGCGGGGGTTGCGGGCAAAGGATCCGCAGCCGCTGCAGCCACGGGTGCAGCGGGCGGGTTGGATGCGGACCCTTCGGAAGGCGCGGGTTCGTCCATGGCAACCGTTCCGGCAGGAGGCGGCGTGGTCGGCGCGATACGTTCGACCCTAGGAAAGGCGTCTCTGACCCCGATTGCGTCAGTGCCGGTGCCCACACGCTCCGCAGGTCCGTCGGCTGGCGGCACTACGGCCAGCATGGGGGCGGCTGGTGTCGTGTCCGCGCGGTCGTCGGCATCAGAGCCGCCATCGCGCGGCCAGAGCGCATACAGCATGGCGGACAACACGACTACCACGCCGGCGATCCACGTCCACGCGGGCACGGCGGGGCGCCTGGACGCCGCCACGGGCGGCAGCTCCACGCGCAGCCCGGGCGCTTCGCCGCGGCGGCGTTCGGCTTCCGACTTGCGCAGGGCTTCGAGGATCAGGGACATGCGCGCGCCTCAGTCCAGGGTCCGGGCCAGGCGTGGTCCGGCATCACCGGCGGCCAGCGCGAACAGGGTTTCCGGGCCGACCACGCCGTCGACCGCGAGGCCGCGCGCGCGCTGGAAGCGGCGCACCGAATCCGTCAGCGCGGGGTCGTAGGGCGCGCCCACGGCGGCTTCGGCAGCCACGCCTTCGCGCACCAGGCGTTCGCGCAGCCAGTCCACCGCTGCGCCACTGTCGCCGCGTGCGGGTGCGGGCACGAGATCCACGGTCGCGCGCCACACGGCTGCATAGCGCCCCGGCCAAGCGCGCTGGAGGGCGCTGCGATCGACATCGACCGTGGCATCGCCAAGCAGCAGGCGCGCGCGATGGCCGTCCGAACCGAGCAGCAGCGCCCAGGTGCGGCCGCCGTCGGCTTCGAGCTGGAGCAGCGCCGGCCGTCCGATGGCGGCCAGGCGGTCGAGGTGCGCGGTGGCGCCCACGCAATAGGTGCCCGACGCAAGCATCGGCGCGCAGCCGCTTGCCGCGCGTGCGTCCTCCGCGGTGTGCGGCAGCGACCAGGCGGCCAGCAATGCCTGCCAGGCGGCATCGCGCGCGGTCGTGCTGGATGCGGCGTCGATGCGTGCGGCGAGGCCGGCTTCGTCCACCGTGATCGCAGGCGACGGGCGCGCATCGCTTCCGTCCGCCGTCGTCGCATCGTCGACGATGCCGTGGCCGTCGCCGTCGCCGCCGCCGATTCCCAGCCTGGTCGCGCTGTCGTGAGCCCCGGATGCGGCCGTGCCATCCGTGGTGCTCCCGCCCGTAAGCGCCACTGCATCGGCCGGCCTGTCCGCACGCGGCCAGAGCGCCGCCGCTGCGATCACGACCACCGCCGTGGCCGCGATGCCGGCGCCCGCCAGCAGCCAGGGCCGCGGCCGGCTGTGCGTGGATGCCAGCGGCTGCAGCGTTTCACGCGCGGCTTCCTCCACCAGCACGGCGTCGATCGTCGCGCGGTCGCGCGCGTAGCCGGCAAGCAGCGCGCGCTCGGCGATCACGTTGACCAGGCGCGGGATGCCGCCGCTGCGCAGGTGGATGCGCTGCACCGCGCCGGCATCGAAGGGGAAGTGCTGGCCACCGGCGATGCGGAACCGGTGGCGCAGGTAGTCGGCGGTGCCGGCGGCTTCGAGCGGGGTGAGGTGGAAGCGGGCGGTGATGCGCTGGGCCAGCTGCCGCAGGTCCGGGCGCGCGAGCATGTCGCGCAGCTCGGGCTGGCCGATCAGGATCACCTGCAGCAGCTTCTGGGTATCGGTTTCGAGGTTGGTGAGCAGGCGCACCTGTTCCAGCGTTTCCACCGGCAGCGCCTGCGCCTCGTCGACCAGCAGCACCACGCGCAGCCCCTGTGCATAGGCTTCAAGCAGGTGGACGTTGAGCGCGTCGACCAGGGCCTTGGCGTTGCCGCGGCGGTCGTCGAGGTCGATGCGCAGCTCCTCGCACACCGTTTCCAGCAGCTGCACCGGATCCTGCCGCGGGTTGAGCACCAGCGCCACGCGGGCGTTGTCCGGAAGCTGCCCCAGCAGCAGCCGGCTGAGGGTGGTCTTGCCGGTGCCGACTTCGCCGGTGAGCTGCACGAAGCCGCCGCCGCCGCCCTGGGTGATACCGAACAGCAGGTGTGCGAGCGCGTCGCGGTGGCGCTCGCCAAGGAAGACGAAGCGCGGATCCGGCGTGATCGAGAACGGTGGCTCGGTGAGGCCGTAGTGCTCGAGGTACATGCGCTCAGTCTGTCACGTCGCGCGCTTCGCCCACCGCCAGGGCCTCGGGATGGGTGATGCGCCGCGGCCGCGCCAGCACCGGGTGCACGAGCACGGCGGCGAGGATGATCGCCACCCCCAGGTAGAACGGCAGGCTCAGCTCCTGCTGCTCGGACAGCAGCACGATGGCCAGCACGATGGCGTAGACCGGCTCCAGGTTGACCGCGAGCTGCGCCGAGAACGCGCTCATGTGGCGCAGCGCCACCAGCGAGAGCGCAAACGGGAACAGCGTGCAGGCGAAGGCCAGCAGCAGCAGGTAGCTGGCGTCCGCCGCGCCCGGTAGGGTGAACAGCGGGCCGGCCAGGGCCGGGAACACGAAGGGCATCAGCGGTGCGAGCAGGGTCAACGCGAGCGTGCCGGCGCCGAGTTCAACGGCGGTCACGACCAGCGGATCGGCATGGTCGACCAGGCGCTTGTTGAGCGAACCGAACAGGGCCACGAACAGCGCCGATACCGCCCCCACCGCCACGCCGATGCGCATGCCGTCGGGAATGCCACCCACGACCAGGGCCACGCCTGGCAGTACCGAAATGCCCAGTGCGAGCTCGGCGCGCGAGAAGCGCCGCTTCGCGAGCCGCGGTTCGATCATCGCCACGAACACCGTGGCCAGCGCCATGCAGGTGGCCGCCACCGAGGCGTTGGCGAGCTTCACCGCGCCGTAGAAGGTCAGCCAGTGCAGGGCCACCAGCACGCCGATGCCGGCGTAGGACAGCAGCAATCGCCGCGGCAGGGCGCGCAGCCCGCGCCAGACCCGCGGCAGCAGCGCCAGCGCTGCGACCACCAGCAGCATGCGCCACCACACCAGCGGCAGCGCCTGCAGCGTGATCAGCTTGCCGAGGATCGCGGTGAAGCCCCAGAGCACCACGCACAGGTGGATCTGCAGCTGGGCCCTGGTTGTCGGGGTCATGGGGTATCGCCAGGAATGGTGAGGCGATTATCGGCGGGGAACGGGCCCGGCGGCGAGGTGGCGTTGGGCCCTTGCAAGCCAGGCGCCGTTGACCGCCCAGACCAGGGCGATGCCGGACCCGATCACCATGGCCACCGCCGGCTGCTGGGCCACCATGTCGATGCCCGTCTTGACCCAGCCGCTGACCGCGTCGGCGCCGCGGTAGACCACGGTGTCGTTGAAGTTCTTGGCCTTGTACTTGGCTTCCGGCGCGACCACGGTATAGAGCATTTCCCGGCCCGGTCGCACGAAGGCGTACTCGCCGGCGCGGCGCACCACCATCACCACCGCAAGCACCGCGAACACCGGCGCGAACGCCAGCCACAGGAAACCCGCGGCCACCACCAGCGGCACCGCCACCAGCAGTACGCCCACGCCCAGCGACTTCGCCACCCGCCCGGTGATGAACAGCTGCGACAGGATGGCCAGCGTCTGCACGAGGGTGTCGATGATCCCGAACACGCGGGTCTGGTCCTTCGGGTCCGGGAACCGCGCTTCCACCAGCGCCGCCTGCTCGAAGTAGAGGAAGGTGGTGACGCTGGCCAGCAGCAGCACGAAGGTGGCGATACCGAGCAGGTAGGGCGAGCGCAGCACGTCGATGGCGCCGGCCAGCGGACTGCCGCCGAGCGGCTGCTGGCGCGGCATGTCGGCGTCGCCGGTCAGGGGGCGCGCGTCGCGCCAGCGGTGCACGCGCCAGGCCGCCATCGCGGCCGCGGCCAGCAGCGCCGCCGACAGCAGCGACAGCCCCGCATAGCCCAGCGGTCCGACCAGGAACACGCCAAGCAGCGGCCCCACCAGGCCGCCGAGGCTGGCGCCGGCCGCCATCAGCGCGAACAGGCGGCGGGACTGCGCAGTGGTGAACACGTCCACCAGCACGCTCCAGGCCACCGAGATCGCGATCATGTTGAACACCGACAGCCAGATGTAGAACGCGCGCGCGATCCAGGGGTCGCCCGGCATCGCCACGAAGCAGGCGGCGAACGCCAGCAGGTTGCTGACGAAGAATCCGTAGACCCAGTACAGGATGTTCCGCCGGCGCACCCGGCCGGCGATCCAGCCGAACAGCGGCATCGCCGCCAGCGTCGCGACGAAGGTGCCGGTGAACAGCCACTGCAGGTTGCGCACGCCACCGGCGATGCCCATCGTTTCGCGCACCGGCCGCAGCATGAAATAGCCCGCGAACAGCAGGAAGAACATGGCGAAGCCGGCCATCACGGCGCCGGCTTCGTCGTCTTCCACGTTGAAGGCGCGCTGCAGCCAGCGCGTGGCGGCGGTGGCCATCGATCAGCTGAACATGGCGATGAGTTCGTCCTGCTGGGACGGCGTCAGCAACTCGCCGTGCCCCGCGCGCAGCTGGTCGGCCTGGCGGTCCGGCTTGCCGGTGGCCGGGATCACCACGGTCACCGCGGGATGGCTGATCGCGAACTTGAGGAACATCTGCGACCACGAGCCGATGCCGGCTTCCACCGCCCAGCCGGGAAGCGCGCGCCCGCCCACGCGGCCGAACAGCCGGCCGTCCTCGAAGGCGCGGTTGACCATCACCGCGACGCCCTGGTCGCGTGCGGCGGGGAACAGGCGCGAGGCGGCGGAGGGCGATGCCACCGAATAGTTGATCTGGATGAAGTCCGGCTGTTCCGCCTGCATCGCTTGCAGCAGCTCGCCGTGCGCGCTGGCCTGGTAGTGGGTGAGGCCGATGTACTTCACCAGGCCCTGTTCCTTGAGTTCGCGGGCGAAGGGCAGGGCCTCGGCCATGTTGCGCAGGTTGTGCACGGCCAGCAGTTCGACGTGGTCGGTGCGGAGGCGGCGCAGCGAGTCCGCCCACTGTGCTTCGAGTTCAGCGCGGCTGTCGGCGGCGAGCTTGGTGGCGAGGAAGCAGCGGTCGCGCCAGCCGCCGCCGTCGAGCAGTGCCCCGACCACGTCTTCGGCGTTGGAGTAGTTGGGCGAGGTGTCGATGACGCTGCCCCCGCCTTCGAAGAAGGTGCGCACCACGTCCTTCAGTGCGTTGAACTCGGGCGAGTCCATCGCGACTTCGTAGCTGCCCGAGGTGCCGGCGCCGATCACCGGCAGCTGCTCGCCGGTGGACGGGATCGCGCGGGTCAGCATCGGGCCGTGGGAGGCTGGCGAAGCGGGAGCGGGGCCGGCGGCCGAGCCGGTGGGCGTCGCGTCGCGACTGCACGCGGCCAGCGGTGAGAGCACGATCCCGGTGGCGGCGAGCGAGGCGACGGACAGGAACTCACGTCGTGACGTCATGGCGAATCCTCCTGCTGGAACGGGCTCGCCACGGGACGCTTGGCGAGCATGGGCCGAAGCATGCGTGAGGGTCGGATCAGCTTCGCACAAGCAGGGCGTGCAGCGCCATGGCGGCGGCCGGATTGCGCTCCTTGGCGGCGGAAATGAAGAAGATGAACACCTCGCGTGGTCCGGCCGGCGAGGCGTCGGGCGGCGTGATGCGGGGCAGGTCGCCGGGTTCTCTGCCGCTGGCCCAGGCGCGGGCCCGTTCAGCCCAGCGCGCAAGCTCCGGCTCTGGATAGCCGGTCGCGATCCCGGCGCGCGAGCGCATCAGGCGCGCATAAACGAAGTCGGCGGTGACATCGGCGAAGGACGGATGCTCGTCGGAGTCCGTGAACACGGTGGCCATGCCGTATTCACGCGCAAGTGCGATGTAGCCGGCATCGACGAACGCGGGATCGCGCACGTCCAGCACGTGCCTGAGCCTGCGTCCGCCGGACTCGCGCGGCAGCAGCGCGAGGAAGGCGGTGAAGTCGTCCCGGTCGATGCGTGTGCCGCGGTCGAACTGCCACACCAGCGGACCGAGGCGGTCGCCGAGCTCGACGATGCCGCCGATGAAATCCTCGACCTGCGGCCCGGTCCTCGCCAGCGTGCGCGACTGCATGATCCGCTTCGGCGCCTTCGCGGAGAACACGAAGCCGGCCGGTGTCTCATCGCGCCACTTGGCGTAGGTCGCCGGTTTCTGGGTGCCGTAATAGGTGCCGTTGACCTCGATCGCGGACAGGTGGCGGCTGGCGAACTCCAGCTCCCGCCGCTGCACCAGGCCCTTGGGATAGAAGTTGTCGCGCCAGGGCGCGAAGGTCCAGCCACCGATGCCGGTGCGGATGCCGTCGACCGGCGGCACTGCGTTGTCGAAGAGGCTGTCCATGGTGCCGATGCCTGCCGCCGGCGGGCCGGCTGGAGGCCGATCATAGCTGCGTGTTCCGATGCGTCGCGTCGTGGCCGATACTGCGCGGCAGTCCAGACAGGTGCCTTGCCCATGCGCAGACCGACCCTTGCCCTTGCCGTTTCGCTGCTGCTGTTCCCGATCGCACGCGGCTCACATGCCGCGGATGCCTTGTCTCCCGCGCCGCTCGCCGGCCTGGATGCGCAGGTCGAGTCGGTCCGCGAAGCATTCAAGGTGCCGGGCATCGCGGTGGCGGTGGTGAAGGATGGCGAGCTGGTGTTCGCCGGCGGCTGGGGCGAGCGCGAGGTCGGTAAGCCGGACCCCGTCGACGCCGACACGCTGTTCTCGATCGCCTCGATCACCAAGGCCTTCACCTCGGCCGCGCTGTCGATCCTGACCGACGAGGGCAAGCTCGGCATGGATGACCGGGTGATCGACCACCTGCCCTGGTTCCGCATGGACGACGCCTACGTCACCCGCGAGATGCGCATCCGCGACCTGCTGGTGCACCGCAGCGGACTTGGCCTGGGCGCGGGCGACCTGCTGTTCTGGCCGCCGAGCGACTACAGCACGCGCGACGTGGTCGAGCGCCTGGCGCGCGTGCCCATCGCCGGCGGCTTCCGCGACCGCTACGCCTACGACAACGTGCTCTACGCCGTGGCCCAGCTGGTGATCGAAGATGCCTCGGGGCAGCCGTATGCCGACTTCGTGCGCGAGCGCCTGTTCCAGCCCCTGGGCATGGCCGATACCCGCATCGACAGCAATGCGCTGCGTCCCACCGACACCAACGTCGCCACCGGCCATGCGCGCCCGGGCTTCACCGGCGACCCCGAGCCGGTGCCGGCGATGTCCTGGTCGAACAACACCGCGGCCGGCGGCATCTATTCCAGCGTCAACGACATGGCGAAGTGGATGCGCGTGCAGCTGGACAGCGGTGTGCTGGAGGGTGAGGGCGAGGATGCGAAGCGACTGTTCAGCGAGAAGCGGCACGAGGCGATGTGGTCGCTGGTGACGCCGATCCCGATCCGCGAGCCCGTGGTGCCGGAGCTTGCCGCCACGAAGCCGAACTTCGCCGGCTACGGCGAGGCCTGGAGCCTCAGCGACTACCGCGGCCGCCGGCTGGTCTGGCACACCGGCGGCTGGCCGGGCATGGTCTCGCGCCTGACGCTCGTGCCAGAGCTCGACCTGGGCATCGTGGTTCTGACCAACCAGGAAACCGGCGCGGCCTTCAACGCCATCACCATGCACGTGCTCGACGCCTACATGGAGGCGCCGGCCACCGACTGGGTCGCGGCCTATGCCGCGGCCATCGCCAAGGGTGGCGACAGGGCGGACGAAGACTGGAAGAAGCACGTCGCGGCGCGGGATACGCGGTCGAAGCCTGCGCTGCCGCTGAGTGGCTACGCGGCCACCTACCGCGACCCGTGGTACGGCGACGTGGTCGTGGCCCAGGGCAGCAAGGGCCTGGAGATGCGCTTCACGCGCACCCCGCAGCTGGTCGGCGATCTCGAGCACTGGCAGCACGACAGCTTCATCGTGCGGTGGCGCGACCGCACGCTGAACGCCGACGCCTTCGTCGACTTCAGCCTCGACCACGACGGCAAGGTGCGCGAGGCCAGGATGGAGGCGGTGTCGCCGCTGACCGATTTCAGCTTCGACTTCCACGACCTGCGCCTGGCACCGGTCCCCGCAAAGGACCTGTAGGAGCAGCTATAGCTGCGATGCGCCCTCCGGGGCGCGCGGTGGCAGCAGTCTTCAGCGAGGCTGGATCGCAGCTATAGCTGCTCCCACAGGGGCGTAGCTGTGCTGCACCTACGGGGCTGCTTCTACAGGATGGGTTCGTCGAGGAGCAGCTGGCGGGCGAAGCGGACCGGCGGCGCGCCCGTCGCCAGCACGCTGTCGTGGTAGCGCTTCATGTCGAAGTCCGCGCCTTCCTTCTCTTCCACCGCGCGGCGCATGTCCATGTGCTCCTGCGCGCCAACGAAGTAGGTCGCAAGCTGCGTCGACGAGAGCTGCGCGCGGATCCACTTGCCCTCGGCTTCGCTCTCCTGCTGGAAGGTCTGGCGGACCATGAGGTCCATGGCCTGTTCCTTCGTCCAGTTGTCGACGTGGATGCCCTGGTCGAGGATCGCGTTGCCGACCGAGCGTGCGTAGAACTTCAGCTGCATCAGGCGGAACAGCGGGTCGTTGTCGAGGTAGCCGGCATCGGCGATCACGCGCTCGGTGTAGACCGCCCAGCCTTCAGCGAACGGGCCCGAGCGCAGCGCCGCACGCAGCGTCGAAGGATGCTGTGCCGAATGCGCGCCTTCCAGGTAGTGTCCCGGCATGGCTTCGTGGATGCTGAGGACGTGGATCATGCGCTTGTTGTACTCGCGCAGGAACGAAGTCACCTGGGCCTCGTCCCAACCGTCGGGAATCGGCGAGATCGCGTAGTAGGTGTCCAGGCCCTTGTCGAGCGGCCCCGGCGAATCGCAGTAGGCGACCGAGAAGCCGCGCTGGAACTCGGGCATCAGGATGATCTTCACCGGGTCGTCGGGCACGGTGACGATGTCGTGCTCGCGCACGAAGTCGGTGGCCACCTCGAGCGTGTACTTGGCGAAGTCGACCACCTCGTCGCGGCCGGGTCGGTCCTCGTTGGCCAGCTCCATCGCCGCCTCGATCGCGGCCTGGCGCTGGTCCTCGCTGGGCTGGTCGGGCGTGGCCGGCGCGCCTTCACGGTCCTTCAGCACGACCTTCGCGACGTCATACATCTCGTCACGCACGCGCGCCAGTTCGGCCTCGGCGCGGCGGCGGATCTCTTCGCGACCCAGGGATGAGTTCAGCGAGAAGCGCAGCTTCTGGTCGTAGCGCTCGGCGCCAATGCGGAACTCCCCCTTCGCGTTCGGCACCAGCGTGCCGTCAAGCCAGGCTTGGTGCTCCTCCACTGCGGGGCGCAGCGCGGCGATGGCGGCGTCAAGGCGCTCGCGGTCGGCTCCTTCGAGCTGGTCGGCGTTCGGGGTGATGAAGGTGTCGATCAGGGTGAAGATGCCCTTGTTCTGGCGGGCGACCGTCTCGGCGTGGGTCTTGGGCACGCGCGCCGGATCGAGGTTCTCGCGGGCCTGCGCGAGCAGTGCCGGGATCTTCTCCATGCGCGCGGCGGCGGACTTCATGCGCTCGGGGAGCGGCGCGAACTCGCGCGCCATCAGGCTGTAGATGGCGCCGCCCGCCAGGCCACTGTAGACCTGCGGATCCCAGGCCCAGCTCTGCATGGTTTCCAGATCCCACAGCGAGCCTTCCAGGGCGTTGCGCAGGATCAGCGCATCGACCTGGTTTTCGCGCGAGAGGACGGAGGCGTCGATGGCCTCAAGTTCAGCCAGCATGCCGCGCGTCCAGTCGGCGGACTTCTGCCGCCCCGCTGCGCTGAGGTCGTCGAGCTTGGCGTCGAAGCGGTGGTCGCCGATCTGGGTGGCCGATACCGGTGACAGCGCCAGGCCCTCGTCGAGGAAGCGCGCGGAGAGCGCGGCGAATGCGCGGTCCTGCTCGCTTGCAGCGACGGCGTCGGTCGACGTTGCCGCAGCCGCCGGTGACGTGGGGGCCGTCTGCCCCTGGCAGGCGGCGAGGGCGAGGGTGAGCAGGGATGCGGCGAGCAGCGGACGGGACATGCGGATCTCGGCTTGGTGGGGACGCGGCAGCATATGCCGGACGTCCGCGCCGCGCACGGGTCGATGGGTTACCTTTCGCTGGACTGGGGAGAAGGGGGATCGAAACCATGAATGGACAATCATGTTCCAGACCGCTTGGAGGCGCTGCGCGCACGCTGTGGCTTGCAGCCTGCCTGACCCTGCTCGCGGCCTGCAGTGACAAAGTGCAGTTGGACACCGGGTCCGCGCGCGAGGCTGCGGTGGCCGCGGCCGACGCGGGCAAGGCCGGTGGCAACGACCTGGCAGCCTACCTGGCCTATGAGCACACCGTCGGCATCTCGCTGCCGGCGGCCGGCATTTCCCCGCGCGTGGCAGCGCTGCAGTCTGCGTGCGGAGAAGCGCGCTTCGGGCAGTGCGTGGTGCTCAACGTCTGGCAGCAGGGCGGCGACCATCCCGGCGGCAGCATCGGCATGCGCATCGTGCCCGCGGGCGTGGAGCCGATGATCGCGCTGGCCAGTGAAGGCGCTGAAACCGGCAGCCGCTCCACCCGTGCCGAGGACCTGGCCGTGGTCGTCCGCGACAACGCGCTCGCGCAGGAGCGCCTGCGCAAGGAGCTGGAACGCCTGAACGGCTTCCAGGCGCGGCGCGACCTTGCAGTGGCGGACATGATCGCGCTGTCCGAGCGCATGGCCGCCACCGAAGCGCAGCTGGAGTCCGCCGAACGCGACGCCGCCCAGCACCGCCGCCGCATCGATACCCAGCTGCTGACGTTCAACTTCAGCGCCACCCGGACCCAGGAGGCGCAGGGCGAGGTCACCCGCGCGTTCCGTGACTTCGGCGGCATCCTCGCCACGGGCACCGCCTGGATGATCCGGGCCACCGCGTTCCTGCTGCCGCTGCTGGTGGTGCTGGGCGTGCTGGTGGCGCTGGTCCGCCGCTGGCGCAGGCGCCGCCGCGGCTGAGTAGTCGAGCCGACGCGTGGTCGGGGTGACGCGGCTTCAGCCTTCGTCGTCCTCGTCGAACTCGACCAATGCATCCAGGTCGAAGGCCAGCGCCTCCACCGCTTCGCGCACCTTGCGCGCGGTGGAGGCGTTCGGTGCGTCGATCTCGATGGTGTGGCCCTGCGGGCCGCTCACGTCACTGAGGCCGGCGGAGCTGGAGTCGGCGTCGTCGAGCTGCGGCATGAGGTCGTCGACCTCTTCCACGTGCTCGATCCCTTCCAGGCTCTGCAGCAGGTTGATGACGGCGCGCGCGGTGTCGTCGCTGCCGGTGAGTCGGATGCGGAGCATGACCATCGTGGGGTCCTCTGGAAGGTCTGCGGGTCGGCGGGTCGGCGGGGGAGGGGCGAACCCCGCTTGCAGGCTAGGAAGCCGCCGGCAAAGACCGCGTGACGGTTCCGGCGTTCATTCCGCGATGCGCACCGGCACGCTGATGTTGCACAGGTCGATGTGGCCGGCAGGCTGCAGGTACCAGTCGTCGCGACGGTTGCGGCGCGACTCGACCACGGCGTCGAACAGTGGCGTGTCGGTGCGCAGCACGCGGACGTCGCTGCGTTCGCCTTCCGGCACTTCGGATGCCAGGCGCACGGCCTTGATCGGCACGCGCTGCGCCGCTTCTTCATGGAAGCCCAGCGGGCCGGTGCCGCGCGGCACCACGCTCAGCAGCTCCATGCCCTGGAGCACCCGGCCGACCTGGGTGATGTTGCGGTCGAGCTGGCGCGGTGCCTGGCCGATGACCACGTAGAGCTCGGTGCCGTTGCTGGAATCGGCGGCCATGTCGCGGCCGGCGCCGAGGGTGCCGTAGCAGTGCGCCATCCAGGCCTGGCCCGCGCCCGGGTCGCGCGCGGCAGGGAAACCCTCGGCGAAACCGGTCTCCGGCGCCCAGCCGTCGCGATCCGGAAGTGCGTGGAAGGCGAGACCTTCCGTGGGACGTGCGAACTCGGCCGGCAGCGTTGCTTTCGCACTGCCGATCGGCTTCGGCGCCCCGCCCTCGTCGGTGATGTCGCCGAACTGGACCACGAAATTGTCCTGCGAGCGGTAGATCGTCAGCCCGTCCCAGAAGCCTTCCTTCGCCAGGGTCTGGATGTTGGCGACGTGTTCGGGGGCGAAGGCAGGGGCCAGCTCGATCACCACGCGGCCGCCGGCCAGCTCCATGTAGAGCGTGTTGGCCGGGTCGGGGCTGCGCCAGTCGGTGGGGAGCGAGGCGTCGAGCAGCTCCTGCGTGGTCTTCGGGCGTTCGGCTTCGGCCGTGGTGGCGTGGTCCTGGGTCGCGGTCGCCGTGGCGGTGGCGCAGAGCATGGAAATGAACAGGGACAGGCGGCGAAAGCGGTGGTCTGGGCGCACGTCGGAACTCCGGTCGGGTTCCCACGATTGTTGCCGATCCGGTGGGTGGGCTGACTATCGGCACATTCACTATATGCAGGTTCGCAATAGCATCCGTTCCATGAGCGATCGACCGCCCCCGCCGGACACCGAAGCCGCCCTGCGCAAGTTCCAGCGCGAGCTGAGCACGGGCACCGTGGCGCTGGCACTGCTTGCGGTGCTGTCGCGCGCGCAGGAGCCGATGTACGGCTACCAGATCGCCAAGACCCTGGAGCGCTTCGGCGACGGTGTGCTCAGCGGCAAGCAGAGCGCGCTGTACCCGGTGCTGCGCAACCTGGAGGGCACGGGGCTGCTGGCCAGCCACGTCGGACCGTCCGATGCCGGCCCGCCGCGGCGCTATTACGAGATCACCGACGCAGGGCACGCCACCCTGCGCGAATGGGCCGCCGCCTGGCGCGCCACCCGCGATTCCGTCGACACCGTTCTGGAGGGAACCCCGTGATGAACACACTGCCGCGCACCATCCCCGAGTACCTGGAGCAGCTGCGGCGCTCCCTGGCCGGCGCCGACCCGGCGATGATCCAGGACGCGCTGTACGACGCCGAGGAATACCTGCGCTCCGAGCTTGCGGAGAACCCCGGCAAGTCCGAGGCCGAGGTCATCGCCGCGGTCGCGTCGAGCTACGGCGCGCCGGACGAAGTGGCCGACATCTACCGCGACACCGAGGTGACGGTGCAGACCGCGCTGCGATCCCCGGCACCGCCGCGGCGCAAGTCGGCGCTTGGCCGGTTCTTCGGCGTGGTGGCGGATCCGCGCACGTATGCGTCGCTGTTCTACATGGTGCTGGCGCTGGCCACCGGCATCTTCTACTTCACCTGGGTGGTGGCCGGCTTTTCAACGACGGCCGGCCTGTCGATCACGATCGTGGGCATCCCGCTGCTGATCCTGTTCTTCGGCTCGGTGCGGGTGCTGTCCCTGGTGGAAGGACGGATCGTGGAAGTGATGCTCGGCGAACGCATGCCGCGGCGCCCCCTGTACACCGTGCGCGGGCGCAGCATCTGGCAGCGCATCGGCGACATGTTCACCGACCCGCGCACCTGGAGCACGATGCTGTACTTCCTGCTGATGCTGCCGCTGGGTATCGTCTACTTCACGCTGGCCACGACCCTGCTGGTGACCGGAATCACCCTCGTGCTCGCGCCGATCGCGACCTGGACCGGCGTGGGCGAAACCTGGCTGGAAGCCAATGATGTCGTCCTGGTGGGCATCAACAACGTGCCGATCGACGGCTGGGGGCTGGTGCTGATGCTGGTCATCGGCGTGCTGCTGCTGTTCGCCACCCTGCACCTGGCGCGCGTCATCGGCCGCGGCCATGGGCTGCTGGCCAAGCACCTGCTGGTGAAGACGGCGCAATATTCATGATGGTCAGGGCGGTACGCGCATGTTTATTCCTCGGCTTGGCACTGGCATGTGGCATCGCGCTGGCATCGGGGCCGCGGTTCGCGTTCACGCTGCCGCCGGATGTCGACGATGCCGGCATCGGGAGGGCGGTTGCCAAGCTGTCGAAAGACGTCCTGTCGGCCCGCGAGGAAGGAAGGCTGCAGGTGTCTGCGACCGGTCTCGCGCACCTGCGCATCGCAGCCGGTCAGGACCACGAGGCGGTAGATGCCATCCGGGACGTGATGGCTGGCCTCGTTTCGCAGGGCGAACACGAGCGCCCGCGACGCTGGGTGCCCTATCTGCTCCATGCACAGGCGCGGGCGGACCGGCGGCAAGGGCTCGACAAGGCGTATTCCACGGCGTTCGAGAGCTACTTCGGGAAGCTGGACGATCTTGAAGCGCAGCGCACCCAGTACTGGTTTGGTGGCTCCCTCGAGCGTGCGAGGGCCGATCTCCGAGAGTCCGCGTCGCAGCTGGGGGATATGGCGGAGGTCACGCTGGACGATGCCCTCGGCCTCGCACGCCGGCAGGCCTTCGTGGACGCACTTGCCGCGGCTGCGACGGCCGGTGCCTTGATCGCCGCGGATGAAGAGGCGCGCTATCTCGTAGACGAGGACGTGCTGATCCCTGCGCCGGACGGCGCCACCCTGTCCGCAGTGGTGGTGCGGAGCCGCAAAGCCACGTCGCCACTGCCGGCCGCAATGGTGTTCACGATCTACACCGAGCCCGAATCCAACCGTGCGACGGCCTTGCAGGCGGCCGCGCACGGTTACGCAGGCGTGGTGGTGGATGCGCGTGGAAAGCGGTTGAGCGACGACGCGATCCGTCCATACGAGACAGAAGCCGACGATGCCGCCGCAGCGGTCGAATGGATCGCAGGGCAGCCATGGAGCGACGGCCGCGTGGCGATGTATGGGGGCAGCTATTCCGGGTTTGCCGCGTGGGCGGCTGCCAAGCGCATGCCCCGGGCGCTGAAGACCATCGTGCCGTACGCGGCGGCGATACCGGGCCTCGGCCTGCCGATGGAGAACAACGTCTTCCTGCTTGCGAACTATGGATGGCCGTTCCATGTCGCCAACAACCGGCTCCTGGACGATGACACCTACTTCGACCGCGAGCGCTGGCAACGCTTGCCGCTGGCCTGGTACGGGAGCGGGCGGCCATACCGCGAAATCGACCGGGTGGACGGCACGCCGAACCCGTGGCTGCAGCGGTGGCTCTCGCATCCGGCCTATGACGCCTACTGGCAGGCGATGGTGCCCTATGGCGATGAGTTCGCGCGCATCGACATCCCGGTGCTGTCGATCACCGGCTACTACGATGACGGCCAGATCTCGGCGCTGCAGTACTTCAAGGAACACCTGCGGCACCGTCCGGGCGCAGAGCACTACCTGCTGATCGGGCCCTACGACCATTTTGGCGCGCAGGCGCCGATGAAGCCACGCAGCGTGGGTGGCTACGGGATCGATCCCGTCGCGCAGTTCGACACGCACGAAATCACGTTCCAGTGGCTGGACCATGTGCTCCGCGGCGGGCCGCGCCCGGCCCTGCTGCGCGACAGGGTCAACTACCAGCTGATGGGCGCCGACGAGTGGCACAGCGCGCCGTCGCTGGAGGCTGCGGCAAGGGTGAGCGTGTTTCACCTTTCCGGTGCGGCATGCGGACCATACCGGTGCCTGTCGCGCACGGCCGGAGCAACGCTACCGCTGGCGCAGGTCGTCGACTTTTCCGACCGCACGACACAGAACCATGGCTACTACCCGGATCCCGTGGTGCGCGACCAGCTGGAACTCGGCAGCGGCTTCGCCTTCGCCTGCGCACCGTTCGCACGGCCGACCTCGGTGGTCGGCACGTTCTCGGGCGCGCTCAAGGTGCGCATCGACAAGCGCGACTTCGATTTCAGCGTGTCGCTCTATGAGCTGAAACCCGATGGCGCCACCATGCAGTTGTCCTACTACGTCGGTCGGGCGAGCCATGCCCGTGACATGACGCACCGCGAACTGCTGGTTCCCGGCGAATGGACCACGGTTCCGTTTGAACGCACCCGCATGACGGGGCGCAGGATGGAGGTTGGCAGCCGCCTGCTGGTGGTCGTGGATGTGTTGAAGGATGCATGGCACCAGGTGAACCTGGGCACCGGAAAGGACGTCAGTGACGAATCCATCGCCGACGCGGGCAAGCCGCTGACAATCGAATGGCACCCGGACAGCCTCGTCCGCGTGCCGTTGCACGAGCAGCCCGGCGGGTAACGCCGCCCTCCCCGGGGACCGAGTGGCTCGGCGGGATGCGTCAGTGCTTCGAGGACTGCTTGCGTGCCGTCTTGCGCACGACGGGCTTTCCTGCCGGCACTGCATCGTGCTTCGCGATGAAGTCGCGCACCTGCGGATACACCTGCGTGCGCCAGCGGCGGCCGCTGAAGATGCCGTAATGGCCGGCGCCATCGACGGTCAGGTGTTCGCGGTCGCGTTCGGCAACGCCGGTGCACAACACGTGCGCGGCACGGGTCTGGCCGAGGCCGGAGATGTCGTCGAGCTCGCCCTCGATGGTCATCAGCGCGCAGCCCGTGATCGCCGCCGGGTCGACGCACTCGCCGGCCACGTCCCAGGCGCCGCGCGGCAGCAGCTGCTCCTGGAACACCACGCGGATGGTGTCGAGGTAATAGTCGGCGGGCATGTCGAGCACGGCGTTGTATTCGTCGTAGAAGCGGCGGTGCGACGCGGCGTCTTCGAGGTCGCCCTTCACCAGGTCCTGGTAGAAGTCCCAGTGCGACATGAAGTGGCGCTCGGGGTTCATGGCCATGAACCCGGTGTGCTGCAGGAATCCGGGGTACACGCGGCGGCCGCGGCCGGGATAGTTCTGCGGCACCACCTGGATGACGTTGTTCTCGAACCACGACAGCGGCTTCGTGGTGGCGAGGTTGTTGACCGCGGTCGGCGACTCGCGGGTGTCGATCGGCCCGCCCATCATCACCATCGAGCGCGGCACCGGCTCGCCGCGCGCGGCCATCAGCGAGATCGCCGCCAGCACCGGCACGGTCGGCTGGCAGACGCTCATCACGTGCAGGCGTTCGGCGCCGATGTGGCGGATGAACTCCTGGATGTAGGCGATGTAGTCGTCGAGCGTGAACGCGCCCGCTTCCTTCGGCACCATGCGCGCGTCGATCCAGTCGGTGATGTAGACCTTGTGGTCGGGCAGCAGGGTGCGCACGGTGTCGCGCAGCAGGGTGGAGTGATGGCCTGAGAGCGGCGCCACCACCAGCACCGTGGGCTGGTCCTTCATGCCGAGGATGTTCTGCGCATCGTCGGTATAGCGCTTGAAGCGCAGCAGGCGGCAGAAGGGCTTGTCGAGCGCCACCTTCTCCACCACCGGCACGTCGTGGCCGTCCTTGACCACCTGGTGGATGGCAAAGGGCGGCTTCTCGTAATCCTTGCCGATGCGGTGCAGGAGTTCGTTGGTGGCGGCCACGCGGGCCGCGCCCGGAAGCGAGGACAGCCAGGTGCCCTCGATGCCGAAGATCTTCGCGTTCGCCTGCGCCAGCTCGGTGAAGGGCGCAAGCAGGTTGCGATTGAATTCGTGCAGTTGGTACATCATCGGCGGAGGTGGCCCCTGTTCCTGACGCGCTGCAGCATAACGCAGCGGGCCGTGAGCAACAGGTGGCCATTGGTCATAGCCTCACGGCCACGTTCAGGCGGGGCCCGCCCCGCCGTGTCAGGCCAGTTCAAGGGCCGTCGCCCCGGCCGCCAGCCCGGGCGAGAGCCAGCAGTGGGACCCGAGGGCCCGGAAGCCCACGGCCTCGAAGCGCTTGCGATAGAAGCTGCCCGGGCGGCCGATGAACCCGTGCTCGTCGCCCTCGGCCGCGTCCTCGCGGGCGAAGGTCTCGAGGAAGGCGACGCCGCCGCACAGCTCCGCCAGGCCCGGCAGGCCGCGATCGATCTCGCGCGCCTGCAGGTAGTGCAGGACGTCGCTGCACACCACCAGGTCGGCCGGCGTGCAGGGGCGCAGCTCGGCGAAGTCGGCGAAGCGCGCGTGGTGCAGGTTGCGGCGCGCACCGTGGCGCTCGATCGCGTACTGGCTGCTGTCGAACCCGATGTACTGCGCCTTGGGCCGCAGTTTCAGCAGCGGAGCGCGCCAGGCGCCTTCGCCACAGCCGATGTCGAGCACGGTCCGGATCGGGCGTTCAAGGTGGTACTCCGCGGTGGCCACCGCCAGCGCCACCTTGCGCGCCAGCCGCTGCCGCCCGCCGATGCCGCCGCCGCGGTACCAGCGGTCGAAATAGTCCTGGTCGTAGGTCTTGTCCATGGGCGGGCACGATACCGGCTGCGGCGCCCGCCGTGCGATCCTGTAGACAACTACATAGGGGCGGGAAGCAATGCAGAGCTATATCTGGATCAAGTCGTTGCACATCGTGTTCGTGATGGCCTGGGTAGCCGCGGCGTTCTACCTGCCGCGCATCCTGATCAACATCGTCGAGGACGGCGGCAACGCCGCGGTGCGCGACCGCCTGGTGCTGATGGGCCGGCGGCTGTACCGCTTCGGCCATGTGATGTTCGGGCTCGCGGTGGTCGCGGGCCTGGTGCTGTGGATGGGCTACCGGGTGATTCCCGACTTCCCGACCATGGTCGGCAGCGGCACCGGCTGGCTGCACGCCAAGCTGCTGCTGGTGGCGGTGATGTTCGCGATGTACATCGTCGAGGGTCGCCAGCTCAAGGTCGCCGCACGTGGCGGCGCGATGCCGTCCACGAAGATGCTGCGCATCCGCAACGAGATCCCGGTGCTGATCCTGCTGGTGGTGGTGTGGCTGGTGCTTGCGAAGCCGTTCTGACCCGCTCGGTCGGTGGAGTCACTTTGATGTGATTGTGGTTGTGGGGGCGGCTACAGCCGCGATCGGCCCGGTATCGCGGCTGTAGCCGCTCCCACAGGGTTCCCGCAGATGGATCAGTGGGCGGGGGGCTGCACCTTCGGGAGTTCCACCGGCACGCCTGATGCGTCGCAAACGCCATTCGCGCACAGCTGCCCGCGCAGCGTCGGCGTGGCCTGCACGATCACGTGGTAAATCACGTTCTGCTCCAGCGTGCCGCGGAACGCGGCGCTGCCAGGGCCGCGCGCCCAGATGCCGACGTCTTCGCCGCCGTGGGTTTCCGACGCCAGCGGCACCATCGCTTCCTGCATGTAGTCGGGATCGGTGGTGTCGACGTCGGTGAGGTCGGGGCGGCCGGTGGATGGCCGGGTGTCACGGGCGGCGTGGAAGTGGCGCTTCGGGCCCTGGGGCTGGCTGGCGCTGGCGCCGGGATAGCCGGGGCCGTTGGCATAGCTGAGGGTGGTGTAGGGCAGGCCAAGGGCGTCGCGCGCGGGGCCTTCGCCGCCCTCGTGCACCTTGCCCAGGATCGGGTTGCCGCGCTGCGGATAGCCGACGAAGTTGAGCACGTGCGAGTGGTCGGCGGTGACCACGATCAGCGTGTCGTCGGCCGAGGTCATGTCGACCGCGGCCTGCACGGCGCGTGACATCGCCACGGTCTCGTCCAGGGCGCGGTAGGCGTTGCCTTCGTGGTTGGCGTGGTCGATGCGGCCGCCTTCCACCAGCAACACGTAGCCCTGGTCGTTCCCCGCCAGCGATTCGATCGCGAAGCGGGTCAGGGCTTCGAGATCGGGCTCGCCTTCGGGGCCGCGGTCGCGGTCGTGCTCGTACTGCATGTGGCTCAGCTCGAAGAGGCCCAGCACGGGCGACGTGCCGCGCGCGGCCTCGAACTGCTCGCTGGTGTGGACGAACGCACCCCCGGGATGCAGCTCCAGCCACTCCGCGACCAGGTTGCGGCCGTCCTTGCGCTTGCCGCGCACGCCGGGCATCACTTCTTCGTTGGGCAGGAACTCGCGGGCGCCGCCGGCGAGCACGATCTGCGGACCGCCGCGTTCGCGGGCGAAGTCGAGGAACTGGCTGGCGATGTCGCTGCAGCCGGCCTCGCGCGCGGCGTCGGGCAGCGAGGCGTCGCTCTCCCAGTTGCGGTTGGGCACGTGGGCATAGGTCGCGGCGGGCGTGGCGTGGGTCAGGCGCGCGGTCGTGACGATGCCGGTGCCCATGCCGGCGTCGGCGGCCAGCGCCAGCCAGCCCTGCAGGCGGTTGCCGCGCGACTGGGCGCAGTCGTTGTGGCCGCCGGCGCTGACGCCGATCGCACCGATGTGGGTTTTCACGCCGGTGGCGATGGCGGTCATGGTGCCGGCCGAATCCGGGGTCTGGGCATCGGTGTTGTAGGTCTTGGAAAACGCCGTGGCCGGGAACTGCTCCCAGGCCAGCAGGTGTTCTTCGCCCGGGTTGCCGGCGCGCTGGCCGGCGAAGATCCGCGCCGCGGCCACCGTGGTCAGGCTCATGCCATCGCCCAGGAACACGATCACGTTCTTCGCGCGCCCGTCCATGGCGCCGTTGCCGGCCGCACGCGCGGCGCCGCTGCGGTACCACCAGGCGGGGGTCTCTCCCTCGGGGTGCGCGACCGCCGGGACTTCGACGTGGATCGCGCCCATGGCGGTGGAAGCGGCTGGCGCGGGAGCGCGGGTGGCGGGGACGGCACAGGCTGCGGCAAGGCAGGCGCACAGGACGGGAAGGGACAAGCGGAGCGTGCGGGTCATGGGTCTGTCGAGCGTCCTGCGGCCGGATGAGGTATTCATTATGACCGGCGCACAGCGTCCCGAAGATGACACGTCGGCGTTCCGCCACGGCGGTCGTCGCCACAGCGGCCATCGGCTAAGGTGCGTCATTGCCCCTCCCCTGGACGCCGATGAAGCTCGTCTCCGCGTGGTTGAAGATCCCGTTCTGGCAGCGCGTCGCCGCGGGCTTCGTGCTGGGTGCGCTGGCCGGCTGGGCGTTCGGGCCCGCCGCCGGCGTGTGGTTCAAGCCCCTGGGCGACGTCTACGTCAACCTGATCCGGATGATCGCGACGCCGCTGGTGTTCTTCGCCGTGGCCAGCGCGATTTCGAGCCTGCACGGGCAGAAGTCGATGGCCTCGCTGGGCGGGCGCACCTTCGCCTGGTTCGCGATCACCGCCGTGCTTGCGGTCTGCGTCGGGCTGGGCGTCGGCCTGGTGCTGCAGCCCGGCATCGGCGTGAGCGGCCTGGTGGTGGCGCCGGACTACGTGGTCCGCGACGTGCCCGGCCCGGTGCAGGTGCTGGTGGACGTGGTGCCGACCAACCCGTTCCGCGCCCTGACCGAGGGCAGGATCCTGCAGGTGATCTTCTTCGCGGCGCTGCTCGGCTTCGCGCTGGTCAAGCTGGGCGAGCGCACGCAGCGCCTGCGCGCGCTGATGGCCGAAGGCAGCGAGGCGATGATCCAGGTCACCCGCTTCGTGCTCGAGATGACCCCGCTGGGTACCTTCGGCCTGATCGCCGCGCTTGTGGGCACCTACGGCTTCGAGAAGCTGCTGCCGCTGGGCAGCTACATCGGCGCGCTGTACCTGGCCTGCGCGATCCACATCGTGTTCGTCTACAGCAGCCTGCTGCTGGCGCACGGGCTCAGCCCGCTGAAGTTCTTCCGCGGCGCGGCGCCGGCGATGCAGGTGGCGTTCGCGGCCTCGTCGAGCTTCGCCGCGCTGCCGGCCAGCCTGCGCAGCGCCACCCACAACCTCGGCGTCGACAAGGACTATGCGGCCTTCGCGGTGCCGCTGGGCGCGAGCGTGAAGATGGACGGCTGCGGCGCGATCTATCCGGCGCTGACCGCGGTGTTCGTGGCGCAGTACTTCGGCATCGAACTGGACATGTCGCAGTACTTCATCATCCTGCTGGCTTCGGTGCTGGGCAGCTTCGGCACCGCCGGCGTACCCGGCACCGCGATCGTGATGGTCACCCTGGTGCTGAGCGCCGCAGGCCTGCCGCTGGAAGGCATCGGCTACCTGGTCGCCATCGACCGCATCCTCGACATGATGCGCACGATGACCAACGTCACCGGGCAGGTGCTGGTGCCGGTGCTCGTGGCGAAGCAGACAGGGATCCTCGACGAAGAGGTGTACGCGGCCGCATCAAGCAACGTCGGGCTGGAGTCTCAGACGGAGCGGTAGGGCCGCTGCCTGGCAGCGGAGCGTTGTCGTGTGGGAGCAGCCATGGCTGCGATCGCCGATCGGGATCGCAGCCATGGCTGATCCTGCAGGGGCGGGTTACCGAAGGGCTTCGCGCTCGGCCTGGAGCTGGGCGTCGAAGCTGCGTTCGGCCTGGTCGGCATACCCGGCGCAGTCCATCGGCTTCGATGCCGCGGGATTCACGTAGTCGCGGCCACTTGAGCCCGGGTGCGGCGTCAGCAGCACGTCGCAGGGCAGGGCCCGGACCACGTCGAAGCTGCGGCGATAGTCGTCGACGATGCGCGGGTATCGCGGGTTGTCCACCAGCTGGTAATCCGGCGCGCTCAGGCTGTCGGCATAGGCGATGCGCACGGGGCTGGCGCCCTCGCGGTCGGTCCAGGTCCAGGCCATGCTGCCCGGCGTATGCCCGGGCATGAAGTGCACGGTGAAGCGCATGCCGCCGAGTTCGACGACTTCGCCGTCCAGCAGCAGGCGGTCGACCTGCACCGGCGGGTAGACGATGGCGTCGCCGAAGTGGATGTCGTCGCTGCCACCGCGCGCCAGCAGCACCGCGGACTCCGCGTTGGCGGCCACGCGCGCACCGGTGCGCCGGCGCAGCTCGGCGAGCGGGCCGACGTGGTCGGCGTGGGCCTGGCTGAGGAGGATCAGCTTCAGGTCGGCCGGTGCCACGCCCAGGTCGGCCATGTGCTGCAGCAGCATGTCGGCCGCCTGCGGCATGCCGCCGTCGATCAGCACTGCGCCGTCCGTGGTTTTCACCAGGAGCGCGCTGAGGTTGGCCGTACCGATGTGCCAGGTGTTGTCTGCGATCTTCACCGGCGCGATCGGCTGCCGCCAGCTGTCATGGACGGTATAGGCCTTCAGCTGCGGCAGCGGTGGCTCGGCGGCCGTGGCGCACATCGTGGGCAGGATCCCCAGGGCGAGCGCCAAAGCGGAGACGGTGGGGGCGGACAGGCTGCTTGGGGACATGTGTCTGGATGCTCCGGCGGGGCGTCGAGTATCGCCGATGATCCCTGGCGTGTTCGGCCGCTCCCGGACATGACTTCTGGCCGGCACTGCGCGGAACGGCCCGGGGTAAGGTGATGCGTTGTCCACACGGGAGAGGGCCTCATGAAGCTGTACTGGCACACGGCAGGGCTGTGCGCGCTGCTGTTCGCGGCGCCGTCGTTCGCCGCTGACACCGACCGCTGGGACATCCCGGTGGCGACGAAGGTCCTCGACAACGGCCTGACCGTGGTCGTGTCCGAAGACCGCAGCGCGCCGGTGGTTGGCGTGAGCGTGGTCTACGGCATCGGCATGCGGCTCGAGCCGCGCGACCGCACCGGCTTCGCGCACCTGTTCGAGCACCTGATGTTCGAAGGCTCCGCCAACGCGCCCGAGGGCGTGTTCGACCGCGTGATCACCGGCGGCGGCGGCCGCAACAACGGCTCCACCCGCGCCGACTTCACCAACTACATCGAGATCGCGCCCTCGTCGGCGATCGAGCCCATCCTGTGGCTCGAGGCCGACCGCATGCGCATGCTGGACTTCAGTGAGAGCACGCTGAAAAACCAGCAGGACGTGGTGAAGGAAGAGATCCGCAACAACGTGCAGAACCAGCCCTACGGCGGTTTCATGTGGATCGACATCGGCCAGCACGCGTTCCAGAAGTGGGAGAACAACCACGACGGCTACGGCAGCTTCGAGGACCTGGAAAACGCCGACCTCGATGACGTCAAGGCGTTCCACCGCGACTTCTACGGCCCCAACAACGCGATCCTGTCGCTGGCCGGCGACATCTCTCCGGAAGAGGGCTTCGCGCTGGCCGAGAAGTACTTCGGCGACATCGCCTCGCGTCCCACGCCGCCGGCGCCGGACTTCAGCGAAGGCCTCAACACCAAGGAAACGCGCCTGCAGCAGGGCGACAAGCTGGCGCAGGTGCCTGCCATCGCCGTGGCCTGGAAGATGCCCGACCGCGGCAGCGCCGACCAGGCGCCGATGGCGGTGCTCGGCGCGCTGCTCGCCAACGGCGACGCTTCGCGGCTGTACCAGGGTCTGGTAAAGGGACGCGAGCTGGCGCTCAACGTCGACTCGCTCTACGGCCTGACCAGCGAGTGGGAATATGATGGCCCGACGCTGTTCACCGTGTTCGCGCTGTACAAGCCGACCACCGACGCCGACGCCATGCTGGCCGCGATCGACGAGGAGATCGCGCAGGTCGTCGCCGAAGGCGTCGACGACGCCACGCTCGCACGCGTCAAGACCCGCATGCTCGCCGACTGGTACAACGGCCTGGAGTCCTTCATCTCCCGCGCCGACGCCCTGGCCAAGCTGCAGCTGATGTGGGACGACGCCGAAGTGGTCAATCGTATTCCCGGCTGGATCGACGCCGTGACCTCGGCCGACGTGCAGCGCGCCGCGCGCACCTACCTGACGCGCGACAACCGCACCGTCATCGACCGCAAGCCGGAGGCCATGCTGCAGGCCGCTGCCGCCACAGACGCCACCACTGACGCGACCACGGATTGAAGGAGACGACCATGACCCACTTCAAGCACACGCTGCTCGCCCTGGCCGTTTCCGCGCTCGCCTGCGGTGCCGCCGTCGCCGGCCCGTCGGCCGACCTCCCCAAGGACCTGCCGCCCTACGCGGCCGACAAGCCGCTGCCGGTGCCCGGGATCGAAAAGAAGACCCTGGCCAACGGCCTCGAGGTCTGGGTGGTGCCGCGCGACGGCATCCCGCGCGTGGATTACGTGCTCGCGGTGCGCAATGCCGGCTACGTCGCCGATGCGCCCGATGCGCCCGGCTTCGCATCGCTGATGGCGGGGCTGCTGACCGAAGGCACCGCTCAGCGCGATTCGCGCGAGATCGCCGAGTTCGCCCAAGCCCAGGGCGGCGGCGTCGGTGCCTCGGTCAGCAGCGACGGCGCGCTGGTCTATGGCAATGCCCTGGCCGCCAACGCCGGCCCGATGCTGTCCCTGCTCGCCGAGGTGGTCCGCACGCCGGCCTTCCCCGACAGCGAGGTCAAGCTCGCGCAGGCCAACGCCCTGCAGGCACTGAAGGCGGCCGAAGCGCAGCCGGGCTTCCGCGCCAATCGCGCGCTGCTGTCGGCGGTCTACGGCGACCACCCGTATGCACGCACCCAGCAGACCGAAGCCTCGATCATGGCGGTCACGCCTGCGGCACTGCGCAGCGAGCACCAGCGTCGCTTCCATCCCGACCGCAGCCTGTTGGTGGTGACCGGCCGGATCGACGCCGACGACGCCTTCCGCCTGGCGGAGCAGGCCTTTGGCGATTGGGATGCCTCCGGCGTGGCCGATGTCCCCGCCACGCCGGCCGCGCCGCGCGATGCCAAGGCGCAGCGGCTGCTGCTGCAGCGCGACGGCAGCGTGCAGTCGACGCTGCGCCTGGCGAGCCCCGCGGTCGCGGCCACCGATCCCGACGCGATCCCGCTGCAGCTGGCGGGCACCGTGCTGGGCGGCAGCTTCTCCAGCCGCGTGATGCAGAACCTGCGCGAAGAAAAGGGCTACACCTACGGTGCCCGCGCCGGCCTTGCGACCTCGGCCGAGGGCGGCCTCGTCAGCGGATCCGCCGACGTGCGCAACGAAGTCACCGGCGCATCGCTGACCGAGTTCTTCAAGGAATACGCGCGCATCGGCAGCGAACCGGTGCCCGCCACCGAGCTCGACGACACCAAGCGCTACGTGGCCGGCGGCTATCTGATCGGCAACCAGATGCAGGCCTCGGTGGCGGCCACGCTGGCGTCGAACTGGCTGGTCGGGCTGCCATCGGAATACCTCGGCGAGTTCGTGCCCAAGGTCCGCGCGGTGGGCGCGGACCAGGTGCAGGCGATGGCGGCGAAGTACTTCGCACCGGAGCGCCAGAGCATCATCGTGGTGGGCGATGGTGGGGCGATTGCGGAGCAGCTGGCCGAGTGGGGCGAGTTCCAGAACGTCGAATAGACCCGACCCTCTTCCCTCGCTCCGCGGGGCACCTTCCCCCGCAAGCGGGGGAAGGGAGTCGTGGTGGGCTTACGCGGGCACCGGCACTCCGCGGGGCCGGTTGAGCCAGTACGCGAACGCGCCCGCCGTAAAGAACATCAGCAGGCTGTAGACCGCCGCGGGAATCGACATCGCCGGGTTGCCGAGTACGTTGAGGCCGATGAAGATCGCCAGGGTGCCGTTGTGGATGCCGATCTCCATCGAGATGGCGATCGCCTGCGGCCGCGGCAGCCGCAGGGCCAGCGGCGCGGCGTAGCCGGTGCCCAGGCTGGCGAGGTTGAACAGCAGGCAGGCCAACCCGACCGTGGCGATCGAGGCCAGCAGCACCTCGTAGGACTGCGCCACCGCCACCGCCACCAGCAGCGCCAGCACCAGCACCGAGAGCAGCCGCAGCGGCTTGGTCGAGGCCGCCGCGAACGCCGGCGCGAAATGCCGCACCGTCATGCCCGCGGCCACCGGCAGCAGGATGATCACCGCGACCTCGAGCACCTTCGACACCGGCGGCTGCACGTATTGCCCGGCGCCCATGAAGAATTCCAGCGAGAGGTTGAGGATCACCGGCAGGGTCAGCAGGCAGAGCAGGCTGTTGATCGCCGTGAGCGTGATATTGAGCGCGACGTCGCCGCGCGCGAGGTGGCTGTAGATGTTGGCCGTGGCACCGCCCGGCGAGGCCGCCAGCAGCATCAGTCCCACCGCGAGTTCCGCTCGCAGGCCCAGGCCCAGCGCCAGGCCGAACGCCACCCAGGGCAGCAGCAGGGTCTGGAGGCCGAGGCCGACGAGGACGGCTTTCGGGTAGCGCCCGACGCGCCTGAAGTCCTCGATCGTGAGGCCCATGCCAAGCCCGAGCATGATCACGCCCAGCGCCAGAGGCAGGAGCAGGTTGGTCAGTAAAGAAGCCTGCATCGGTATCCCTTCCGTCCCGGTATCGAATCTGGTCGAGCTTCGCCTGCCGTCCCCGTGTCGTGCACGCCGCGCTGCAGCGCGGCCGGGCCGGACACGAAAAAGGCCGCCCGGGGGCGGCCTTCGATGCAGCGGCGTGCGAGGGCGTGCCTCAGCTGTCGAGGCCTTCGACCCGGCGCGCCTGCAGGAACCTGCCGGCCCAGTAGCCGGTGTCCAGGCGCGACACGGTGACGTCACGGCCGGTGCGCGGGGCGTGCACGAACTGGCCGTCGCCGACGTAGATGCCGACGTGGTCGACGCGCTTGCCGCGGCGGCCGAAGAACACCAGGTCGCCTGCGATCAACGCCGCGCGATCGACCTTCTCGCCGTTGCTCGCCATCTCGCGCGACACGCGCGGCAGTTCGATGCCCAGGGCGGTGCGGAACACGTAGTTCACCAGGCCACTGCAGTCGAAGCCGGAGTCCGGCGAGGTGCCGCCCCAGCGGTAGGGCGTGCCAAGCAAGCCCTTGGCGCGGCGGAGCAGGGCCTGGATGCGGCTGGGGGGCTCGGTGGCGTCAGACGCGGGGGCCCCGGCCTCGATCAGCTGGTTGACGTCGGCCGCGCTCAGCATGTCGCGGTCGGGCGCCAGCAGGCTGCCCACCAGGGCCAGGCTGGTGGAGCCGCCCAGCATCTGGTCGGCCGAATCCGCTGCCAGCGGGGCCGCCAGTACAGGCGCCGCGGCAAACGACAGCAGGATCGTGAAAAGGATGGAATGCGCCCGTGGTGCGGTGCGGCGGCGATGAGATTCGATGGGTGCGGAAAAAGTCACGCAGTCTTCACAAGTCAGAGCAGCAGCGCAGGATGGTGACCGACCGGGTTGCCTGATTTGTTAACTTTTCGTAAGTTCGACGTGAATCGGCCGTGATCGGTGTCCCCGATTCAGCGCAGGATCCGTTTCGCGCCGCTGTAGTTGCGCCGCCAGTAGCTTCCGTCCAGGTGATCCAGTCGCACGGTGCCACCGGTGCTGGGGGCGTGGACGAAGCGGCCCTCGCCGACGTAGATCCCGACGTGGGACACGTTGCCACCGCTGCCGAAGAACACCAGGTCGGCCGTCGCCAGCTTCTGCGGCTCGATCCGCGGCCCCTGGTAGGCGGCGAGGTCGCGGGAAGTGCGCGGCAGCTTCAGGTCGAGCATGTCGCTGTAGACGTAATTGACCAGGCCGGAGCAATCGAAGCCGCCTTCGGGCGTGTTGCCACCGTAGCGATAGGGCGTGCCGACCAGGCTGATGGCGCGCATCAGCACCGCGTTCGCGGCCGCGGGGTCGACCGGCGTGACCTGCGGCCACTCACGCTCGCCGACGACAACGGGCCGGGGCTGGGCGGGGCGGACATCGTCCCGGCCGCAACCCGCTGCAAACAGCATGGCCGCAAGCCCCGCGATCGCGATTGGCGCACGGCGGCCCGTGTCTGGATAATGCGTGGTCTTGCCCATCGGCCGGCATCTTGGCCGACCACCCGCCTTCCTTACAAGCGGCCGCGTGCCGCGCCATCGGATCCACAGCCCATGAAGATCGAGAAAGACCGCGTCGTCCGCTTCCACTACACCGTGTCCGAACAGGGCGGCGAGCCGGTGGAAAGCTCCAAGGACAACGGCCAGCCGCTGGCCATCCTGCACGGCCACGGCAACATCATCCCGGGCCTGGAGAAGGCGATGGAAGGCCACGTCGCCGGCGACAGCTTCAGCGCCGACGTGCCGGCCGCCGAGGCCTATGGCGAGCGCCGCGACGGTCTGACCCAGCGCGTGCCGAAGAAGCACTTCGGCGGCCAGAAGCTGTCCGTTGGCGACCAGGTGGTGCTGAACACCAACTTCGGTCCGCGTGCGGTCACGATCGAGAAGATCGGCATGAGCGTGGTCGATGTCGACCTGAACCACCCGATGGCCGGGAAGGCCCTGCACTTCGACGTCGAGATCGTCGACGTGCGCGAGGCCCAGCAGGTCGAGATCGAGCACGGCCACGTGCACGGCGAGGGCGGCCACGACCACGGCGACGCCGGCCACGGCGAGCCCGCCGCCGACGCGGGCGAAGACGCCGCCAAGGCCGACTGACGGCCAGCGCGCCGCTACACTTTCGCCATGGACGAACGCGTCGATGTAGTGGTGGTGGGTGGCGGCGTCATCGGGCTGTGCACGGCGCTGTGCCTGGTCGAAGCCGGGCGCAGCGTGCGCGTGCTGGAGGCGAAGACCGTCGGCAGCGGCAGTTCGCACGGCAACTGCGGCACGCTGACGCCCAGCCACGCCGCGCCGCTGGCCGCGCCCGGCGCGATCAGCCAGGCGCTGCGCTGGATGCTGACGCCGGACGCCCCGTTCTACGTTGCGCCGCGGCTGGACCCGGGCCTGTGGCGCTGGCTGTTCGGCTTTGCCCGCCGCTGCAATGCCCGCGACTGGCGCACGGCGCTGGTCGCGCGCGCGGCCATCCTCAACGATTCGATCGCCGCCTATCCCGACTGGGTGGCGCGCCATGCCCCGAACGCGGAATACGCATCTGACGGCGTGGACTACCTCTACCAGACCGCGTCCGGGTTCGATGCGGGCGCGCGCGACCTCCCGCACCTGGCCGAAGTCGGCATCGCCGCCGAAGTGATCGACGGCGGCGAATACGAGCGCTCGGATCCCGCCCTGAAGGCGGGCCTGCATGCCGTGATCCGCTTCCCTGGCGACGCCAGCCTGCGGCCCGACCGCTATGTCGAGGGCCTGGCCAGTTCCCTGCGCGCGTCAGGCGGCGTGATCGAAGACGGTTGGGAAGTGCAGCGCATCGACGAGGACGCGGACGGCGTGGTGGTGCACGGCAGCCGCGGCACGGTGCGCGCGCGCGACGTGGTCCTCGCCACCGGTGCCTGGTCGCCCACGCTGATGCGTTCGGCGGGCCTGGGCGCGCTGCCGGTGCAGCCGGGCAAGGGCTATTCGATCACCTACGACCGGCCGGCGCTGGTGCCGCGGCGCGCGCTGTCGCTGCACGAACCCGGCGTCTGCGTCACCGCGTGGGGCAGCGGGTACCGGCTGGGCAGCACGATGGAATTCTCCGGCTACAGCACCAGCCTCAACCGCCGCCGGCTCGATGCGCTCGAGCGCGGCGCCGCCAGCTTCCTGCACGAGCCCGTGGGCGCGGTGAAGCACGAGGAGTGGTACGGCTGGCGCCCGCTGAGCATCGACGACGTGCCGATCATCGGCCGCGTGCCGGGGCGTCGTCACGCCTGGATAGCGACAGGGCACGGCATGCTCGGCGTCAGCATGAGCCCCGGCACCGGACAACTCGTCTCCGACCTGATCTGCGGTCGCGAACCGCGGATCGATCCCGCCCCGTACTCCCCGGCGCGCTTCCGGTGAGCGCCGCGCGCCGCCTGCACGTCGACCTGGTCGTGGTGGGTGGCGGCTCCGGAGGGCTGGCCGCGGCTTTCCGCGCCGCCAACCATGGCGCGCGCGTGGTGCTGCTCGAACCGGGCGAACTCGGCGGCACCTGCGTCAACGTCGGCTGCGTGCCGAAGAAAGCAATGTGGCTGGTCGCCGACCTGGGTGCGCGCATCGCGCTGGCGCCGGCGCTGGGGTTTCCGGTACAGCCGGCCTGCCCGGACTGGAAGACGCTGGTCGCAAGCCGCCAAGGCTACATCGCCAACATCCACGCCAGCTACCGCAAGCGCCTGGACGAGGCCGGCATCGCGCTGCTGCCCACGCGCGGCCGCCTGGCCGGCGACGGCCTGGTGGAGTGCGATGACGGCACCCAGGTGCAGGCGGAGCACATCCTGCTGGCGACCGGCGGCCGGCCGGTCAGGCCCGACATCCCCGGCGCCGGGCTGGGCATCGACTCCGACGGCTTCTTCGCCCTGTCGGCGGCCCCAAAGCGGGTGGCGATCATCGGCGGCGGCTACATCGGCGTCGAGCTGGCCGGGGTGATGCAGGGACTTGGCAGCCAGGTGGAGCTGTTCGTGCGCGGGGACGGCCTGCTCAAGGGCTTCGATCCCGACGTGCTCGAACGCCTGCAGGGCAACATGCACCAGTCCGGCATCGCGCTGCATTTCGGCTATTCGCTGGCGGCGCTCGAAGCCGCAGGCAGCGACGACGGCGTGCGCCTGCGCGAACAGGATGGCGACGCGGGCGAGCCCTTCGACGCCGTGGTCTTCGCCACCGGGCGCCGCCCGAATACCGATGGCCTCGGCCTTGATGCCGCCGGCGTGCGCGTCACCGCGGATGCCCGTGTCGAGGTCGACGACTTCCAGTCCACCAGCGCCGAGCGGATCTACGCCGTCGGCGACGTCACCGGTCGCCTGGCGCTGACGCCCGTGGCGATCGCCGAGGGCCGGCGGTTGATGGACCGCGTGTTCGGTGGCGACCCCGATGCCCGCGTCGACCATGTCAACGTCCCCACGGTGGTGTTCTCGCATCCGCCGCTGGGCAAGGTCGGGCTGACCGAGGCGGAGGCGCGGGAGCGCTTCGGAGGCGATGCCGTGAGCTGCCACCGCACCACTTTCCGCCCGATGCTGCACGCGCTGGCCGACGTGCAGCAGCACAGCATGTTCAAGGCCGTCTGCGTGGGCGAAGAGAAGCGCGTGGTCGGCCTGCACCTGGTGGGCGAGGCCGCCGACGAGATCCTGCAGGGGTTCGCGGTGGCGGTGAAGATGGGCGCGACGCTTGCGGACTTCCACGCCACCGTCGCCATCCATCCCACCAGCGCCGAAGAGATCGTGCTGCTGCGCTGAGCGGTTAGGATCGGGGGATGGAGACCTTCACCCTGCACCGCGGCAGCGCGCCGCTGCTCGTCAGCCTGCCGCACGACGGCACCCATGTCCCGGATGCGATCGCACAGCGCCTGACCGCCAGCGCGCGCGGCGTGCCCGACACCGACTGGCACGTGGCGCGGCTGTACGACTTCGCGCGCGATCTCGGCGCCTCGATCCTGGTGCCGACGCATTCGCGCTACGTGGTCGACCTCAACCGCGGCGAAGACGACACCTCGCTCTATCCCGGGCAGAACACCACCGGCCTGTGCCCGGTGCGGCAGTTCAATGGCAGCGCGGTCTACCTTGAAGGCCAGGAACCCGCGCCCGGGGAGGTCCTGCAGCGCGTCGACGCGTACTGGCGGCCCTACCACGCGGCGCTGCGCGGGGAGATCGATCGCCTGAAGCAGGCGCACGGCCGCGTGGTGCTGTGGGAAGCGCACTCGATCCGCGGCGAGCTGCCCTGGCTGTTCCCGGGCCGCCTGCCGGACCTCAACCTCGGCACCGCTGGAGGCGCCAGCTGCTCACCGGAGCTGGCACAGCGCCTGGCGCTGGTGCTGGCGAAGCAGGACGGCTACGACTGGGTCGCCAACGGCCGCTTCAAGGGCGGCCATATCACGCGCCATTACGGCCGGCCCGAACAGGGTGTGGAGGCCGTGCAGCTCGAGATCGCGCAGCGTGCCTACATGAACGAAGCGACGTTCGATTGGCTGCCGGAGAAGGCTGCCGCGCTGGAACCGGTGCTGCGTGCGCTGCTGGAAGCCGCGCTGCGGGCCTGAACCTGGGGCCTTGCCGCCGTTCTTGTGGGAGCAGCTGCCGCCGTCCTTGTGGGAGCAGCTATAGCTGCGATCGGCGCACACTCCAGTCACGGTTATCGCAGCTATAGCTGCTCCCACAGGGTCACGGTTATCGCAGCTATAGCTGCTCCCACAGAGTCACGTTTGCTCCCGCGGGGGCCGTGTGCGCGGCGTCAGACCTCCAGCGAAGCCAGGTCGCCCTTTTCCTCCAGCCAGGACTTGCGATCCGACGCGCGCTTCTTGGCCAGCAGCATGTCCATCAGCGAGCGCGTCTGGTCGGCGTCGTCGATGGTCAGCTGGACCAGGCGGCGGGTGTCGGGGTGGATCGTGGATTCGCGCAGCTGCGGCGGGTTCATCTCGCCCAGGCCCTTGAAGCGGGTCACGTTGACCTGGCCCTTGATCTTTTCTCGCGCGATCTTCTCCAGCAGCAGGCGCTTTTCTTCCTCGTCCAGGGCGTAGAACACCTGCTTGCCGATGTCGACGCGGTACAGCGGCGGCATCGCCACGAAGATGTGGCCGGCGCGCACCAGCGCGGGGAAGTGGCGCAGGAACAGCGCCGCCAGCAGGGTCGCGATGTGCAGGCCGTCGGAGTCGGCGTCGGCCAGGATCACGACCTTGCCGTAGCGCAGGCCGGAGATGTCCTCCTTGCCCGGGTCGCAGCCGATCGCGATGGCGAGGTTGTGCACTTCCTCCGACGCCAGCACGCTGGTGGACGCGACCTCCCAGGTGTTCAGGATCTTGCCGCGCAGCGGCAGGATCGCCTGGAAATCCTTGTCGCGGGCCTGCTTGGCGGAGCCACCCGCCGAATCGCCCTCGACCAGGAACAGCTCGGTGCGCGACAGGTCCTGGCTGATGCAGTCGGCCAGCTTGCCCGGCAGCGCCGGGCCCTGGGTGACCTTCTTGCGGGTGATCTGCTTCTCGGTCTTCAGGCGCGCGCTGGCGCGGTCGATCGCGAGCTGCGCGATCTTCTCGCCGAGCTCCACGTGGCTGTTGAGCCAGAGGGTGAACGCATCCTCGGCGGCGCCCTCGATGAAGCCCGCGGCCTGGCGCGAGCTCAGCCGCTCCTTGGTCTGGCCGCTGAACTGCGGGTCGCTCATCTTCAGGCTGAGGACGAAGGACACGCGGTCCCAGACGTCTTCGGGGGCCAGCTTCACGCCGCGCGGCAGCAGGCTGCGGAACTCGCAGAACTTGCGCAGCGCGTCGGTGAAGCCCGAGCGCAGGCCGTTGACGTGGGTTCCGTGCTGCGTCGTCGGGATCAGGTTGACGTAGCTTTCCTGCACCAGCTCGCCGTCGGGGATCCAGGCCGCGGCCCAGTCCACGATCTCGGTGTCCTTTTTCAGGCTGCCGAGGAACAGGTCCGGCGGCAGCGCCTCGCGCCCGGTGAGCTCGCCGGCCAAGTAGTCGCGCAGGCCGTCTGCGTAGTGCCATTCGTTGCGCTCGCCGCTGGCCTCGTCGAACAGGGTCACGGTCAGGCCGGGGCAGAGCACCGCCTTGGCGCGCAGCAAGTGGCGCAGCGCGCGCAGGCTGAACTTCGGGGTGTCGAAATACTTCGGGTCGGGCCAGAAGCGCAGCCGGGTGCCGGTATTGCGCTTGCCGACCACGCCCACGACCTCGAGCCCGCTGGCCGGGTCGCCGTCGCGGAAGGCCATGCGGTACTCGTTGCCGTCGCGCTTGATGTGGATCTCGACCAGGGTCGACAGCGCATTCACCACGCTCACGCCCACGCCGTGCAGGCCGCCGGAGAACGCGTAGTTGCGGTTGCTGAACTTTCCGCCCGCGTGAAGCCGGGTCAGGATCAGCTCGACCCCCGGCACTTTTTCCTCCGGATGGATGTCCACCGGCATGCCGCGGCCGTCGTCGGAGACCTCGCAGCTGCCGTCCTTGAACATCGTCACCGCGATCGCGCGCGCGTGGCCGGCCAGGGCCTCGTCCACCGCGTTGTCGATGACCTCCTGCGCCAGGTGGTTGGGGCGGGTGGTGTCGGTGTACATGCCGGGCCGGCGCTTGACCGGATCCAGGCCGGACAGGACTTCGATGTCGGCGGCGTCGTAGCGTGAACTCATCGGGCGCGGGCAGGGACTGCGTGGGGAGGGAAGCCGACCAGAATGGCGGCCTGCCAGGAGCCGGTCAAGGCAGGTGTCACGACGGTCAAGGGCCTCGCGGCTGTAGCCGCTCCCACGGGCGGCCGGCCCCTCAGCCTGTGGAAGCGGCTCCCTGTGGGAGCGGCTACAGCC
>NZ_JBSVRR010000007.1:0-101036 GCF_054072805.1 Luteimonas sp. A534
TCGTCTTGCCGTGGTCCACGTGACCGATCGTGCCCACGTTCACGTGGGGCTTGGTGCGCTCGAACTTACCCTTGGCCATGATTGCGTATCTCGTTGAACGGTTGGATGGAGGGCCGCGCGTGGTGCTGCGACCCGAAGATGGTGCTCACGACTGGAATCGAACCAGTGACCTCCTCCTTACCAAGGAGGTGCTCTACCGACTGAGCTACGTGAGCGTGAGTTGTGCCCTGGCGCCGCGGTTCCAATGATACCCCGCGGTGGAGCGGGAGACGGGAATCGAACCCGCACCATCAGCTTGGAAGGCTGAGGTTCTACCGTTGAACTACTCCCGCGCCGGGGATGTACTGGTGGAGGGAGGTGGATTCGAACCACCGAAGGCGTAAGCCAGCAGATTTACAGTCTGCCCCCGTTGGCCGCTTGGGTATCCCTCCAGCACACAAACCGGTGAAACAGCCCGCGATTTTGACGGTCCCGATCGCGACTGTCAACGCCTGCGATCTCTTTCATGCCGTCGGGTGGCCTCCGGACGCGCCGGCCACCCCGCGGACTCACACGTTGAACCGGAAATGCAGGACGTCGCCTTCCTGCACGCGGTATTCCTTGCCCTCCAGGCGCAGCCGCCCGGCCTCGCGCGCGCCGGCCTCGCCCTTGTAGCGGATGAAGTCGTCGTAGCCGATGGTTTCGGCGCGTATGAAACCCTTTTCGAAGTCGGTGTGGATCACCGCGGCCGCCTGCGGCGCGGTGGAGCCGGCCCTGACCGTCCACGCGCGGACTTCCTTCACCCCGGCGGTGAAGTAGGTCTGCAGGCCAAGCAGGAGGTAGGCCGCGCGGATGACCCGATTCAGGCCCGGCTCCTCGAGGCCCAGGCTTTCCAGGAACGCGTCGCGGTCGGCGTCTTCGAGCTCGCTGAGCTCTTCCTCGATCGCGGCCGAGACCGGCACTACTTCGGCGCCCTCACCCGCCGCCCGGGCGCGCACGGCGTCCAGGTGCGCATTGTCCTCGAACCCGTCCTCGAGCACGTTGGCGACGTACATCACCGGCTTGAGCGTCAGCAGGAACAGGTCGCGCACGGCCGCGCGGTCGTCCTCGGACAGGCCCATCGCCCGCGCCGGGGTGCCGGCGTCCAGCGCGGCGCGCACCCGCGCCAGCACCTCGACCCGCGCCTTGGCGTCCTTGTCGCCGGTCTTGGCCGAGCGCTCGGCGCGCTGCAGGGCCTTGTCGACCGATTCCAGGTCGGCCAGCGCCAGCTCGGTATCGATGGTGTCGATGTCCGCGATCGGGTCGACCTTGTTGTTGACGTGGATGACGTCGGGGTTCTCGAAGCAGCGCACCACGTGGCAGATCGCATCGACCTCGCGGATGTGGGCGAGGAACTTGTTGCCCAGGCCCTCGCCGCTGGCGGCGCCGGCCACCAGGCCGGCGATGTCGACGAACTCCACCGCGGTCGGGATGCACTTCTGCGGCTTGACGATCTCCGACAGCGCATTCAGGCGCGGATCCGGCACCGGGACCACGCCGACGTTGGGCTCGATCGTGCAGAACGGGAAGTTGGCCGCGGCGATGCCCGCCCGGGTCAACGCGTTGAAGAGGGTCGACTTGCCGACGTTCGGCAGGCCGACGATGCCGCATGTGATGCCCATGGTGTGTCAGGTCCTGTTGGTGTGCAGCCGCTTCATGGCTTCGTTGAAATCGCCGGCCATGGCCAGCGGCAGCACGTCGAGCGCGTCGTCGATGGCGCGCCCGATGAGGATGTCGTCGTCCGGCGACGGACGCCCCAGCACCCAGCCGGTCACCCGGTCCTTGTGCCCGGGATGGCCGATGCCGACGCGCAGGCGGTGGAAACGGCCGTGGCCGAGCAGGCGCATGGTGTCGCGCAACCCGTTCTGGCCGCCGTGGCCACCGTCGAACTTGAGCCGGGCGGTGCCCGGCGGGAGATCCAGCTCATCGTGGACCAGCAGCGCCTGCTCCGGCTCGATCTTCCAGAAGCGCAGTGCCGCGACCACCGATTTGCCGCTGAGGTTCATGAAGGTGGCGGGCCTGAGCAGCCACGCCTCCTGGCCGGCGATCCGCACTTTCGCGGTTTCACCGAAAAGCTTGCCGTCGACCTTGAAGCGTTCGCCCTCGCGCTCCGCCAGGGCGTCGACAAAACGGAACCCGGCATTGTGCCGGGTCCGTGCGTGCTCGGTGCCGGGATTGCCCAGCCCGACGATGAGTCGGAGGCCGTCCATCGGGTCGACGCCGGCCGGCGCCCGCGGATCGGAGCGCCGGCGCGGTGCGCCTTACTTCTCCTCGGCGTCCTGCTTGGCCGCGGGAACGTCGCCACCGGCGGCGGCCTCGTCAGCCTCGGGCTCGGCCTCGACGCGCGCGTGGCGGGCCACGGCGACGGCGGGGTTGTGCTCCTCGTCGATCTTGGCGACCAGCTCGACGCCCTCGGGCATCACCAGGTCGGACAGGTGGACGGTGTCGCCCATCTGCATGTTGGCCAGGTCGACTTCGATCGACTCCGGCAGCTTGCCCGGGAGACAGGTCACTTCGACCTCGTTGAGCTCCTGGGTCAGCACCACGCCCGCGGTCTTGCCGGCCGGCGAGGTCTCGGCGTTCACCAGGTGCAGCGGGACGTTGACGCGGATGGCCACGTTCTCGCTCACGCGCTGGAAGTCCAGGTGCATGATCAGCTGGCGGTACGGATGGCGCTGCATGTCACGCAGGAGCACGCGCTGCACCTTGCCATCGACTTCGAGGTCCATGATCGAGGAATAGAACCACTCGTGCTGGCTGGCGACCCAGGTCTTTTCCTGGTCGAGCTGGATGCTCTGCGGGGCGCTGTCGCCGCCGTAAACGACGGCCGGGACCTTGCCGGCGTGACGCAGGCGGCGGCTCGCACCCTTCCCCTCGTCCTTGCGGCTGGCGGCCGTGATCTTGTTCGTGCTCATTGTTGTTTGCTCACTTGCTTGGGTAATCCGCCTCGCGGCGGGATGGTGACTCCCCCGCGACCAGGGAAGCCGATGTTGAAACGGATCGGACCGCGCCCGAAGGGGCTTCAGTCCACGTAGAGGGAGCTCACCGACTCGCCGAAGGCGATGCGGCGGATGGTCTCGGCCAGCAGTTCGGCGACGCTGAGCTGGCGGATGCGGCCGCACTCGCGGGCTGCCTGCGACAGCGGAATGGTATCAGTGACCACCAGTTCGTCGAGCTGGGAGCCGTTCACGTTGTCGATCGCCGCGCCCGACAGCACCGGATGGGTGCAGTAGGCAACGACCTTGGTCGCGCCCTGGGCCTTCAGCGCCGCGGCGGCCGCGCACAGGGTGCCGGCGGTGTCGACGATGTCGTCGACCAGCACGCAGGTCTTGCCGGCGACGTCGCCGATGATGTTCATCACCGTGGCCACGTTGGCCTTCGGGCGGCGCTTGTCGATGATCGCGAGGTCGGCGTCGTCCAGGCGCTTGGCGATGGCCCGTGCGCGCACCACGCCGCCCACGTCCGGGCTGACCACGACCATGTTGTCGGTGCCGTGAGCGCGCCAGATGTCGGCCAGCAGCAGCGGCGAGGCGTAGACGTTGTCGACCGGGATGTCGAAGAAGCCCTGGATCTGGTCGGCGTGGAGGTCGATGGTCAGCAGGCCGTCCGCACCCGCGGCGGTGAACATGCGCGCCGCCAGCTTGGCCGTGATCGGGACCCGCGAGGAGCGCATGCGGCGGTCCTGCCGGGCGTAGCCGAAGTACGGCACCACCGCGGTCACGCTGCTGACCGAGGCGCGCTTGAGCGCGTCGATCAGGGCCAGCAGCTCCATCAGGTGTTCGGCCGTCGGGGCGCAGGTGGACTGCACCACGAAGACATCCTGGCGGCGCACGTTCTCTTCGATCTCGACCTGCACCTCGCCGTCGGAGAACGTGGACACCAGCGCCTTGCCCGGGCGCACGCCAAGCTCGCGGCACACGGCGAGGGCGAGCGGTCGATTGGCATTGCCGGAGAAGATCAGCAGGTTGCCATCTTCTTTTTTCACGGGACTACTCCGCTGGACGCTTGCGACGATGAACGCATTTGGCAGGGGCGGCAGGATTCGAACCTGCGAATGCCGGGATCAAAACCCGGTGCCTTGGGCCACTTGGCGACGCCCCTGCGGTGACCAGGCCGCAAGTGCATCAAGCAGCGGTGAGCGCGACGCGCCGGCCACCACGCGGGCACGAAGCCCTTGCGGCAGTCCGGCGAGCGCGGCCTCGGCGGGCTCGCGCGCAGCGAACTCGACGAAGCAACCGCTGCCCGTCCCGGTCAGGCGTGGCGTGCCGGCCTGCGAAAGTGCCTGGAACGCGGCCTCGACGGCTGGTTCCAGGCGACGCAATACCGGCTCGAACACGTTGCCGAGCGAAGCACCCGAAGCGAAGTCGGCTATTGTCGCGGGCGCGGCATCCCTCGTCAATTCAGAGGTTTGGAACAGGGCCGCCGTCGGGACGTGGATGCCGGGATCGGCGACCAGGTACCAGGCCGGCGGAAGCTCCATCGGCAGCAGCTGCTCCCCCACGCCTTCGGCCCAGGCGTTGTGGCCATGAACGAACACCGGGACATCTGCGCCAAGACCGGCGCCGATGGCGGCCAGCGTGCCCGCCCCGGCCCCCAGGCCCCAGATGGCGTCCAGCGCGACCAGGACCGTGGCGGCGTCCGAGGAGCCGCCCCCGAAGCCACCACCGGCGGGAACCCGCTTTTCAACGCGGATATCGACACCTTCGCCGACATTGAACGACGTTTTCAGCGCATTGGCTGCACGCATCGTAAGATCCGCGGCTTCCGGTACTGCGGCGAGGTCATCACCGTGACGGACGATCCGGCCATCTGAACGCGGGCGCAGATGCACCGTATCGCCCCAGTCCAGGATCCTGAACACGGTCTGCAGCGCGTGATAGCCGTCCGCGCGGCGCCCGGTGATGCGCAGGAAGAGGTTGAGCTTGGCCGGTGCTGGCCAGGCCGACCAGGCGGCCCCGGTCACTGGCCTGCCCTGCCCCACTCGTCCACCACCAGGCGTACGCTGGCGTCTCCACGACGGGCGTCGACGCGCTGCGGCAGCGCCGGCAGGTTGCCGTCGGCCGTACGCCAGGCGCGGAAGTCGATGCTCCACCCGGCCTGCTCCAGGCGCAGCGGCAGCAGGTCGTCGCCAAACGCCAGCCGCGCCGGACCGTGCACGGCCTCGTCGGCAGGCAGGCCCCGCAGCCAGGCGCCCAGCGCGTCCACCGGCACCTCGAGCCCCGTCGCCTCGTAGAGCAGCGCCTGGCCGTCGGGACCGGTGCGGGCCCCACCTTCCAGGCCTTCGAGCCGCGCGCCGCCGGCGTCGACCGCAAGCCGCCAGCTCTGGCGGGTCACGGGTGCGGCCAGCGCGACCGCGAAGGTGTCGCCCTCCTGCCGCCACTCGATCCGGCCGCTGCCGCCCTTGCCGCTGCGGGTGATGGCGGCGCGACCGGTCAGGGCCCATGACGGAATCGCGGCCAGCGCCTGTGCGCGCCCGGCCTGCAGGGTCTCGGCACGGACCCGGTCGGCGGCGTCGAGCACCGGCGGCGCGACCGGGGGCAGCGGCCGCGTGGCACAGGCGCCAAGCGCGCCTGCGCAGGCCAGCGCGAACAGGAACCGCAATGGCGTCATATGCCGATCTCCTCCATGGCCCGGCGCAGCGCCCGGTTTTCCGGGTCGATGCCGCGGGCCTGTTCAAACCACTCCATCGCCTCGTCGCGCCGGCCCAGCTGCCAGAGCACGGTGCCGACATGGGAAGCGATCTCGGCGTCCTTCTCCAGCACGAAGGCGCGGCGCAACTCGACCAGCGCCTCTTCGTGGCGGCCCAGGCGGTGCAGCACCCAGCCGTAGCTGTCGATGATGGCGGCGTTGGTGGGCTCCGCGATGCGCGCCCGCTCGATCAGCTCCAGCGCCTCTTCGTAGCGGTCGGTGCGGTCGGCAAGCGTGTAGCCCAGGGCGTTGAGGGCGGCGGTGCTGTCCGGGTCGGCGACCAGGATGCGGCGCAGGTCGGCCTCGGCACGCGGGATGTCGTCGCGGCGCTCCCACATCAGGGCGCGCGAATACAGGAGCGCCGGCTCGTCGGCGAACGCGGCCAGCCCGCGCGCCAGCGCGTCGAGTTCGGCGGCATCGTCGCCGTCCTCGCGACGCAGCTCGGATTCCATCAGGTAGGCGTCGCGACGCAGGCGCCCGTCGGCGTCGGCATCCTGTTGCAGGGCGTGCAGCGCTTCGTAGGCCTCGTCGCCGCGATCGAGGTCGTGCAGCACCTTGGTCACGCGCAGCCGCGCGGTGGCACGCTGCTCGCCGCCGGGGACGCTGCGGTACCAGTCCAGGGCCTCGCCCGGGCGCTCCAGGAACTCGGCCACCTGCCCGAGCAGCAGCCGCCGCGCGGGATTCGGCACTTCGGCGCCCTGGGCCAGGCCGGCGTAGAGCGCGGCCAGTGCGACCTTGTCGTCGGCCTCGGCCAGCAGCGAAGCGCGCAGCGCCACCTGGGCCAGGTCGCCCCCGGCCGCAGGGTCGGCATGCAGGAGCGCCGCGCCGGCAGCCGGGTCGCCAAGCTCGGCATAGGTGAGGGCCACCTGCTCGCGGATGCGGGGCGCCGCCAGCGCATCTTCGACCGCCAGCGCATCAAGCATCCCGCGGGCCTCGACGCTGTGGCCAGTCCGGTGCAGGTGGCGCACGCGCAGCAGGCCCATGACCGGGTCGTCGGGATGGCGATCGCGCGCGACCGCGTCGATGCGCCCGAACAGCGCGTCGTCGCCCAGGCCCAGCGCCAGCTGTCCAGCGGCCGACAGCGCCATGGGCTCGGTGGGCAGGGCGTCGCGGTCGAACAGCTGGCCCAGCACCCGCGCCGACAGCGCGGGATCGCGGCTGCCGGTGCCGAGCACGGCAAACGCCGACAGCCAGCCGCGGGCGCCGCCGTCGCGCAGCAGGGATTCGAGCTCGCGTCGCGCCGCGCGTTCCTTGCCGGTGCGCAGCGCCAAGGTGGCGCCTGCCGCCTGCATGGCGAGCGTTTCAGGGGCGCGCTTGCGCCACAGGCCCAGGGCTTCCTTCAGCGCGCGGTCATCCCGGCCCATCAGCGCGTAGCGCGTGGCGCGGGCGGCCAGCGCCGCATCATCCGGTGCTGCCCGCGCGGCCTGCAGGTACCAGTCGACCGCCTCATCCAGGCGCCCGGCCGATACCGCGAACTCGGCCGCCATGACCTCCCGCAGCGGCCCGGCATCGCCGGATTCACTGGCCGAAGCCGGCGCGGAAACCGCCAGGCACAGCGCCACCGCCAGCGGCACCGCGAGCCGCAACACAGGATTCCGGCGCCCCGCAGGGGGCGTCCGGGACGCGCGGTGCCCGGGCACCGTAAAATGTCGCCGTGTCATGCCAGCACTTTATCGCAAGCACCTGAACCCATGAGCCTTGTCGCCATCGGCCTGAACCACCAGACCGCGCCCGTCGAACTGCGCGAACGGGTGGCCTTTGCCGACGACCGGCTGCAGCGCGCGCTGGCCGACCTGCGCGCCCTGCCCGGCGTGCGCGAGGTGGCGCTGCTGTCGACCTGCAACCGCACCGAGCTCTACGCGGTGGCCGACGACGACGGCCGCGCCCTGGTGAACTGGCTGGCCACCCACCCCGACGATCCGATCGGCGACGCCAGCTCGCTGCAGGCCTACCTGTACCGCCACGCCGACGACGCCGCCGCGCGCCACCTGTTCCGGGTTGCCACCGGCCTGGACTCGATGGTGCTGGGCGAACCCCAGATCCTGGGCCAGGTGAAGCAGGCCTGGTCGGCCGCGCGCGGCGCCGGCACGCTTGGCGGCCATCTCGACCGCCTGTTCCAGCACGCCTTCGTTACCGCCAAGCGCGCGCGTACCGAGACCCGCATCGGCAACAGCCCGGTGTCGATGGCCTCGATGGCCGTGCGTCTGGTACAGGACAGCTTCGCGCGGCCGGAGGATTCGGTCGCGCTGCTGGTGGGCGCCGGCGAGACCATCGAGCTGGCCGCGCGCCACCTGGCGGCGGCGAACGTCAAGCAATTGATCATCGCCAATCGCACCTATCGCCACGCCGAAGCGCTGGCGCACCGCCACGGCGGCACCGCCCTGCCGCTGGAAGAACTGCAGCACCACCTGCACCTGGCCGACATCGTGTTCTCGGCCACGGCCAGCCGCGAGCCGGTGATCCGCCGTGCCCACGTCGAAGCCGCGCTGTCGGCGCGCCGCCAGCGGCCGATGCTGCTGCTCGACCTCGCCGTGCCGCGCGACATCGAGCCCGAGGTCGGCGACGTGCGCGATGCCTATCTCTACTCCGTCGACGATCTCGAACGCGCGGTCGAAGACAACCGCCGCAACCGCCGCGAAGCCGCCGACGCCGCCGAATCCATCATCGACCTGCAGGTGGCCCAGTACGCGCGCCAGCAGGCCACCGGCGCGCGCAGCGGGCCGATCAAGCGCCTGCGCGCCCACGGTGACGCGGTGCGCGCCGACGTGCTGGAGCGCGCGCGCCAGCAGCTGGCGTCCGGGCAGTCGCCCGACGCCGTGCTTGAATTCCTCGCGCACACGCTCACCAACCGCCTGCTGCATCCACCCACCGCGGCCCTGCGCGAAGCCGCGGCCAGCGGCGACGCCGCCCTGCTCGACGCGGTCACGCGCATGCTGCCGCCGGACGATCCGGCACCCGCCGCCGCCAGGGACGACGACGATGCTGCCGACGCTGCGCCGTAAGCTCGAGGCCCTGGCCGAGCGGCGCGACGAACTCGAACGCCTGCTGTCCGAACCTTCGGTGGCAGCGGACCAGGCGAAATTCCGCGCCCTGTCGCGCGAGTTCGCGGGCCTCGAGCCGCTGGCCGCCGCACTCGCCGACGAGGCGCGCGCGCGCGCCGACCTCGAGGCCGCGGAAGCAATGCGGGCCGACCCGGAGCTCCGCGAACTGGCGGAAGACGAAGTCGAGGCCGTCACCGCGCGCCTGGCCGAACTCGACGACACCCTGATGGCCCTGCTGGTGCCGCGCGACGCGCGCGACGACGGCGGCATCTACCTGGAGGTCCGCGCCGGCACCGGCGGCGACGAAGCCGCGATCTTCGCCGGCGACCTGCTGCGCATGTACGCCCGCCATGCCGAGCGCCAGGGCTGGCGGGTGGAGATCGAATCGTCGACCCCGGGCGAGCACGGCGGCTTCCGCGAGGCCGTCGCCCGCATCGAGGGCGCGGGCGCCTACGCCCGGCTCAAGTTCGAATCCGGCACCCATCGCGTGCAGCGCGTGCCGGAAACCGAGTCCCAAGGCCGCATCCACACCTCCGCGGCCACCGTCGCGATCATCCCGGTCGAGGACGAGAGCGAGCCGATCGAGATCAACCCAGCCGACCTGCGCGTGGACACCTTCCGCTCGTCCGGCGCCGGCGGCCAGCACGTCAACAAGACCGACTCCGCGATCCGCATCACCCACCTGCCCAGCGGCGTGGTGGTGGAATCGCAGACCGAGCGCTCGCAGCACGCCAACCGCGACAAGGCCATGAAGCGGCTGCGCGCGACCCTGGCCCAGGCCGAGGCCGAGCGCCGCGCCGCGGCCACCGCAGCCAGCCGCAAGCTGCAGGTCGGCAGCGGCGACCGCAGCCAGCGCATCCGCACCTACAACTACCCGCAGGGCCGGATCACCGACCATCGCGTCGAGGGGCTGACCTTGTACGACCTGCCCAACGTCATGGATGGCGCGCTCGATGGGTTGGTGGACCGGCTGACCCGCGAGCACCAGGCCGACGAACTGGCACGGCTGTCCGGACAGGCCGCCTGATCACACGGAGCAAGGCGCGATGGCGAAGATCAAGGGCAAGGCCTACGACCAGGAACTGGAAGCGCTGCAGCACGAACTGGTCGCCATGGCGCGCTGGGTGCGGCATCGCGGCGAACGCATCGTCATCGTGCTGGAAGGCCGCGACACCGCCGGCAAGGGCGGCACCGCCAAGGCCATCACCGAGCACCTCGACACCCGCCAGTACCGGGTGGCCGCCCTGCCCAAGCCAAGCGAGGACGAGCAGGGACAGTGGTACTTCCAGCGCTATGTCCCGCACCTTCCGACCGCGGGCGAGATCGTGCTGTTCGACCGCAGCTGGTACAACCGCGCCGGCGTCGAGAAGGTGATGGGCTTCGCCACCGACGCCCAGGTCGAGGCGTTCCTGGCGCAGGCGCCAGCGTTCGAGAAGCTGCTGGTCGACGATGGCATCCGCCTGTTCAAGTATTGGCTGTGCTGTGACCAGGCCCAGCAGGAGGAGCGCTTCGCCGAGCGCCTCGAGGATCCGCTGAAGGCCTGGAAGCTGTCGCCGATCGACCGCGAGGCGCGGCTGCGCTACGACGACTACACCCGCGCCCGCGAGGCGATGCTCGAGGCCACGCATACGCAGCACGCGCCCTGGACCCTGGTCGACTACAACCACCAGAAGTCGGGGCGGCTGGCGCTGATCCGGGACCTGCTCGACCGGCTGCCCGACGTGGCGGTGCCGGAGGTCCATCCGGAATTCCCGCCGCTGCCGGGCAAGCCGCTCAAGGAGCGCTACGGCGTGCTGGAACCGATCCCGCCCTACACCATCGACGACGACGAATGAACGCTCGTCCGGCGTCGCTCAGCCGGGCTGCCCCGGAGCGGGTCCGCCGGCGTCGGCGATCGCCTGTTCCAGCTCGGCCGCGGTGACCGGACCGAGGAAGGTCTTCACCAGGCGCCCGTCCGGTGCCACCAGGCAGGTCAGCGGCAGTCCGCGCGGGGTGGGGAAATCACGCGGCGGGTCGTAGACATCGACGATCGCCACCGGATAGACCACCGGGCGCGCTTCCAGGAACATGCGCAGCGTTTCCGCATCGGTGTCCTCGTAGGCCAGGCCGATGACCTCCACGTGCTCGCGCATGGCGTCGAGCGCGGACAGCTCCGGCATCTCCTTCAGGCACGGCGCGCACCAGGTCGCCCAGAAGTTCACCACCACCCAGCGGCCGCGGCGATCGGCGAGGTCGTAGCGGGCGCCGTCGAGGGTCGTCACCACCAAGGTGGGGAACTCGGCGCCGCCTTGGTCTGCAGCGGCTGCAGCGCCCCCGGTCGACCTGCGTGCTTCGTCACCGGCATCGCCCGCGCCGGCCTCCTGCGTGGCGACGGGGTCGGCTGCCGACGGCGACCGCGCGTCCTCCCGCTGGCACGCGGCAAGGACCAGGAGCACGAGGCAGGCGGCAAGGCCATGGCGAAAATGCATGTTCATTCCCCGGGCGGGTCAAGGCAGTCGCCGACGCGGCGACGGAGCAGGTCGCGTAGCGGCAGGCGCAGCTGGTCGATGGTGGCGATCACCGCGGCGCCGCGGGCGTCGTCGGCACCGGGCAGATGCGCCTCGGCGATCGGGATGCGCAGCTGGCCGGCCTCGTAGAGCTCGGCCAGGCTGAGCGTGTCGAGGTCGCGCGCGAGCAGCCATTCGCCGGTCTCCGCGCGTCGCACCACGTTGATCGACGCCAGCTGGGCCAGCGTCTCCTGCACCAGCGCATCGGTGAGCACCGGCTCGCAGTCGAGGATCTCTTCGCTGTGCAGGCCGCTGCCCTGGGCGCGGGCCTCGCGGAACCGGGCCAGCAGACGCAGCATCGCGTAGATCTCGTAGCCCTGCGGCAGCCGCAGGTGCGCGGGCTGGTAGCGGAAGGCCGAGACCGAGGCCGCAAACGACGCGCCCAGCAGGATGCTCACCCAGCCGAAATACAGCCACAGCAGGAAGATCGGCACGAAGGCCACCGCGCCGTAGATGTTCTGGTAGGCATTGAAGCTGCCCAGGTAGATGCCGATCAGCCGGCGGCCGATTTCCAGCAGCACCACCGCTACCACGGCACCGGCGAAGGCGTGCCGCCAGTGCACCGTGCGATGCGGCACCACGCGGTAGATCAGGGCGAAGGCCAGCAGTTCGATCACCACGGGCGTCGCGTCGAGCATCGCCGACTGCAGCCACTGCCCGGCGCCGGTGCGGAACACCTCCAGCGCGAAGATCCGGCCCAGCACCGACAGGCTGGCTGCCGCCACCAGCGCGCCCAGGGTGAGCACGGTCCAGTACACCAGGAAGCGCGAAAACTGCGGACGCGCGGTATGCACCCGCCAGATGCGGTTGAAGGCCGACTCGATCCCGAACAGCGTGACCAGCACCGAGACCACCAGCGCGATCACGCCCACCGCGGTGAGCTTGCCGGTGTTCTCCGAAAACGACAGCAGCCAGTCGCGCACGCCCTGCGCCGAGCTTGGAACGAAGTTGGCGAAGATGAACTCGCTCAGCAGGTCGCGCCACTCCTCGAACACCGGGAACGCCGACAGCACGCCGAACACCACCATCGACAGCGGCACCAGGGCGAAGGTGGTGGTGAACGACAGCGCGCCCGCGGCTTCGAACAGGCGGTCGTCGAGGAAGCGCCGCCACAGGAAGCGCGCGAACGTCACGGCGCGCGCGCGATCGCGCAGGCGCTCGCCCCAGCGGTTGAGCGAATCCAGTGGCTCCATCGACGCGAGGTTAACCGATCGCGCCGCCGCCGCGCCCTGGCGGCTGCGGCTATGCTTGCCGCCCCGGAGGAGAACCCATGGCCGAGATCCTGGTCCTGTACTACAGCCGCGGCGGCTCCGTCGCCGCGCTCGCGCGCCAGGTGGCACGCGGCGTCGGCGAAGTCGAGGGCATGTCGGCGCGACTGCGCACGGTGCCGCCCGTGGCGCCGGTCACCACCATCGCGGCGCCGCCCGTGCCCGAAGACGGTGCGCCCTACGTCGAAAGCCGCGACCTCGCCGAATGCGCCGGGCTGCTGCTGGGCAGCCCCACGCGCTTCGGCAACATGGCCGCGCCCCTGAAGCATTTCATCGACGGCCTGGGCAGCGAGTGGGCCAGCGGCACGCTCGTCGGCAAGCCGGCGGCGGTGTTCACGTCCACCGCGACCATGCACGGCGGCCAGGAGTCGACCCTGCTGACGATGATGCTGCCGCTGCTGCACCACGGCTGCGTGATCGCAGGCATCCCCTTCACCGAACCCGGGCTCTCGGCCACGCGCAGCGGCGGCACGCCTTACGGCGCCAGCCACGTGGCCGGCGGCGACAACGATCCGACGCCCAGCGACGAGGAATCGAAGCTGGCGCGCGCGCTGGGTCGCCGCATCGCACTGCTCGCGAAGAGGCTGGGCTGATGGCGCTGGCCACCTCGCAACGCGTACTGGCGGTCCTTCTGTTGGCGCTGGCAGCGCTGTTTGCAGTCTGGTTCGCCGGCGATGCGCGCTACCTGCAGGCGCTGGCGGTGTTCTCCCTGCCGCCGCTGCTGCTGGCGGTCGGCGTCCTAGCGCTACGGCGCACGGCCCCGTTCTGGGCCGGGGTCCTGGCCCTGGGCTGGTTCTGCCATGGCGTGATGCTGGCCTGGGAGCGCGCCGAGGGCCGCGGCTTCGCGCTGGCCGAGGTGGCATTGGCGCTGGGCATCGTCTGCGCTTCGAGCTGGCCCGGCCTGCGCGGGCGTTTCCGTGGGCGGCGCGAAGGGCAGGCACGCGCGAAAGACTAGAATGCGCATCCGCCCGCGCACCGCGCGGGCCACGGCTGGCGCATAGAGGAACACGCGATGGAAGAACTGCTGATCGTCACTACCGGCGGCACGATCGACAAGGTCTATTTCGACGACAAGTCGGACTTCCAGGTGGGCGAGCCGCAGATCGGACGGATCCTCGAGGAGCTCGGCGTGGCGTTCCGCTTCCGCGTGATCCCGATCCTGCGCAAGGACTCGCTGCATATCGACGATGCCGACCGCGAGCTGCTGCGGGCCACCATCGCCGCCCAGCAGGCCCGCCACGTGCTGGTCACCCACGGCACCGACACCATGGTCGAGACCGCGAAGGCGCTGGCATCGCTCGACGACCGCACCATCATCCTCACCGGCGCGCTCAACCCGGCGCGCTTCCGCGGCTCGGATGCGGAATTCAACGTCGGCACCGCGGTGGGTGCCGTGCAGTCGCTGCCGCCGGGCGTCTACATCGCCATGAACGGGCGCATCTGGGATCCGCTCACCGTGCGCAAGAACGTGGCCGCGAACCGCTTCGAAGCGGCCTGAGCCCGGGTACCACGCGTCGCGGCCTCAGGGTCGCGGCGTGGGCCGCCGGGTGCGCGGCTCGTCCGAGGGCGGCGTGCTGCCGGGGGGCCTGGCCGGCGGGCGCCAGCGCGCCCTCATTTCCCCGCCCAGTTCGCCCATGAACGCCAGCCCCAGGCGGGCGATGATGGTCGCGTGCTGGGCGTTGCCGCCGAGGTTGGCCAGCGTGTCGTTGGGCGTGTGCAGCAGCTGGAAGAACGGGCCCTCGTCATACATCGCCGCCGGGAACCCGGCTTGGGTCCACGAAGCGTGGTCGGAGCAGGCGTACCCGCAGGTCGAGTCGCCGCGGGTGTAGCCCAGCGGCAGCAGATAGGCATCGAACAGGTCCTTCAGGAACTGGACCAGCTGCGGATGCGAGTTGTCGCCCATGACCCGGATGTCGGTGGTCGAGCCCGGGGAACGGTAGTTCGTCATGTCCATCTGCAGCACGCCGACCACGTTCCGGCCCTCCGTCGCGAAGCGCTGGGCGATGGCGCGCGAACCGCGCAGCCCGACCTCCTCGGCCGAATAGCCCATGAACATCACCGTGCGGCGCGGGCGATAGCCCTCGGCCATGGCGATGCGCAGCACCTCGGTGAGCGTGGCGATGCCGGACGCATCGTCATCGGCGCCCGGCGCGTTCATGGCGTTGCCTGATCCGGAGCTGGAGATGGAGTCCAGGTGGCCTCCCAGCACCACGATCTCGTCGGCGAGGTCGGTGCCCTGGATGGTGAGGATCACCGAGGGCTGGCCCCCGCAGTTGTTGCAGGCGGTGAACAGCTCGGCAGTGACGTCGCTGCGCCCCGCGGCCAGCGACAGCCAGTGGTCGCGGATCCACACCGGGGCGGCATGGCCGTGGATGCTGCTGAAATAACGGTTGGGCCAGGCGGTGGACAGGTGCTGGATGGTCGCCCGCAGCGCCGGCTCCGACACCTGCGGCAACCAACGGTTGACCAGGGCCTGGTGTTGGATGGTGTAGGCGGGAAGCGCTGCCCTGAGTCCGCGCAGTGCGGTGTCCGACGCCACGAAGGCCTCGGCCTCGGCGCGCGTGGCGAAGGCGAAGTAGCCGCCGCAGCGGCGCTCGACTTCGTGCACGTGGCGACTGAGGTCCTCGAGCTGGTGCTCGCGCATGCTGGCCAGGACCAGCTGCCGGCCCAGTGCGTCGCGCCTCGGCAGGACCTGGCCGCTGAAGTCGCGCAGCGCCGCTTCGAAGGTCGTGCGTTCGGCGACGACGTGCACCGGCGCCATCGGATCGACGCTCGGCACGCCGTGGTCGTGCGCCGCAGCGGCCGCACCCGCAAGCAGCAGCCCGGTGGCGGCGACGGACTTCGCCATGTCGCGGATCTTCATTGCCCTCTCCCTTGCCGGTTGTTCGCGCCCGCGATCATTGCACGCCGTCGCGGTCCGGCGCGCGCCTGTCGGCGACGTCAAAACGCAAAACGGCGGACGGGTTGCCCCGCCCGCCGCCGGTCGCGCGACTGCGCTCAGTACGTGCCGACCACCGACACCCCCGAGTAGGTGCTGTAACCGCGCACGAGGACGTGCCAGGTCCCCGCGGCCGGACTGTTGATGGTGCAGGTCTCGTTGTTGCCGGTCAGGTAGGGCCGGCAGGTGTAGGTCGTGGTGGTCGGCGCCGAGCCCTGGCGCAGGTACAGGTCGGCGTCGCCGGTCCCGCCGGACATCTGCAGGCGCAGCTGGCTGCGGCCCGCCGGCACCTGGATCGTGTAGCGGCGTTCGCTCGCCGCTGCACCCGACAGGCCGGTCACCGGGACCCCGTTCTGCAGCTGGTTGCCCCCGCCTCCCCCGCCGACGGTGTAGCTGCCGGTGAGGGTGATGCCCGAGAACGCCGAGTAACCACGCACCATCACGTGCCAGGTCCCGGCTTGCGGGTTGGTGAAGCTGCAGCTCTCCGCGTTGCCCGAACGATAGGGGCGGCAGTCGTAGGTCGACGTGGTCGGCTGCGAGCCGCGGCGCACGTACAGGTCGGCGTCGCCGGAGCCGCCGCCGCCGGTGGCGATGGTCAGGTTTGTGGCGCCCGACGGGACCGTGATCGTCCAGTACTGCGCGCTGCCGGCGGCACCGGACACGCCGGTGACGGGCGTGCCGTTCTGCAGCTCGTTGCCGCCCGGATCGCCCGGATCACCGGGACCGCCGCCGCTGGCCGCATCGACGGCGGCCTTGGCGTTGAGGATGCCGGCACCGATCGGTTGCGAAGGCGTCGACGGAAACGCGCGCGCCGTGCTCTTGATCAAGGCCTCGACCTGCGCCGGGGTCTTGGCCGGGTTCGATACCGACTGGATCAGCGCCACCACGCCGGCCACGTGGGGCGCCGCCATCGACGTACCGCTGTAGCTGGCATAGCTCTCGCTGCCGGGCCCCTGGCTGCCGGTGTTGAGCGTGGAATAGATGTCCGAGCCCGGGGCCGCGATGTCGACGATGGCACCGTAGTTGGAGAAGCTCGAGCGCGCACCCGTGCTCGTGATCGAGCCCACCGCGATCACGTTGCTGCAGTTCGCCGGAGAGAAGCCCGAGGTGTTGGCATTGCTGTTGCCGGCGGCGATGACGATGGTGGAGCCGCGGCCGACCGCGCCGTTGATCGCGCTCTGCATGGCGCTGCCGCAGCTTCCCGACCCGCCCAGGCTGAGGTTGATCGCCTCGGCCGGGTTGGCATTGGCGGGCACGCCGCTGACCGAGCCGCCCGACGCCCAGATCACGGCGTCGGCGATGTCGGAGTCGTAGCCGCCGCCGCGGCCGAGCACGCGCACCGGGACGATCTTCGCGCCGTAGGCGGTGCCGGCCACGCCCTTGGCGTTGTTGGTCACCGCGGCCACGGTGCCGGCGACGTGGGTGCCGTGCCAGCTCGAGGCATAGCCGCCGGAGTAGTCGCCGGGGTCGCTCGGATCGTTGTCGCGGCCGTTGCCGTCGCCGCCCACCGAGGCCGTGGAGATGAAGTCATAGCCCGGCAGCACGTTGGCGTTGAGGTCGCTGTGGTTGGTGATGCCGGTGTCGAGCACCGCGACCACCGTGCCGGAGCCGCTCGTGGTGTCCCAGGCCTGGGTTGCGCGGATGCCGCCGGCGCCGGTGCCGTAGCCCCACTGCTGGCCGAAATTCGTGTCGTTGGGAGTCAGGACAAGCTTGTTGAGCTTGTCGACCTCGACGTACTCCACGTTCGGGTTGGCCGCGATCTGCCGCATCAGGCTCTCTGCCTCGACGCGGTCGAGCTTGCGGTTGGTGGAGATGACCTCCGCCCCCACCGCCATGCGGCGCTCGTGGCGCAGCGCCAGCGGTGCGCCGCGGATGCCGGCCGGCACCACGCCTGCGGCCGCCCTGAGTGCGGCATCGCGCTCCTTCGCGCTTGCCTGCTCCGGGCTGCCGTCGACGTACTTGATGATGAAGCGGTCGTGCTGCGCGGATGCCTGCAGGCCGCTGAGGTTGATGCGTTCGGCCGCGAATGCCGGCGCGACGACGAGGGAAGACAGGGCCACGGTGGTGGCGAGCGCGAGTGCGTTGATGCGCGCGCGGCGGAGCGGTGCGTCGGTCATGAGTGGGTTTCCCGGAACGGTATCGAATGCCGCACGAGGCGGCGAAGCGCCGGTGGCGGCCGTTCCGGGATCCCTCCCCCGTTCCTGGCATCCGCCGACATGGGCGGACTGACACTTTTGGTCCGCAAAGTGACGCTAAGCGACACCTTCGCAGCCATGCAAGCGGGAACCGGGCGCAGTGGCGCCCCAACCCGTGCCCTCCATCACGGTTCCGACAATTGCCCTGTCGAAACAGGAACGATGGGCCTTGCGCCCGCCGCCGGGATCAGAACATCCCGGTTTCCAGGCGCGCGGCCTCGGACATCATGTGCCGCGTCCACGGCGGGTCGAACACCAGTTCGACGTCGGCCTCGACCACGGTCGGGATCATCTCGATCTTGCTGCGCACGTCATCCACCAGGATGTCGCCCATGCCGCAGCCGGGCGCGGTCAGGGTCATGCGTACCTCGACCTGGCGGTTGCCGTCCTCGCGATGGATGACGTTGGCCTCGTAGACCAGGCCGAGGTCGACGATGTTGATCGGGATCTCGGGGTCGAAGCAGGTGCGCATCTGCGACCACACCAGCCGTTCGACCGCGGCGTCGTCCGCGCCCTCGTCCAGCTGCAGGGCTTCCGGCGGCTCCTTGCCGATGGCATCGGCGTCCCGGCCGGCGATGCGGAACAGGTTGCCTTCGACGAACACCGTGAAGCTGCCACCCAGCGCCTGGGTGATGTAGCCGACGCTGCCCGCAGGCAGGGTGACCTCGTCGCCCTGCGGCACGAGCACCGCGTCGCAGTCGCGGTCCAGGCGAACGGGTTCACTGTTGCGGGAATACATGGGGGGCTCGCGGCGATCTCGATGCAGGGGCTCCATTCTACCGCCCGCCGTGACGCTATCCTGTCCCGCCCTGAAGGTGCAGCGTTCCATGCCCCCATCCCGATCCCGGCCCGCACTGGCGCTGGCACTGGTGCTGGCCGGAAGCATCGGCATTGCCGCCGCCTGGGTGCTCGTGTCCCAGGCCACCCGCAGCCAGTGCAACTGGATGGCGGTGCTCGCGGCGCTGGACGCAGCCCTGCTGCTGCGCATGGGCGGGGTGCGGCCCGGGGCGATGCGTGCGGCCTGCGGCGTGCTGGCCACGCTGCTGGCGATCGCGCTGGCGAACTGGGGCATCGCCGCCAACGAGATCGGCCGCATGATCGGCCTGACGCCCTGGGCGTCGATGGGCAAGCTCGGGATGGAGCACGCTTGGCTGCTGGTCCGCCTGGCCAACGACGCCACCGACCTCGCATGGCTGGCGGCAGGACTGGTCGTGGCGGCGGTCTGCAGCCGCTGATCCGCTCCGGCGCGCTGGCTCGATCGACGGTTCGGCCGGCGGCTCAGTGGCCGCCGTCGAGTGCCTTGAGTTCGCTCACCAGGGCGCTGGCCATCTCCGCGCCGTCGCCGTAGAGCATGCGCGCGTTGTCGGCGTAGAACAGCGCGTTTTCGATGCCGGCAAAGCCCTTGCCCTTGCCGCGCTTGATCACGATGGTGTTTTTCGACTCCACCACGTCCAGGATCGGCATGCCGTAGATCGGGCTGGCCGGATCGGTCTTGGCCACCGGATTGACCACGTCGTTGGCGCCGATCACCAGGCTGACGTCGGTGTTCTTGAACTCGGGATTGACGTCGTCCATGTCGACGATCAGGTCGTAGGGCACGCCGGCCTCGGCCAGCAGCACGTTCATATGGCCCGGCATGCGTCCGGCCACCGGGTGGATGGCGAACTTCACCTTCACCCCGCGCTCGATCAGGCGCTGGCTCAGCTCCCAGATCTTGTGCTGCGCCTGGGCCACGGCCATGCCGTAGCCGGGCACGATCACCACGCGCTCGGCGTAGGCCATCATCGCCGCGACGTCGGCGGCCTCGATCGGCTTCTGGCTGCCGGTGATCTCCGCCGCCTCGCCGGTGGTACCGAAGTTCGAGAACAGCACGCTGCCGATCGAACGGTTCATCGCCTTGGCCATCAGCCGGGTCAGCAGGATGCCGGCCGCACCGACCATCATGCCGGCGATGATCAGCGCCTCGTTGCCGAGCACATAGCCTTCGAAGGCCACGGCCAGGCCGGTCAGGGCGTTGTACAGCGAGATCACCACCGGCATGTCGGCGCCGCCGATGGGCAGCGTCATCAGCACGCCCAGCGCCAGCGCGACCACGAAGAAAGCCGCCACCAGCGGCACCCCCAGCGAGTGCACCACCATGCCGCCCAGCACGAGCGCGGCCAGGAACACCACGGCGTTGAAGACCTGCATGCCCGGGAAGGTGTAGCGCTTGTCCATGCGCCCATCGAGCTTGGCCCAGGCGATGATCGAGCCCGACAGCGCCACCGAGCCGATCAGCGCGCCCAGTACCGCCAGCACCAGGGCCGTCTGGCCGGGCGCCTGGCCAGACGCCGACCAGCGCAGCAGCTCGACCGCGCCGATGGCCGCGGCCGAACCGCCGCCGAGGCCGTTGTACAGCGCCACCATCTGCGGCATGTCGGTGATCGCGACGCGCTTTCCCGACACCCAGGCGAGCACCGTGCCGAGCACCAGCGCCACGACCATCAGCGCGATGTTCTGCAGCCCCGGAATGAGGAAGGTGACGGCGGTCGCCAGCACCATGCCCACGCCCGCCCACTGGATGCCGCTGCGCGCGGTGCGCGGCGACGCCATGCGCTGCAGGCCAAGCAGGAACAGGGTGGCGGCCACGAGATAGCTGGACTTGATGACCAGCATCAGGATCTCCGCGCCGCTCATGCGCCGCCTCCCTTGCCCTTGTTCTTGTTCTTGTCGCTGGGCTTGAACATCTCGAGCATGCGCTCGGTGACGACGTAGCCACCCGCGGCGTTGCCCGCACCCATCAGCACGGCCACGAAGCCGATCGCCTTCTCCAGGGTGGTGTCGGCGTGCCCCAGCACCACCATCGCGCCGATCAGCACGATGCCGTGGATGAAGTTGGATCCCGACATCAGCGGCGTGTGCAGGATCACCGGCACCCGCGAAATGATCACGTGGCCGGCGATCGCCGCCAGCATGAAGATGTACAGCGCAACGAATCCATCGCCCACACGCGCTCTCCCCGGACAGCCCACGCCGATCATAACCGCCCGGGACGCCACCGCCACCGCTGTGTCAACCGGTTGCCGCCGGGTGCGTTGTCTTCCACGACCCCATCGACGCGAGCGGTATGGACGGCAGCTTGCAGGTACATCGCGACGGCCCGGGGGTGGCTATGCTGGACGTCATGCCCGCGGACGCCGCCACCCAGGCCTCTTCGTCGCCCATCCCGGCGGCGGGAGCCCAGACCCTCGAGGCCTTCCTCGACGGGATCGCCGCGCGCGCCTACCGCTTCGCCGAGGCCGGCCTGCGCCACCGCGAGGACGCGCTCGACGCGGTGCAGGACGCGATGGTGAAGATGCTCGGCTACCGCGAGCGGCCGGCGGACGAATGGACGCCGCTGTTCTGGACCATCCTGCGCAGCCGCATCGTCGACGCGCAGCGGCGGCGGACCCTTCGCCTGGGCTGGATGACCTCCGCCGATGAGCGCCAGGAAGCCGGCGTGGAATGGGCCGATGCCGGGCCGGACCCGTCCCGCGCACACGATGGCCAGGAGGCCTGGGGCCAGCTGGTCGCCGCGCTGCGCGACCTGCCCCGGCGGCAGCGCGAGGCCTTCGGCCTGCGCGTGCTGGAAGAGCTCGACGTGGCGACGACCGCCCGCGTCATGGGCTGCAGCGAAGGCTCGGTCAAGACACACCTGTCGCGTGCGCGCGACGCGCTGCAGAAGCGACTGGAGGATTTTCGATGAGCAACACCCGCCAAGACGATTTCGACCACGACATGCGGGCGCTGCACGCGCGCGCGGTCGAACAGGTTCCGCCACGCACGCTGTACGCGCTGCGCATCCGTCGCGAAAACGCGGCGAAAGCGCCTGCGCGCCCGGGCCGGCACGGCGCCGGATGGTGGGTGGCTGCGGCCTGCGCGGCGGTGTTCGCGCTCGCGATCGGCCTGCGCCAACCCGGCCTGGAGCCACTTCCCGCTACCGGCGATCCCGTACCCACGTTGGCCGCGGTGGCCGAGGCCGTCGAGGCGGGCAGCTACGACGCGGGCTTCGCCGCACTCGAGGAAGACCCCGACCTGTACCTGTGGCTCGCCGCCCAGGACAGCCAGATCCTGGCCATGGAGTGAGGACCATGCCGAACATCCGCATCCGATCGATTACCGCCCTGCTGCTCGCCCTGGCCTTCGCACTGCCGGCCGCCGCCCAGTCCACCGACAGCGCCGCGCCGCTGCCGGGCTGGGACCAGCTCACCGAAGCCCAGCGCCTGGCGCTGGTGGCCCCCATGCGCCAGCGCTGGAACGACCACCCGGAAAAGCGCGCGCGCATGCTGGCCCACGCCGAGCGCTGGCAGCAGATGGCGCCCGAGCAGCGCGAACGGGCCCGCCGCGGCGCCGAGCGCTGGCAGCAGATGGATCCGGACAAGCGCGAGGCGATGCGTGCGCTTTACGCCCGGCTGCGGACCTTGCCGGAGGCCGAACGTGAGGCCCTGCGCGCGGAGTGGCGCGGGATGACTCCGGAACAGCGCCGGGCCTGGGTCAAGGCCAACCCGGCTCCGCCCAAGGCTCCCGGGGACCGCTGAACCCGGCTCAGCCCTCGCGCGGCGGCCACACCGTCTTCGCCAGCAACTCATCGTCCCAGTCGAAGGCGAGCGTGCCATCGGAGACCAGCAGGCTGGCGAAATTGAACACGTTGCGCGAGAACATCTCGCTCGCGTGCAGCGCGCCGCTGCTGGCGAGGTCGAGCGGCCCGGCGATGGTGACGCCGCCGGCGTCCACGGTGTCCCCGGGGCGCGTCAGTTCGCAGTTGCCGCCGGTTTCGGCGGCGAGGTCGACTATCACGCTTCCCGGGGCCATGCCCCCGACCATGCCCCCGGTGATGATCCGCGGCGCCGGCCGCCCCGGGACCGCGGCGGTGCAGACGATGGCGTCGATGCCGCGCAGGTGTTCGCCCAGGCGACGCTGCTGCTCGGCACGCTCCTCATCGGTCAGCGCGCGCGCGTAGCCGCCCTCGCCCGCTGCGCTGACCCCCAGGTCGAGGAAGCGCCCGCCCAGGGACTCGATCTGTTCGCGCGTTTCAGGCCGCACGTCGAAACATTCGACCTGCGCACCCAGGCGGCGCGCGGTGGCGACCGCCTGCAAGCCGGCCACGCCGGCACCGATCACCAGCACCTTCGAAGGCCGGATGGTGCCGGCCGCCGTGGTGAGCATCGGGAAGAAGCGCGGCGCCAGCTGGGCGGCGATCAGCACCGCCTTGTAGCCGGCCATGCCCGCCTGCGAGCTGAGCACGTCCATCGCCTGGGCGCGCGTGGTGCGCGGCAGGCGTTCAAGGGGAAATGCGACCAGGCCGCGCGCGCGGATCGCCGCGGCACGCGCCGGATCGGCCTCGGGCTGCAGCTGGCCGATGATGGCCGCGCCTTCGCGCAAGATCGCGAGCACATCAGGGGGAGGCGACTGAACGCAGAGCACCAGGTCGGCGCCGGCCAGGGCCGCGGAGGCGTCGTCGACCAGGGTCGCTCCGGCGGTCGCATAGGCCTCGTCGGGGAAGTGGGCGAACACACCAAGGCCGCGCTCGATCGCCACCGTGGCGCCGGCGGCCACCAGCTTCCTGCAGGTTTCCGGGGTCAGGGCGACCCGTCGTTCGCCAGGCGCGAATTCGCGCGCCACGCCTATGCTCACTGCCATGCCCGCTCCCCGGTTTGTGCTTCGGCCATCCTAGCGAAAGCGCCGACGGCGTGCGATGCGGGTCAGCGCTCGTTCGCCTGCTGCTTCGGATTGAGGTGCTGCCAGACCTGGCGCATGGCCTCGTCGAAGGGGGCGTCATTGGACCGCACCACCACCCGGCCGGCGGCCATCAGGGCCGTCAGCTCTTCCGGCGAGACCACCATCCTGCGCGCGCCGCGGCGGTTCACCACCAGGAAACGGCCGGTCAGCGGGCTGACCCAGGCGATCCGGGCAGCGGTGTCGTGGCCGTCACCATCGATCAGGCGCAGGCCCTGCCCGACCCTGAGCCGGCGCATGCGCGTGGCGACCTCGGGATCGAAATCGAGAGTGTCGGTGCCGCCCGCCAGCTGCAGGCCCGCAAGAGCGGGCGAATCGTCCGCGCCGCCTTCGACCTCGTCTGCCGGCGCCTCCGGACAGTGCACCTTGCGCGCGGCGTCGGGCAGGCCGAGCGCGGAGATGATCCGGGCCATCGCGTCGCGAGCGGCGGTGGCGTCCATGCCGCAGCTCGAATAGCACTCGCCCAGGGGGACCTGCAGCGCGAGCAGCTGCTCGGCGACCACGCGGCCGCGGGCCTGGGCGGCATCGGCGTCCACCTGGACCATGGCATCGCCCAGGGCGATGGCCTGGTGGTGGCGTGCGGTACCGGGACCGTCGCGCAGCCAGGCCTGGGTGAGGTGGTGGCGCCAGTGGCGGTCGAGGAACTGGGCGACCGGCGCGGTCAACGCGCGCTCGGACAGCCGCGAGGCAACGAGCTCGGCGGCATGCGCGCGCGCCTGCTGCAGGCGTTCACGGCCGTGGATAGCTTCGGCCGCGCGCTTCTCGGCAAGATCGGTGCGACGCCGCTGCTGTTCAAGCTGGTCGCGAAGCTCGCTGGAAGCCAGCTCGAAGATGGCCTGGTCGTCGTCGTATTCCTCGACCACGCGGTCGACCGCGCGCTCGGCGCGGTCGAGGGTCTCGCGGTCCTGCGGCGTCTCGCCGGCGTTGCCGTCGCAGGCTTCGGTCAACACGTCGAGCAGGCGCCGCGCCGGGTGGCTGCGGCGGTTGAACATGGAATCGTCGGTCAGCGCCACCTTCAGGTAGGGCACCACCAGGCGACCGAAGAAGTCACGGCCGCGGTCCTCGAGGTCGTTGGCGTCGTTGATCGAGCTGAAAAGCATGCCCACCAGGTCGATCGCGTCTTCCTCGTCGACGCTGAAATGGGTGGCATCGGCATCCAGGCCGAGCTGGCGCAGGCCGCCCAGGATGGCTTCGCGCATGACGCGGGTGAGTTCGCGGGCATCGCTGGCGGCCAGCGCGCGTGCGTACGGGGCGGAGTCATCGCCCTGCAGGATCTGCGCGACGTTGAGCAGGTCCTCGGTGCGCAGCACCGTGACGCCCGCCGGCAGGCCCTCCCCCAGGCCGGACGACGCCTCCGCGGCACCGCCTTCGGCTGCGATGTCCACGCCTGCGGCACGCCAGTGCGCGAGCTGCTCGCGGACCACGTCGCGGTAGCGCGGCGGCTGGCCCGCGGCCGCGGCGTGCTGCGCGCTGGCCGCGATGGAGGCGCCGATGCCGCCCCCCATCCTGCCACCGCCCGCCCCGGTCCCGGCCACCGACCGGCCGACGCTGCCTTCGCGCGCGCCACCGCCCAGGGACTGCCCCAGGTGTTCCACGGTGCCACCTTCGGGAACCCAACCAGCCTCGGCGCCCGGGCCTGCGCCGGCCTGGGCCGTGACACCGCCCTGCCGGTCGGTGCCGGGGCTGCCCTGTGCCACGGCCCGCCCGCCGCGTCCGGCCCCGCCGCTGCCACCCGACTGCACGCCGAAGCCGGCGCCATCCAGCATTTCGTTGAGCTTTTCGTAAAGATCGCCCAGCACTTCGGGGAGCCGCTTGTCGAACTGGTTGAACACCAGCGGGCGCAGGCCGCGAGTCAGGTCCTCGGCGCCGAACAGGTTGACGAAGGCGGCCACCGCCGCTTCCGGGCGTACCGGGTTCGTGCGCCTGCCCTCCACGCCCAGCGCAGCGGCGAGCGCCTGCATGCGCTCATCCAGCTGTTCCAGCGGATGCAGGAACTGGTGGTCAAGGAGTTCGGTGGTGTGCTGCCCTGCCAGATGGATCTCGAGCTCACCTTCCGACATGAGGCTCAGCGACTTGTCGTCCAGGTGCTCCACGGCCGGCTTGCGCCAGGCATCGAACTCGCGCTCCAGTGCTTCCCGGTAGCGGGTGGCCAGTTCCAGCGCGCGATGGCCCAGCGCCATCACCGCCATGCGATCGTCCTGCGCACCGCTGTAATCGTGCCCGGCCAGGGCCTCCAGCCGCACCTGCTCCTCGATCGTGCCCCAGAAGCCCGACAGCACGCCCCCCAGCCCGGTCACCGTTTCGCGCCTGACGGCGTCGAACAGACGGGCGGGATCGCGCATCCCGCCTTGGCGGGTTTGGAAGGTGGGGTAGGCGCGGGGTTCTTCTGCGATCATCGGGGATGCGTCCGGTGCTGGGGGATGCACCCACGCATACCATCCCTGAATGGAGCCTTCGACGTCTGTGACTGCAATCGCAAATAGCCCAACCTCCACCGCCCAAGCCGGCCTGGCCGCCCTGGATGCCCGGCGCTCGGTGCCCGCGAGGGCGCTCGCCGAGCCCGGCCCGACCGCATCCGAGCTCCAGCGCATGCTGGCCTCGGCGGTGCGCGTTCCCGACCACGGCAAGCGGGTGCCGTTCCGTTTCCTGTCGATCACCGGCGAAGCGCGGCACGCGCTGGGCGACGCAATCGCGGCGCGCGGCCTGGAACTCAAGCCGGATGCCGGCGCGGCCGCCATCGACAAGGACCGCGCCCGTTTCTCGCATGCACCACTGGTGCTCGTGGTCGTGACCGTGCTCGATCCCGACGACGCCGCGATCCCCGGACAGGAGCGTCTGCTCAGCGCCGGCTGCGCCTGCTTCGCCCTGCTGCAGGCCGCGCAGGGACTCGGCTTCGGCGCCACCTGGCTGACGGGCTGGCCGGCCTACGACCCGGCGGTGCACGCGCTGCTGGGCCTCGGCACGCATGAGAGCGTGGCCGGCTTCATCCACATCGGCACCCCGACCATCGAGGCGCCCGAACGCCCGCGCCCCGATCCCGCCGCGCTGCTGGTCGAGTGGGTGCCGCCGGCGTGAGCCTGCCTGCTCCCGCGCCGCCGCTGTACCTGGTCGACGCCAGCCTGTACGTGTTCCGCGCCTGGCATTCGATGCCGGCCGACGGCTTCCACGATGCCGACGGCTGGCCGACCAACGCGGTGCACGGCTTCGTCCGCTTCCTGCTCGACCTGCTCGAGCGCGAGCGCCCCCGGCACATCGCCATCGCGTTCGACGAAGCCCTGGACTCCTGTTTCCGCAACGCGCTGTACCCCGCCTACAAGGCCAATCGCGACCCCGCGCCGGCCGAGCTGAAGCGCCAGTTCGCCTACTGCAAGGCGCTGTGCGCCGCGCTGGGGCTGCCGGTGCTGGCGCATCGCGAATACGAGGCCGACGACCTGATCGGCGCAGCGCTGGTGGCGGCGCGCAGTGACGGCTTCCGGGGCGTGATCGTGTCCGCGGACAAGGACCTGTCCCAGCTGCTCGAGGTCCACGACGAGCAGTGGGACTACGCCCGCGGCCAGCGCTGGGGCGCAGCCGGGGTCAAGGCGCGCCATGGCGTGCACGCACACCAGATCGCCGACTACCTGGCGCTGTGCGGTGATGCCGTCGACAACATCCCCGGCGTGCCCGGCGTCGGCAGCAAGACCGCGGCGGTGCTGCTGGGACACTTCGGCAGCCTCGACGCCCTGCTCGAACGCATGGACGAAGTGGCCTTCCTGCGACTGCGCGGCGCGGCCACGGTCGCCGTGCGGCTGCGCGAGCACCGCGAACAGGTATTGCTCTACCGCCAGCTGTCGACGATCGCCTGCGATGCGCCGCTGCTCGACGCCATGCCGCCATTCGTGCGCGCGGCGGCCGAGGCCGGCACCCTCGCCGCGTTCGCCGATGCCGTGGGCTTCGGCCCGATGACCCGCCGCCGGCTGGAGAGCTTCGCCGAAGGCAGCACACTCGTCGCCGGGCGGAGTTAGGATCGGAACATGCACAACGACAGCCGCAAACACGCCACGGACGAACCCGAACTCCTCTACGAAGGCGAATGGCTGCGCATGGTCAAGCGCGGCCAGTGGGAATCCTGCGAACGCACCCACGGCAAGGATGGCCTTGCGGTGCTGGTGATCGCGGTGACCCCCGACGACCACGTGCTCTTCGTCGAGCAGTACCGCGTGCCGCTGGGCGCGCGCACGATCGAGATGCCCGCCGGCCTCGTCGGCGACGACTTCAGCGACGACACCCTGGAGTCCGCGGCGCGCCGCGAGCTGATCGAGGAAACCGGCTGGGACGCGGGACGCATCGACGTGCTGCTGGTGGGGCCGACCTCATCGGGCATGAGCAACGAACGCATCGCCTTCGCCCGTGCGCTGGACCTGCGCAAGGTCGGCGACGGCGGCGGCGTCGACGACGAGGCGATCACAGTCCACGCCATTCCGCGCGCCACCGCGCCGGCCTGGCTGATGCAGAAGTACGAGGAAGGTTTCGAACTCGACCTCAAGCTCTGGGCCGGGCTGTGGATGATCGAACACAACCCGGACGGCACGAAAGCCTGAGCCGCGGCAGTCGCCACGCACCACACATCGTTCCATCCGCACGTCGTTGCGCCGGACCACCACGCCTACACTGACCGGCCGCGCTTCCGTGGGCTGCACATGCCTCGCCGGCTGATCCAACTGTTCCTGGGCCTGGTCGCCTACGGCCTGTCGATGGTGCTGCTGGTCCAGGCCGGCCTCGGGGTGATGCCCTGGGACGTGCTGCACCAGGGCATCGCGCTGCAGGGCGACTGGCCGATGGGCAGGGTGGCGATCGCGGTCGGCTTCGCCGTACTGCTGGCGTGGATCCCGATCCGCCAGCGCCCCGGCTTCGGGACCGTCTGCAACGTGATCGTGATCGGCCTGGTGTTCGATGCCGCCATGGCCTGGATCGGCGGCGCGCTTGCCGACATGACCCTGCCACAGCGCATCGCGCTGCTCGTCGGCGGCATCGTCCTCAACGGCGCAGCGACCGCGGCCTACATCGGCGCGCGCTTCGGCCCCGGCCCGCGCGACGGCCTGATGACCGGCCTGGCACGGCGAACAGGGTGGTCCGTGCGGCTGGTCCGCACCCTGATCGAAGGCGGCGTGCTGCTGGTCGGGTTCCTGCTGGGCGGCAGCCTTGGCCTGGGCACCCTGGCCTACGCGCTGGCGATCGGCCCGCTGATCCAGTGGATGCTGTTGCTGTTCAACCGCCCCGCGCGTCCGTGCGCGGCGGAAGCGACGTAGCGCGTCAGGCGAAGCGGTCGGTCGCCTGCACCAGCGCGTCGACGGTCTCCGGCTCGAACGCCGAATGACCTGATGCCGGCGTCACCACCAGCTCGGCCTTTGGCCAGACCTGGTGCAGGTCCCAGGCGTTCTGGATCGGACAGACCACGTCGTAGCGGCCGTGCACGATGACGCCGGGGATGTCGACCATGCGATAGGCGTCGCGCAGCAGCTGGTCGTCGCACTCGAAGAAGCCGGCGTTGGTGAAGTAGTGGTTTTCGATCCGCGCGAAGGCCAGCGCGAACTGCGGGTCTTCGTGGTCGGCCATGAAGCCCGGGTCGATGTGCAGGAAGCTGGTGGCCGCCTCCCACACGCTCCAGGCGCGCGCCGCGGCAAGGCGGGTGGCCTCGTCCTCGGAGGTCAGGCGGCGGTGGAAGGCCGCGATCAGGTCGCCGCGCTCGCTTTCGGGAATGGCCGCGATGTAGTGCTGCCAGGCTTCCGGGAACAGGCGCGACGCGCCCTCCTGGTAGAACCATTCCAGCTCCCAGCGGCGCAGCATGAAGATGCCCCGCAGGATCAGTCCGGTGACCTGCTTCGGGTGCGCCTGGGCGTAGGCCAGGGCCAAGGTCGAGCCCCAGGACCCGCCGAACACCTGCCAGCAATCGATGCCGAGGTATTCGCGCAGGCGTTCGATGTCCTCGACCAGGTGCCACGTGGTGTTGTCGACGAGATCGGCGTGCGGCGTCGAGCGGCCCGAGCCGCGCTGGTCGAACAGCACGATGCGGTACTTCGCCGGATCGTGGAAGCGACGCATCTTGTCGGTGCAGCCGCCGCCGGGACCGCCGTGCAGCATCACCACCGGCTTGCCGTCGGGATTGCCGCACTGCTCGTAGTACAGGACATGCCGATCGTCGACGCGGAGCGTGCCGGTGTCGAAGGGTTCGATCTCGGGATACAGCGTGCGCATGCAGATACGGCCTCGTACGGAGATACGCGGCCAGTCTAGCAGCCGCTCCCGATCACACCGCGGCCCTGCGCCCGAGGCTGACCCGGTCGCGGCCCTCGAGGTCGCACACGGTCGCCACCCCGTCGAACCCCCTCGCCCGCAGCAGCGCGCGCACCGCCGGGCCTTGGTCGAAACCGTGCTCGAGCAGCAGCCAGCCGCCCGCGACCAGGTGCGCCGGCGCCGCCGCGACGATGACCCGGATCGCATCCAGGCCGTCGGGTCCGGACGCCAGCGCGGCGTGCGGCTCGTGCCGCAGGTCGCCCTGCCCGAGATGCGGATCGTCCTCGGCGATATAGGGAGGATTGCTGGCCACGAGGTGGAAGCGCTCCCCCGCCACCGGCACGAACCAGTCGCCGGCGCGGAACTCGACGCGACCGTCCAGGCCATGCGTGGCCGCGTTGCCGCGCGCCACCGCCAGCGCGGCGTCGCTGCGGTCGGTCGCGATCACCTGCGCCAGCGGCCGCTCGCTGGCAATGGCCAGCGCGATCGCGCCGCTGCCGGTGCCGAGGTCGGCGACTCGCGCCGGCGTCCCGGGATCCAGCCGGGCCAGCGCCTGCTCGACCAGCAATTCAGTTTCGGGGCGCGGGATCAGGGTGTCCGGCGTGACGGCCAGGTCCAGGGTCCAGAAACCGCGCCGGCCGAGGAGGTAGGCGACCGGCTCGCCCGCGGACCGGCGCGCGACCAGGGCCTGGAAGCGGACCCCGGCCCCTGGCGCCACCACCGCGTCCCCATGGGCGAACAGCCACGCGTGCTGACGATCCAGCACGTGCAGCAGCAGCAGCGCAGCCTCGTCCGCCGGGATACGTTCCCGCGCTTCGATGAGGCATTCCGAGACGCTGTGTTCACTATTCATAGTTTTTGTCTATCGATTGGATAAGTACAATTCACTTTACGAATTGATAGGCCAGACCTAACATTCTCTTCGTCCGGCAGACGCCGGTTGTCTCAACCCACTCCCCACACCCGCGAGGATTCCATGTCCGTCATCAATACCGAAATCAAGCCGTTCCAGGCCACCGCGTACCACAACGGCGAGTTCGTTGAAGTCGACAGCGCCAACCTGAAGGGCAAGTGGTCCGTGTTCGTGTTCTACCCGGCCGACTTCACCTTCGTCTGCCCGACGGAGCTCGAGGACCTGGCGATCAACTACGACGAGTTCAAGAAGCTCGGCGTCGAGATCTACAGCGTGTCGACCGATACCCATTTCTCGCACAAGGCCTGGCACGACACCTCGGACGCGATCGGCAAGATCCAGTATCCGATGATCGGCGACCCGACCCACGAGATCTCGCGCGGCTTCGAGATCCTGCGTCCGTCCGGCCTGGCCGACCGCGGCACCTTCATCGTCGACCCCGAGGGCGTGATCCAGTCGATCGAGATCACCGCCGAGGGCATCGGCCGTGACGCGCTGGAACTGCTGCGCAAGGTCAAGGCCGCCCAGTACGTCGCCGCCCACCCGGGCGAGGTCTGCCCCGCCAAGTGGAAGGAAGGCGAGAAGACCCTGAAGCCGTCGCTGGACCTGGTCGGCAAGATCTAAGCACTTCCCGCCCTTGTGGGAGCCGCTATAGCGGCGATCGCGGCCATGGCCGCTCCCACAGTCGCAAGACCCAGCCCATCCCCGCTTCCAGTGGGGGTGGGGCTGGACCGGAGTCCGTGCCACGGCGCGGCCTGCGGTCCATCCCCACGCCGGTGGCGACCCGTCGACGACGGGACGCAGGCCCCCGCCTTGCCGTTTACCAGGAGTTCCCCATGCTCGAAGACGATCTCAAGACCCAGCTCAAGGCCTATCTCGAGCGCCTGCAGCGCCCGGTGGTGCTGGTGGCCAGCGTCGACGACGGCGCCAACTCGGCCGAGATGCTGGAGCTGCTGGAAGACATCCGCGCGCTGTCGGACAAGGTGACGGTCGAGGTGTCGCGCGACGACGCCCAGCGCAAGCCCTCCTTCGCCGTGACATCGCCCGGCCACGACATCGACCTGCGCTTCGCGGGCCTGCCGATGGGCCACGAGTTCACCTCGCTCGTGCTGGCCCTGCTGCAGGTCGGCGGACATCCGTCGAAGTCCGCGCCGGAGCTGCTCGAGCAGGTGCGCAACCTCGAGGGCGACTACCGCTTCGAAACCTATTTCTCGCTGTCCTGCCAGAACTGCCCGGACGTGGTCCAGGCGCTGAACCTGGCGGCGGTGCTGAACCCGAACATCCATCACGTCGCCATCGACGGCGCCCTGTTCCAGGACGAGGTCGAGGCGCGCGAAGTGATGTCGGTGCCGACCGTGTTCCTCAACGGCGAGGTCTTCGACCAGGGCCGCATGAGCCTGGAGCAGATCGTGGCCAGGCTCGACACCGGCGCCGCGAAGCGCGACGCCGCGGCGATCGCGAAGAAGGACGTGTTCGACGTGCTGGTCGTGGGCGGCGGTCCCGCCGGCGCCGCGGCCGCGGTCTACGCCGCGCGCAAGGGTATCGCCACGGGCGTCGCCTCGGAGCGCTTCGGCGGCCAGGTGCTCGACACCATGTCGATCGAGAACTTCATCTCGGTGCAGGAAACCGAGGGCCCGCGCCTGGCGGCGCAGCTCGAGGCGCACGTGCGCCAGTACGACGTCGACATCATGAACCTGCAGCGCGCCAAGGCGCTGACGCAGGATGAAGACGGCATCACCACCATCGAACTCGAGAGCGGCGCCTCCGTCCGCGGCCGCAGCGTGGTGCTCGCCACCGGCGCGCGCTGGCGGCAGATGGGCGTCCCCGGCGAGGACCAGTACCGCAACAAGGGCGTGGCCTATTGCCCGCACTGCGACGGCCCCTTGTTCAAGGGCAAGCGCGTGGCGGTGATCGGCGGCGGCAACTCCGGCGTGGAAGCGGCCATCGACCTTGCCGGCATCGTCGGCCATGTCACCCTGGTCGAATTCGACGGCAAGCTGCGCGCGGACGAAGTGCTGCAGCGCAAGCTGCGCAGCCTGTCGAACGTCCGCATCATCACGTCGGCCCAGACCACCGAGGTGCTCGGGGACGGCAAGCGCGTCAACGGCCTGGTCTACCGCGACCGCGTCGGCGGCGATTCCCATCGGGTGGAGCTGGAGGGCGTGTTCGTGCAGATCGGGCTGCTTCCCAACACCGAATGGCTCAAGGGCGCGATCGAACTCAGCCCGCGTGGCGAGATCGTGGTCGACAACGCCGCGCGCACCTCGCTGCCGGGCGTGTTCGCCGCCGGCGACGCCACCACGGTGCCCTACAAGCAGATCGTCATCGCCATGGGCGAAGGCGCCAAGGCCGCGCTCAGCGCGTTCGACCACCTGATCCGCACCAGCAGCCCGAAGGCGGAGGCGGCGACGGCCGAGGCCTGAGCCGCACCGCCCGCGGAAGGGGCATCACCATGAACCTGCGCGACCTGAGCTACTTCATCGCCCTCGCCGAGCACCTGCACTTCGGGCGCGCGGCGGCGGCGAGCTTCGTCAGCCAGCCCACGCTTTCCACCCAGATCCGCAAGCTGGAGGAGGAACTGGGCGTGCCGCTGGTGGAGCGCGCGCCGCGCAACGTGATGCTCACGCCCGCGGGGCGCGACGTCGCCACGCGCGCGCGGCGGATCGTGGCCGACGTCGAAGAGATGCGCGAGGCTGCGCGCCGCAGCCAGGATCCGGAAGCGGGCAAGGTGACCCTGGGCCTGTTCCCGACGCTTGGGCCCTACCTGCTGCCGCACGTGGTGCCGGCGATCCGCGCGCGCTTCCCGGAACTCGAGCTGCTGCTGGTCGAGGAAAAGAGCGACGTCCTGCTGGAACGCCTGCAGCAGGGCCGGCTGGACGCGGCCCTGCTCGCGCTGCCGATCAGCGACGACCAGCTGCACCTGGAGTTCCTGTTCGAAGAGCCCTTCGTGCTGGCCGTTCCCGAGGCGCACCGGTTGGCGGGCGAAGGCCCGCTGTCGCTCGACGACCTGGCCGACGAACGCCTGCTGCTGCTCGCGGACGGCCACTGCATGCGCGACCAGGCGCTCGACGTCTGCCACCTGGCGGGCGCCTCCGAAAAGGGCGAGTTCCAGGCCACGAGCCTCGAGACCCTGCGGCAGATGGTCGCCGCACACGTTGGCGTCACCCTGCTGCCGATGCTGGCCGTGAAGCCACCGGTCGCGCGCTCGCAGAGCATCGAGCTGGTGTCGTTCCGCGACCCGCCGCCCAGCCGCCGCATCGCGATGGCCTGGCGCAGGAGCACGGCGATGACCGCCTTCCTCCAGGAACTGGCGCAGGTGATGCGCGAACTGCCCCCGGACCTGCTGCTGCCGACGGTGCGCGAGAGCACCGCGCCGATGTACGTCCCGGGCGCTCCCGGCGTCTAGTCGCGCCCCTGCGACGCGCTTCCCCGCCTGCGGAACAGGGTCAGGTTGCGGCGGGTACCTGGCAGCTGACGCCGGTGCCACCGAGGCCGCAATAGCCGGCGGGGTTCTTCGACAGGTATTGCTGGTGTTCCTCTTCCGCGTAGTGGAAGGCCGGTGCCGGGAACACGATTTCGGTGGTGATCGCGCCAAGACCCGCGGCGGACAGCCGCAGCTGGTAGGCATCCCGGCTGGCCAGCACGGCGTCGTGCTGCGCCGCCGTGTGGCAGTGCAGGACCGAGCGATACTGGCTGCCGATGTCGTTGCCCTGGCGCATGCCCTGGGTCGGGTCGTGCCCTTCCCAGAAACGGGCCAACAGCGCATCGAACCCGACCTGCTCGGGGTCGTACACCACCAGCACCACCTCGGCGTGGCCGGTGCGGCCGCTGCAGACCTCGCGATAGCCTGGCGCCGGCGCATCACCGCCCGCATAGCCCACGGCCGTCGTCTCCACGCCCGGAAGCGTCCAGAACAGGCGTTCGGCGCCCCAGAAGCAGCCCATGCCGAACACCACCCGCTGCATGCCGGGGAATTCGCCCTGCAGGGGACGGCCGTGGACATGATGGACGTTGGACAGGCGCATGGCGGGTGCTCGAAAAGGAATGCATTGATCGTGGGCGCTCGGGGGCACGGGTTCAAGCCGTGCGCGCGCCGGCTCGGCTACACTGCCCGGTCCATGGCGCAGGCCCGCGCCCGCACCCGTGAAGACCGCATGACCGAGCCCACCCCCACTGCGGCCGACGCCGCGCCGGCGCCCGCCGAGAAGCAGGATTTCATCCGCCAGATCGTCCGCAAGGACCTCGCCAGCGGCAAGCACGACGCCATCCGCACGCGCTTCCCGCCCGAGCCCAACGGCTACCTGCACATCGGGCATGCCAAGGCGATCTGCTTGGACTTCGGCATCGCCGAGGAGTTCGGCGGCCGCTGCAACCTGCGCTTCGACGACACCAACCCGGCGAAGGAAGATCCGGAGTTCGTGCAGGCGATCCAGGACGACGTGCGCTGGCTGGGCTTCGACTGGGCCAGCCTGCGCCACGCCTCGGACTACTTCGAAGTGTTCTACCTGGCCGCCGAAAAGCTGATCCGGCAGGGCGACGCCTTCGTCTGCGACCTGTCGGCCGACGAGGTGCGCACCTACCGCGGCAGCCTGACCGAGCCCGGACGCGAGTCGCCGTACCGCAACCGCGGCGTCGACGAGAACCTGGACCTGTTCCGCCGCATGCGCGCGGGTGAGTTCGATGACGGCGCGCGCACCCTGCGCGCGAAGATCGACATGGGCAGCGGCAACATCAACATGCGCGACCCGGCCATCTACCGGATCAAGAAGGTCCCGCACCAGAACACCGGCGACGCCTGGCCGATCTACCCGATGTACGACTTCGCGCACGCCCTGGGCGACGCGGTGGAAGGCATCACCCACTCCCTGTGCACCCTGGAGTTCGAAGACCACCGGCCGCTGTACGACTGGTGCGTGGACAAGGTGGACCTTGCCGGCCATCCGGAGCTGCTGGCGCCGCTGCAGGACAGGGGCCTGCCGATCGAGGCCGCGAAGCCGCGGCAGATCGAATTCTCGCGCCTCAACATCAACTACACGGTGATGAGCAAGCGCAAGCTCACCCAGCTCGTCGCCGAGGGCCTGGTGGACGGCTGGGACGACCCGCGCATGTACACGCTGCAGGGTCTGCGACGCCGCGGCTACACCCCCGGCGCGCTGCGCCTGTTCGTGGACCGGGTGGGCATCAGCAAGCAGAACTCGATGATCGACTTCTCGGTGCTGGAAGGCGCGCTGCGCGAGGACCTCGATGCACGCGCACCGCGCCGCATGGCGGTGGTGGCGCCGCTGAAGATGGTGCTGGCCAACCTGCCCGAAGGCCACGAAGAGACGCTGCGCTTCCCCAACCACCCGAAGGACGAATCCTTCGGCGAGCGCGAGGTGCCGTTCTCGCGCGAACTCTGGATCGAGCGCGACGATTTCGCCGAAGTCCCGCCGAAGGGCTGGAAGCGCCTGGTGCCTGGTGGCGAGGTCCGCCTGCGCGGCGCCGGCATCGTGCGCTGCGACGAGGTGGTCAAGGACGCGGACGGACAGGTGGTGGAACTTCGCGCCACGCTGGATCCCGAATCCCGGCCCGGCATGGAAGGCGCCAACCGCAAGGTCAAGGGCACGATCCACTGGGTCGGTGCAGCGCGCGCGGTCGAGGCGGAAGTGCGGCTCTACGACCGCCTGTTCTCGGTGCCGGACCCGGACGACGAGAGCAGCGGCCTCACCTACCGCGACCACATCAACCCGGATTCGCGGATGTCGGTATGCGGCTACCTCGAACCGGCGGCCGCCGACGTGGCGCCCGAGCACGCGTTCCAGTTTGAGCGCCTGGGCTATTTCGTCGCCGACCGCCGCGACCATCGCGGCAACGCACCGGTGTTCAACCGTAGCGTGACCCTGCGCGACACCTGGGCTGCCAGGGCCTGAGATCCAACCGCGCCGGCCTTCCCCCGGCGCTACGCGGGGCGGGGCTACCATGCCCGCACCCCACGACACGAGACACGGAGAGCGCCATGCGCCAGATCATCCAGTCCGCATCCATCGCCCTGCTCGCGCTTTGCCTTGCGGCTTGCGCGGCCCCGCAGCCCGACACGGCCGTACCGGCGCCGCCCATGAGCAACCCGCTGCCCGCGACGCCGATGCCGACGGAGCCAGCGCGCCCGGCCGTTGCAGGCGTGCCCGACCTCGACCGCAGCTGCCGCGTCGATTCCGACTGCACGGTGAAGAACGTGGGCAGCTGCTGCGGCTACTCCCCCGCTTGCGTGAACACCGCTGCAGAGCCTGATCCGGCGGCCGTGCAGGCTGCCTGCGCGGAGTCGGGCATGGCCGGCGTGTGCGGCTTCGAGGAGATCGAAGCCTGCGCCTGCGTCGCCAACACCTGCGAGCCGAAGGCTTCGGAGGGCTTGCTGGAATGAGCCTGCCCGCACGCGTCCACCTGCAGCTCCCGGAATGGGTGCATGGCGCTGTCGACCGCGACCGCGCCTATGCCAGCGATGCCGACAAGGTGTCGCTCGCGATCGCGCTCGCCGCGCGCAATATCGACGAGGCCACCGGCGGGCCGTTCGGCGCGGTGGTGTTCGGCCCCGACGACCGCGTGGTCGCCGCCGGCGTCAACGTCGTGCTGCCGCAGTCGACCTCGCTGGCGCACGCCGAAAACATGGCCTACATGCTGGCCCAGCAGTCCCTGGGGCGGGCGCGCATCAACGTCGACGACCAGGACCGGCCCTGCGGCCCCTACACCCTGGCCACCTCGGCGCAGCCCTGCTGCCAGTGCTATGGCGCCACCATCTGGGCCGGCGTCGACCGCCTGTTGATCGGCGCCCGCTCCGACGACGTGCACGAGCTCACCGAGTTCGACGAGGGTCCGCTCCCGCAGGACTGGCCCGGCGAACTCGCCCGCCGCGGCATCGAGCTCGTGCGCGACGTCGCCCGCGACCAGGCGCGCGAGGTCCTGGCCCGCTACGGCAGCAGCGGCGGCCAGCGCTACTGATGCCTCGCGCCCGGGTCCACGCAACGGCATGAGTGGCCTGCTCTGCTATTGCCGCAGCGGCTTCGAGCCCGAGCTTGCAGCCGAGCTTGGCGAGCGCGCCGCGGCGGCCGGCCACCACGGCTATGCGGCCACCGAACGTGGAACCGGCTTCGTGCGCTTCCTCGCGCCCGGCGACGATGCCGCCGCGCTGTCGCGCGCGCTGCCCTGGCGCTCGCTGGTGTTCGCGCGCCAGAAACTGGTGATTGTGGAAGAACTCCAGGGCCTCGACACCGCGGACCGCGTGGCGCCCGTGCTCGCGGCCCTGCATCGGCACGTCGACGCTGCACCCGTTGGCCGCGGCCCGGCCTTCGGCATGCTCGTGGTCGAGCACCCCGACAGCGACGAGGCGCGACCGCTCGCCGGCCTGGCGCGCGCATTCGGCAACGCCCTGCGTCCGGCGCTGCGCAAGGCAGGCTTTCTGGCGACCACCGACGACACGCGCCGCCCGCGCCTGCACGTCTGCCTGCTGGCGGGCGACCACCTGCTGCTCGCGACCGCCGCTCCCGCGGATTCTTCCCCCTGGCCGATGGGCGTGCCGCGCCTGCGCATCCATCGCGACGCGCCCTCGCGCTCGGCACTGAAGCTCGAGGAAGCCTTCCTCACCCTGCTCGACCAGGACGAGCGCACGCGCCTGCTGCGCCCGGGCATGGCCGCCGCCGACCTCGGGGCGGCCCCGGGTGGCTGGACATGGGTGCTGCAGCGCGCCGGCGTGCAGGTCATCGCCGTCGACAACGGCCCGCTGCGCCAGCACGTGCTCGACGGCGGCGGGGTCGAGCACCTGCGCGACGACGGCTTTCGCTGGCAGCCGTCACGGCCGCTGGACTGGATGGTCTGCGACATGGTCGAACAGCCGCGGCGCGTGGCTTCGCGCATGGCGACCTGGTTCCGCGAGGGCTGGTGCCGGCAGGCGGTGTTCAACCTCAAGCTCCCGATGAAGAAGCGCTGGCTCGAAACCTCGCTCTGCCTGGACCTCTTCAATCGTGAAGCGCAGCGGCCGCTGGAACTGCGCGCGCGGCAGCTGTATCACGATCGCGAAGAGATCACCGTGCTCGCAATGCCGGCCGGCAGCTGAAGCGGATCCTGCGTTCAGCGCGCAGCAGGGCAACCCTGACCGCCGCTTCATGGGGCAAGGACTAGCGTGGCGTCCGATCACTTCGTGAGGACACCGCCATGAATCCGCTCAAGACCACGCATTCCCTCGGCCTGGCCCTGCTCGCCTGCTGCGGGCTCGGCGCCAGCGGACCCCTGATGGCCCAGGCCGCAGGTACCGCGGACGTGCAGGCGCGCAGCCAGGTCAATACGCAGTCCGCATTCCAGGATGCCCGCGCCGCCGACCAGGACGCGCGGGCTGCCCGAGAGGCCGCGGAGCAGGCGGCCGCGGAGCGACGCGCCGGCGCGCTTACTCCTCGCGGCCAGGCACAGGCCGAATACAGCGCGTGGGAGGCCGACCAGGCGTCGCGCCGTGCCGAGCGCGCTGCCCATGAAGCCAAGCGTGCGGCCAACCAGACAGGCGCAGCATCCACTGCGGCCCAAGGCGGCTACGCCTTGCCCAACGAAACCCTGGTGCAGTCCCACAACGCCGCCGGCAACGCCAGCGCGGCCAGCAGTGCGGCGCGCCAGGCGGCGCTCGATGCCCAGATGGCTGCAGAGACCGCCCGCGTGGCCACCAATGCGCCGCCGACGCCACCCGCGCCGCCCGCAACGCCGCTGCATACCTACCCCAGCGTGGCGCAGGTGACGGTCACCTCCAGCCCGCCTGATTCGGTGGTCGGTGCGTACCGGATCGACATGGCGGCGCTCGACACCAATGGTGATGGCCGCCTGAGCGGTGCCGAAGCCCGTGCGAACCCCACGCTCAGCGCCGAGTTCGCGGCCGTCGACAACAACGGCGACGGCGTGCTCGATACGCAGGAACTCAGGGGTTGGATGCGCTGAGCGGTCGGCGCCCGGCGGGTGTCAGATCCCCGCCGCGTGCCGCCACAGAGCCCCAGCCAACGGCGGCAGCCGCCCGGCCAGCCCCAGCGCGTGCCCGCGCAGCAGCACCGCGGCAGGCGAATCGCTGGTGTAGGCGCGGTTGATTCCATCGAAGGTGCGCGCGGCCAGCGTGGCCTCGCTCCGGCGCACGCGCGCCCAGCGCGCGATCCGTTGCGGCGTATCCCACGCCTGGCGGCGGGCCTGCGCAGCCATGATGGATTCGCGCAGCGCGGCGACGTCCCGCAGGCCGACGTTCACCCCCTGCCCCGCCAGCGGATGCATCACGTGGGCGGCATCGCCCAGCAGCAGCACCCGGCCCGACGAATACCGCTGCGCCAGCTGCAGGCGCAGGGGGAAGGCGGCGCGCGGCGAACGGGGCTCGACCCGGCCAAGCCGCCGGTCGAAGGCACGGGCCAGCGCTTCGCCAAACGTCGCGTCGTCCATCGCCAGCACGGCGTCCGCTTCCGCGGTGGGCAAGGTCCACACGATCGAGCTGTTGCCGTCGGTGAAGGGCAGGACGGCGAGCGGCCCGCCGGGCAGGAAGCGCTGCCACGCCGTGGCCTCGTGCCCCAGCTCCGTGCGCACATAGCCGACCACGCCGGACTGGTCGTAGCCATGGCCATCGACAGCGATGCCGGCCAGCTGCCGCAGCGTCGACCCGGCGCCGTCGGCGGCGAGCGCGATGCGCGCCGACACGCGGCTGCCGTCATCCAGGCGCAGGCGCACGCCGCGCTCGTCCTGTTCCAATGCGTCCACCCGGGCGGGGCAGCGCACGTCCACGCCCGCGCCGGGCAGGCAGGCCCAGAGCCTGTCGACCAGCAGCGCGTTCTCCACGATCCAGCCGAGCTCGCGCCGCCCCACGCGGTCGGCATCGAAGGCCAGCTCGCCGCCGCCGGCCGCATCCCAGACCCGCATCCTGCGATAGGGCTGGAGCCGGGTCGCGCGGCCGTCGCGACCCGCCACGCCCGCCCAGGCGCCGATGTCGTCGAACAGCCGGGCGTTGTCGTGGGCGAAGGCGAACACGCGCAGGTCGGGCTTCGCTTCAGACCAGACGGGCGGCGCCCGGCCCTCCACCATCGTCACCGACAGGCCCAGCCGCGCCAGCGCCAGCGCCGCGGCCGCGCCGACAACGCCGCCGCCGGCAACGACGACATCGACAGTCCCGCGACTCATCGCACGGCCTCCGGGCGGCAGGCATCCGGCACGTCGCCCCGGTAACCCATCGCCCCTCCGACCAGGCCGGCCTGCAGCCCCGGCAGCGCGGCAAGCGCGACCAGTCCGGCGCTCCGGAGCAGCGAGGCACCCTGGCCGGGATTGGCCGTGAACCGCGCCAGTCCGTCTGAGAAATCGAGCGTGCGCGCGCGGTCTTCGCTGCGCCGCGCGACATAGGCCGCGAGCAGGGCGGGATCGCCCGGGTCGCCGCCGTCGCGCGCGCAGGCCGCCAGCAGCTCCGCCAGGGTCAGCGCGTCGCGCAGGCCGAGGTTGAAACCCTGCGCGCCCACCGGGTGGATGCTCTGCGCGGCGTTGCCCACCAGCACCGCGCGGGAGGCGATGGTGCCGTCCGCACGCAGCGCCACCGCCGGGTAGGCGCTGCGCGGGCCCACCGACATCAGCCGGCCGATGCGCCAGCCGAATGCCGCCTGGACCCGCGCCAGGAAGCCGGCATCGTCGAGCGCCTGCACGGCATCCGCGTCCGCCGTGGCCACGCCATGCACCAGGCCCCAGGCGCGATCGCCTCGGGGCAGCAGCGCCGTCGGACCGTCATCGCCCAGGCGCTCGTAAGCCGTGCCGTCGGGCGGTCGCGCCGCGCGCAGCCGGGCCACCATGAGCACCTGGCCGTAATCGTGGCGGGTGGCCGTGATGCCCAGTGCATCGCGCACGCCGCTGTGCATGCCGTCCGCGGCCACGACCAGGCGCGCGCACAGCCGCGCCGGTCCCTTGCCGGACAGCTCCAGGACGCGATACGCACCCTCGTCCGGTGCGAAGCCGTTGAAGCGCGTCGCACGATGCCGCGCCAGGCCGCTTACCCCGGCCAGGCGTGACTCCAGCGCTTCCCCGAAATCCCGCGCCACCACCACTTGGCCGAAGGCTGCGCGGCCATAGTCCGCCGCTTCCAGCAGAACGCGCCCGAAGTCGCCCTGCCGACTGGCGTGGATGCGGGTGATGGCGCCGGTGGGTGCGCGCAGCCGCTGCATCACGCCCAAGGCCGTGAGCGCGTTGATCGTGGCCTCGGCAAAGCTCAGGTTGCGCTCGTCGAACACCGCCGGCATCGCCGCCGCCGGTGCGGCCTCGACCATGGCCACGTCCAGTCCACTGTCTTCCAGGGCAATCGCCAGGCTGGCCCCGACCAGGCCGCCGCCGATGACCACTACGTCGTGTGTCGCCGTCATCCGGGCATGATACGGCCGCCGCGGCCCGCAGTTCGCTAGAATGGCGCGAATCCAGCACAGCCGTCGGAGCTCCACGCGAGATGAACACCAACCTGCAACGCGCCATCGTCCTGTCGCTGCTCGTGCTGCTGATGGCGGCCACGCGGAGCCACGTCTTCACCCACTTCACCCCGGTGCCGGACGCGACCTGGGCGGCGTTCTTCATCGGCGGCTTCTACCTGCGGGCCTGGGCGCGCTGGGCGTTCCCGGCGCTGATGGCACTGGCCGTGGTGATCGATTACATCGTGATCAGCGGCCAAGGGCTGAACTTCTTCGCGCATTACTGCGTCTCGCCCGGCTACTGGATGCTGGTGCCCGCGCACGCCGGGATGTGGGCCGGCGGCCACTGGCTGCGCAGCCGCCACGATGGCGCGGACTTCCGCGCGCTCGCCCGCCTGGCCGGGGTGCTGGTGCTTGCCACGGCGGCCTGCCACCTGTTCGCGCAGGGCGGGTTCTACTGGCTGTCGCCGGCGGTCGCCGAGCCGACGTTTGCCGGCTGGGCCGCCAACTACGGCCACTGGTTCGCGCCCTATCTCGGCGCCACCGCCATGTTCGTGGCCGCGGCCGCGCTGGCCCAGGTGGTGTCCGAGTCCGTGGCCCGCAATGCCGGCCCCGCGCGGCAGCGCGGCAAGCGCTGACCCCGATGGGCAACCGCCTTTCGAAGATCTACACGCGCACCGGCGATGACGGCAGCACCGGCCTGGGGGATGGCAGCCGCACAGGCAAGGACTCGCTGCGGGTCGAGGCCTACGGCACCGTCGACGAAGCCAATTCAACCATCGGCCTGGTGCTCGCCGCCGACCTGCCCGACGCCATCCGCAGCCTGCTGACCTCCATCCAGCACCAGCTGTTCGACCTGGGCGGCGAGCTCTGCATCCCGGGCCACGCCGCCATCGATGACGACGACGTCACCCGGCTCGAGCAGCACCTCGACCATTACAACGCCGACCTGCCGCCGCTGAAGGAGTTCATCCTTCCCGGCGGCGGCGAAGCCGCGGCGCGCTGCCATATCGCGCGCACCGTGGTCCGTCGCGCCGAGCGCTGCGCGGTGGCCCTGGCCCGCGCCGAAGACGTGCGCCCGCAGCCCGTGCGCTACCTCAACCGCCTGTCCGACCTGCTGTTCGTGCTCTGCCGGGTGCTGGCGCGCGAGGGCGGCCACGGCGAAGTCATCTGGCAGCACGAGCGCCGCCGGAGCTGAGCACGGGCATGGGCGCGAAGCGGCTGGCAGTCTTCACCCACGCCGCGTGCTTCGCGCATGACACCGGCCCCGGCCACGTCGAAGCCCCTGCACGCCTTGGCGCCGTCGTGACCGCGCTTCGCGACCATGTTCCCGGGCTCGACTGGCGCGAAGCCCCGCGGGCCACGCGCGGCCAGCTGCTGCGCGTGCACGAGCCCCTGCTACTGCACGCGGTGCTCGAGGCCGAGCCGGACCATCTGATGCAGCTCGATCCCGACACCGTGCTTTCGCCCGGCTCCCCGGAAGCGGCGCTGCGCGCGGCCGGCGCCGTGGTCGCGGCGGTGGACCTGGTCATGGCCGGCGAGTCGGAGGTCGCGTTCTGCGCGGTGCGTCCGCCCGGCCACCACGCCACGCCCGCGCATGCCATGGGCTTCTGCCTGTTCAACAACGTCGCCGTGGGCGCGGCGCATGCACTCGACCGCCATGGCCTTTCGCGGGTGGCGGTCATCGATTTCGACATCCACCACGGCAACGGCACCCAGGCGATCTTCGCCGACGAGCCGCGCGTGCTCTATGCCAGCGCCCACGAGATGCCGCTGTTCCCGGACACCGGCCACCCCCGTGACCGCGGCCAAGGCAACATCCACAACGCCGCACTGCGGGCGGGCAGCGGCAGCCATCGTTTCCGCGAGGCCTGGCGCGAACGCCTGCTGCCGGCGATCGATGCCTTCGAGCCCCAGCTGTTGCTGGTCTCGGCCGGCTTCGACGGCCACCGCGCCGACCCGGTCGCCCACGTCGAACTGGAGGCCGACGACTTCGCCTGGCTGACGGGCGAACTGGCCGCCATTGCTGCGCGCCACGCCGGCGGCCGCATGGTCTCGGTGCTCGAGGGCGGTTACGACCTTGCTGCGCTCGCCGAGTGCAGCATCGCCCATGTCCACGCCCTGGGTACCGGCGCCACGGGCTGAGGCGTTCACGGTCCGTGCATTGCCGCTGCCCGGGCGATGCGGCAAGCTGTCCGCCGCCCTCTCCCCCATCGGAATCCTGCGTGCGCCAAGCCCTCCGCCTGCTCCCGCTGCCGCTGTGCATCGCCTGCGCTCTGGCGGCACACCATCCGGCCGCGATGGCCGACGATGACATCGAGCCGGACTGGAGCCTGTGCCCGATCGTGGAATCGGTGCCGGGGTTTGCCGATGCCCAGCCGCCCACGGGCACCCCTGCCGACCGCGCTTCCCAGCCCACCGACATCGCGGGTGACAACCTCGCCGGCGTCGACGGCGAGAACATCGAGTACTCCGGCAACGTGACCCTGCGCCGCGGCGACCAGTTCCTCGGCGCCGACAACATCGAATACAACAGTGATACGTCCACCTACGTCGCCACCGGCAGCGTCCGCTACCAGGACTCCGGCATGCGCCTGGTGGCCGAGCACCTGGAAGGCGACCAGGAAGCCGACACGCACCGGGTCGACAAGGTCAGCTACCAGCTGACCGAGCGCCGCGGCAACGGCGGCGCCGAGCGCATCGAGATGAAGGGTGCGCAGGGCGCGCTCTACGGCTCGACCTATTCCACATGCGCACGCGACGACCGCTGGTGGGAGCTGCGCGCCGAACGCATCGACATCGACAACGACAAGGGCGAGGGCATCGCCCGCGGCGCCACCCTGCGCGTGGGCAAGGTCCCGGTTCTGTACGTGCCGATCTTCGCCTTCCCCACCGACAACCGCCGACGCACGGGCCTGCTCTATCCGAGCATTTCCTATTCCAGCCGCAACGGTTTCGACTGGCGCCAGCCGATCTACATCAACCTGGCGCCGCACTACGACATGACGCTGGAACCGCGCCTGATGACCAAGCGCGGCTTGCTGCTGGGCACCGAGTTCCGCTACCGCACCAACGGCGGCGCCGGCGTCTTCGACATCGAGGTGCTGCCCTCCGACCGGCTCGCGCGCGATGGTCGCGCGGAAGAGCTGGCCGATGAGTCCATCCCCGCGGAGAACCGCCGCAAGGACGACCGCGGCATGTTCCGCTTCAACGGCCACCAGAACATCAATCGTCATTGGCAGGCGCGCACCAACCTGGCCTGGGCGAGCGACCCGCGCTACATCGAGGACTCGAGCAGCAATCTCAACGGCCGCACGAACTTCTCGATCAAGAGCGATATCGGCATCTATGGCCGCGCCCGCACATGGGACGCGGGGATCATGGCCGACTACTGGCAGCTGGGCGATTACACCCAGAGCGATGCCATCCTTCCCTATCACCGCCTGCCGCGAGCGTACGCGAACTGGGAAGACGATTTCGCGGGCCTGTTCGTGGCCGGCGCCTCGATCGACGTGACCCGCTTCGAGCACGCGGACAGCCGGGCAAAGCCCGGCGGCAGCCGCCTGGACCTCAGGCCCTGGGTGTCGATGCCGCTCGAGGGCGCGGCCTGGTTCATCACCCCGACCCTGGCCTGGCGCTACACCGGGTACGAGCTCGAGGACGCACTCGCCGCGAGGCTCACCCCGGGCGCCCCGGACACGTCGCCCTCGCGCAGCCTGCCAATCAGCACGGTGGATGCCGGCGTCTACTTCGACCGCACCACCCTGTTCCGCGGCGAGTCCCACCTGCAGACGCTCGAGCCACGGCTGTTCTACGTGAACACGCCCTACCGCGACCAGTCCGCGCTGCCGCTGTTCGACACCCAGGCGATGTCGTACAGCTGGGGCCAGCTGTTCCGCGACAACCGCTTCACCGGCGCCGACCGACAGGCCGATGCCAACCAGATCACGCTTGCGCTGACCACGCGCCTGGTCAATGCCGAGTCCGGCCGCGAGAAGCTGTCGGCGAGCATCGGCCAGATCCATTACTTCGAGGACTCCCGCGTCGGCCTCAGCCCCGGTTCCCCGGTGATCCCCGAAGGCAGGTCGGCATGGATCGCCGACGCCAGCTACGAGATCAACGACCGCTGGAGCATCGGCGGCACCTACCACTGGAACCCCGCCACCAGCCAGGAAGACCTGGCCAGCGTCCGCACCCGATACCTGATCGGCGACGATGGCGTGGTCAACCTGGCCTACCGCTACCGGCGCAACGCCAACAACCAGGAGGACCTGCTGGAGCAGGTCGACTTCTCCTTCCTGTACCCGCTCAGCCCGTCCTGGAGCCTGGTCGGGCGCTATTACTACTCGCTGCTGGACAACCAGCTCCTGGAAGGCATTGCCGGCATCCAGTGGGACAGCTGCTGCATGGCCGCGCGCCTGGTGGCACGCCGCTACGTGCGGAATTTCCAGGGCGACATGAACGACGCGATCCAGCTGGAGATCGAATTCAAGGGCCTGGGCTCGGCCGGCCCTGAAACGACCAGCCGCCTGCGCCGTGCTATTCTCGGCTACCACCGCGAGGACCTGTACCTGGTGCCTCCGCCTGACGTCCGCAACGACGATGGCGACGCGCCCTCGGCCGACGTTTCCCCATGAAGAAGCTCTTCCTTTCCTTCGCTTTCCTCGCCGCGCTCTCCGCGCCCGCCCTTGCCCAGGACGTGCAGCCCATCGATGGCATCGCCGCCGTGGTCGACGAGGACGTCATCCTGCAGAGCGAGCTCGAGCGCGCGGTGCAGAACATCAAGATGCAGTACGGCGGCCGCAGCGACCAGCTCCCGCCCGAAGCGATCCTGCGCCGGCAGGTGCTGGAACGCCTGATCCTGGTGCAGCTGCAGACCGCGCGCGCGCAGTCCACCGGCGTGCGCGTCGCGGATGAAGAGCTCGACGGCGCGGTGGCCGCGGTGGCCCAGCAGAACAACATGACCCCCGACCAGCTGCGCCAGCAGCTCGCGTCGGACGGCATCTCGTTGGGCGAGTTCCGCAGCTCGCTGCGCGACGAACTGGCCATCCAGCGCCTGCGCCAGCGCTTTGCGCAGAGCACGATCACGGTCAGCGACGCCGAAGTCGACGCCGCACTGGAAAGCCAGGCCGGCGGCACCCAGTATCGCCTCGCCAACATCCTCGTCGCCCTGCCCAACGGCGCCACGCCCGAGCAGATCGCGATGGCGCAGGAAAAGATCGACGGCATCAACGCCCTGCTCGAGCGCGGCGAGATGGACTTCGCGGCGGCGGCAGTGCGCTATTCCGACAGCCCCAACGCGCTGGAAGGCGGCGACCTCGGCTGGCGCAGCACCGACGAGATCCCGGCAGCGTTCACCGCGATCGTCGGCGGCCTCCAGCCGGGCCAGGTCTTCGGGCCGGCACGTGGTCCCAGCGGTTTCCAGCTGCTGCAGCTCGTGGATGTCCGTGACGCCGCCGGCGGCAGCGGGGAGACGGTCACCCAGTACCAGGCGCGCCATATCCTCGTGCGCGGCGACGACACGGCCGCCAAGGCCCGCATCGACAGCCTCCGCGCGCAGGTCGAAGGAGCGGACTTCGGCGCCGTGGCCCGCGAGGCCTCCGACGACAGCGCCACCAAGGCCGCCGGTGGCGACCTGGGCTGGTTCGTGCACGACGCCTTCGGACCGCAGTTCGGCGAGCAGGTCGCGGCGCTGCAGGAAGGCGAGGTATCGGCGCCGTTCCGCAGCCAGGCAGGCTGGCACATCCTCCAGCGGACCGGCACCCGCCAGGCCGACGTCAACGCCGAGAACCGCCGCAACCAGGCCCGCGAGACCATCGGCCAGCGCAAGCTCGAGGACGAGTGGAACCGCTTCCTGCGCGAGATGCGCGGCGAGGCCTATATCGATATCCGTCCTGCGTCCGGGGCCGTCGGCGACAGCTGACATGCAGCGTCCACGGCTCGCGCTGGTCCCGGGTGAACCGGCCGGCGTCGGGCCGGAGTTGTGCGTCCGCGCGCTGCAGCGCAGCTGGGACGCTGAACTCGAACTCTTTGCCGATGGTGCGGCGCTGCTGTTCGCAGCCGGACGCCTCGGGCTGCCGCTGCAGCGCACGGCCGCCGACCGCATGTCCACGCCAGGCGGCGAGTTCGTCCTGCACGAGCTGCCGGCCACAGTCGCCGTCTCCCCGGGTGAACCCGCCCCCGCCAACGCCGCGTCGACCGTGGGCGCGCTCCTGGCCGCGGCTGACGCCTGTCTCGCCGGCCGCTGCCACGGCATGGTCACAGGCCCCGTGCACAAGGCCGCGATCAACGAGGGCGGCATCGCCTATACCGGCACCACCGGCCTCCTCGCCGCGCACGCCGGCTGCGAGGTGGTGATGATGCTCGCCAACCCGGCCATGCGCATGGCGCTGGCCACGGTGCATATGCCGCTGCGCGACGTTCCGGACGCACTGACGCCCGGCCTGCTCGAGCGCACCCTGCGCATCCTGCACGCCGCCCTGCGCAGGGACTTCGGAATCGTCGATCCCGTAATCGCGGTGCTGGGCCTCAATCCCCATGCGGGCGAGGACGGCCACCTCGGCCGCGAGGAAATCGACACCGTCATCCCCGTACTCGAGCGGCTGCGTGGCGAAGGCCTGCGACTGGAAGGTCCGCTACCAGCGGACACCGCTTTCCTGCCGGCGAAGCTCACGCGCCATGACGCGATCCTGGCGATGTACCACGACCAGGGCCTGCCGGTCCTCAAGCACGCCGGCTTCGAACAAGCGGTCAACATCAGCCTTGGCCTGCCGTATCCGCGGGTCGCGGTCGACCATGGCACCGCGTTCGACCTGGCCGGCAGCGGGCGCGCCGACCCATCGAGCCTCTTCGCCGCCATCGACACCTGCACCCGCCTTGCCGCGGCACGTGTGGCCGGGAACACTGCACCATGAACCAGCATGACGGCCACGACGGCCGCTTCCGCGAGCCCGCCAAGAAGTCGCTCGGCCAGCACTTCCTGCACGAGCGCGGCGTGGTCGACCGCATCATCTTGGCGCTCGACCCGCGTCCCGGCGACCGCGTCGTCGAGATCGGGCCCGGCCAGGGCGCGATGACCTTCCCCCTGCTCAAGCGCCATGGCGCCCTGACCGCGATCGAGTTCGACCGCGACCTGCTGGCCCCGCTGACGGTGCGCGCCCGCGAGCACGGCGAGCTCGAGCTCATCCACGCCAACGTGCTTGATGTCGACTTCACCGCGCTCGCCGCCGGCACGCCGGTGCGGCTGGTCGGCAACCTGCCCTACAACCTGTCGTCGCCGATCCTGTTCCACGCACTGGACCACGCCGCGGCCGTCCGCGACATGCACTTCATGCTGCAGAAGGAAGTGGTCGACCGCATGGCGGCCGGCCCCGGCAGCAAGGTCTACGGACGCCTCAGCGTGATGCTCCAGGCCTGGTGCCGCGTCACCGCGCTGTTCACCGTGGGCCCGGGCGCATTCAGGCCGCCACCCAGGGTCGATTCCGCCGTGGTGCGCCTGGTGCCGCGCGATCCGGCGGAGATCGGCATCGACGATCCGGCGCGCTTCGCGGCCATCGTGCGCGCCGCCTTCGGGCAGCGCCGCAAGACGCTGCGCAACGCGCTGCAGACGCTGTGCAGCGCAGACGAGATCAGCGCCGCGGGCATCGACCCGTCACAGCGTGCGGAGCAGTTGGAGGTCGTGGATTTCATCCGCCTGGCGAACGCGGTGCCTGCGCCGTAGCCCCGGTTTTCACGCCGAACGCTTACACTCACCGCATGGACGAAGCACCCGACTACACCCTGGAGATCCAGATCGCGACGCGCTTCCTGCCCGAGGAATCCGCGCCCGAAGACGACCGCTACGTCTTCGCCTACACCATCCGGATCCGCAACCTCGGCCGGCGCGCCGCGCAGCTGCTCGACCGCCACTGGCTGATCACCGACGGCAACGGCCGCGTCGAGGAAGTGCGTGGCGAAGGCGTGGTCGGCGAGCAGCCGCTCATCGAACCCGGCGACCAGTTCACCTACACCTCCGGCGCCGTGCTCGAGACCGCGGTCGGCACGATGGAAGGCAGCTACGGCATGGTCGGTGACGACGGCACGCATTTCGACGCGCCGATCCCGCCGTTCACCCTCGCCGTCCCGCGTACGCTGCACTGATATGGCGGTCTGGGCGATCGGCGACCTCCAGGGCTGCCTGGGGCCTACCGAGCGGCTGCTCGAGCGCATCGGTTTCGACCCCGCGCGCGACCGCCTGTGGTTCTGCGGCGACCTGGTCAACCGCGGCGGCGAATCCCTGGAGACGCTGCGCCTGGTCCACTCCCTGCGCGGGAGTGCGGTCAGCGTGCTCGGCAACCATGACCTGTCGCTGCTGGCCATCGCCGAACGCCGCGAAGCCGATCAGCGCAAGGTCAATCCCGACCTGCAGCGCGTCCTCTTCGCGCCCGATCGTGACGAACTGCTGGACTGGCTGCGCACGCAGCCGCTGGTGCACGCCGACCGCAACCTGGGCTGGATGATGGTGCACGCCGGCCTGGCGCCGAAGTGGACCGCCGACGACGCCCTGGCCATGGCCGGCGAAGTGGAGCGCGTGCTGCAGGGAAGCAACCGCCAGGGGCTGCTGCGCAACATGTACGGAGATCGCCCGGCCTGGTCCAGCGGCCTGCGCGGCACCGACCGCCAGCGCGCGATCATCAACATCTTCACCCGCATGCGCTACTGCAGCCCGCGCGGGCGCATCGCGTTCGAGGAAAAAGGCGCGCCCGGCACGCAGCAGCCGGGGCTTTATCCCTGGTATGCGGTTCCCGGACGGGTCGAGCGCGGCCTGAAACTGGTGTGCGGGCACTGGTCGTCGCTGGGGCTGTTCATCGGCCACGGCGTGCATGCCATCGACACCGGCGCGGTCTGGGGCGGCAAGCTCACCGCGCTGCGCCTGGACTCCGAGGAGCTGCAGGTGGTGCAGGTTCCGGGTCGCCCGCAGCCGGACCAGGGTCCAGCCTGAAGCGACAGCGACCCGGTGATCGCTTCGACGCAGGCAACAAGGTCGAACCCCGGACATCAGGCGCGCCCGTCAGAGCCTGCGGTACTCCACGAACTCGAAGGCAAAGGCGTGCCGCTCGTCGGCCGGGTGGTGCTCGCTGGAAACCCGGCGCCAGCCATCCCGCGGGACGCCAGGGAAGAACGCGTCGGCGCCGTCTACGGTGGTGTCGACGTGCGTCAGCTGCAGCACCGAGGCTCGCGGCAGCGCCAGCGCATAGACCTCGGCACCACCGATCACGCACAGCTCGCCGGCAGCCGCCGCCAGCGCACAGGCCTGGTCCAGCGATGACACCGCCTCCATTCCGGGAAACGGCACCCGGCCGCTGCGCGTGAGCACCAGGTTGCGCCGCTTCGGCAGCGCCCGGCCCAGCGACTCGGCCGTCCTGCGTCCCATCAGCACAGGCTTGCCCAGGGTCAGCGCCTTGAACCGCGCGAGATCGTCGGGCAAGCGCCAGGGCAGGTCGTTGTCACGCCCGATGGCCAGCCTGCGGTCGACCGCCGCCACCATCGTGACCAGCGGCGCGCTGTCATGGCCGGCCATGCGGCTCAGACCGCGACCGGCGCCTTGATCGCCGGCAGCGGGTCGTAGCCTTCGATGGCGATGTCGTCGTAGGTGAAATCGAAGACATCGTCGATGGCCGGGTTCAGCGCCAGCGTCGGCAGCGGCCGCGGCTCGCGCGCGAGCTGTTCGCGCGCCTGCGCGTAGTGGTTCGAGTACAGGTGGGCATCGCCCAGCGTGTGCACGAAGTCGCCCACGCCCAGTCCGCAGGCCTGCGCCACCATGTGCGTGAGCAGGGCGTAGCTTGCGATGTTGAAGGGCACGCCAAGGAAGATGTCACCGCTGCGCTGGTAGAGCTGGCAGCTCAGCCGGCCCTCGACCACGTAGAACTGGAACAGCGCATGGCAGGGCTGCAGTGCCATGGCCGGCAGGTCGGCGACGTTCCAGGCGCTCACCACCAGGCGGCGCGAGTCCGGATTGCGGCGGATCTCGTCGATCACCCAGCGGATCTGGTCGATCTCGCCGCCGCGGCCGTCGGCCCAGCGCCGCCACTGCTTGCCGTAGACCGGTCCAAGCTCACCGTCGGCGTCGGCCCATTCGTCCCAGATCGTGACCTTGTTGTCGCGCAGGTACGCGGTGCTGGTTTCACCCCTCAGGAACCACAGCAGCTCGTGGACGATCGAGCGCAGGTGCAGCTTCTTGGTGGTGACCAGCGGGAAGCCGTCGTTGAGGTCGAAGCGCATCTGCCAGCCGAAAACGCTGCGCGTGCCGGTGCCGGTGCGGTCGGCCTTTTCGGTGCCGTGCTCGAGCACGTGGCCAAGGAGATCGAGGTACTGCCGCATGCATCAGGCTCCGTCGGGATGGCAGGTCGTTGCCGGTCGCGGCTGCGGCCGTGGCTACGGCTTGTCGGCGGCGGCCGGCGGCGCGGGCTGCAGGGTCGGCGACCGCCGCGCCAGCCACAGCCAGTACAGGCCAATCAGCAGCAGCGGCGTGCTCAGCACCTGCCCCATCGTCAGCCAGCCGAACGCAAGATAGCCGATGTGGGCGTCGGGCTCCCGCACGAACTCGACCAGGAAGCGGAACGCGCCGTACAGCAGCGCGAACACGCCGGCGACGGCATAGCGCGGCCGCGGCCTGCGCGAGAACCACCACAGCACGGTGAACATCGCCACGCCCTCCAGGAACGCCTGGTAGAGCTGCGAAGGATGGCGCGCATAGGGCTCCAATTGCCCCGCCTGGTGCAGCACGCGCAGCGCGGCGTCATCCAGGTACGCCAGGTCCGAGGGCAGCGCGCTGCGGAACACCGTGGCCCAAGGCAGGTCGGTGGGCTTGCCCCAGAGCTCGCCGCCGATCCAGTTGCCGATGCGGCCGAAGCCCAGGCCGAGCGGCACCAGCGGCGCCACGAAATCCATCGTGTCGAAGAAGTGCAGCCGGCGCGCACGCGACCAAAGCCAGCTCGCCAGCAGCACGCCAAGCAGGCCGCCATGGAAGCTCATCCCGCCTTCCCAGACCCGCACCAGCATCAGCGGGTTGGCCAGGAAATCGCCGAAGGAATAGAACAGCACGTAGCCGATGCGACCGCCCAGCACGACGCCGAGCATGCCGTAGAACATCAGGTCGCCGAAGCCGGCGTCGTCGACGCCAGGCAGCCGGCCGGCACGGATCCGCGACCGCCCCAGCAGCCAGGCGCTGACGAAGGCCAGCGCATACATGAGCCCATACCAGTGCACTCCCGGCGCGAAGGTCCGTCCGAACAGCTCAAACGCCGGGGCCTGGACCGCGACCGGGTCGACCAGGTGCAGCAGGCTCATGCCGCGGTCACTCGCGGGCCACGCCGGCCAGCGCGCGGCGCTTGGCCCAGAGGTTCAGGCCCTCGACGAAGGCCGAGAAGGCCATCGAACCGTAGATGTAGCCGCGCGGGATGTGCAGGTCGAAGCCCTCGGTGAGGAGGTAGGCGCCGATCAGCACGATGAAGGCCAGGGCCAGCATCTTCACCGTCGGGTTGTTGTCGATGAACTTGCCCAGCGGCTGCGCCGCCAGCAGCATCACGCCGACCGCGATCAGGATCGCCGCGACCATCACCGGGACGTAGTCGCCGGCCATGCCGACGGCCGCGATCACGGAGTCGAGCGAGAACACGATGTCGATCACCGCGATCTGCGCGATCACCATGCCGAATGACGCAGCCGCCTTGCCGGTGCCGTCCATGTCCTCGTGTTCGCCGGTCACCAGCGAGCGGATTTCCATCGCGCCCTTCACGATCAGGAACAGGCCGCCGAGGACCAGCACCAGGTCACGGACCGAGATCCCCTGCCCGAAGAGCACGAACAGGTCGGCGGTCAACCCGGCCAGCCAGGCCAGCGTGAGCAGCAGGCCCAGGCGCGTGATGCAAGCCACGGCGATGCCGAACTTGCGCGCGAACTCGCGGCGCTCGGCGGGGAGCCGGCTGACCGCGATCGAAATGAACACCAGGTTGTCGATGCCGAGCACGATTTCGATCGTGGCCAGCGTGACCAGCAGGATCCATACCTGCGGGTCGGTTATGAGTTCGATCATTGCTTGCTTGTCCTTCGGGAATCGATTGCCGTGCAGCGCACGGAGTTCATGGCAGTCGTGGCAGCAGCAGCGCGCCCCACACCAGCAATACGTTGAGCATCAGCACGAAGACCGCTGCAGAGCCCATGTCCTTGGCGCGGCCGGCGAGCTCGTGGTGTTCGTCGCCATAGCGGGCGATGACCGCTTCGACCGCTGAATTCAGGAGTTCCACGGCCAGCACCAGCAGCAGGCACCCTACGAGCAGCGCGCGCTCGACGCCGTCCTGGCCCAGCCACAGGCCCAGCGGCGCCAGCAATGCGAACAGATAGACCTCGAGCCGGAACGACGACTCGTGGAGCCAGGCCGCGCGCAGGCCCTGGAGCGACCAGAGGGTCGCCTTCAGCATGCGTGCCGGGCTGCGGGGCAGGTGTCCGGTCTCGTCGGCCATAAGCGCGCAATTTTGCCACAAGGCGGCGCGCGCGACCGGGTCTTCCCCGGATTGCGTCCGTGGCCGGGCGCTGCTCCACTGGTCCCAGGCCGTTTCCGGTGCAGGCATGCCCACCACCATCACTCTCGCCCCCTTATCGAACCGCCTCCGCGCCGCAGCCCGCGCGGCGGCTGGCCTTGCGGCCGCGGCCGTGCTGCTGGCGGCCTGCGCCACCGCGCCCTCGTCCCCACCCTGGCAGCCGCCGCCGGGCCTGGATCCGGTTTCCACGCCCGACTGGGAGGCCGACATGGCGCGGTTCGCGGCGGAGGACGTGCTGCATCCGCCGCCACGGCGCCCGGTGGTATTCGCCGGTAGTTCATCGTTCAGGATGTGGCCGTCGCTGTCGCGGGATTTCCCCGGCATCCCGGTGCGCAACCGGGGCTTTGGCGGCGCCCAGGTCCGCGACCTCGCCTGGCATGCGGACGCCGTCGCCATCCAGTACCAGCCGCGCGTGGTGCTGCTGTACGCCGGCGACAACGACATCGACGCCGGCCGCAGCCCCAGGCAGGTGCTGGCCGACACGCAGGTCTTAGTCACGCGCCTGCGCGCGGCCCTGCCGCGGGCCACCCTCGCCTGGGTCTCGATCAAGCCCAGCCCCGCGCGCATCGATCAGCTGCCGGCACAGCGCGAGGCCAACGCGCTGGTCGAAACCTGGCTGCGCCAGCAGCCCGGCACGGCCTACATCGATGTCACCACGCCCATGCTCGATGACGCGGGCCGCCCACGCGAGGCGCTTTTCATCGCCGACCGCCTGCACATGAATGCCGCGGGTTATGCCGTCTGGCGCGAAGCCATCGTGCCGTGGCTACGCTGACCAGCGTTCACCCGACGCGCAGGCCCAGGCTGCCACGATGCAGGCGTCACGCAACCGCACCAGGAATCCGCGCATGCGCAGACCCGCTGCTATCCTCGGATCGATCGCCGTACTCGCCTCCGGAGTCGCAATGAATCCTTCGTTCGCACAGGCCACGCCGCAATCCATGCGGCCGGGTGATGCCGGCTACGACGCCATGCTCGAAGCCGCCACCGGACCGCTGCGTGCCGCCCTCGACGGAAAGGTTGAGCTCGACGTCGAACGCATGGATCGCCTCGGCAGCTGGGCCTTCGTGCTCGGCACCATGCGCGCACCCGGGGGCGGCCGGCCGGATCTTTCCGGCACGCGGTTCGCCGAAGCTTCGGCGCAGGGCGCGATGTCCGACGTGTACGTGGTCCTGCTCCGGCACGAACAGGACGCCAGCCCTGTCGACGACGGCGAGGCCGTCGATGCCACGGGCGATGGCGATGCGGCTGCCGATGCCGATGCCGACGCTGCCGCCTCTGCCGCCCCTGCAGCAGCAGCGGCGCGCGACCAGAGGGGCGACTCGACGGGTGCCGATGGCGTCCCCTTCGGCGGCACCTGGCGCGTGCTCGACCACGCCATCGGGCCGGGCGACGTGGCCTGGCTCGACTGGCCGCAGGCGCATGCCGCACCGAGGGCGCTGTTCGGCTTCTGATGCTTTTGGGTGGTGGCGGGGCTGAGGACGCATGGGGTACTCCGCCGGCTGAGCACGTGGTGCTCTTTATGCGGGCTGCGTACCCCATGCGCCCTCAGTCCGACCGCTGCGGCGAGCTTGCGCGGCGCTGCGCGCCGCGGTGGCCGCCGGAGCACGCGCTCGGCTCTTGCCATCCCGCCAGCGCGCGTCGGCGCCTGGATGGCGGGGTGGTTGGGTACGCAGCGCGCATAAAGAGCAGCGCAACTGCTCAGCGCGCGGAGTACCCAATCACTCCGCCACGCAGGCGGCGAGCGCCCCCTCAGCCCGGCGGGGTGATGATTTCGTAGTTCCCCGACGCACCGCCCCAGCTGACGCGCTGCGAACCGTCGGCGTTGACGTTGTTGGAACCGATGAACTTCGGCTGCCCGCCCTCGAAGCCCGCGAACAGCACCACGTGCGACTGCCCGTCGCGCTGCATCAGCACCACGTCGCCGGGCCGGGCGTCGGCCAGCGAGACCGTCTTCCACCCGTCGCCCTTCAGGTTGCTCGCCAGGTTGTCTACCGAGGCACTCGCCTGGCTGCCATCGATCAGCCCCGCCTTCTGCAGGCAGGCTGAAACGAAGTTCGCGCAGTTGACGTTGTTCGGCACCCAGCTCTGCATCGGCAGCTCGTCGCTGTGCTTGAGCTCGCCGGCGTTGCGGCCGATGAACTGCTCGGCGATCGCGGCAGCGCTGTTGCCGCTGACGCCGGTGCCAGACGTGACACCCCCGCTGGCCGAGACGCCGCTGGCGCCGCCGCCACCCGCACCGCCCGACGTCCCGCTGATGTTCAGCGTGTCGCCGGCGTAGATCAGGTCTGCGTCCTTGATCTGCGAGTTGGCGTCCATCAGCGCGTTGACGGTGGTCCCGTAGCGCTGCGCGATCTGCGAAAGCGTGTCGCCCGAGGCGATGTTGTGGATGGCGGTCATGTCGCGTCTCCGGTCCGCTGCGCGGCGCGTTGCAATGGAGACAGTCTCCGCGCGCCCCCGGTGGCCGCCAACCCCGGGCCGGTCCCTATGGGGGCGACCCGAGGTCGGGTTACTGCCGCAGCGCTTCGATCGGATCCAGCATCGACGCCTTGCGCGCCGGGTAGTAGCCGAAGAACAGGCCCGTCGCCACCGAGAAGCCGGCCGCGAGCGCCACGATCTGGCCGTTGAGCACCACCGGCAGGTTGCCGAAACGGCCGACCAGCAGCGCCCCGGCGATGCCGATCACGATGCCCAGCGCACCGCCGACCAGCGACAGCAGCATGGCCTCGGCGAGGAACTGGCGACGCACGTCCGACGGCCCGGCGCCCACCGCCATGCGCAGGCCGATCTCGCGGATGCGCTCGGTCACCGACACCAGCATGATGTTCATGATGCCGATGCCGCCGACGATCAGCGAGATCGTCGCCACCGCGCCGAGCAGCAGCGACATCAACCGCGTGGTCGCGGTGCGCGTGGCCACGATCTCGGAGATGTTGCGCACGGTGAAGTCGTCGTCGTCGCCGGGGCCGATGCGGTGACGCTGGCGCAGCAGCGATTCCACCTCGCCCTGCACGTAGCCGAGATCGTCCGCGTTCGAGACGGTCAACGCGACCTGCATGACTGCCCCCGGCGGCAATCCGATCGAGCCCAGCAGCCGGCGGCGGGCCGTCTGCAGCGGCACCATCATCACGTCGTCCTGGTCCTGGCCCCAACCGCCCTGCCCCTTCGGCGCAAGCGTGCCGACGACCACGAAGGGCACGCGGCCCAGGCGCACCGTCTGCCCGATCGCCGGTTCGTCGCCGAACAGTTCGCGGCGCACGGTCTCGCCGAGGATCACTTCCTTGGCCGCACCGCCGTAGTCCTGCGCGTCGAAGGCCTCGCCCTCGACGATGGTCCAGCCGTTGATGTCGAAGTAGTCCGGCTGCACGCCCTGCCAGCGACTCGACCAGTTGTTCTCGGCATAGACCACCTGGCTGCTGCCGTTCAAGGAGCCGGACACGAACTGCACTTCCGGGATGTCGCTGCGGATCGCTTCGACGTCGCCTTCGGTCAGGGTGTAGAAGCTCGACGCGCTCATGCGCACGCCACCCGGACCGCGGCGCGAGCCGGGCGAAATGTCCAGGCGCTGCGAACCCAGGCCCGAGACCATCTTGTCGATCTCCGACTGCGTGCCCTGGCCCACGGAGACCATCACGATCACCGCGGCGATGCCGATGATCACGCCGAGCGAGGTGAGCACGCTGCGCATCCAGTTGCCACGCAGGGCATGGATCGCGGTGCGGATGACGTCGCTGAATTTCATCGCGCCGCCTCCGCGTGCTCGGGATGCAGTTCGCCGTCGCGGATCACGTAGGTGCGGTCGGCGTGCGCCGCGACCTCGGCGTCATGCGTGATCAGGACCACGGTGTGGCCTTCGTCGCGCAGGCGCTTGAACAGTGCCAGGATTTCCTCGCCGGTCTTCGAGTCAAGCGCGCCGGTGGGTTCGTCGGCCAGCAGCAGCGGCGGCCGGTTGACCAGCGCGCGCGCGATCGCCACGCGCTGCTGCTGTCCGCCGGACAGTTCATTGGGCCGGTGCCCCGTGCGCCCGCCCAGCCCGACGGCTTCAAGCACTTCGGTGGCCATGCGCGCGCGCTCCTCCGGGGGCACGCGGGCGTAGCTCAGCGGCATCGCAACGTTCTCCAGCGCGCTCATCCGCGGCAGCAGGTGGAAGCCTTGGAACACGAAGCCGATCTTCTCGCGGCGCAGCGCCGCAAGCTCTTCGGCATCGAGGGTCGACACATCCACGCCGTCGCAGTGATAGCTGCCCGAGCTCGGTGTATCCAGGCAGCCGACCAGGTTCATCAGCGTCGACTTGCCCGAACCCGAGGGCCCCATGATCGCGACAAAGGAGCCGTGCTCGATGCGCAGGTCCACATCCTTCAGCGCCACCACCTCGGCCTCTGAGCCGGCCGAGTAGACCTTGCCCAGGGCGCGCGTCTCGATGATCGGGACGGCGGTGCTCATCGCGCGGCGCGCTCGCCCGTGACCAGCACATCGCCGGCCTGGAGCCCGCCCGAGACTTCGGTGGCGGTGCCGTCGGTCGCTCCGACGCGGACCATCACCGGCTCCGGCTTGCCACCCGACAGCCTGTACACGGTCGCGCGGGTCGCACCGACCAGGCTCGCCACCGCGGCGTCCCAGCGCTGCGCCTGGCCGTCGTCGAGGCTGGCACGGAAGGCCGCGAAATCGTCCCGGTAGCGCTGCAGCATGCGCTGGCGGATCTGCGATGCCATCGCGCCCGAGGGCGCACCGCCACCGCGCGACCCGCCGAACATCGGGCCACCCGCGGGCCCGCCGCCGGCAGGCGCCGCTGCTTCGCGGGCCTGCTGGCGGGCCTGGATCGCGGCGATGGCCTCGTCGAATGCGGCCTGCTGCTGTGCCGCGAGGCCGAGCGCGCCTGCCTCGCGGCGAAGGTCGTCGGTGACGCCGTTTCGCGCGCCCCCACGCGCCGCGGCCGGGACCGCGCCCCCGGCGCTGGTGGGCTTGTAGCGCAGCGCGGCGTTGGACACCTTGTGCACGTCGTCGCGGCGGCTGACCTCGATCTCCGCGTTCACCGTCAGGCCGGGCAGTAGCGTGCCGTCGCCGTTGTCCACGGTCACGACCACGGGGTAGGTCACCACGTTGCTGGTATTGGTGGCGCTCAGCCGCACCTGGTCGACCACGCCGCGGAACTGGCGGTCGGCAAAGGCATCGGCGGTGAAGCTCACGGCCTGCCCCGCCTGGACCTGGCCGATATCGGCCTCGTCCACGGCGAGCTCGATCTTCATCTTCGACAGGTCCTCGGCGATGGTGAACAGCTCCGGCGCCTGCAGGCTCGCGGCCACCGTCTGCCCGGGCTCGATGGTGCGGGTGAGCACCACGCCGTCCACGGGCGAGCGGATCACGGTGCGCTCGAGGTTGATGCGCGTGGTCTGCGTGGACGCGGTCTGCTGGTTGATCTGCGCCTGCGCGGACGCCACCTGCGCGCGCGCCTGGTCGAGCGCCGCGCGCGCCAGATCGACGTCGCTGCGCGCGACCAGCTGGCGCTCGCCCAGCTCGGTCTTGCGCCTGTGGTCGAGTTCGGCGTTGCGAAGCGCCGCCTGCGCCTGTGCAAGGCTCGCGCGGGCGCTCGCGATCTGCGCCGAGCCCTGCTCGATCTGCGCCTGGTAGCTGCTCGGGTCGATGCGGGCGAGCACCTGGCCCTGCTCGACCTTGTCGTTGAAGTCGACCAGCACGTCGGTCACCTGGCCCGAGATCTGGCTGCCCACGACCACGGTCGAGATCGCGCTCAGGGTGCCGGTGGCGGAGATCGCGACGCGGATGTCGCCCTGCTCGACCTCGACGGTGCGCCAGGTCCCGGCATCGGCGGATGCGTTGCGCTGGCTGAAATACCAGGCGCCCGCGCCGATGGCGAAGACGGTGATGACGGCGATGGCGAGGATCTTGCGGGGGCGCTGGGCGCGCTTGGGTCGGTGGCTCATTCGCTGCGGGATCCGGCTGGGGTCGTGAAGGCTAACGCACCAGCATGGCAGGCGTTGACCGGCTCAGGTCTCCCGACTCGGCTGGAAGCGGAGGATGACGTCGGTACCCTTCCCGGGCGTGCTGTCGATATCCACCGACCAGCCGAAGCGACCGGCCAGCCGCCGCACGACGGCCAGCCCCAATCCGCGCCCGCCGATGTACTGGTCGGCGCGGTAGAACGGCTCGAACGCGCGCTCGAGCACATCGCGCTCCATGCCCACGCCGGTATCGCGCACTTCGATGCGATCCGGTTCCACGACCACTTCGATGGTGCCTTCCGAGGTGAACGTGCAGGCGTTGCGCACCAGCTGCTCCACGATGACCGCCAACGCCCGCCGCGAGCCGCGCAGACGCGGAGCGCCATGCTCCAGCAGCGTCAGGCGCACGGCCGGAGGACCGGCTTGTTCGCGGAGCAGCGTCTCGCCGACCGCGACCGCCTCGATCACCACGTCCAGCGCGTCGAACTCCTCGATGCTGCCCGGTTCGTCCTCCCGCGCCAGGATCAGCAGCGCGTCGACCACCGCCTCCATGTCGCGCGCGGCCACCTGCACGCGGTCCAGCGAACGCTGCATGCGCGGCGGCAATTCGGGATCCCGACGCAACATATCGGCGGCCACGCTGACTACGGTCAATGGCGTCCGCAGCTCGTGGCTGGCCTCGCGGGTGAAATCGCGTTCGCGCTGGATGAAGGCCTGTGTCCTCTCCGCCAGGCCCTTGAGCGCGCCGCCCAGCAGGCGCACCTCGCTGCCCACGTCGCCCGGCAATCGCCCCGGATCGATGGCGTCGAGATCGGGACGCCGCGGATCCCAGCGTGACACCTCGCCCGCCATCGTGGTCACGGGCAACACCATGCTGCGCGCGATGCGATAGCTCAGCCAGCTGACCGTCGCGATTGCGAGCACGGCCAGCACGGACGCGATGAGTACCGACCAGCGTCCCACGTTGTCCATCAGCCGGAACGCGATCTGGAGGTAGAGGCGCCCGCCCGGCCCATCCTCGACGAGCAGCCGCTGGGACGCCCCCGTCGGGTTCAGCCGGTACACGCCGGGCCCCATCGCCACGTACTCCGCCGGGACCCCCACGGCCGTGGGGTCGCTTCCCGTCGGCACGAAATAGCCGTGCACCGACGACGTCCACGGCGGCGGATAGGCAGGATCCTTCGCCTTCTCATCCCAGAACCGGGCCGCCTCCGCGCGCACCCATTGCGTGGACAGCACGCCGCGCGCGAACACCGTGGATACGTACAGGCAGGCGACCACCGCCAGGATCGCCAGCATTGCCTGCAGCAGGAATACCCTGCGCAGCTTGTGCGGCAGGCCATCTGGCATTGCGATGTCCCCGCCTCCGCGTCAGGCCGGCGGCTGTTCGATGTCCGCGATGCGGTAGCCCGCACTCTGCACGGTGTGCAGCAGGGGCTTGTCGAACGGCTTGTCGATGGTCTTGCGCAGGTTATAGAGGTGGCTGCGCAGCGTGTCGGAGTCGGGAAGGCTGTTGCCCCAGATCTCGCGCTCGATCTCCTGGCGGTTCACCACGCGTGGCGACTCGCGCATGAGGATGGTGAGCAGCTTCAGGCCGATCGGCGAGAGCTGCAGCTCGGTACCCGAGCGCGTGGCGCGCAGGCTGGCCGGGTCGAGCACCAGGTCGGCGACCTTCAACACCTCCGAGCCCACCTGCCTGCGTTCGCGCCGGATCAGCGCGCGCAGGCGTGCCTCGAGTTCCTGCACCGCGAAGGGTTTGACGAGGTAGTCGTCGGCGCCGGCGCCGAGGCCGGTGAGCTTTTCGTCCAGGGTGTCGCGCGCAGTGAGCATGAGCACGGGGGTCGACTTGCGTGCTTCCTCGCGCAGGCGCTTGCAGACCTCGATGCCGTCCAGGCGCGGGAGCATCAGGTCGAGCACGACCACGTCATAGTTGTTTTCGCTGGCGAGGCGATAGCCGTCCAGGCCATCGGCGGCATAGTCGACCTCGAAGCCACGGCCCTCGAGGTACTCCCCCACCATCTCCGAAATATTGCGGTTGTCCTCGACGATCAGGACAAGGCCACCGGGTTCCTGCGATCCACGCATACAGTTCTCTCCACGGACGTCTTCAGCTTTGTGAAATGTGCCGTGGAACGAGTCTAGGCCACGTGAAGGCTCAGAACGGGATCCGGCCGGTGAGGATGTCCTTGAACATCACCCAGTCCCCCACGAATGAGTAGAGTGGATGGCGAAACGTGGCCGGCCGGTTCTTCTCGAAGAAAAAGTGGCCGACCCAGGCGAAGGCATAGCCACACACCACCGCCGCGAGCAGCCACCACGCGTTGGCGCGGGCAACGGCCGTGGCAGCGAAGGCCAGCGCGCCGCAGCTGCCTACGAAGTGCAGGCGCCGCGACATGCGATCGCTGTGCTCGCCAAGGTAGAACGGATAGAACTCGCGGAAGCTTGCGAAGCGGGCCATGGGACGGCTCCTGGTGCGGCCTGTGCCGGCATCATGCCTCAGTCGCTGGCATCACGCCCTGTGTCGGACGCGGCCAGCCGTTCGGCGTCCTTCGCACGCGTCCAGTACGCGTCCTGCGCCCGGAGCGGCTGCCCGGCAAGCTGCCTGCCTTCGGACGCGGCCAGCGCTTCCATGGTGCGGAAGCGGCGCTCGAACTTGTGGTTGGCGCGGCGCAGCGCGGCACCGACATCGACCTTCGCGTGGCGCGCGAGATTGGCCGCCACGAAGAGCAGGTCCCCGAGCTCTGTCTCCAGTCGGTCACGGGCAGCCGCATCATCCGGCGCGGTGGCGACCGCATCGAACTCCACGCGGACCTCTTCCAGCTCTTCCTCGAGCTTGGCCATCACCGGCGCGGGCCCGGGCCAGTCGAACCCCACGCGCGCGGCACGGTCCTGCAGCTTCACCGCCCGCTGCCACTCCGGCAGCCCGCGGGCGATGCCGGCCAGCGCGGAATCGTCGCCATCTCCTGCCGCCGCGCGCTCGGCACGCTTGATCTGCTCCCAACTCGTGTGCACCGCTTCAGCATCCTCGCGGTCTTCATCGCCGAATACGTGCGGATGCCGTCGCTCCATCTTGTCCGAGATCGCACGGGCCACGTCCCCAAACGCGAACTCGCCGGCCTCGCTGGCCATCTGCGCGTGGAACACCACCTGCAGCAGCAGATCGCCCAACTCTTCGCGCAGCCCATCCATGTCGCCGCGGTCGATCGCATCGGCCACCTCGTAGGCCTCCTCGATCGTGTACGGCGCAATCGTCGAGAAGTCCTGCGCCAGATCCCACGGGCATCCGCGCTCCGGGTCGCGAAGCCGCGCCATGATCGCCAACAACCGCTGCATTTCATGGACTTGTTCGGACACTTCGGGACTCCAGGGAAAGCTCTTTTTTGCCACGGATTGACGCGGATCACGCGGATCTGGCCGAGGCGAGTTTGTGGGGAAAATCCCTGTTTGAGGGAAATGCGGGAGCAGCGCGTGGTGATCGAACTGGACTCGGCCAATCCGCGTGATCCGCGTCAATCCGTGGCAAAGCGCTCTTAGACCCAATCCCGCCACGGCAGCGCCGGATCGCCCAGCGCAACGAAGTCGCCATTGAGGATCGTGTCGCGCTGGTTGTAGCGGAAGGGACGGCCGCGCAGGTCCAGCACGCAGCCGCCGGCGGCTTCAAGGATGGCCTGGCCGGCAGCGGTGTCCCATTCGCTGGTGGGGCCCAGGCGCGGGTAGGCGTCCATGCCGCCTTCGGCGAGCAGGCAGAACTTGAGCGAGGAGCCCAGGCCGATCGATTCGTGTTCGCCGATACGCTGCAGCATCGCCGCGGTGCGGGCGTCGAGGTGGGAGCGGCTTGCGGCCACGCGCAGCGGCGCGGTGGCCGGGCGACGGGTGGCGATGGCGCGCTCGACGCCGCCGTCGCGGCGGAAGGCGCCCTGCCCCGGCACGCCGTGCCAGACGGCACCACCCACGGGCACCTGGATCACGCCGAACACCGGCACGCCATCGTCCACCAGCGCGATGTTGACGGTGAATTCGCCGTTGCCCTTCAGGAACTCGCGGGTGCCATCAAGCGGATCGACCAGCCAGAAGCGCGACCAGCCACGGCGCTGCTGCAGCGGCACCATGTGCGCGGACTCTTCGGACAGCACGGGGATGTCAGGCGTCAGCAGCGCCAGGCCGTCCACGATGCAGCGGTGCGCGGCCATGTCGGCAGCGGTGACCGGACTGGCGTCGGCCTTGGCGCGCACTGCGATGTCGTCACCGTGCACGGCCAGGATCGCGGCGCCGGCCTCGCGGGCGATCGCGATCACGCCTTCGCGCACGACCTCAACCAGTGACATGGTGCTGCAGCCAGTCGCGAGCGATGAAGAGCGCCGCGATCGAACGGCCCTCGGAGAAGTCCTCGCGCAGGATCAGCTCGTGCAGGCGATCAAGCCGCCACGGCACCACTTCCAGCTCCTCCGGCTCGTCGCCCGGCAGACGCTCGGGATACAGGTCGCGGGCGATCACGAGGTGGGTGGAATGGCTCATGTAGGTCGGCGCCAGCGTCAGGCTGCGCAGCACGTCGATCCGGCGCGCGCCGTAGCCGGCCTCCTCCTTGAGTTCGCGGTCGGCCGCCTCGGCCGGGGTCTCACCGGCGTCGATACGGCCTTTCACCAAGCCAAGCTCATAGCGATGCACGCCGGCGGCGTACTCGCGCACCAGCAGCACCGTCTCGTCGTCGATCAGGGGCACCACCACCACCGCGCCGTGGCCGCGGCCGTGCAGGCGCTCGTAGCGCCGGCGCTCGCCGTTGGAGAACTCCAGGTCCATGCGTTCGAGCCGGTAGGGGCCGGCGTCGGACTCGGTGATGCCGTGGATGATCGGCAGGCGGCGGCTCATGCGCGCGCCCTCGCTGCCCGAGGGGCGATAATGCTGCGATGTCCGACAAGTCTTTCCACGATCCCGCCATTCTAGCCGAGGGCGAAAGCTGGCGATCCCGCGACCTGGCCGTGCTCTGGCACCCCTGCACCCAGATGCGAGAGCACCCCGACACGCTGCCGCTCCTGACCGTTGCCCGCGGCGATGGGGCCTGGCTGGTCGGCCACGACGGGCGCTGCACGCTGGACGCGGTGAGCAGCTGGTGGACCAACATCCACGGTCACGCCGAGCCGCGCATCGCCGAGGCCATCGCGCGCCAGGCGCGCACCTTGGAGCACGTGATCCTCGCCGGCGCTACGCACGAGACGGCGATCGAGCTGGCCGAACGCCTGCTAGCGATCGCCCCGCGCCAGCCCGGCCGCGACCCGCTGGCCAAGGTGTTCTACGCCGACAACGGATCGGCCGGCGTCGAGGTCGCGTTGAAGATGGCCTTCCAGTGGTACCGCAACCGCGGCGACGAGCCCCGGCGCACGAAGTTCGTCGCGCTCGCCAACGGCTACCACGGAGAGACCATCGGTGCGCTGTCGGTCGGCGACATCCCGCTGTACCGCCGCGTCTACGCACCGCTGCTGATGGAGGCGATGTTCACGCCCTCCCCCGATGCCTGGCACGCGCGTCCCGGCCAGTCGGATGCCGACTGCGCCGAGGAAGCCGCCGACGCGCTGGCGCGCCTGCTTGATGAACACCCGGGCGAGGTCTGCGCGCTGATCCTGGAACCGCGCCTGCAGTGCGCCGGGGGCATGCGCATGCACCATCCGGTGTACCTGAAGCGCGCGCGCGAGCTGTGCGACGTGCACGGCGTGTTCCTGATCGCCGACGAGATCGCGACCGGCTTCGGCCGCACCGGTACCATGTTCGCCTTCGAGCAGGCCGGCGTGATGCCGGACCTGATGTGCATGTCCAAGGGCCTGACCGGTGGCTTCCTGCCACTGGCCGCGGTGCTGGCCACGCAGTCGATCTACGATGGCTTCCTCGACGACTCGCGCGACCGCGCCTTCCTGCATTCGCACAGCTACACCGGCAACCCGCTGGCCTGCGCCGCCGCCTTGGCTTCGCTCGACATCTTCGAATCCGACGACATCATCGCCCGCAACCAGGTCACGGCCGCGAAGATGTCCGCCGCCGCCGCGCCGCTCGCCGACCTGCCGCACGTGGCCCAGGTGCGCCAGGCCGGCATGGTGCTCGCGTTCGAACTGACGCGCGACGGTGACCGCAGCACGCCTTTCGACGCCGCCGACAAGATCGGCCTGCGCGCCTACCGCGCCGCCCTCGATCACGGCGTGATGCTGCGCCCGCTGGGCGACATCCTCTACTGGATGCCGCCCTACTGCATCGACGACGACCAGCTGGCGCTGCTGGCCGACGCCACGCGGGTGGCGATCGAGGCGGCGACCGGGAGAACGGTTTAACAACGGATTTACGCGGACAGGTGCGGATTTGCACGGATAGAGCAAAGGCTTTTCGGCCACGGATTTGCGCGGATGGACGCGGATGGAGCAATAGGGCAGTAGAGAAACAGAGCAAAAGCTTGGCCACGGATCTGCGCGAATCACGCGGATCTGGCCAAGGCCAGTCCAAAGACCGCGCGCTGCTCGCTGCATTTTCTCAAACGAGTTCTTCGCAACAAACTTGCCTCGGCCAGATCCGCGTCATCCGCGTCAATCCGTGGCAAAAAAAAAATGCTCTTCCGCTTCTTCCGCTCTATCCGTGTAAATCCGCACCTGTCCGCGTAAATCCGTGGCTAAAAAAGGGGATCCCCCATGCGACTCACCCGCGCCCACATCGAAGCGCCCCTGACCGTCGGCGCGCGTCTCGCGCTGCCTGAGGGCGCGGCGGCGCACCTGTTGCGCGTGCTGCGCCTGGATGTCGGCGACGCCTGCGTCCTGTTCAACGGCGACGGGTTCGATTACGGGGCTCGGGTCACGGCCGCCGGCAAGCGCGGGGGCGAGGTGGAGATCCTGGCCGCGCATGCCGTCGACAATGAATCCGCGCTCCGCATCCTGCTGCTGCAGGGCGTGGCGCGCGGCGAGAGGATGGACTGGATCCTGCAGAAGGCGACCGAGCTCGGCGTGGCCGCCTTCGTGCCCGTGAACAGCGAGCGCAGCGAGGTGCGCCTGGATGCCGCGCGCGCCGCAAAGCGGCTGGCGCACTGGCAGGGCGTGGTCGGTTCGGCCTGCGCGCAGAGCGGTCGCGCCGTGGTGCCCGCGGTGTCGACACCGATGTCGCTTGCAGACGCCGTGGCAGGGCTGCCGGCTGACGCGCTACGGCTCACCCTGGATCCCACCGCCGACGCCGCCGTGCGCGGGCTGGCGCATCCTGGTGGTCGTAGCGTGGTGATCGCGATCGGTCCCGAGGGCGGCTGGTCGCCGCGCGACCGCTCGGTGTTGGCTGACGGCGGCTTCAGCGGCCTGCGCCTGGGGCCGCGGATCCTGCGTACGGAAACCGCCGGCATCGCCGCGATCAGCGCATTGCAGGCCGCGTTCGGCGACCTGGCCTGAAGCGCTTCCCGGTCAGGCGGCCAGCGCGTCGCGGATGGCGGTTTCGATCGCGTCCACGTCCGGGAGCAACGCCGCTTCGTCGTTGAGCAGCACGCGCATCAGCACGCCCAGCGGCAGAATCGCGGCCTCGCCATCGACATCGCCCTCGCCGGCATCGGGCACCAGCGCATCGCGCGGCACCGTGACCAGGCGCGGGAAGCCCTTGGTCAGCAGCGCGACGTAAGGCAGCCGGCTGTCGCCGCCCAGTGCCTTGAGCACCACCACCTTGCTTCCCAGGCCGCCGACTTCGTCGGCGATGCCCGCAAGGCGCGAGAACGAGGCCAGCGGGAGCTGCCAGCCGCGCCAGCGGATGCGGCCAAGCAGCCAGTCCGGCGCGCCGGCCACGGCTTCGGGCTCGGCGTACGACAGCACTTCGGCGATGGTGGCGTTGGGCAGCAGCAGGCGCGCGCCTTCGACCTGGATCAGGACACCGCGGATGTCCTGGATGGCGGGGGAGTTCATGGGCAGGTCCTCATGCGGGCCAACGGTCGAGCAGCGCCGTCGCCAAGTCGCCCGGCTGGGCGGCATCTGCGCCGCGCCCGACCAGCGCGCCGACCGCGGTGCTGTCGTAGCAGCTGTCGGGGGCCTGTGCCAGCACCAGCGCACCCGCCGTGGCCAGGGCCATCGCCTCGTCCACGCGGGCAACCTGGGCGCCGCTCAGGAAGATGACGGCACTGTCCGCTGCAGGCAGTGCGCCGTAGCTGTCGCCATCGTCTTCCGCCGTCGCGAACACCATCCGCGCACGATCCTGGACCACGACGGTGTCGGGTGCCAGGAAGTAGACGGTGCCGGGTTCGGCGGAGCCGCCGGGCTCGGCCAGGGCCACCGGAAGCGAGGTTGCGCGCTGCATCTGCTGGACCAGGCGCTCGTAGCGCCCGCCGTCGAGCTGGAGCCGCACCAGTACCGCCCGCGCGAAGCCCGCATCGAGGCCGCCGATCAGCTGGCGGACGGCGTCCGGCCCGCCGAGACCCGCTTCCACCACCACCGCGCCGCGCAGCACGCCGTGGCCGTAGCTGTCGGGGTCGGCCAGCGACAGTCCGTCGAGCCTGGACGCGAGGGCATCCAGGTCGATCGCCGGCGCATCGGGCGCGCGGGTGGCGATGGGCGCATCGTCGTCGGCCAGCGACAGTCCGTCGCCGAGCGAGAGCGGGTCGATGGCCGGCGGTGCATCGTCTTCGCCGCCGGCCACGACGGCCGCATCGTCATCGGCTACGCCGCCGGGCACGTCGCCGGCACTCCATTCGTCCGAGATATCGAGCTCGAAGGCGTCACTGACCGACGCGGCGTCCGCGTCAACCGCCTCAGCACCATCGATACCGGCGGCAGCGTGCATGTCATCCGCGCCGGCGTTCAGCGACCGGGCCTCGTCGGCGCTGGCGATGAGCCGGACCAGGTCCGGATCCTCGGCCAAGGGGGCCTCGTAGGCCTCCGATGACGACGACCAGTCCATGTCTTCCACGGAGACCAGTCCCGCGAATCCCGCCGCTGGCGCATCCGCTTCCCCAGCCAGCGGCGGATCAAAGGCTTCGGCACGCGGCACTTCCGCGGCCAGGTCATGCGCGGCCCCGGTCAGTGCGCCGATATCGACGCTGGCCGGATCGAACTCGCGCTCCGGGAGCGGGCCGGGCGCCGGATGGATGGCGTCGTCGGCATCCGCACCCGGGGGCAGCACGTCTTCGTGGCCGTTGAGCTTGGCGGCGAGGTGCCGCACCCAGCGCGCGGCGTCCCAGCCATCACGCTGCGCGGCGACTTCGGCCTCGTCGAACATCACCAGCACGCCGGGGTCCGACAGCAGGCTGTCGTAGCGCTCCAGCGAATCCTCGATCGACGGCTCCAGCGCCACCAGCACCGCGGCAGGTGCGAGCGCGATGGCGGCGGCGGAATCGCCATCGACCGGGTCGACCGCGGCCACCAGCTCGGCGCCGGCCTCCGCCAACGCGGCTTCCAGGCGCTGCCTGGCCTCGCCGGCGCGCGCAAGGAGCAGCACCCGCACCGTGGCGCCCTGCTCAGCCATCACGCTGCAGCTTCAGCAGATCGTGGACGTTGCGCAGCAACTCGTTCTCCTGGTACGGCTTGCCGAGGTAGCGCTCGACACCGATCTCGAAGGCGCGTTGGCGATGCTTCTCGCCGGTACGCGAAGTAATCATGATGATCGGCACGTTGCGCAGGCGCGGGTCGGCCTTCATCGCGGTCGCGAGTTCGTAACCGTCCATGCGCGGCATCTCGATGTCGAGCAGCATCAGGTCGGGCACGCGCTCGACCATGCGCTCAAGCGCGTCGATGCCGTCCTTCGCGGTCCCGACCTCGAAGTTGTGGCGCTCGAGCACGCGGCCGGTGACCTTGCGCATGGTGATCGAGTCGTCGACCACCAAGACCAGGGGCACGCGGCGCTGGTCGGGCATTTCCACCGGCGTCGCATCGCGCGGCCGGGCGACCTGCTGGCGGCGCACGAGCGGCGCGATGTCGAGGATCACGACCACGCTGCCGTCGCCCATGATGGTCGCGCCGAAGATGCCCGGCACCGATGCCACCTGCGGACCCACCGGCTTCACCACGATCTCGCGGTTGCCGACGATCTGGTCGACCGCCACCGCCACCCGGAGTTCACCCGAGCGGATCAGCAGCAGCGGCATCTGCATGTGGCCCTCGGCGCGTGCAGCCGCGTGGCCGACCAGGCCGCCGAGGTCGTGCACCGTGTAGTCCTCGCCGCCGTAGGCATAGCTGGCGCCGGGCCGGTCGAACTCTTCGCGCGAGAGGCGGCCCACGCCGCGGACCGATGCGATCGGCACCGCGAAGCTGGTATCGCCGATCTTGACGAAGACCGCCTGCGTGACCGCAAGCGTCTGCGGCAGGCGCATGGTGAACGTCGTGCCCTTGCCACGCGTGCTGGCGATGTCGAGCGCGCCGCCGAGCTGGCGGACTTCGCTGGCCACCACGTCCATGCCGACGCCGCGGCCGGCCAGGCGGCTGACCTCATCGGCGGTCGAGAAGCCGGGCTGGAAGATCAGGCTGTCGAGGTCGCTGTCGATCAGCGCCGCATCGTCGCGGATCAGGCCGCGCTCGATGCCGCGGCGGCGGATCGCCTCGCGGTCGAGGCCGTTGCCGTCGTCGGCCACTTCCAGCACGACTTCCGAACCTTCGCGGCGCACCGAGATGCGCACCGTGCCCTCGTCGGCCTTGCCCGCGTCGCGACGCTTGCCGGGCTTCTCGAGGCCATGGGCCACGGCATTGCGCAGCATGTGCTCCAGCGGCGCGGTCATGCGCTCGAGCACGTTGCGGTCGAGCTCGCCCTGGGCGCCGTCGAGCTTGAGCTGTGCGTGCTTGCCGGTTTCCGATGCGGCCTGGCGGACCACGCGACGCAGGCGCGGTACCAGCGAGTCGAAGGGCACCATGCGCGTGCGCATGAGGCCTTCCTGCAGGTCGGAGCTGACCCGCGACTGCTGCAGCAGCAGGGTTTCGTACTGGCGGGTCAGGTCGTCGAGGGTCCCCTGCAGGCTGGACAGGTCGGCCGCGGACTCGCCGAGCGCGCGCGAGAGCTGCTGCAAGGTGGAGAAACGGTCGAGTTCGAGCGGGTCGAAGGTGGGATCGGCGGAGTCCTGCTCGCGCTGGTAGCGGGCGATGATCTGCGCTTCGGTCTCGATGTCGAGGCGACGGAGCTGGTCGCGCAGACGCATGTTCGTCTGCTCCATCTCGCCCATGGCGCCGCGGAACGCGCCAAGCTGCTGTTCCAGGCGGGCGCGGTAGATCGCGACCTCGCCGGCGTAGTTGACCAGGCGGTCGAGCAGGTCGGCGCGGATGCGCACCTGCTCCTGGGGCGCACGGATGGTGATGTCATCGTCGTCGCCGGCAAGCATGACATCGCCCATGGGCGCGGTGAGCGGCGGCAGCACCACGGCCGGGGCCGGCATGCGCGAACCCGCGGGGGCGCCGCTTTCGGCCGAGAGTTCCTCGCCACGGGCACGGGCGTCGAAAGCGTCGATCAGGCCCTGCGACGGGCTGATCGCACGACCCTCGCCAACGCGCGTGACCATCGCATGCAGGCGGTCGAAGCCGCGCTCGAGCAGCGGCACGTCGTTGCGTGCGAGGTCGAAGCGCTGCTCGGACACCGCCTCGAGCAGCGATTCCATCGAATGGCCAAGTTCGCCGATGGCGAACACGCCGGCCATGCGCGCACCGCCCTTGAGCGTGTGCAGGTCGCGCTGGAGGCCCATCAACGACTCGCGATCATCGGCCGATTCACGCAGTCTGGCGAGCAGGCCGTCCGAGTGGTCGAGCAGGTCGCGGCCTTCCTCGACGAAGATTTCGACCAGTTCGGAGTCGAGGCCGGTGAAGTCGAAGTCGGCGTCGGGATCGTCCTCGGTCGGGATTGCAGTCAGCACGGCCCTGGTCGCGGCGGCGGCGACGCGGTCGACATCCATGCGCTCGGCTGCAAGGCGTTCTGCTTCGATGCGCGCCACTTCGATGCGTTCGGACTCGACACGTTCGGCTTCGAGACGTTCGGCTTCAAGGCGTTCGGACTCGAGGCGTTCGGCCTCCAGGAGTTCTGTTTCGAGGCGTTCTGTTTCGAGGCGTTCTGCTTCGAGACGTTCTGCTTCGAGACGCTCGGCTTCGACGCGTTCCGCTTCGAGACGCTCCGCTTCGATGCGGTCTGCTTCGAGACGCTCGGCTTCGACGCGCTCGGCTTCGAGGCGTTCTGCTTCGACACGCTCGGTTTCAAGGCGCTCCGCCTCGGCACGCTGTGCGTCAGTCCGCTCAGCCTCGGCCTGCTGCGCTTCGACGAGCGCAGCTTCCAGGCGCTCGGCCTCGACGTGCTCCGCTTCGAGACGCTCCGCTTCAAGGCGCTCCGCTTCGACGTGCTCCGCTTCGAGACGCTCCGCTTCGAGACGCTCCGCTTCCAGGCGCTCCGCTTCGACGCGCTCCGCTTCAAGGCGCTCCGCTTCAATGCGCTCCGCCTCAATGCGCTTCGCCTCAATGCGCTCCGCTTCGAGACGTTCCGCCTCGGCGCGCTCGGCTTCGAGACGCCCGGCTTCCACGCGCTCCGCTTCCAGGCGCTCCGCCTCGACGCGCTCCTGCTCCAGGAGCTGCGCTTCCATTTCGGCGAACCGGAGCCGCTCGGCCTCGGCCTCGGCTTCTGCTTCTGCTTCTGCGGCAGCCGCTGCAGCGGCGGCGTCCACATCCGCGTCCACGCGCGCGATCCCGAACCCGTCAGCCGACGCGTGCTCCTCGTCCGGAGTGGCAGCAGCAGTGATCCCGCCTTCGTCCCCGGCCACATCGCCACCATCGGCGGCGCTGGATCCCGCGGGGAAGCCGGTATAGGCACTCAGGTCGATGTCGACCAGCTCCGGCACGCGCTCGCCCAAGGTCGCTTCCGCGGGTTGGCCTGCGTCGTCGGAGGCGTCGTCGCCGACGGACGTGTCAAGGCCCATGGGCGTCGGCTCCGGAAGGCCGTCGCGCAGCGCCGCGAGCCGCGCGGCCAAGGCGGCGGCCACGGGCACCTGCGGCTGCGCCGACAGGAGGCCCGCGATCGCGGCACGCGCCACTGCGGCAAGCTCACCGATGGCGGCCACGCCCTCGACGGACGCCGGCTCATCCGCCGACAGCAAGCGGCGTACATAGCCTTCACCCGGCGTCAGCGCCTGGGCGACGGTCGGCACCTCGGTCATCGCGAAGGCGCCGTTCATCGTATGCAGCGCGCGCAGCAGCGCCTCGGACACCTGCGCCGGGGACGTGGTCGCACGATCCAGCCAGGCGTCGACCGTCACCAGGTGCCCGCCGACTTCCGCTTCAAGGATTTCCAGCAGCAGGGCGTCGACCGAGGCCGGCACCATCTCCAGCGGCACGGATACCTCGGCCGTGTCGGCCTGCGGCACGGGCGCCGCAGGCTCGGCGGCGTCCGCAACGGAGGCCTCCGGCACCAGCGCGTCCATGGCCATCTGCGCACGCGTCGTCTCTTCCGGCATGCCCTCGTCGCCGCTGCCGATGCGCTCGGCCGAGGCCTGCATGCGCTCGAGGTCGGAGCGGACCACGCCATCGCCGCGCAGCGCGGCCTGCAGCTCGGGCAGCGTGTAGAACGCCTGGTCGACCATCGCGACCACGGCGGGGCTGGCCGATCGCGTGCCATCGAGCACGCGGTTGAGCATGTTCTCGACCTTCCAACTGAACTCGCCGAGCTTGCGCGCGCCGACCAGGCGTCCGCTGCCCTTCAGTGTGTGGAAGACGCGACGGATCGGGCGCAGGCGCTCGAGGTCGTCGGGCTGCGCGCGCCACAGCGGCAGCAGCTGGTCGAGGTTGTCGATCTCCTCCGCGAACTCTTCGAGGAAGACCTCGCGGATCTCGTCGTCGATCTCGTCGCCCGTGGCTTCGAAGCCACCCGGAGGGGCCGGAGCCGGCGCGGCTTCGACCGCGACCGGTGCCGGGGCCTCGGCGCCCGGCAGCGATCCCGTGCCGCCACGATCGATCAGCGCCGCGACGGTGCGTTCGATGTCTGCCTCGCTCACCACCGCCTGCTCGGACTCGAGCGGCGCAGCGGCCGCCTGCGAGGAGGGTCTTTCAGCCGGCAGCGGCCAATAGCCCAGGCTCTCCAGGCTCTGGCGGCTGACGTCCAGGATTTCGTCACGGTTGAAGCGGTTCTCGCGCAGCGCTTCGAGGTAGTACTCCAAGCTGGCCAGCGCGTCGGCGAAGGTGTCGAGCTGGCGCCCGTTGGGCACGCGACGGCTGTCGATCAGCTCGTCTTCGATATAGCGGCGCACGCCGGTGAGATACGCCGCGGGCTGCGGCAGCTCCAGCATCTGCAGCGCACCGGTGACCTCGCGCAGCAGGCGCGGCACCTCGACCAGTTCGCCGTGGTCCCAGCCGGTCTCGATGAAGGCGACGAAGGCCTGGCGGGCATCGGCGAAGTTGCTGATCGCTTCGCGCGCGAGCACGTCGAGCACCTTCTCGGCCTCGCCGGCGGTGAGTTCGCCCTGCACGGGCGCATCCTGGTCGCCGGCGCCCAGGCGGGCAACCTGGTCGTCGAGCGTGGCGTCGACATAGAGCAGCGCGCCGGCGACATCGAGCAGGGCGCTTTCGTCGGCGGGCTTGCGGCCCCGCACGATCTCCTCCATCGCCGCGCGCTGCTGCTCGACCACGCCACGCGCGACGCCAAGGCCGAGCATGCCGAGGGTATCGGCGACGCGGCCCAGCGCCTCGACCTGCGGCGCAAGGCGCCCGAGGTCGGCTTCGCCGGTGCGCAGGTGCAGGTCGAGCGCGTCCTTGACCCGGAGCAGGTCTTCCTTGACCGCGGCCGCCACGGTGTCGAGCAGGGCGCGGTTGCGCCCGCTCATGCTGCCCTGGGCGTGGCTGATCTCGGAGTCGGTGGGCAGCTGCTGCTGCAGCTCGAAGGTGTCGTGCAGCGCGCGCAGTTCGGCATGGTCCGTGCTGGCATGGACCACGTGGAACAGGAGCTGGCGGGTCGGCTCGAGCGCGGACTCCGCGCGCGGGATGCCGAAGCCGTCGTCTTCGAACAGGCGCCTGGATTCGCGCTCGACGCTGGCGAATGCCTGGCGCAGCGCGGGCGTCGCCTCGAGCGCGCCATCGGCGACGCCTTTGGCGACTGACGACGCCACCCACAGCATGCGGCGTGCAGGCTCGGCCTGGACGTAGGCGATCAGCGCGTCCAGCGCGCCGGCAAGCGCGCGGGCATTGGCCGGGGCACCGTGCTCCGGCCAGGCAGCCATCGCACCGCGCAGGTCGCCGAGCAGCGGCTGCGCGCGCGCATTGCGCACCGGCACGGGATCATTGGCGACCGTTGCCGGCGCCAGCGTATCTGGGAGCGGACGCTGCAGGTCGGGCGCGAACAGCACGCTCTCCGACAGGCCGGACTCCCCGCGCGCGGCGCGCAGGTCGTTGAGCAGGGGCAGCAGGACGATCGGAATGTCCTTGTGGCCGCTCTGCAGGCGCTCGAGGTAATCGGGCAACAACACCACGCCGCGCATCAGCATCGCGCAGGCGGCATCGCGATCGGCCACGGCACCATCCTGCAGCGCCTGTGCCAGGCGCTCCATCTCCTCGGCCACCATCGCCGGCGCATACAGCTCGACCATGCGCAGCGTGCCCTGCACCTGGTGCAGGTAGCCGGCGCAGAAGCGCATGCGGCTGGTGTCGGCGGGGTCGGCGGCGAAGTCCTCGATTTCGATCCGCGCCTGGCGCAGGGTCTCGTCGAGCTCCGGCTTGACCCAGCCGAGCGTGGTGTAGTCGATCGCGTCGCGCAGAGCGGTCATCGGTCTGGGCTTCAGGCCGGCAGCTTGAAGTCGGCGACCGAGCGGCGCAGGTCGGCTGCGAGCTGGGCGAGGTTTCCGATCGAGGCTGCGGTCTGGTTCGCGCCCTGGGACGTCTGCGCGGTGATGGACTGGATGGTGTTCATCGTGTCGGTGATGTTGCTCGCCGCCGCGGACTGCTGCTGCGAGGCGCTCGAGATGCCTTCAATGAGCGCCGCGAGGCTGGTCGACACGCTTTCGATCTCGCCCAGCGCCGTACCGGCGTCCTCGGCCAGGCGCGCACCGGCGACCACCTCGGAGGTCGTCTGCTCCATCGAGCTGACCGCCTCGTTGGTGTCGGACTGGATCGTCTCGACCAGCGTCTCGATGCGCTTGGTCGCGTTCGAGGCGCGTTCGGCGAGTCGCTGCACTTCGTCGGCCACCACCGCGAAGCCGCGGCCCGCCTCGCCCGCCGATGCCGCCTGGATGGCTGCGTTCAGCGCGAGGATGTTCGTCTGTTCCGAGATGTCGTTGATCAGTTCAACGATGGAGCCGATCTCCTGCGAGCTTTCGCCCAGGCGCTTGATGCGCTTGGAGGTTTCCTGGATCTGGTCGCGGATCGAGTCCATGCCGGCGATCGTCTCGCGCACCACGCCCGCGCCCTTGGTCGCGATCTGCACCGAGCGCTGCGCCACGTCGGCGGACTCGGCGGAGTTGCGCGACACCTGGTTGATCGACTGCGCCATCTCGTTGATGCGGTCGGACGCGGAGTTGATCTCCTGCGCCTGGTGCTCGGCGGCCTCGGCCAGGTGCATGGCGGTGGCCTGCGTTTCCTGGGCGCTGGACGCGACCTGCACCGAGGTGTCGTTGATCGTCTGCACCAGGCTGCGCAGCTGTTCGACGGCGAAGTTGATCGAGTCCGCGATGGCGCCGGTCATGTCCTCGGTCACCGTCGCCTTCACCGTCAGGTCGCCTTCTGCGAGCGAGCCCATCTCGTCCAGCAGGCGCATGATCGCCTCCTGGTTGCGGTTGTTGAGCTCCATCGTGGTTTCGTAGCGCTCGCGGCGGTCGCGGCTGAGTTCGCGCATCAGGCCGACGAGGGCCAGCGCCGCGAGTGCCAGGAACGCGATCGAGATCCAGATGTTGCCCAGGATCGAGGTGTCGCGCAGCGAGCCGAAAGTGGTCAGCGACTGGAACAGGGCCTCGCTGTCGGCAAGCAGCTTGTCGGACCCGGTGGTCAGCGACGCCGCCGCGCTCTGCGCGTCGAACAGGTTCCGGGAGCTGGCCAGAATCGCGTCCAGGTCCTTCTTCATCTCTTCCCACTGCCCGGCCGCCTGGTCGAGCGCCGCGAGCGCGGAGCTGTTGGACAGCGCCTGCACGTTCATGGCCTCGTCGCCCGAGCGCAGGCCGGTGAGCACCTGCTCGAACACGCCCGCGTCGCGGGCCAGCGCGTCGCCGGCCAGCGAAGCACCCGGGCCGCCGGCCTGGATCTCGGTCACGCGCCGGGCCATGGTCGAGGCCAGCACCACTTCGCGAAGCGCGATGTAGATCTGCGACGACGGCGAACCGCTGGCCGACATCGCGCGCACCACCTCGTCAAGCTGCGCCTGCAGCTGCGGGACCGCCTGCGTGAAGCGTGCAGCGTTGCCTGCGAAGGCCACCACCGCCGCCTCGCTGGCGACCACCTGGTCGGCGTTCGCCGCCAGCGGCTCCCAGGTCGCGGCCACGGTGCGGATTTCGCCGGCGACGTCGGGCGTGCCGCCGAAGTCGCGGACGAGCTGTTCGATGTCGCGGTCGATGGCCGCCCTGGTGCCCTTGAACGCCGCGTACGAGTCCGTGTTGCCGTCGACCGCTTCCCGGCCCTGGATGGCCAGGCGCTGCGAGTTCACCTGCAGGCTCGAGGCCGCCGTGCTGGCACCGCCCAGGCGCGCGGCCTTGGTCATCGCGTAGATGGTGTTGCCGGCGAAGACCAGCAGCGATGCCACCAGCAGCCAGATCCAGACCCTGGCGCCGATGCTGCGACCCTTGCCGCTCTCGTTGTCGATGACGTTGCTCATGGGATTACCTCTGGCCTGTCTGATGCGGCATCAGGCCGCTGCTTGTCTGAATTCGGGGGTGCGCGACAGCCGGTCCAGGCTGAACACGCCCCATGCATGCCCGCCCACCTTGTAGGCGCGGTCGATGAAGCTGGAATAGCGGCCCTCGGCGAGGGCCTCGTGGCCGGACTGCTGCTCTTCGAGGAAGCTGCGCTGGCCGAAGAGTTCGTCGATGGTCACCGCGACGTTGCCGCCGGGCTGGCGCACCACCAGCACGCGCTGGCCCTCGTGGATCACCGTGCGCTCGCCTTCCAGGAACAGGCGCAGGTCCACCACCGGCAACAGGGTGCCGCGGATGTTGGCGACGCCGAGCATCCACGACTGCGCGCCAGGTACGGGCGTGAGCTGCGGCAGGGGCAGGATTTCGAGGACCTCGTCGAAACCCGAGGCCAGCAGGCGCTGGCCGACGCGGTAGCCGACGCCGCGCCAGAGGCCCGGCGCATCGAGCTGTTCGGGCAGGCCGACGACGTGCGCGAGGCTGCGGCGCTCGAAGCCGGCGAGGGCCTCGAAGGGCTCGACGGACCGCGTGCGTGCGTCGCGTCGTGCCATCTCAGCCTCCCAGCAGCGCGTTGATGCTTTCGACGAGCTCGCTCTCGACCGGAGGCTTGACGATGTAGCCCTTGGCACCCTGGCGCATGCCCCAGGCCTTGTCGGTCTCCATGCCCTTGGTGCTGACGATCAGCACCGGGATGGCGGTCGTGGCTGCGTCGCGCGACAGCGCGCGGGTCGCCTGGAAGCCGTTCATGCCCGGCAGCACGACGTCCATCAGCACCAGCGCCGGCTGCTCGCGTCGCGCGACCTCGATGCCGTCCTCGGCGTTTCCGCAGGCCAGCACCTCGTGCCCGTTGCGCTCGAGAAGCTGGGTCAGGACCGCGGTGTCTGTCGGCGAGTCCTCTATCAGCAGGATCTTTGCCATGGTGTACCTGCCCCCCCGGTCAGGTGTTGACGTGCGTACGGATCGCGTCGAGGAGTTCCTCGCGCGTGAAAGGTTTGGTGACGTACTGCTCGGAGCCGACGATGCGGCCGCGCGCCTTGTCGAACAGGCCGTCCTTGGAGGACAGCATGATCACCGGCGTGTGCTTGAACAGCTGGTTGTTCTTGATGAGCGCGCAGGTCTGGTAGCCATCCAGGCGCGGCATCATGATGTCGACGAAGATGATCTGCGGGCGCTGGTCGGCGATCTTGGCCAGCGCTTCGAAGCCATCCGTTGCGGTGACGACGTCCGCGCCTTCGCGTCGCAGCAGCGTCTCCGCCGTGCGCCGGATGGTCTTCGAATCATCGATCACCATCACGCGCAACCCGTCGAGGCTGCCGGCGCGATTTTGGTCCTGCGTCATCGTGTCTCCCCGTGCATGGCCCCGTGACTGCCGGCGCCTTGCGAGCGGCCAATCTTCCAGTCCGCTGCTGCAGTGTCAAGCACGACCGCTGCGGACTGTGCGCGTCTGCAGCTTATCCCTGCTCGGGCGCTGCCGTCAGCTGATAACATTTGTCACTATTTGCCGCAGGTGGCCCAAATGTCGCTGGATGTCGTCGTCGTGATGGATCCGATCGGGTCGATCAAGGTCGCCAAGGATTCCACGTTCGCCATGTTGCTGGAGGCACAGCGGCGTGGTCATCGGCTGCACTACGTGCTGCCGGGCGGGCTGTCGATGGACGGCGGCGCCGCCCGTGCCCTCGCCGCACCGCTGAAGGTCCGTGACGACCCCGAGGACTGGTTCGAACTGGGACCGGCGTCACAGCGTCGCTTCGGCGACGGCGACGTGGTGCTGATGCGCACCGACCCGCCGGTGGACGCCGATTACGTCCACGACACCCAGATCCTCGATGCCGCCCGCCTGGCCGGGGCGAACGTGGTCAACGACCCGCGCGGCCTGCGCGACCTCAACGAGAAGCTCGCCGCGCTGCTGTTCCCGCAGTGCTGTCCGCCGACCCTGGTCAGCCGCGATGCCGCCGCGCTCAAGGCCTTCGTGGCCGAACACGGGCAGGCGGTGCTGAAGCCGCTGGACGGCATGGGCGGGCGCTCGATCTTCCGCGCCGCCGCCGGCGAGTCCAACCTCAACGTGATCCTCGAGACCCTGACCGATGGCGGCCGCCACCTGGCGATGGCCCAGCGCTACCTGCCCGAGATCACGCAGGGCGACAAGCGCATCCTGCTGATCGACGGCGTGCCGGTGGACTACAGCCTGGCGCGGATTCCGCAGGGCGACGAGTTCCGCGGCAACCTCGCCGCCGGCGGCCGTGGCGAAGGCCGCCCGCTGAGCGAGCGCGACCGCTGGATCGCAGCCCAGGTCGGGCCGGAAATGGTGAGGCGCGGCATGCGCTTCGTCGGGCTCGATGTGATCGGCGACTGGCTCACCGAGGTCAACGTCACCAGTCCCACCTGCATCCGCGAGCTGGACGCCGAGTTCGGCCTCAACATCGCCGGCCTGCTGTTCGACGCCATCGAACGCGGCGCCCCCGGCACGCCTGCCTGATGGCGGGCGTGGAGACCATGCAGCGGTGAGCGCGATGGCGGCACCCGGCGGCATCGGCGAGCGCGAGCGCCTGGGCGCGACCCTGGTGCTCTCCCTGCTCGTGCACGGCATGCTCGTGCTCGGCATCGGCTTCGCGCTTGAAGAGGCGGCGCCGGTGCTGCCCACGCTCGACGTCATCCTGACCCGCACCACCAGCCCCCTGACCCAGGCACAGGCCGACTTCCTGGCGCAGGCCAGCAACCAGGGCGGTGGCGAAGACGAGGCGAGCCGGCGGCCGCGCGATGCGCAGGCCGGGCAGCTGCCGCAGGACGAAGCCGGCGTCGCGCAGCGCGCGGTGCGCGCGCAGTCCCCGGACGTGGCGCCGCCCCCCGAGGCGCGCGTTGTCACGAGCCGCCACGGGGAGGACGCGGTGCCCACGCCCGACGCCACCCCGCGCGCCGGCGAGCAGCCCCTGCCGAGGGGAGAGGAGCGGATCGAGCGCGATCTCGCCATGGCGCGCCTGGCCGCCGAGATCCACCTGCAGTCCGAGCGCTACGCCAAGCGCCCGAATCGCAAGTTCGTGTCGGCGAGCACCCAGGAGTGGGTCTATGCCACCTACCTGCGGGCCTGGGTCGACCGCGTCGAGCGCGTGGGCAACCTCAATTACCCCGACGAGGCCCGCCGCCGGCAGCTGTCGGGCACGCTCGTGATCAGCGTGGCGATCCGCCGCGACGGCTCGGTCGAGCGCGCGGAGGTGATCCAGTCCAGCGGCATCCGCCTGCTCGACGCCGCCGCGCTGCGCATCGCAAGCCTCGCCGAACCCTACCCGCCGCTGCCGCGGACCGACGAGGAAATCGACGTGCTCCACGTCACCCGCACCTGGAACTTCCTGCCGGGCGGCGAGCTCGTCGACGACTGAGCCCGGCCGCGGCGGCAGCCTCAGCCGCGGCGTTCGCGCGCAGCGACCTGCTCGGCGAGGGTGAGCGCGACGTTGTCGCGGAGATACGCGGGCTCCACCCGCTCCGGTGCGATCGCGTCGCCTGCGGCATACGCGAGCGCAGCCAGGCGCGCGAGGTCGGCGGCGTGCGGAAGGGCCTGGGCATCGACCGATGCCAGTCGATTGCCGAGGCGCTGGACCAGCGCGCCATCCGCGGCGGCAAAGCCGGTGCCCACGCCATGCCACGCGTCGCCGGGCGGAAGTTCGATGGCTTCGGGTGCCGCCACGATTTCCCGATCCAGGGCGCGCAGGCCATCGCCTTCGCGCACGAAGGCCCCGGCATAGACCTGGCCCATGCGCGCGTCGATCGCGGCGAGCACGCACTGCGTGCCTGCGGCGCCATTGCCAGCAACGCCTCCCGTCCCGCCTGCGGTTGCGTCGCGCACTCCGCCCAGGGCCAGCACCGCCAGCGTTGACACCGGAAGCAGCGGCAGCTCGAGCGCCAGCGCGATGCCCTGGGCGATGGAGATGCCCAGGCGCACGCCGGTGAACGCACCCGGTCCGCGCCCGACCGCAATCGCGTCGAGGTCGGCGCGCCGCAGCCCGGCCTCGGCCAGCAGTGCCTCCGCCCATGGCAGCACCAGCTCCGCGTGCCGGCGCGGCGCCAGCTCGAAGCGCTCGATCACCGCATCGCCCACCAGCACGGCGACGGAACAGGCTTCGGTGGAGGTTTCGATGGCGAGCAGGCGCATGCGGGGAGTACGGCAGGAGGGTGCGACAGGGTAACCCCGCGGCCCGTCGCCACGCCCGCTCACTCGGCGGCGAAGAACTCCACCGCGTCGGCAACGTCGCGCGTGCGCGGGAACGGCGGCAGCGAATCGAGGAAGCGCCGGCCGTAGCCCTTCCCAAGCAGCCGTGGATCACAGAGCACCAGCACGCCGCGGTCGGTCTCGGTGCGGATCAGCCGACCCACGCCCTGCTTGAGCGCGATCACCGCCTGCGGCACCTGCTCATCGCGGAAGGGATTGCCGCCGGCGCGGCGGATTGCTTCCAGCCGAGCCTCGAATACCGGATCGTCGGGCGAGGCGAAAGGCAGCTTGTCGATCACCACCACGCTCAGCGCACCGCCGGCGACGTCGACGCCCTCGCGGAAGCTGGCGGCGCCGAGCAGGACACCGTTGCCGGACTCGCGGAAGCGCTGCAGCAGCACGTGCCGCGGCGCTTCGCCCTGCACGAACAGCGGCCACGGCCCGCCGCGCAGGACCTCGGCGGCCTCGCGCAGCGCGCGGTGCGAGGCGAACAGCAGGAAGGCGCGGCCGCCCGAGGCTTCGAGCACCGGGCGCACGGCGGCGACGATCGCCGCGGTGTAATCGCGCGAAGACGGCTCGGGAAGGTCCGGCGGCAGGTAGGCCAGCGCCTGGCTCGCCCAGTCGAAGGGACTGGGCACGATCAGGGTGCGCGGCGCATCCAGGCCCAGGCGCGTGGAGAGGTGGTCGAAGCGGCCTTCGACCGCAAGCGTCGCGGACGTAAACACCCAGGCCGCGCGCGAACGCTCGCGGTGTTCGCGCAGCGGTCCAGACACATCCAGCGGCGTGCGCTGCAGGCGGAAGCCGCGTGGAGAGAGCTCGTACCAGCGGACGTCATCGTCGCTGACGGGTGGTGGCGCCCTGCCTTTGGCGGCGGCCGTGCCGACGTCCGCAGCCGCGTCCGCACCCTCCGCCGCGCCGGTGTCGGCGGGACCGTCCAGGTCACGCCAGCGCCCCAGGCGCCCGCGATGGTCGCGTGCGCGCAGCAGGCAGGCCTCAAGCCCCGGGGCGGCATCGGCCAGCGGCTCCAGCGCATCCGCAAGCGCGAGCAGCGCGACGTCGAGGCCGTCCAACGACTCGACCACCTCAGGCACGGCCAGCAGCTGCGGGCGCGTACCGCGCGCGGCCAGCACCTCCATGGCAGCGCGCAGCAGGCGCGTGGATTGCTCCAGCGCGCGCGCCGGCTCCTGCAGCGCGGCCAGCGCGCCGTTGACGCCGTGCGATTCCGAGATCGCATCGCGCGCGAGTTCGACCAGCGGCCGCGCCGACAGGCCCTCGCCGAAGAACTGCGCGGCGAGCTCGGGCAGCTGGTGGGCCTCGTCGACGACGAAGGCCTCCGCGCCGGGCAGGATCTCGCCGAAGCCTTCCTGCTTGAGCGCGAGATCGGCGAGCAGAAGGTGATGGTTGACCACCACCACGTCGGCCTCCTGGGCGCGCTGTCGTGCCTGCACCACGAAGCACTCGCCCCAGAAGGGACACTCGCTGCCCAGGCAGTTGTCGGCGGTCGACGTGACCAGGGGCAGCAGCGGCGAATCCTCGGGCAGCGATTCAAGCTCCGCCAGGTCGCCCATGCGGGTGCGTCCGCTCCAGGCCACGATGCGCTGGAAGTGCTCGGCCTGGGCCGGCGTCTGGAAGCGGTTCTCGCCGCGCGCACGCTCCAGCCGGTGGCGGCAGAGGTAGTTGGCGCGCCCTTTCAGCAGCGAAGTCCGCAGGCCGGTGCCCAGCGCATCGCGCACCCGCGGCAGGTCGCGGTGGTAGAGCTGGTCCTGCAGCGCGCGCGTGCCGGTGGAGACGATGGTCTTGCGCCCCGACAGCAGCGCCGGGACCAGGTAGGCGAAGGTCTTGCCGGTGCCGGTACCGGCTTCGGCCAGCAGCACGCCGCGGTCGTTGAAGGCCGCAGCCACCGCGGCCGAAAAGTCCTGCTGCGCCTGCCGCGGACGGAAACCCGGCAGCACCGCGGCCAGCGGACCATCGGCGGACAGGGCGTCACGGCTCTCACGGGCGAGCGCGGGCTCGCACGGCGCGTCGGCGCCGGCCGCGTCATCGAGGGCGGGATCACTGGGTCGGGAAAGGTTCATCAGGACGCCATGATCGCCGCAAACCGCTGCCTGCGGACTCGTCCGCGGACAGGCAGCACTGTCGGGATTCTCCCAGCGCGCTCCGTGCAGCTCACCAGCGCTGGGCTGGCGCCACCCTGCATTCGGCCATCGCGTCCTTCGCGGCGGCCGCACCGGCGGCGTCGCCCTGCACCAGGCGGACCTGCTCGCGAATGGCCCAGTGGCGGCGGCACAGCGGGCCCACGCCCGAGCCCAGGGCCTGCGCCCGGGCCGCGAGCTCGTCCGCGCGCGTGAAGTCGGACATCAGCAGCGCGACCTCGGCGCGCTCCTGGAGCAGCGCGGGATCGTCGGGCACCAGCGTGATCGCGTGGTCGAGCGCGGCGGCGGCGTCAGCGGGGTGGCCGGTCTGCAGCAGGCGGTCGGCCTGCTGGCGCAGGTCTTCGACTTCGGCGTTCCGGAGCGGCTGCACGTTGAGTTCGCCCGCACCATCACCGGCGGCCGCGTGGACGTACTCCACCATCTGCGCGGGGGTGGCGTCGGTCAGCGGCTGCACTGCCGGCGCCTCGGGCGCGGACGCGCAGGCGGCCAGGCCCAGCAGCACCGCCGCGGCCAACACGCCACGCGTGCGAAGAAGGGGTCGTGGGGGATCGTGGATCATCTGCGCGTCTCGGACTCGGACTCGGATTCTGGAGGCTGCGGCGTAGTGGCGGGATCACGGCCGAAGCCGAACCACTCGCGCCAGCCACCCGACTGTTCTTCGGGCGGCAGTTCGCGCACGCAGGGCTGCCAGGGCGGCACGAAGTCGGCATTGAAGGGGAAGCGACGCGCGCCCTCGCAATCGGCGTCGGTGCTGTGGCCCTGGACCACCCAGCTCCACTCCAGGCCCCGGCCCGCGACCTTCAAGGGCGCGCTCGGCAGGCGCTTGAACATGCCCGACCAGACCCGCATCGCGCCGGTGGCACCGTACAGGCCGGTCTGCTCGTTCTGGTCGTTGCCGACCCAGACCACGGCCAGGTGGTCACCGGTCCAACCAGCGAACCAGCTGTCGCGGCCGTCGTTGCTGGTGCCGGTCTTGCCGGCCGCGGCCAACCGGCCCAGGCCGTCGTTGACGAGCTGCCGCCCGGTACCGGAACTCACGGCCTGCTGCAGCGCCAGGGTCACCAGGCGCGCGGCGGTGCGGTCGCGGTCGTCGGGCTGGGCCGGCGCCTTGTCGTAGCGGGTGAGCAGCTTGCCGTCGCCATCGAGCACGCCGCGCACGGTGTACAGCGGCTGGATCTCGCCGTCGGATGCGAGGAACTGGTACAGCTGCGCCATCGCATACGGGCTCTGGTCCACCGAACCCAGGATCAGGGACGGGTTCGCGACCGCTTCGATGCCCGCCAGCTGGCGGATCAGGAACGCCAGCCGCTCGGGACGCACGGCCATGCCCACGCGCACCGTGGCCTGGTTGTACGAACGCGCCAGGGCGTCGATCAGGCGCACGTTGCCGTGGCTCTTGCCGTCGGAGTTGCCGGGGGTCCAGCGCTTGCCGTTCTGCAGCGTGACCGCGACCGGGGAGTCGTCCACCAGGGTGGCCAGCGACCAGCGGTCAGGCAGCGCCAGCGCCAGCAGGTAGACGAAGGGCTTGAGCAGCGAACCCACCGGCCGCTGGGCCTCGACCGCGCGGTTGAAGCCGGGCATGTCGACGTCGCGGCTGCCGACCACCGCCACTACTTCACCGCTGTGCACGTCGGTGACCACCAGGCCGGCTTCCAGCGACGGCCTGTTCTTGCTCGCCAGCGCCTCCAGCGTGCCGGTGACCGCGTCTTCGGCGTAGGCCTGCGCAGACGGCGACATGCTGGTCATCACCGCCAGCCCCGCGCCCTGCAGCTTGTCGGCGGGATAGTCGCTGGCCAGATGGCGGCGGACCAGGTCGACGTAGGCCGGGAAGCGGTTGGCGGCGATGCTGCCCGGCGTCGTGGTCACGCCCAGCGGCGCGGCGACGGCGCGGTCGTGCTCGGCCTGGTCGATGAGCCCGGTCTCGAGCATTTCGCCGAGCACGAAGTCGCGGCGCGTCGTGGCGCGTTCGGGATGCCGGCGCGGGTCGTAGTACGAGGGGCCGCGGATGATGCCGACCATCAGCGCCACGTGCTCGGTGCCCAGGTCGTCCAGCCTGCGCCCGAACCAGTACTCGGAGCCGGCGGCCACGCCGCGGATGGCCTGGTTGCCGCGCTGGCCGAGGTAGACCTGGTTGAGGTAGGCCTCGAGGATCTCGCCCTTGTCGTGGCGCGCCTCGATGATCAGCGCGTACAGGATCTCGTTGAACTTCCGGCTCCAGGTCTGCTCCCGGCCGATGCCGAGCAGGCCGCTGCGCGCCAGCTGCTGGGTCAGGGTGCTCGCGCCCTGGCGCGCCTCGCCGGCCTTGAGGTTGATCCACGCCGCGCGCACGATGCCGCGCACGTCGATGCCGTGGTGGTGGGCGAAATCGCGGTCCTCGACCGCCTGCAGGGCGTCGGTGAGCTGCTGCGGCACCTCCGCCACGCGCACCAGGCGGCGCTCCTCCTGCTGCCGGCCATATAGGGTGGCGATGCGCGCGGGGTCCAGGCGCACGAGCTCGGCGTTGCGGTCGCCAACCAGGTCGCGGACCCGGGCGACGGTGCCCTTCGCGATGCGCACTTCGACGCGGCTGGGCGCCACCGCGCCCGCGACGTCGGTGAAACCACGGCTGGCGATGGTCCAGGTGCCGTCCTTCCCGGCCCAGGTGCCCGGCCGCTGGCCGTCGCCCTCGCGATAGCCGGCGGCGGCAAGTTCAAGCTTCAGCGTGGCGGCGTCCATCGCCGTCCCGGGTGCGAGCGCCAGCGGCCGCGCGTAGACCCGCGTGGGCTGCTGCCACTGCAGCTGGCCAAAGCGCTCGTTGACCTGGTGGTTCAGGTACAGCATGTACGGGACCAGGAACCCGAGCCCCAGCCCTGCCGCTGCCAGGCACCAGGTCAGCAGCGTACGTCGCCAGTCGCGGCGCGGGCTGCCATCATCGTCGTGGTCGTCTTCGTCGTAATCGATGCGTGCCATGCGGGCTCGGCGGCGTGGTGGGAGGACGCCGGGCTGCGGCGCGGAATGCGAGAATGCGGCGATCCGTGCCGAGTCTAGCCCAGCGCCGGCAGCCCCTCCCCGGCCGCGCACGCCCCCCTTCAGCCGGAGTTGTCGCTGGATGTCCCTTACGATCGCCGACGCGCGCTTCCTCATCGCACGTGCCGCCGGCCTCCTCCACCGCGGGCTGCTGAGCCTGCGCACCCGCGGGCTGCGCGCCAGCTGGACGCGCCTGCGCGAGCAGGTGCTGCCGCCCCGGCGGGCGCTGCGGGAAGGCCTGTACCTGCCGGCAGCGGCGCCCTTCGCGCCCTTCGCCCTGGCCACCAGCGACACGCCCGTCGCCAGCATCGTGATCCCGGTGTACGGCCAGTTCGCGCACACCCTGGCCTGCCTGCGGGCGCTGGCCGCGCATCCTCCACGGGCGCCGTTCGAAGTACTGGTGGTCGATGACGGCTCCGGCGACGAGACCCCGGAGCTGCTGCCACGGGTCGAAGGTCTGCGCTACCACCGCCGCGCCGCCAACGGCGGCTTCATCGCCGCCTGCAACGACGGCGCCGCCCTGGCCCGCGGCCGCTACCTGGTGCTGCTCAACAACGACACCGTGCCGCAGCCGGGTTGGCTGGACGCGCTGTTGGACACCTTCGACACCCATCCGGATGCGGGCCTGGCGGGCGCGCAGCTGCTGTATCCGGACGGCCGCCTGCAGGAAGCCGGGGGCGTGGTGTTCAACGACGGCAACGCCTGGAACTACGGGCGCTTCGGTGATCCCTCCGACCCGCGCTACGCGTACCTGCGCGACGCCGACTACGCCAGCGGCGCCGCGATCGCGATCCCGCGGCAGCTGTTCCTCGACCTCGGCGGCTTCGACCGGCGCTATGCGCCGGCCTATTACGAGGACACCGACCTCGCCTTCGCGGTGCGCGCGGCGGGCCGCCGCGTGCTCTACCAGCCGGCCGCGCGGGTGGTCCACGACGAAGGCACCAGCGCCGGCACCGACCTTGGCAGCGGCGTGAAGGCGCACCAGGTGCGCAATCGCGAGGTGTTCCTCGCCCATCGCCGCGAGGCCCTGTCCAGGCTCCAGCCGCCGCACGAGCCCTCCCCGGCGAGCCTGCACCGCCACCAGCGCCAAGTGCTGGTGATCGATGCCCTGACGCCGCAGCCCGACCGCGACTCGGGCTCCCTGCGCCTGGTCAACCTGATGCGCCTGCTGCGCGAGGAAGGCGCGCACGTGGTGTTCCTGCCCGCCAACCGCCATTACGACGGTCGCTATACCGATGCCCTGCGCCAGTCCGGCGTCGAAGCCTGGAGCGCGCCGCACGCCGCGCGCGCACCGGCGTGGCTGGCCGAACACGGGCCGCGCTTCGACGTGGTGATGGTCTGCCGCCACTACGTGGCCAGCGAGTTCCTGCCCCTGCTGCGACGCCATGCGCCGCAGGCGCGTGTGGTCTTCGACACCATCGACCTCCACTACCTGCGCGAAACGCGCACCGCCGACGTCACCGCCGACCGCGCGCTCGCGCAGGCGGCCGCGCGCACGCGACGCCAGGAGCTGGCGGTGATCGCCGCTGCCGACACGACCCTCGTGGTCAGCGCGGTCGAGCGCGAGGTGCTGGCCGCCGATGCGCCCGACGCCCGGGTCGAGGTCCTGTCCAACCTGCACAGCGTGGCCGGCCCGGGCCTGCCCTTCGACCAGCGCCGCGACCTGGTCTTCGTCGGCGGTTTCCGCCACCCGCCCAATGTCGATGCCGTGCGCTGGTTCGGGGGCGAGGTGATGCCGCTGGTGCGCGCGCGGCTGCCCGACGTCGGCTTCCACTGCATCGGCGCCGACGTGCCGCCGGAGGTCGCTGCGCTGTCAGGCGTGCCCGGCATCACCGTGCACGGCTACGTGCCCGACATCACTTCGTACATGGACGGCTGCCGGCTCGCACTGGCGCCGCTGCGCTACGGCGCCGGGGTCAAGGGCAAGGTCAACCTGAGCATGGCCCACGGCCAGCCGGTGGTGGCCACCAGCTGCGCAGCCGAGGGCATGCACCTGATCGACGGCCACGACGTGCTGGTGGCCGACGACGCCGTCGCCTTCGCGGATGCCGTGGTCCGCGCCTATGGCGATCGCGAACTATGGGAACGCCTGGCTGCGAACGGCCTGGACAACATCGCCCTGCATTTTTCGGCGGATGCGGCGCGCGGCGTCGTGCGCCGGGTGTTCATCGACTGACGCGCGCGCTCATTCCGGCCTGAGCGCGGCGGCGGCCGCGCGCACGCGCAGCTCGAAGTCGGCGAGCCCGGGAACAGCCGGATCCGCCACGCGCGCCGCCGCGAGGGCGCTGCGCGCATTGCCGATCTCGCCGGCGCCCAGGCGCTCGTCGCCGACGGCCAGCCAGCGTTCGGCGAGCTGCCGGCGTGCAGCCGAGAGTTCACCGGCGTCGTCGCCGAGCGCGGCCCGGGCATCGAGACAGGACGCGGCGCTGCGCAGGCGGTTGCCGCGCAGCGCAAGCGCATGGCACTCGTTCGCGGCCGGCAGCAACCGGCCCACCGCCGCCGCCACGGCCGGCGATGCGGGATCCAGGGCGCGTGCCGCAGCGACCTTCTCCACGGCGTTTTCGCCCGCGGGTGCAAATATCTTTCCGTCGGTGCGCGCGACCTCGGCCTCCGCCAGCAGCACGGACACCCGCTGCGCACGCGCGCCTGCGGACATCGCCAGGACGCCGGCATCCGCGTCGGGACCGCCGCCGACACCCGGACGCACCGCGACCTCGCCCGCAAGCAGCCTGGCCACCCCGTCGCTGTCCAGGCCGGACTCCTCGGTCAGCCTTGCCACGGTGTCGGTCATGTCCATGTGCGCGGGGTCGTAGTCGCGCACGGTGGCGACCAGGCGCACCGCGTGTTCGACATCGCCGGCACGCAGCGCCTCGCGGGCCTGCGCCAGCAGCTCGCCCAGCGCATCTTCACGACCGCGCAGCGCGCCCGCATGCGCCGGCTCCAGTGCCAGTACGCGCGCGTAGAGCGGCAGCGCGCTGGCGGTGCCGTCGTCGAGCCGCCCCTGCGCATGCGCGAGTTCGGCGCGGGCGAACATGCCGTCGATGCCCGCTGCGCCGGCCTCGCGCATGCGCAGGGCATCCGCCAGTGCGTCGGCCTCGGCGCGCGGAACCGACAGCGCGCGCGCCAGCGCCAAGTGGCGATGGGCGTCGGCAAAGCGATCCTCGGCCAATGCCATCCGTGCCTGGCCCAGCGCGGCCAGCGCCACCCGGGCCAGGCCCTGGCGCGCTTCGCCGCGGTCGGGATCCATGGCCAGTGCGGCTTCGAACAGCTCGCGTGCACCGCGTCCGTCCTCGGCGCTCAGCATGCCGCGGGCCAAGGCACGCTCCGCTTCGTCGTTCAGCGCCTGCGCGCGCGTCTGCGGCCACAGCCAGGCGCCGATGGGCGCGCGCAGCATCGCCAGCGCCACCACCAGCAGCATCAAACCGATCAGCCACCAGCGCCAGTGGCGCCGCATGCCCAGGCGTTCGGGCATGCCGGCGAGCCAGCGCGCGATGGCGTCGGCGCCGGGGGGATCGGGAAACGGATCGGCCTGCCTGCGTGGATTCACGCGGCCGAGCTTAAACGGCGGCGCATGAACATGTTGGCGGCGGGCACGCTGCCGGGCTCAGGCCCGGCGCGCACGCTCGACTCCGGGCAGCGCTTCCAGCCGGCCCAGCAGCCGCGAGAGCTGGCCGAAGTCCGCCACGCGCAGCGACAGCCGCAGCTGCACGCGCCCCGCGCCGCGCGACGCGCCACCGTCGATGGACAGCACGTGCGCTTCTTCCTGCGCGATCAGGTTGGTCACGTCCTTGAGCAGGTGCTTGCGGTCGACCGCGTCCAGGGTCACCGCGGCCTCGTGCCCACCGCCCGATGCACCCCACTCCACCGGCAGCACGCGCTGCGATTCCTTCTCCGCCAGGCGTGCGAAGGCCGCACAGTCGGCACGATGCACGCTCACGCCGCGCGAGCGCGTCAGGTAGCCGCGGACGGCCTCGCCCGGCAGCGGATGGCAGCAGCGCGCGATCTGCACCAGCAAGTTGTCGACGCCGACGACGGTGAAGTCCTGCCCGCCGCTGCGGCGCACGCGCTTCGGGGCGCGCAGCGCGATGACGCCGTCGTCGTCGGGCACTTCCGACTCGCGCTGGGCCCGCTCGTGCTCGGACAGGGCGCGCGCCACCTGGTGGGGTCCGACGTCGCCCAGCGCGACATGGACATGCAGCTCATCGACGCTGTCGACGTTGAAGCGGCGCAGCACCGGCGCCAGGTCGGCCTGCCCCAGGCCCACGCGCTTGAGCTCGCGCTCCAGCAGTTCGCGGCCATCCTGCAGGTTGCGCGCGCGGTCCAGCTTGTGGAACCACGACCGCACCTTCTCCCGCGAACGCGCGCTGGCGAGATAGCCGTTGGTGAGCATCAGCCAGTCGCGTCGCGGCTCCGCGACCTTGCCGGTCATGATCTCGACGCGGTCGCCGCTGCGCAGCACGTGGTCGAGCGGCACGATGCGGCCATCGACCTTGGCGCCGCGGCAGCGGTGGCCTACCTCGGTGTGCACGCGGTAGGCGAAGTCCAGCGGCGTCGCGCCGCGCGGCAGGTCGATGACCTCGCCCTTCGGTGTCAGCGCGTAGATGCGGTCTTCGACCAGCTCGGTGTCGAACGCGCCGGCCAGCACGCCATCGCCGGAGTCGGCGGTCGCGTCGAGCAGGTTGCGCATCCATTCGATCTTGCGGTTGACCGCGGCCTCGCCGGCGGCCGAGCGCTGCGAGCCCCCGCTCTCCTTGTAGCGCCAGTGCGCGGCCACGCCGCGCTCGGCCTGTTCGTGCATTTCACGCGTGCGGATCTGCACCTCGAGCGTCTTGCCGCCGGGGCCGACCACGGCGGTGTGCAGCGAACGGTAGTCGTTGTTCTTGGGGCGCGCGATGTAGTCGTCAAACTCGCCCGGCACCGGCGTCCACAGCGCGTGCACCGTGCCCAGCGCTGCGTAACAGGCCTGCACGTCGTCGACCAGCACGCGCACCGCGCGCAGGTCATAGAGCTCACCGATCGGCACGCCCTTCTTCTGCATCTTCTTCCAGATGCTGTAGATGTGCTTCGGACGCCCGGCGATGTCGCCGGTGACGCCGGCCGCGGCCAAGGCATCGTCCAGTGCCCCGGTGACATCGGCGATGTAGCGCTCGCGGCCGGCGCGCGTGTCGTCGAGCAGCTTGGCGATGCGGCGATAGGTCTCGGGCTCGAGGTGGCGGAACGCGAGGTCCTCGAGCTCCCACTTCAGCTGCCAGATGCCCAGGCGGTTCGCCAGCGGCGCGTGGATGTCACGGGTCAGCCGGGCCAGCGCCAGGCGCTCGGGTTCGGGCAGCGCTGCGGCGGCGCGCATCCGCGCCAGCTGCCGGGCGAGCAGGATCGGCACCACGCGCAGGTCGCGCACGATCGCCAGCAGCAACCGGCGCAGGCCCTCGTGGCCGCGGCGGGCGCCCTGCTCGGCGTGCAGCGCCCAGACCTGGTTGGCGGCGGCCTGGCCTTCCAGCAGGGCCGGCAGCGCCGGGCAGGCCACCTGCTTCAAAGCGGCGTCGCCTGCGGCCCAGTCCGGTACTGCGTGCAGGATGGCCGCGGCCATGACGTCGCCATCGGCATCGAGCAGGGCCAGGGCGGCAAGCGTGTCCTCCAGCACCGCGCGCGGATCGACGCAGGGCGCGGGTCCGCACGCGGCGGCATCGCGCAGCAGCCCGGACACCGGACGCGGCAGCGTCCGCAGCGCAGGCAGCGCCAGCAAGGCCTCGATATCCACTGTGTCGACCACGGCGACGGGTGCTGTGCGGAAGGAAGGACGGTCTACACTAGCCCGACCTCGCCCCCGGGAACAGACGCCATGCCGGTACGCAGCATCCTCCTTGCCGCCCTGCTCTTCGTCGCCGCGCCGGCCGCGGCCCAGCAGGCGATCCAGACGCAGATGACACCCGAGGAGTTCAAGGCCACGGGCCTGGACAAGCTGAGCGCGGACGAGCTTGAACGGCTCAACGCCTGGCTCAATCGCACGATCGACACCGAGTCCGAAAAGGCTGCGGCCACGGCGAAGAAGGAAGTCGAGGACGAGAACCGCGGCTTCTTCTCCTTCGGTTCCACCGAACCGGTGGTCGGGCACATCGTCGGCGAGTTCCGCGGCTTCTCGCGGGGCCGCGAGTACACGCTCGACAATGGCCAGGTCTGGCGCCAGACCGATGCCGCGACGCTGTCGGGCGCCCGCCGCGACAGCCCCGAAGTCCGGATCACCCCGGGTCTGATCGGCAACGCGTGGTACATGGCGATCGAGGGCTACAACACGCGCGCCAAGGTCGAGCGGATCAAGTAAGCGCAGCCAGCCGCGTCGCCAGCTTCTTCGGCGACACCCCGCCCTTCGCGCCGAGTTCCTGCGCGAACACCTGCACGCGCAGTTCCTCCAGGTCCCAACGCAGGGCCTGCCAGCCGGGTTCGCCCGCGCAACCCTGGGCCGTCGCGCGCGCCAGCGCGTCGGCGAAAGGCATGAGCTCGAGCATGCGCTGCTGGTCGCGCGACGGGTCGTTCAGCGCGCGGGATGCCCGCGTCACCAGCGCCTTCAGGTAGCGCGGGTACTCGGCCAGCACGCTGGCCGGCACGTCGCGCAGGAAGCCGGCCGGGGCGAGTGCAGCCAGCTGCGCCTGCATGTCATCCAGGTTGCCGCGCGCCCAGCCCATCAGCTTGCCATCCAGGGCAGCCCGCGCGTCGGCCACCAGGGACAGGATCGCTTCCGCCTGCTTCAGGCGGCGCATGGCCTCCGGAAACAGGCCCTTGCCCACTGCGTCGGCGCACGAGGCAAACGCCGCGGGATCGCGGATCGCGCCCAGGCCTTCGGCGGTGAGCGCCGCGAAGGCGCCGTCCACCAGGTCTTCGCGCAGCGTGTCGGCTGGACGGCTGCCACCGGCGCCCCGCGGCGCGGTGGACTCGATCGCGGCATACAGCAGGGCCGTCTTCGGCTGTATCGGCAGCTGCTTGCGTGCCTGCCGAATGCGCTCGGCAACCCCCAGCGCGAGCAGCCGGCGCACCCCGCGGGGGTGCTGGCGCTCGGCCTCCGTGCGGTCGGCGTGCACGTCCAGCGAGACGCTGTCGCCGTCGTCGTGCAGCGCGGGGAAGGCCGGCACACCGCCGGCGCCGGGCACTGAAACGGGAATCGGCGTGTCCGGGAACTCGGTCAGCGCCTCGCGCGCGAGACCGGCGGACGCGTGCGCCGCGAAAGCATCGGCGGCGCGCGAACCGAAATGCGCGCGGAGATCGTCCAGGTCGCGCGATTCGGCCAGCACGCGGCGGCCGTCGGCATCGAGCAGGCGCAGGTTGGCGCGCAGGTGGGGCTCCAGCGCTTCGTCGAAATCGGTGGGTGCGATCTCCACGCCCGTCAGGCGCTTGAGGAAGCGGGCCAGCGCACCACTGATGCTGTCGGTGGCGGCGTCGGCATCGCCATGGGCATCGGCAAAAGCACGCGCGAAGTCGGGCGCCGGCACGAAGTTGCGGCGCAGGGCCTTCGGCAGGCTGCGCAGCAAGGCGGTGGCTTTCTCCTGCACGAAGCCCGGGGCCAGCCAGCCCAGCCGCGGCCCGTCCATGGCGTTGAGCAGGTGCAGCGGCACGACCACGGTCATGCCGTCGTCGGGCGCGCCGGGCTCGAAGCGGTAGTGCACGGCCAGGCGCGCATCCCCCAGCGGGTAGTACGCGGGGAAGCGCTCCGCATCGCTGCCGTCGGCGACCAGCAGGTCGTCGCGGGTCCACTGCAGCTGGCGCCGCTGCTCCTTGGGCAGCTTCGCGTACCAGGCATCCAGCGCCTGGGCGCTGATCAGCTCGCTGGGAACGCGGTCGCGATACCAGCGCAGCATCCAGTCCTCGTCCACCACCAGGCCGGTGCGGCGCTGCTTGGCCTCTTCCTCTTCGGCCGACTCCAGCGTGCGGCGATTGCGGGCGACGAAGTCGGCGCGCAGGTTGATCTCGCCCGCCACCAGGCCGTCGCGCAGGAACAGTTCGCGCGCCTCCTCCGGATAGTGCGCGCCGTAGTGGAACGGCCGCGCCGCCGCGAGCACCAGGCCGAACAGGCCAACCTGTTCGCTGCCGACCACGCGCCCCTGCTTCCGCGACCAGCGCGGATCGAAGTGGCGCCGCGAGAGCAGGTGCGGCAGTTCGGCTTCGACCCACTCCGGCTCGATCGCGCCATTGGTCAGCGCCCACACTTTCTCGGTGTCGAGCAGGGTCGCGGTGAGCAGCCACGGCGGCGGACGCGAGCCCAGCGTCGACCCGGGGAAGAGCTGGAAGCGGCGGCCGCGCGGGCCTTCGTAGCTGGCCTGGCGGCGTTTGTCGCGTTCGGGGAGCACATGGCCGACCTGGGTCGGTAGCCCTGCCAGCAGCGCGCGGTGGACGCTCTGGTAGAGATCGCGCGCTTCGGCAGCCGCATCCTTCCCCGGGCTGGCGGAGACACCGTGCCGCTGGCTGTGGCCCTGGTCTTGGCCCTGGTCTTGGCCTTGACGCCGGCGCTGGCGCTGGCGGGGCGGTCGGGCGCCATCCTGGACTTGAGCAGCCGCGGCCGCCTGCCCCGACGCATCGTCTTCACTGCCCGCAGCGAAGAGCACATCGCCGGCCCGATCCTCTTCACTCCATCCCAGCCCTTCGCACTGCAGCTTCAGCTGGCGATGCAGCTCGCGCCATTCGCGCATGCGCAGGAAGCCCAGGAAGTTGCGGTCGCACCACTTGCGCAACTGCGACTGGGTCAAGTCCTGGTGCGCGACGCGATAGGCCTCCCACAGGCGCAGGATGGCCACGAACTCCGACTTCGGGTCCCGGAACGCGGCATGTGCGGCGTCGGCCGCGCCGCGCTGGTCAGCGGGGCGCTCGCGCGGATCCTGGATGCCCAGGAAGCTCGCGATCACCAGCATCTCGCGCAGGCAGCGATGCTCGTTCGCGGCCACCAGCATGCGCGCGAGCTTCACGTCCACCGGCAGCTTCGCCATCGCCTGGCCGTGCGCGGTGAGCTTGCGCGCCGCATCCACCGCGCCCAGTTCGGCCAGCTGCTGCCAGCCGTCGGCGATCGCGCGCGCGTCGGGCGGCTCGAGGAAAGGGAATTCCTCGATCGCACCAAGACCCAGCGCCAGCATGCGCAGGATCACGCCCGCCAGCGCGGCGCGGCGGATCTCGGGATCGGTGAATTCCGGGCGCGCGGCGAAATCGGCTTCGTCGTACAACCGATAGCAGGTTCCCGGGGCGATGCGGCCGCAGCGGCCGGCCCGCTGGTTGGCGCTGGCCTGGCTGATCGGCTCGATATGCAGGCGGTCGAGCTTCTGCCGCGGGCTGTAACGCTTGACCCGCGCCAGCCCGGGATCCACCACGTAGTGGATGCGCGGCACCGTCAGCGAGGTTTCTGCGACGTTGGTCGCGAGCACGATGCGCCGCTGCGAGCCGGGGTTGAACACCCGGTCCTGGTCACGCACGGACAGGCGCGCATACAGCGGCAGCACCTCGGTATGGCGGTACTTGCGGCCCTCGAGCGCGCGATGCGCGTCGCGGATCTCGCGTTCGCCGGGAAGGAACACCAGCACGTCGCCGCCCATCCCGTTGCCGCCGCGCAGGATGATCTCGTCGCAGGCGGCCACGATGCCGTCGGTGGTCGACATCGCGCCATCCTCGCCCGGGCCATCGCCGCCCGCACTGCCGTCGAGCGCGCGGTAACGCATCTCGACCGGGTAGCCGCGGCCTTCCACGTTGACTACCGGCGCATCGTTGAAGTGCGCGGAGAAGCGCGCGGTGTCGATCGTGGCCGATGTCACCACCAGCTTCAGGTCGGGCCGCCGCGCCAGCAGCTGCTTCAGGTAGCCGAGCAGGAAGTCGATGTTGAGGCTGCGCTCGTGCGCCTCGTCGATGATCAGGGTGTCGTAGCGCGACAGCCAGCGGTCGGACTGGATCTCGGCCAGCAGGATGCCGTCGGTCATGAACTTGATCGCGGTCTGCTCGCCGACGTTTTCGGTGAAGCGCACCTGGTAGCCCACCGCGCCGCCCAGCGGCACCTGGAGTTCCTCGGCCACGCGCCGCGCCACGGCGCGCGCGGCGATGCGGCGCGGCTGGGTGCAACCGATCAGGCCCGCCGCGCCGCGGCCCGCGGCCAGGCAGAGCTTGGGGAGCTGGGTGGTCTTGCCGGAGCCGGTCTCGCCGGCGACCACCACCACCTGGTGCGCGCGCAGGAGTTCGACGATGCGCTCGGCCTCGGTCGCGATCGGCAGCGAGGGATCGACCTCGGCATGCGGCAGGCTCGCGGCCCGGGCTTCGCGCTGCGCCACCGAGCGCGCCAGCGCGTCCTCGAACGCCTTGCGGGGCGCATCGTCGTCCCGCGCCTGCTCCCGGCGCCGCCACAGGCCGAGCAGCCGGCCGCGGTCGCGGCTCATCGCTTTACCGATGTCCCCGCGCCCCGGGCGTCTTGACGCCGGGCTTGCATCACGAGGGCTAGACTCCATTTCACTCATGCGATTCACAGTTCCGGGCCGCTTCAATCCCGCCCCTATCGCGCCATTGTCGCGCGCTGACAAGAAAGGACACAGTGATGGCGAAGACCAAGACAAGTACCAAGGACAAGAGCAAGACCACGAATGCCAAGCGCAGCTCGCGCAAGGCCTCGCCCGTTGCTTCGCCCGCCTCGGGTTCGGTGGCACCCGGCGTGGATATCGGGATCGCGGACAAGGATCGCAAGACGATTTCGCAGGATCTCGCCCAGTTCCTGTCCGACAGCTTCACCCTGTACCTGAAGACCCACAACTTCCACTGGAACGTGACCGGGCCGATGTTCAACTCGCTGCACGCGATGTTCATGGACCAGTACACCGAGCAGTGGAACGCACTCGACGACATCGCCGAGCGCATCCGCGCGCTGGGCTACAACGCGCCGGGCTCCTACGCCGAGTTCATCAAGCTGTCGACGATCGCCGAAGAGCCGGGCCTGACCGAGGCACCGGACTGGCGCGCCATGGTGGCCCAGCTGGTCGGCGGCAACGAGGCCGTGTGCCGCACCGCCCGCCGGGCGCTGTCCCACGCCGATGATGCCGGCGACGACCCCACCGTCGACCTGCTGACCCAGCGCCTGCAGGTCCACGAGAAGAACGCCTGGATGCTGCGTTCCCTGCTCCAGTAATCGCCCCGGGGCGGGATTCCCCGGCATCCGCGGCGCGCAACGCCCGACCCCGCGTCGGGCGTTCGCGTTCCGGGCCCTGAGACGCCGCCCCGGTATCCTTGTCGCATGAGTGACGCCGCACACCGCATCCTGCACGAGGTCTTCGGCCACGAGACCTTCCGCGGCGAACAGGCCGCCATCATCGAACACGTCGCCGGCGGCGGCGACGCCCTGGTGCTGATGCCCACCGGCGGCGGCAAGTCGCTGTGCTACCAGGTGCCGGCGCTGCTGCGCGAAGGCACGGCAGTGGTGGTCTCGCCGCTGATCGCGCTGATGCAGGACCAGGTGGAATCGCTGCGCCAGCTGGGCGTCCGCGCGGCCTTCCTCAACTCCACGCTCGACGGCGCCGAGGCCGCGGCCATCGAGCGCGAGCTGCGCGAAGGCAGCCTCGACCTGCTCTACGTCGCCCCGGAGCGCCTGCTCACGCCGCGCTTCATGTCCCTGCTCGACGCCAGCCGCATCGCCCTGTTCGCGATCGACGAGGCGCACTGCGTCTCGCAGTGGGGCCACGACTTCCGCCGCGAATACCGCGAGCTCACCGTGCTGCACGAGCGCTGGCCGCAGGTGCCGCGGATCGCGCTCACCGCCACCGCCGATCCGCCGACCCAGCGCGAGATCGCAGAGCGCCTGCAGCTCGAAGGCGCCCGGCGCTTCACCAGCTCCTTCGACCGCCCGAACATCCGCTACACCGTCGTCAACAAGGACAACGGCCGCCGCCAGCTGCTGGACTTCATCGAAGGCCATCGCGGCGAGGCCGGCATCGTCTACTGCCTGTCGCGCAACAAGGTCGAGAAGACCGCCGCCATGCTGCAGGAGGCCGGCGTCGACGCCCTGCCCTACCACGCCGGCCTGGACGCCTCGGTGCGCGCCGCCAACCAGCGCCGCTTCCTGCTCGAGGACGGCGTGGTGGTGGTGGCGACGATCGCCTTCGGCATGGGCATCGACAAACCCGACGTGCGCTTCGTGGCGCATATGGACCTGCCCAAGTCGATCGAGGGCTACTACCAGGAAACCGGCCGCGCCGGCCGCGACGGCGACCCCGCTGAGGCCTGGATGTGCCAGGGCCTGGGTGACGTGGTCATGCTGCGGCAGATGATCGACCAGTCCGAATCCGGCGACGAACGCAAGCGCCTGGAGCACCGCAAGCTCGACGCCCTGGTCGGCTACTGCGAATCCACCCGCTGCCGGCGCCAGGTGCTGCTGGCCTGCTTCGGCGAGGACTACGCCGCCAAGGGTGCCGGCGAGCCCTGCGGCAACTGCGACAACTGCCTGCAGCCGCCGGAAACCTGGGACGCGACGGTGGCCGCGCAGAAGGCGCTGTCCTGCGTCTATCGCACTGGGCAGCGTTTCGGCGCGGCGCACCTGATCGACGTGCTGCGCGGTTCGGAATCGGAACGCATCCGCCAGTTCGGACACGACACGATCAGCACCTACGGCATCGGCACCGAACTCGACGCGCGCAGCTGGCGCGGCGTGTTCCGGCAGCTGGTGGCCGCCGGGCTGCTGGACGTCGACAGCGAAGGCTACGGCGGCCTGCGCCTGACCGCGGACAGCCGCGAGGTGCTGCAGGGGCAACGCGAGGTGCTGCTGCGCAAGGAAGCGCCGCGGGCGCGGGCGCGCGGGAAGGAGCGCACGCGCGACGGCCGCGCCGCCCTGCCCCCGGACCTGCCGGCCGAGGCGCAGCCGCTGTTCGAAGCCCTGCGCGAACTGCGCACCCGGTTGGCGCGCGAGCAGAGCGTGCCGCCGTACGTGATCTTCCACGACGCCACCCTGCGCGAGATCGCCGCGCTCAGGCCCGAGACCGAAGAGGAGCTGTCCGGCGTCGGCGGCATCGGCGCCGGCAAGCTCGAACGCTACGGCGGCCTGGTGCTGGAAACAGTCCGCGCCGCCTGAACAGCACCTCCGCCGCCCGCCGCACATGAAGAAGGCTCTTCTCCCAACTGAGGGAATGGCGCGCCATTGATACAGCGCGGGCGCCGGGTGCCAAGGCCCTTGAGTGCTCATGTCCCCCGGCGCTGGCCTGCGGCCATCGCCTCCTCCTTGACTTCGCTCTCAAGGGCCTTGCCACCCGGTGCGCAGCAGTACGCGGTGACCCGGAAGCAAAGCCCGGGATCTCGCACATCTGCAGCGGAACCCGAGCCCCGTCGTGG
>NZ_JBSVRR010000008.1:0-39658 GCF_054072805.1 Luteimonas sp. A534
TCTCCCAACTGAGGGAATGGCGCGCCATTGATCCTCTCGGGCGCCGGGTGCCAAGGCCCTTGAGTGCTCATGTCCCCCGGCGCTGGCCTTCGGCCATCGCCTCCTCCTCTACTTCGCTCTCAAGGGCCTTGGCACGCGTGCGCAGCAGTGCGCGGTGACCCAGGAGCGAAGCCCGGGGCCATGCGCATCTGCGGCCGAAGCCGAGTCCCGCCGTGGCCGGGAGGCCTTCGCGGGGAAGTAAAGGAGGAGGCATCCGCCGCCAGGCGGATGCCGGAGGACATGAGCCGCGAAGGCCTCCCGGCCACGGCGGGACCCTCCACGTCGCCGGCATAGCCAAGATGCAGAAACTCCTTGCGGAAACCGTTGCCCCGGAGTTGGGAGATGAATTTTTTGCCTCGGAATGCGTGCTGCGTCAGCCCTTGAGGTACAGCAGCACCAGTCCGCCGAGGATCGCGAGGTTGCTGATCGCGACCCCGCTGGGACCGAAGGTCAGGCGGTACAGCAGCTGCCGCGAGCGCGCGCCTTCCGGGTTGCGAATGGCATCGCGGCGCAGCAGCGGGCGCATGGTGCGCGCCAGCGGCCCGAGCAGCTGGTAGTTGAGGATCGCGATCGCCGCCAGCGCGAGGGCATAGGTCGGCACCAGGCTGTCGAATGCGAAGGCCGATCCCAGGGTCAGGCCGAGGGCCACCAGCGAAGTCCACAGATAGGTGTGGTACACGGCCAGGATCCCGGCGTGCTCGGTTTCGTCGTCGGCGTAGGCGGTGAGCATCTTGCGGCACAGCCAGGCGGTGACCAGGCCCGCGAGCAGGCCGCCGCCGAGCGCGCCGGCGGTGCCGAGCACGCCCTTGCCCAGCACGCCGCCGAGCACACTGCCGCCGACCTTGGCGAAGCCGGCCGCCGCCGCCGGGCGGCTGATCCCGAGCATGGCGGTGACACCGATCGCGAACGCCGTGCCGGGCGCGGTGGCGCGGGCGAAATCGCCGAAGCGCGTGAGCAGGTCGTCGCGCAGGCTTTTGCGGGCGCGCGACAGGCGCTTGCGTACCGCCGCGTCCGACAGCCCGAGGAGCTCCGCCACCTGGCGCGAGTTCTGGCCTTCCCGGTAATAGAGCAGCAGCACTTCGCGGCTCTCTTCGGGCAGTTCGGAAATCAGCTCCGCGGCCATGCGCTCGCGCTCGGCGTCGATCAGCTGCTCTTCGGGCAGCGCCGAGGGATCCGCGGCGTGGTTGATGGCGATTTCGGCGGCTTCGCCGTCCACCGTGCGCTGGCGGTGCCGGCGCAGGTGGTCATAGGCGAGGTTGCGGGTGATCTGGCGCAGCCAGGGCAGGAAGCTGGCCGGGTTCTGCAGCCGCTTGAGGTTCTGCCACGCCGACAGGAACGCCTCCTGCGCGATGTCCTGGCTGGCGGTCGGGTCGCGGGTGATGGCCAGCGCGACCGCGGTCACCGTGTTCTGGCTGGCGACGATGATGCGGGTATAGGCCTGCTGGCAGCCGCCGGCCGCGGCGGGGAGCTCCCGGTGGATCAGGGTGTCGATGGCGCAGGTGGTCATGGGCGGGCTCGCGTGGCGGCGCCGGAGAGCGCCAATCCTACTTGGACGGTGCTGCGCGGGAAACGTGACCCGTGGATGAGGGAGCCGCCCGGAACGCGCCTCAGCGCGGATCCAGGAGCTGCCAGTCGCGGCCTTCGCGGCGGACCTCCCGCACCTGCGGCTCGCCGGCGCCGACCGCCGATTGCACGGTGCCGCTGCCGCTGCCGTCGGTGGTGTAGTCCGACACGGCCACGGCGAAGCGGTCGGCGCTGCAGGCCGACGCGGCCGTGACATCGAAGCCTTCGGCGGCGAACTGACGCAGCAGGGCCGGGTCCGGATCGGCGCCGTCGATCGCCAGGCAGCCGCGCCGCGTGCCGGCGGCATCCAGCTCGGCGCGCAGCACGGTGGCGGCCAGCGCCGGCGGCGTGGCGATCACGAAGGCGTCGTCGGGCAGGGTGGTGATCAAGGGCATGCCGGAAGCGTCGGGGCCCTGCACGGGGGCGGCCACGGGTGCGGGCATGGAGGCCGCAGGTACCGTCGCCACCTCGGGGCCGGCATCGCCGTCGCCATCGCCGCGACTGGCGCGGTAGGCGATCATCACCAGCGCCACCATCACCGCCACGCCCAGCAGCAGGCCGTAGCGGAACCGCCCGCCGCCGCGCGCGGCCAGCGGCGTACCACCGCTGACCAGCGAGGCCGGCGGCGGAAGGAAGCTCTCGTTGCGATGCGTGGTCTGCTGCAGCAGGCCGGCTTCGCGCAGCATGCGCCGCGCTTCGGGCTGCTGGTCGGAACGGATCACCCACACGGCCGGCCGCGGACCGCTGCTGGCACCTTCGCGATAGCTGAAATTGCCGCGGATGGCGCCACGGTAGGAGCGGCCGTCGCTGACCCGGACCTCGATGCCGGCCTCTTCAAGCAACCGGGCGACCGCTTCGACGTTCTCGATGCGGGCGCTGGAAAACACCTGGCGCATGCGTCAGTCCCGTGCCGGGACGTGTCCGTCCCTGCCTTCGTCGACGACGCGGATCATGCCTTCCTGCGCGGTGCTCGCCACCAGCCGCCCCTTGCGGTCGTAGATCATGCCCCGCGCCAAGCCGCGCGAACCCTGCGCGCTGGGGCTGTCGATCGAGTACAGCAGCCAGTCATCGGCGCGGAAGGGGCGGTGGAACCAGAGTGCATGGTCGAGCGACGCCATCTGCACGTTCGGCTGGTAGTAGCTGATGCCGTGCGGGAACGTGGCAGTGCCGAGCAGGTGGAAGTCCGAGGCATAGGCCAGCAGGGCGCGGTGCAGTTCGGGCGCATCGTCCACTTTCTCGGCCAGCCGGAACCAGACCTGCTGGTAGGGCGGGCGCTTGGGCGGATTGAGCTCGTCGCGCGGGTAGACGTGGCGGAATTCGAACGGCCCGCTGCGGTCGAGCCAGCGCTGGATCTTGGTCGGCAGCGCAGCGAGCACCTTGTCCGGGATCGCCGGCGCCGGGTCGAGGTCTTCGGGCTGCGGCACCTCGGGCATGGTCAGCTGGTGCTGGGCGCTGCCCTCCGCGTCCTGGAACGAGGCCGCGCAGAAGAAGATCACCTTGCCGTGCTGGATCGCGGTCACCCGGCGCACGGAGAAGCTGCCGCCATCGCGGGTGCGGTCGACGTCGTAGACGATCGGGTGCTCGATGTCGCCAGCGCGCAGGAAATAGGCATGCAGCGAATGCGCGCTGCGCGGCTGCGTCAGCGTGGCCTGGGCCGCCGACAGCGCCTGGCCCAGCACCTGGCCGCCGAAGACGTACTTGGTGCCGATGTCGCGGCTCTGGCCGCGGAAGAGGTTGTCCTCGAGGCGCTCGAGCGTGAGCAGCTCCAGGAGTTCGGACACGGGGGCGGGGGTGCTGTTGGGCATCCGCCGGATTATACGGGCGGGGCGGTTACGCCACCGGCCGCTGCGGCGTCGGGTGCAGCCGTTCCCAGGAGGGCATCGCCGCGAGCACGCGTGGCCAGGGGAACAGGGGGCCGGGGTCGCGCTTGCGGCGGACCTGGACGCCGGCGTCGTCGCTGGCGGCCACCAGTTCGACATCGAGATCTTCGTGGCCGGTGATCCAGCGCAGCGCCGGCAAATCCGCGGCAAGCGTCTCCAGCAGCCCGATCAGGGCCGCCACCTGTGCCTCGGGGTATGGCTCCTCCATCGCCTGGTGGCGCGAATCCAGCCAGCGCGGCCAGCGCCCGGTGTTCACCAGCTCGATTCCGACCGAGCGCGCGTTGTGGCCCCGCACGTGGTGCGCGGTGCGCGCGGGATCCACCCAACGCTCGACGCCGCCGTCGCGATCGATGTACCAGTGGCCGCTGTTGCCGGTGCCGCTGGCCGCATACAGCACGCGTTCGCCGTACTCGCGCGCGGTGCCGAGGTCGGGCAACTCGGTGCAGTGGACCACCACCAGGTCGATCTGCGACAGCGGCCGCGGTGCCAGCAGGTGCTCGTAGGGCAGTGGGTCGATGCGCACGTCGCGGCCGGGGCTGGGGTCGGCGGCGATGCTAGCATTCACGGTTCCCCCGGTATCGGCAAAACGATGAGCGTCCGCGGTCACTGCATCCTCTCCCACGGTTTTGAAAGCGGCCCCGACGCCACCAAGGTGACCGCGCTCGCCGAGGTCGCCGAAGGCCTGGGCTGGAGCCACGAACGCCCCGACTACACCGGTTTCGACGCCATGGGCAACGCCGGGCGCCACGGCGATGTCGCCGCGCGCCTGGCGCACCTGCAGGCGCTGGCGTCCGCGCGCGCCGCGGACGGTCCGCTGGTGCTGGCCGGTTCGAGCCTGGGCGCGTGGATTTCCGGCGCGGTCTCGCTGCAGGTGCCGGTGCGCGCGCTGTTCCTGATGGCGCCGCCGGTGAACCGCGTCGCGCAGCACCCGCTGCAGGCTGCTGCGGTCCCGACCGCGATCATCCATGGCTGGGGCGACGAACTGATCCCCGCCGCCGACGTCATCGCCTGGGCCCGCCCGCGCGGCGATCGCCTGCTGCTGGTCGACGACGACCACCGCCTGTCCGGCCACGTCGATACGTCCGCGGCGCTGTTCGCCGCCCTGCTGGGTTCGCTGTCGTCGTGAAATTCTTCGCAAGCTGCGGCAAGGGCCTCGAATACCTGCTGGCCGACGAACTCGCCGCACTCGGTTGCGTGCGCGCCACCGCCACGGTCGCGGGCGTCAACGTCGAGGGCGAACTTGCCGACGCCCTGCGCGCCGTGATGTGGTCGCGCCTGGCCAGCCGCGTGCTGTGGCCGCTGGCCGAGTTCTACTGCGACGACGAGGACACGCTCTACCGCAACATCGTCGCCCTGCCGTGGGCCACCCATCTCGCGCCCGGGCGCACCGTGGCGGTGGACGCGCGCGTGTCCGGCGACGGCATCACCCACGCGCGCTACGCAGCGCAGCGGGTGAAGGACGCCGTGGTCGACAAGCTGCGCGCCGAAACCGGGGAGCGCCCGGACGTCGACCTCGAATCGCCCGACCTGCTGCTCAACCTCGTGGTACGCAAGGGCCGCGCCATCCTGTCCGTCGATCTCGGCGGCGGCGCGCTGCACCGGCGCGGCTGGCGGCGCTCGCAGGGCGATGCACCGCTGAAGGAAACCCTGGCGGCCGCGGTGTTGATGCGCGGCCAGTGGACGCAGGTCCATGCCGAGGGCGGCGCCCTGCTTGATCCCATGTGCGGCAGCGGCACCCTGCTGGTGGAAGGCGCGGCCATGGCCGCCGACGTCGCGCCCGGCCTGCTGCGCCATGGCGACGCGCACCCTTCGCGCTGGAGCGGCTTCGACCACGCCGCGTGGGATGCGCTGCGCGAGGACGCATTGGAACGCGAACGCCTGGGCCGCGCCGCACTGCGGCCGGTGTTCTTCGGCAGCGACGTCGATCCGGCGGCGCTGGACGCCGTGCGCGCGAACGCCGCCGCCGCGGGCTTCGGCGAGCTGGTGCAGCTCGAGGAGCGCCAAGTCGCCGCGCTGCGCCCGATGACGCAGCTGCGCGGCCTGGTGGCCAGCAATCCACCCTACGATGCGCGCCTGGCCGCCGACGCCCAGCTCTACCGCGGCCTGGGCGAGGCCCTGCGCCGGATCGCGCCCTACTGGCGGGCCAGCCTGCTGTGCGGCAGCCCCGAGCTCGCGCGCGCCACCGGCCTGCGGGCGCAGAAGGTCTACCAGGTGTTCAACGGCGCGCTGGAATGCGCGCTGCTGGTGGCCGATCCGGTGCAGCCGCCGCTGCGCGAGGACGCCGGGCCGCGACCGCTCTCGACGGGCGCACAGATGCTCGCCAACCGCCTGCGCAAGAACCTGCGCGCATCCAAGTCCTGGCGCACGCGCGAGGGCGTGGACTGCTACCGCGCCTACGACGCCGACCTGCCCGAGTACGCGGTCGCGATCGACGTCTACACCGAAGCCGACGACCCCGATGCCACCTGGCTGCATGTGCAGGAATACGCCGCGCCGGCCGACATCCCCGATGCCGACGTGCGCCGCCGCTTCGGCGAGGTGCTCGGCGCCGCGCGCGAAGTGTTCGGCGTACCGCGCGAGCGCCTGGCGACCAAGGTGCGCGCCCGCGGCAAGGGCGGCAGCAAGTACGGCGCAGCCGTGGAGCGCCGTGGCGAGTTCATCACCGTGCGCGAAGGGGCCGCGCGGCTGCGGGTGAACCTGTTCGACTATCTCGATACCGGTCTGTTCCTGGACCACCGCCCCCTGCGTTCGCGCATCCAGCGCGAGGCACGCGGCAAGCGCTTCCTGAACCTGTTCTGCTACACCGGCGCGGCCACCGTTCACGCCGCCGTCGGTGGCGCCGCGAGCACCACCAGCGTCGATCTTTCGGGCACCTACCTGCAGTGGGCCGCGGACAACCTGCGCGGGAACCGCGTCGACGGCCGTGTCCCGGGCGGGAGTGCGCATCGCATGGTGCAGGCCGATGCCGTGTCCTGGCTTGAGGCCGACCGGGACGAATACGACCTGGTGTTCTGCGATCCGCCGACCTTCTCCAACTCCGCGCGCGCCGACGACTTCGACATGCAGCTCCAGCACGTGCGCCTGCTGCGGGCCGCGGTGGCGCGGCTGGCGCCGGACGGCGTGCTGTATTTCTCCAACAACTACCGCCGCTTCAAGCTGGACGACGAGGCAGTGGCGGAATTCGCCGAGTGCGAGGACATCACCGCGGAGACGATTCCCCCGGACTTCGCCCGCAATCCGCGGATCCACCGCGCGTGGAGGCTGCGCCAGCGGTAGGCGCCGCGGGACAGGCTGCTACGGGAACCGCAGCGTTGCGCCCGCGGGGACTGTGGTGGGAGCCCGGCGGCACCATGATATGGGGGAGTACCTTGGAGGAACCCGCCATGAGCAATGCCCAGTTCGACTCCACCCGCGTTGTGCGCAAGGTGCGCGGCCGCGCGGCCTCCGACGGCGCCGGCGTGAAGCTCACGCGCGTGATCGGCGGTCCCGACCTGCCCGACATGGACCCCTTCCTGCTGCTCGACGAGTTCGGCACCGACCGCGCCGAGGACTACATCGCCGGCTTCCCCGACCATCCGCACCGCGGCTTCGAGACGGTCACCTACATGCTCGACGGCCGCATGCGCCACCGCGACAACCACGGCAACGAGGGCCTGCTGGTCCCCGGCAGCGTGCAGTGGATGACCGCCGGCCGAGGCCTGGTGCACTCGGAGATGCCCGAGCAGGAGGCGGGCCGCATGCGCGGCTTCCAGCTGTGGGTGAACCTGCCGGCCAGGGACAAGATGATCGAGCCGCGCTACCAGGAGTTCGCGCCCGAACGTATCCCGCTGGTGCGTCCCGCCGATGGCGTCGACGTGCGCGTGATCGCCGGCGAGGTCGTCGCGGGCGATGGCACCCGCGTGCGCGGGCCGATCGACCAGCCCGCCACCTCGCCGCTGTACCTCGACGTATCGCTGCTGCCCGGCATGGCCTGGGAACATCGGCTGCCGGAAGGCCACAACGCCTTCGCCTACGTGTTCGAAGGCGAGGCCACCCTGGGTTCCGGCGAAGAGGCCAGGCAGCTCGCCAGCCACGAACTCGGCTTGCTTGGCGGCGGCGACCTGCTGCGCGTGGAAGCCGGCGAGGCCGGCGCACGCCTGCTGCTTGTTGCGGGACGCCCCCTGCGTGAGCCGGTCGTCCGCCACGGGCCGTTCGTGATGAACACGAAGCAGGAAATCATGCAGGCCTTCGTCGACTTCCAGGAAGGCCGTTTCTGAGGCGTTGCGAACATCCACGAAGCAGGAGGGCGGTGCCGATGCGCCGCCCTCCTGCGTTTGCGGGCCCTTGACTGCGTTGCTCAGCTGGTCGCCGCGGGCTCCCGTCCAAGCCAGCCGTAGATGCCGCCGCCGAGCACCGCGCCGACCAGCGGCGCCACCCAGAACAGCCACAGCTGCCCGAGCGCGCCCGGGCCTGCGAACAGCGCTACCGCCGTCGAGCGGGCCGGGTTCACCGAGGTGTTGGTGACCGGGATGCTGATCAGGTGGATCAGGGTCAACGCCAGGCCGATGGCCACCGGTGCCAGCGCCGCCGGCGCGCGGGCATGCGTCGCGCCCATGATCACGATCACGAACATCGCCGTGAGCACGACTTCGCACACCGCTGCCGCCGTCATCGAATAGCCACCCGGGGACAGTTCGCCGTAGCCGTTGGTGGCGAAGGCGCCCGCCGCCGTCGGATCGATCGAAAAGCCCGCGCTTCCGCTGGCGATGACGTACAGGATCCAGCCGGCGAAGGCACCGCCGGCCACCTGCGCGATGATGTAGGGCACCAGCTCCGACACCGGGAAGCGACCGCCGGCCCACAGGCCCACGCTCACCGCCGGATTGAAGTGTGCGCCCGAGATGTGGCCGAAGGCGTAGGCGCCGGTCAGCACGGTCAGGCCGAAGGCCAGCGCCACGCCGTGGAATCCAATCCCCAGCGGATTGCCGTCGCCACCGAAATGCGCGGCAAGCACCGCACTGCCGCAACCGCCAAGCACCAGCCAGAACGTGCCGATGAACTCGGCCGCGAGTTTCTTCGTCATACAGTCCCCTCCTTCAGGCGGCCGGTTGGCCGCTCCCCGGAAGGAACGCTAGCGCCGAGCGCGGCGCGATGTGTTTGCGTCGCGTTAAGCGGCCCGCCGCGGGCTCAGCGGATCGAAACCCGGACGTCGTCGAAGCGCAGCGACTCCGCCAGCGACATCGCCTGCGACAGTTCCTCTTCGCTGCGGCCGCGCAACGAGACGTGGGCGACGTGCGAGCGATCGAGTTCCACCAGGGTCTCGCGCACTTCGACTCCGACCATCCCGGAGACCTCGCTGCGGTACCACCAGTTCTGGGCCCCGTCGATCCGTGCTTCCTCGGCGCGGTTGCCCCGGCGCGGACGGAACGGCGTTTCGGTGGTGATCATCACCGCCAGCATCTGGTGGCCGTCGCTGTCGCGGATGGCCTTGCAGAAGGTGTAGCCGGCGCCGTCGAGCTTTTCCCACGTCAGCTCGCTGGCGGCAGGAAGTGTCGGGCAATCGCTTGCCGACTGGGCGTGGACGCTGCCTGCCGCAAGCAGCATGGCCGTGGCCAGCACGGTGATCGCTTTCATGTCTTTTCCCCAGAGCAGGCGCGGAACGAAGAGGCGCCTTGCCCGATCGTGAGTGGTGCGTTGCGACAGGGTCCGTGACTGCTGTCACGTTTTGCAAGGTCCGTGCTCAGGTTTCGGGCTGATTAGCACTGTTCCGGCGTGACGCCAGCACCTGCGCGAGCCGCGTCGGCTCGGGCAGGCGGTGCTCGCGGGTGAAACGCATGACGAGGTCCGCACTCGATGCCAGGGCCACGCGATGCCCTGGCGACACCACCAGGGGCGGGTCTCCGGGCCGGCTTCGCAGCAGCCAGCCGACCTGCAGGCGCTCGGTGTTGCGCAGTGCGGTGTAGGCGCCGCGGGTCTGGTGCGGCTCGGGACCGGTGCCGGCCAGGATCGCCCGTGCGACGCCGATGCAGGGCAGCCCGCTGGCGACGCCGAAATGGGCCGCGATACCGAGACCGCGTGGATGGGCGATGCCGTGGCCGTCGACGAAGGCCAGGTCGGGCGGCCGCGGCAGCGCCGCCAGGGCCGCGCGCAGCGCCGGCAGGGCGCGGAACGGGACCAGTTCCTGCGCATTGGACGCGTGGGTGGGCAGGCGGGCGTTCCCGCTGGCCAGCACTTCGAGCGTCACGGCGTCCAGCAGTACCGCGGTGGCGTGGGCCACGGCGCCGCCATCGCTGAACTCGACGCTGAATCCACCGATGGTGGCCAGGTGCCTGGGGAAACGGTCACGCAGTTCCAGCAGGTCGGCCAAGCGGGCCTGGAGCGCGCGTGCGTCTTCCAGGGGGCCATCGTCGTCGGCGGGAGTGGCGCAGGCCGCGGGGCCGGGCGGGCCGGCGTGGAGAGGAGAGGGGGAGGGCATCGTGGCGCAGAGGATACGCCCCGCACATCAACTTTCGGCGATGAGGCGGTGCGACAGTGCGTGCAGCCGCTGCGGCGTCCCGACGTCGGTCCATCGGCCACGGTGGTGTTCGCCGCTGGCCGCGCCGCGCACCATGGCGGCGCGCAGCAGTGGGGCCAGCCTGAAACGTGGCGGTGTCGCGTCGGCCCCCGCGGCATCGCCGACGACGTCGCGCCACCCGTCCAGCAGCGCCGGCCTGTAGACGCCGATGCCCGCGAAGGTCAGCCGTGTCGCGCCTGCATCCCCGTCGTGGACGCGGCCATCGGCATCGAGCACGAAGTCGCCGGCGGGATGGTGGTCGGGGTTGTCGACCAGCACCAGGTGCGCGTCGCCGCGCGGCTCCCGCGGCAGGCGCGCGAAATCGAAGTCGCACCAGATGTCGCCGTTGACCGCGATGAAGGGCCCGTCGCCCAGGAGTGGAAGCGCGTGCAGCATGCCGCCGCCGGTTTCCAGCGGCGTGTCGCCTTCGTATGCGTAGTGGATGCGAAGCCCCCAGCGGCTGCCATCGCCGAGGAGTTCTGGAAAGCGCGGCGCCAGCCACGAGGTGTTGACCACCACGTCGCGCACGCCGCTGCCGGCGAGCCGCTCCAGGTGCCAGGCGATCAGCGGCTTTCCGCCCGCTTCAAGCAGGGGCTTGGGCGTGGTGTCGGTCAGCGGGCGCATGCGCTCGCCGAGGCCGGCGGCGAAGACCAGGGCCTTCACGGTTTGACGCCTGGGCTGCCCGCCACCACCAGCGCCGGACGCACGTGGCGATCGAGCACGCCGGCCAGCGGCGCGAGTTCCGGAAACCGCGGCAGCGCCTGGTCGAGATAGGCCAGGAAGCGCGGGGCATCGGCGAGGTATTTCGGCTTGCCGTCGCGGTGGTGCAGGCGGGCGAAGATGCCGAGCACCTTGAGGTGGCGTTGCACGCCGATCAGTGCGGCATCGCGCAGGAAGCGCTCCGGAGCTGCGGGGACAGGGACTCCGGCCGCCAGTGCGCGGGCATGGTATGCCGCCAGCCAGGCGTCCACGCGGGCCGGCGGCCAGCTGAGGAAGGCGTCCTTGAACAGGCTCACCGCGTCATAGGCCACCGGCCCCAGCACCGCGTCCTGGAAGTCGAGCACGGCGAGCCCGCCCGGCACCGGCATCAGGTTGCGCGGCATGAAGTCGCGGTGCACCAGCACCCGGGGCTGGGCCAGCGCGCTGTCGATGAGGATGCGATAGCCGAGGTCGAGCGCCTCCAGGTCTTCGCAGCCGGGTTCGACGCCGAGGTGGCGGCGGAGGAACCATTCGTCGAACAGGCGCAGCTCGCGCACGAGCAGGGCTTCGTCGTACAGCGGGAGGTCGTCCGGCGCCGGGATGGCCTGGATGCGCAGCAGCTGGTCGACGGCGGCATCGAAAAAGCCGTCGGCATTGCCGGCATCGATGGCGTGCAGCAGCGTGTCGACGCCCAGGTCCTCGAGCAGCAGGAAGCCACGCTCGACGTCGCGGGCGAGCACCCGGGGCACGCGCACGCCGCCGCGCTCCAGCACGTCATGCAGGCGCAGCCAGGGGCGCACGTCCTCCAGCGCCGGGGGCGAGTCCATCACGATCAGGCTGGCGTCGCCGCTGCCGCTGGCGCGCCAGTAGCTGCGGAAGCCGGCGTCGGTCGAAGCCCGCTCCAGCGCGAGGGCAGGGCTTGCGGCGGCCGCGCGCGCCCAGTCCAGGCGTGCGTTCGCGCGGGTGTCGTCGATGGCTGCGGTCATGCGGTCTCCAGGCCGGCGGGGCGGCGGTGTGCACAGGGTAAACTTCGCGCTGGTCCTTAGACAGCGCAGGCCCCGCCACATGATCCAGCTGCAACCCGTGCTCCTGTCAGGCGGCTCCGGCACGCGCCTGTGGCCGCTGTCGCGCGAGGCCTACCCCAAGCAGTTCCTGGCCCTGGCCGGTGAACACACCATGCTGCAGGACACCTGGCTGCGCGTGGCGCCGCTGGCCGCGCTGTCGCCGATCGTGGTCGCCAACGAAGAGCACCGCTTCCTGGCCGGCGAGCAGCTGCGCCAGGTGGGCGTGCAAGGCGCGTCGATCGTGCTCGAACCGGTGGGTCGCAACACTGCTCCGGCCATCGCCGCCGCAGCGTTGCAGGCCACCGCCGCGGGCGCCGATCCGCTGCTGCTGGTGCTTCCGTCCGACCACGTCGTCCGCGATGCCGATGCGTTCCGCGCTGCCGTGCGCGAGGCGATGCCGGCGGCCGAAGGCGGGGCACTGGTGACCTTCGGCATCGTGGCCGAAGCGCCGGAAACCGGTTTCGGCTACATCCAGTCCGGGCCGGGCGAGGGCGTGCGTGACGTGCTGCGCTTCGTCGAGAAGCCCGACGCCGCCACCGCGCAGGGCTACCTCGATGCCGGTGATTACTACTGGAACAGCGGCATGTTCCTGTTCCGCGCTTCGCGCTACCTCGAGGAACTGGGGCGCGTCCGTCCGGAGATGCTGGACGCGGTGCGCGCTGCCTTCGAAGGCGCCGTGCGCGACGGCGACTTCGTGCGCCTGGACAGGGATGCGTTTTCCGCAGCGCCATCGGATTCGATCGACTACGCGGTGATGGAGCGGACCGACCGCGCGATGGTGCTGCCGGTGGACATCGGCTGGAACGATGTCGGGTCTTGGTCGGCGCTGTGGGAGGTGAGCCCGCAGGACGCGGACGGCAACGCCCACAACGGCGAAGTGATCGCCGTCGACAGCCACGGCAGCTATGTCTGGTCGCGGCGGATGGTGGCGCTGGTCGGCGTGGACGACCTGGTGGTGGTGGAAACCGCCGACGCGGTGCTGGTCGCGCGCAAGGACCGCGTGCAGGAGGTCAAGGAGGTGGTTGCGCGCCTGAAGGCCGACGACCGCAGCCACGCCGTGCTCCACCGCGAGGTCCATCGCCCCTGGGGCAGCTACGACTCCATCGACCAGGACGAGGGCTTCCAGGTCAAGCGCATCAAGGTCAAGCCCGGCGGACGCCTGTCGCTGCAGTCGCACAAGTGCCGCGCCGAGCACTGGATCGTGGTCCGCGGCATCGCGCGGGTGACCCGCGACAACGACGTGTTCGAGCTGCATGCGAACCAGTCGACCTATATCCCGCTGGGCGCGAAGCACCGGCTGGAGAACCCCGGCACCGAAGTGCTGGAGCTGATCGAAGTGCAGTCGGGCGACTACCTCGGTGAGGACGACATCGTCCGCTACGAGGACGTCTACGGGCGCTCATGACCGACGCCGCCATCGACCGCCAGCTCGACCGCCTCGAGGCCGCCAGCCTGCACATCCTGCGCGAGGTCGCGGGTCAGTGCCGCCACCCGGTGATGCTGTATTCCATCGGCAAGGACAGCTCGGTGCTGCTGCACCTGCTGCTGAAGGCCTTCGCGCCGGCGCGGCCGACGATCCCGCTGCTGCACGTCGACACCACCTGGAAGTTCCGCGAGATGATCGCGTTCCGCGACCGCCGCGTGGCGGAGACCGGTGTGGAGCTTCGCGTGCATGTGAATCCCGACGGGGTGCGCGAGGGCATCGGCCCGCAGAGCCACGGCGCCAGCCGGCACACCGAAGTGATGAAGACGCTGGCGCTGAAGCAGGCGCTCACCGCTGGTGGCTATGACGCCGCGATCGGCGGTGCGCGCCGCGACGAGGAAAAGTCGCGCGCCAAGGAGCGGGTGTTCTCGTTCCGCGATGCCAACCAGCGCTGGGATCCGCGCCGCCAGCGCCCCGAGCTGTGGGACCTGTACAACGCCCGCGTGAATCCCGGCGAGAGCATGCGCGTGTTCCCGCTGTCGAATTGGACCGAGCTCGACGTCTGGCGCTACATCCGCCGCGAGGGCATCCCGGTGGTGCCGCTGTATTTCGCCGCCGAACGGCCGATCGTCGAGCGCGAGGGCTCCCTGGTGATGGTCGACGACGAGCGCTTCCAGCTGCAGCCCGGCGAAACGCCGACGATGCGCCGGGTGCGCTTCCGCACCCTGGGCTGCTATCCGCTGACCGGCGCGGTGGAGTCCGATGCCGCCGACCTCGACGCGATCATCGCCGAGATGGAAGCGGGCACGCAGTCCGAGCGCGCCGGGCGCCTGATCGACCACGCCGTGGACGATTCGATGGAAAAGAAAAAGCGCGAGGGGTATTTCTGATGGCGCGTGATTTCCTGCGCATCGTCGCCTGCGGCAGCGTCGACGACGGCAAGAGCACCCTGATCGGCCGCCTGCTGGCCGAGGCCGGGCGCGTGCCAGACGACGAACGCGCCGCGCTTGCGAAAGCCAGCGCCGTGCACGGCACCCGCGGCGACGACATCGATTACGCCCTGCTGCTCGACGGCCTCGAGGCCGAGCGCGAACAGGGCATCACCATCGACGTCGCCTGGCGCCATCTCGAAACGCCGCGGCGCCGCTTCCTGATCGCCGACTGCCCGGGGCACGTGCAATACACGCGCAACATGGCGACCGGTGCGTCGGTGGCGGACCTTGCGATCGTGCTGGTCGACGCCACCCGCGGACTGCTGCCGCAGACCTTCCGCCACACTGCGATCGCTGCCATGTTCGGCGTGCGCCACGTGCTGCTGGCAGTGAACAAGATGGACCGCACGGGTTATGACCGCGGCGTGTTCGACGCCATTGCCGCTGCGTACCGCGAACATGCCGCGAAGCTCGGGATCGCCGTTGCCACCGCGATCCCGCTGGCAGCGGCGACGGGCGACAACGTCACCACCCGTTCAAACGCGATGGACTGGTACAGCGGCCCCACCGTGTTGGGGTACCTGGAATCAGTGCAGGTCGAAACCCGCGGCGATGACCTTCCGGCGCGACTGCCGGTGCAGCTCGTGCTGCGCAACGGCGACGACGGCCGCTGGCTGGCCGGCACGCTCGCCTCCGGCACGCTGCGCGTGGGCGATGCGCTGCGCGTCGAACCCGACGGCGTGGACGCCACCGTCGCCGCCCTGCGCCTTGTGGGTGTCGATGCGCGCGAAGTGCAGGCCGGCAGCGCCGTCTCCGTGCGTCTTGCGGAAGACGTCGATGCCGCGCGCGGCGACGTGCTGGCCGCGGCCGATGCGCCGCTGGCAGCGACCGACCAGTTCGTCGCCGACCTGCTGTGGTTCGACGAGGCCGCGCTGCTTCCCGGGCGCCGCTACCAGCTGCAGCTCGGCACGCGCCTGGTCGGCGCCCGCGTGGGCGCGATCCGGCACCGCCTCGACCCGGAAAGCCTGCAGCCCCTGGCCGCCAAGCGCCTGCAGGCCAACGACATCGGCGAAGTGGACCTGGCGCTCGACGTGCCGATCCCGTTCGCGCCCTATGCCGACGAACCGGTGATGGGCAGCTTCGTGCTGGTCGACCTGCTCAGCCGCGCCACCGTCGGTGCCGGCATGATCCGCCACGGCCTGCGCCGCGCCGACAACATCCACTGGCAGGCGCTGGACGTGAACCGCGACGTCCGCGCCGCGCTCAAGGGCCAGCGTCCGCGCTGCGTCTGGTTCACCGGCCTGTCGGGCGCAGGCAAGTCGACCATCGCCAACCTGGTCGAGCGGGGGCTGGTCGCGCGCGGCTGCCACACCTACCTGCTCGACGGCGACAACGTCCGCCACGGCCTCAACCGCGACCTCGGCTTCACCGACGAGGACCGCGTGGAGAACATGCGCCGCGTCGCCCACGTCGCGCGCCTGATGACCGACGCCGGCCTGATCGTGCTGGTGAGCTTCATCTCCCCGTTCCGCGCCGAGCGCCGTTCCGCGCGTTCGCTGTTCGCCGAGGGCGACTTCGTCGAGGTCTTTGTCGACACCACCCTGGCCGAAGCGGAGCGCCGCGACGCCAAGGGCCTCTACGCCAAGGCGCGTCGCGGCGAACTGCCCAACTTCACCGGCATCGACTCGCCGTACGAGCCGCCGGAAGCGGCGGAGCTGGTGTTGGATACGACGTCGGCCTCTGCGGAGGCGCTTGCCGAACGGGTCATCGGATTGCTGCTGGACTGACGCGGGCCGCCCCACGCCGATATCGACATGGCAAGAACAATGAAGCCGGGCAATGCCCGGCTTCACTGCGATGCGACTGCGTTCCTGCCAGCGCCTGACTCAGCGCCTGCCCTTGCGCTTGCCGTTGACGAACTCGGCAATGAACAACAGCACGATGGCGCCGACCAGCGAGGCGATGAAGCCCACCTTCTCGCCCTCTGCGTACCAGCCCAGCAGGCGCCCGACCCAGCCGGCGAGAAGCGCGCCGACGATGCCGAGCACCACCGTCATGATGATGCCGAGGTCCTGCTTGCCGGGCTTGATCAGGCGCGCGAGCACGCCGACCACGAAGCCCACCAGGATGATCCAGAGCCAGCTGCTGCCGCCGAATACACCTTCCATGACGCCCCCTCTTGTGTTGGTGACCGCCCGAGCTTAACAGGGGCGGTGGCAGGCGTGTCCACGGCCGCGATCGCAGCGCGGCATCGCGGCCATGGCCGCTCCCACAAAGGCGGGATCGCGGCCATGGCCGCCCCACGGGGCGGCCCGCTGTGGCCTCAGCAGCAGCCGTGGTCGCCGTGGCGGGTGCCGCTGTCGGCCGCCACCGCTGCGCCCATGGTCTCGCCGCGGGCGCTGGCCGCCTGGTGGGCAGCGATGACCTGGGCCACGCAGGACGTCACCCGCTTGCCCATCTCGATGTGCAGGAACTCGTTGGGGCCGTGGGCATTGGAGTGCGGGCCAAGCACGCCGGTGATCATGAACTGCGCACCGGGGAACTTCTCGCCAAGCATGCCCATGAAGGGGATCGAGCCGCCTTCGCCCATGTACATCGCCGGGCGCTTGTAGAAGGCCTGGCTGGCGGCGTCCACCGCGCTTTCAAGCCACGGTGCCATCGCCGGCGCGTTCCAGCCGGTGGAGGCCTTCTCGAGCTCGAGCGTCACCTTGGCGCCGTTCGGCGGATCGCGCAGCAGGGCTTCCTGCAGCAGCTCGCCGGCGCGCTTGCCGTCGAGCGTGGGCGGCAGGCGCAGCGACAGCTTCACCGCGGTGTGGGGACGCAGCACGTTGCCCGCGGACTCGAGCGTCGGCATGCCGCCGATGCCGGTCACCGACAGCGCCGGCCGCCAGGTGCGGTTGAGCACCAGTTCGGTGAGGTCGTCGTTCATCGGCGTCATGCCGGGCAGGAAGGGGAACTTGTCGAACACGGCCGTGTCCAGCACCTCGGCACACTTGCGCGCCTGGGCGAGCCGGTCGGCGGGGATGTCCGCATGCAGGCCTTCAAGCAGGATGCGGCCGGTGTCCTCGTCCTCGATGCGCGAAAGCAGCTGGCGCAGCAGGCGGAAGCTGGAAGGCACGACGCCCGAGGCATCGCCCGAGTGCACGCCTTCGTCGAGCACCGTCACGCTGAAGTTGCCGCCGGCCAGGCCGCGCAGCGAGGTGGTGCACCAGAGCTGCTCGTAGTTGCCGCAGCCCGAGTCCAGGCAGACCACCAGGGACGGTTGCCCGATGCGGTCGGCGAGGTGGTCGACGTAGGCGGGCAGGTCGTAGCTGCCGGATTCCTCGCAGGCCTCGATCAGCACCACGCAGCGCGCGTGCGGCAGCTTCTGCTGCTGCAACGCCATGATCGCGGTGAGCGAGCCGTAGATCGCGTAGCCGTCGTCGGCGCCGCCGCGGCCGTAGAGCTTGCCGTCGCGCAGCACCGGCTTCCAGGGGCCGAGGTCGTCATCCCAGCCGGTCATTTCGGGCTGCTTGTCGAGGTGGCCGTAAAGCAGCACGCAGTCGTCGGCGTTGCCGCCGTTGGTCGCGGGGATCTCGATGAAGATCAGCGGCGTGCGGCCCTCCAGGCGCACCACTTCCAGCTGCATGCCGGGGATGTCCTGGGCGCGCGCCCAGCCTTCCATCAGCGTGACCGCGTCCTCCATGTAGCCGTGCTCGACCCAGTCGGCGTCGAACATCGGCGACTTGTTGGGGATGCGGATGTATTCCACCAGCTGCGGCACGATCTCGTCCTCCCACTTGGACGACACGAACTGCTCGGCGCGGGTGGGATCGATCAGGCTGGTGTCCATGGTGGAACCCTGTATTCAGCGGGGAAACCCCGATTCTACGCCCCTCGCGTCAGGGTTTCCGGACGCGGCGGGGCGCGGCTGCCCGGCAGGCAGGCGGGTGCCGCGGCGATGCACATGGCCTGCAGCGGCGTCGGAGACTGGCCGCGCCGGTGCCAGGAAGGCCCGGCGGAATGGAATCCATACACCGCAAGGAGAGCGCCATGATTCCCCTGAAGTCCGTGCTTGCACCCGTGCTGCTGTCGCTGCTGATGGCCGGCAGTGCGTTCGCCAGCGAGAAGGTCAACATCAATACCGCCGACGCCGAGGCCATCGAGCGTGCGCTGGTCAACATCGGCCTGTCGAAGGCGGAAGCGATCGTCGCGTACCGCAAGGCCAACGGCGCGTTCAAGAGCGCCGATGAACTGGTCAACGTGAAGGGCGTGGGCCTGAAGACCGTCGAGCGCAACCGCGACCGGATCGTGGTGGGCGGCGGTGCCGCAAAGCCTGCTGCCGCTGCGGCGAAGCCGGCGCCCGCCAAGCCCAGGCCCGCCGCCGCCGCTGGCACGCCCTGAGCAACGCCGGGCCTGTTCCGGGCGCAGGGACGCGCCTTGAACAAGGGCAGGGCCGTCGGTCCGCACGCGACGGCACTGCCCGGTGTCACGGCGCGCCGGGACGCAGGGACGCGTCCCGGCCGCCCTCTGCAGGCACGCGCGCTCAACTGCGGGCCGCGCGTGAAGCGTGCGGCGCTACACTCCCGCCATGTGCAGCGCCGCAGCCTTCGCGCGACATCTTCCAGCGAACGAATACCGGCGCCTACGCTGGCGCAATGGCCTTGGCTGGACGCGCGAGATCCACGCGGGGTCGCTGGCGGGCGTTGATGGCTGGGACTGGCGGCTGTCGATCGCCGAGATCGAGGCCAATGGCCCGTATTCGGCATTCCCGGGCGTGGAGCGCGAGCAGGTCCTGCTGTCGGGCGAAGGCCTGGTCCTGGACTTCGGCGATGGCCATGAACGCATGCTGGCACCGCCGCACGGGCGCCAGCGCTTTGGCGGCGATGTGGCGGTGGACGCGCGACTGCAGGGAAGCCGGGCCGAAGTGTTCAACCTCATGTGGCGGCCCGGGCGGGTGACGCCCCGGTTGTGGCACCGGCCGCTCGTGGGGTCGATGCTGCTGTTCGTCGATCCCGGCAGCACCTGGGCGCTGCATGTCATGGCCGGGCAGGCCAGCGTCGACGGCGACAAGGCCCTGCCGCTGCTCGAGATGGGTGACAGCGCGCTGCTCGCCGCGGGCGACATGCGCCGGCGGCACGTGATCGAAGGCGCGGGCGAACTGCTACTGGTGCGCATCGAGCCGACGGCCCTGCAGATCGACCCGGATTGACTCAGTACACGTCGCGGCGGTAACGGCCGGCCGCGAGCAGATCCTCGACCCGATCGTTGCCCAGGATGTCGCGCAGCGCGGCGTCGACGCCCGGCGCCATGCCCTTGAGGCTGCCGCACACCAGGATCGTGGCGCCATCGTCGACCCACTCGCGCAGGCGCGGCGCCCCGGCGCGCAGCGCGTCCTGCACGTAACCGTGGTGCAGGGCGGCGCGGCCGCCTGCGATGGCATCGGCGGGCAGGGTTGCCCCATCGGTGTCGCGGGAGAAGGCGAGGTCCAGCCGCGCCAACGCGCCGTCCGCCAGCCACTGCAGCAAGTCCTCGCGCAGGTGGAAATCGCGATCGGCGTGGCGCTCGCCGAACAGCAGCCAGTTGCGATGGCCCGCGGCGGCGATGCGCTCGGCCAGGTGCGCGCGCAGGCCGGCGATGCCGGTGCCGTTGCCGACCAGCACCAGCGGCGCGTTTGCGTCCGGGCCACGGAAGCCGGGGTTGGCGCGGATGCGCAGATCGATCACGCCGCCCGGTTGGGCGTGGTCGCAAAGCCAGCCGCTGCCGACGCCGGGACTGCCATCCGGACGCAGCATGCGCCGCAGCAGCAGGCGCAACGTGCGTTCACCCGCGGCCGATGCAATCGAATACTCGCGATGCGGCAGGGGTTGCAGCCGCGCAGCCAGGGCCTGGGCGTCGAAGTCCTGGATGTCGCCTGCGTCGGGCAGGTGCGAGCGCGCGAGCAGGTCGCGAAGCGCAACGCTGGCTTCGCCCACGCCCATGCCCACGCCCAAGTGCACCTGCGCGGTGGGATCCAGGCCGGTCGCGGCGAGCAGGGCCGCGACTGCCGAAGGCGCCTGGCGCGGCCCGATTTCGGCGATGTCGCCGGCGCGCCACTTCGGATCGTGGCCCGCTGGCGGCGACAGGATCACTTCGTACACCGCGCCGCCAACGCTGCCCGGGTTGATCTCGCGGCGCGCGGACAGCGTCCACGGCGCATAGGTCGCGGGCGACCAGTCGGGAAGTTCCGGCGCGCCCGCGACAACGCCGAGATGGTGCTGCCAGTGGCGCAGGGCGGCGGGATCACCGTTGTCGACGTCCACCAGGTCGAACAGCGGGCGCGCGCCCGCGCCGCGCAACCAATGATCCAGTGCGTGCCCGAAGGCGCAGTAGTTGCGATAGCTGCGATCGCCCAGCGCCAGCACGGCGTAGCGCAGGCCGGGCAGGGCGATGTCGGGACGCATGGCGTTGCGGAGGAATCCCGCGGCGGGGTCGGGCGCATCGCCTTCGCCGGTGGTGCTGGCGACGAACAGCGCTTGCCGCGCGGCGCCGAGCATGGAAGCGTCCACAGCGGCGATATCACGCAGGCGCGCGCGCAGGCCCGCAGCGTGCAGCGCTTCCGCCGTGCGCTGGGCGAACTCGAAGGCCTGACCGGTCTGGCTTGCGTGGATCACCAGCCACTCGTCTGCGTCCGGAAGGTGGGCGTCGGCGGCATTGGACGCGGCCTGCGCCCGCGCGTTGCGACTTGTGCGCCAGAGCTTCGCTGCGCTTGTGCCGACGTATGCGAGCCCAAGCAGCGCGGCAAGCGCAGCGTGCAGGGCCGTGGGCGCAGCCGGCCACCAGGGTTCATCATGCAACGGCAAGAAGGCCAGTGCCGCCGCGCACAGGGCAAGCAGGATGCCGGCCTGCACGACGCGCGCGGCGGTGAACGGCGAGGCGCCTGATCCCGTCCTGGACGATTGGGGCACGGCAGTCACGATGCGACGTGCCGGTTGAAGGCATCGGTCGTGGAAGCGCGCACGCCGTCGGCATCGCGCACCGCGAAGCGCGCGGCGATCCCGCGCGACTGTGCCAGCGCGTGGCCGGCCTCGACGCCGAGCACGGTCAGTGCCGTGGCCCAGGCGTCGGCGGCAAGCGCGCTACTTGCAATCACGGTGACCGCGGCGGGAGCATGATCCACGGGCGCGCCGGTGCGCGGATCGATCGTGTGCGAATAGCGGCGGCCATCGTGTTCGAAGCGGTGCCAGTGGTCGCCGGACGTCGCCACGGCAATCTCGTCCAGGATGACGATGCACGGCGGGAGTGGGTCCTCGCCAGGACCGCCCCCACCATCAGCGTGGTCTTCGTCCGGCCAGGCCTCGGCCAACACCTGCCATGCCCTGCCATCGGGTTTGCGGCCATAGCCCCGCAGTTCGCCGCCGACTTCGACCAGCGCGGCGGGTACGCCGTGCGCACGCAGCCACGCCACCACAGCGTCCACGCCGTGACCCTTGGCGATGCCCGACAGGTCCAGCCCCACGCCGCCCGGTTGCAACGCGCGCTGCGCATGTTCATCGAGCTCGACGCGCCGCCAACCCGTGCGTGCGCGCGCATCCGCCAGCGTCGCCGCATCGGGCACCGTGCCGCCGTCGCCATCCGGGCCGAAGCCCCAGGCCGCCACCAGCGGCCCGACGGTGGGATCGCAGGCGCCGCCACTGTCGGCGGCAATCGCCAGCGCCTCGCGCAGCACGTCGAAGAACGGCTGCGGCAGCCGCTGCCAGGTGCCTGCCGGGGCGCGGTTGTAGCGGCTGATGTCGGAGTCGCGTTCCCAGGTGCTCATCTGCGCGACCACGCGGTCCAGGCAGGCCTGGATGCCGTCGTGCAGGGCGTGGAGGTCGGTGCCGGGCGGAGCCGATACCGACGCGTGCCAGAGCGTGCCCATGGTGGCGCCGCCCAGCGCGTGCACCGCGTGGGCGGGGCGCGCGTCGGTGGCGCCCGGGGCGGTCATTACTGCGGCAGCACTTCCATGGTGGCCACGTAGCCGAGGCGGCGGCTGGTGGCCGGCAGGTTCGCCCGGTCGTCCTGCAGGGTCGCTTCCAGCCAGTACATGCCGGCTTCGGGCCAGGTGACCGTGAACTCGCCGTTGGCGTCGGTGGTGACCTTGATCTCGTCCTGCGCGTTGCGATAGCGGGTGCCGCCACGGGTGATCTCGAACTCGACGCCGACGGCGGGCTCGCCATCGGCCAGCATGCGGAAGCGCGCTTCCTCGCCGGCAAAGAGATCGTTGGGGTGGGTCACGGGCACCAGCTCGAGGCCTTCATTGGACGGCGCGAGGTTGTCGGTGGTCGGCGAACCATTGGTGACGAAGGTTTCCACGCGGCTCACGGTCTGCGTGACCTTGAGGTCTTCGGCGCCCTGCGGTACTTCGGTCGCGAAGGTCTCCGGCGTCCCGCGCCAGCGCTTGCGCTCGCCGTTCTCCTGCCAGTTCGCGGTCAGGCCCGCGTTGACCACGGCGATGCGCCAGGTGCCCTGCTGCACGAGCTCGACGTCGAACACGCTGCGGTACTTGCCGGTGGCGATGTTCTGCGCTTCGGCCTCGCTGCCGTCGGGCGCGGTGATCGCGAGGTTGTCGGTGCGCAGCGGCACGTGGTTGAAGTAGAAAAGATCGTTCGACACCGCCGCGTCCACGGTGATCCACGGGTTGGTGCCGGCGATCACCGTCTGCGAAGGCTGCAGCCAGGCCTTGTGCGCGGAGGCGGCCATGGGCAGCGCGGCGGCCAGCGCAAGCGCGAGTGCAAGGGTCTTCTTCATCGTGGATCTCCGGGAGATGTTCGTGCGGGACGGATCGGATTTCAGGGCGTGATGGCAAGGCCGATGGCGCCGAGCTCGCTGCTGCCCTGGGCCTTGCCCGACTGCGCGGCGCGTGCCGGCCAGTCGAAGGGAATCTTCAGCAGCTCGCGGCCGCCGACTTCGCGCACGGCTTCGACCACCAGCTGGTAGCGACCGGCGGCGAGGCCGGACAGGCGCGGGTCGCGCGCGTCGAACTTCAGCGCGTGGCGGCCGGCGGGGCGCGTCGGTCCGGTGACGCCGTCCACCGGCATCTGCTGGCTGCGTCCGGACTTCCGCCACCACTGGCGCAGGTCGGGCAGCCACTTGGTGCCGTGGCCTTCGGCGGTGTCTTTCAGCATGTACCAGACCGCGAGATCTGCGGCGGCCTTGCCGTCGGCGCCTTCGACATACACGGCAACGTATGGGCGGTGGTATTCGGCCACCGTCATCGTGGGGATCTCGACCTCGACGGTCAGCTCCGCGGCGTACACCGGCGACGCGAGCAGGCCGCCGAGGACGATGGTCAATGGGATGCGCATATGCGGTCTCGCTTCTTGATGTCCGGTGGAGTCAATGGATGAACAGCAGCGCCAGCAGCACCGGCACCACCAGGCCCAGGCCCACCCAGGGCCAGGTGGTCGGTCGCTGGCGCGCATGCATCTGCAGCAGGAACAGCCCGGTCACCGTGAACACGATGCAGGCGATGGCGAAGACATCGATGAACCAGCCCCAGGCCGGGCCGGAGTTGCGGCCCTTGTGCAGGTCGTTGAGATACGAGATCCAGCCTCGGTCGGTGTGCTCGTACTCGAGCTCGCCCGCGGCCTTGTCGATCGCAAGCCAGGCATCGCGTCCGGGCCCGGGCATCGACAGGTAGACCTCGTCCTCCGACCACTCCGCATCGCGGCCGCCGATGGGCGCCGCGAGCTCGTCGCGCAGCCACTGCGCGAGTTCGCGCGGCAGCGGCGCGCTGCCTTCGGCGTGCGCATCGAGATGGGGCAGCAGGTGCCCGGGCAGTTCGATCTGCCGGTTGTCGACCCGCGGGCTGCCCTCGATCTTCGCGGCGTGGTTGAGCGTGATGCCGGTGACCGCGAACAGCAGCATGCCCACCAGGCACACCGCCGAGCTGATCCAGTGCCACTGGTGCAGCGTGCGCAGCCAGAAGCCGCGACGTTGCGCAGGGGCGGTGGAACGGTCGGCGGCGGGCGTGGTCATCGTGGTCGCGTGCTCAGAAGCGGTAGTTCACCGACATCCACAGGCTGCGGCGCTTTTCCTTCACCGCGAAGTCGTCGACGCAGCTGTACTCGCTCTGGTTCGCGGCCAGCAGGCAGCTCTGGGCGACGAAGTCCTTGTCGGTGAGGTTGTTGATGCGCGCGTTGAACGTCCACGCATCGCTCGCCTTCCAGCTCGCGCCGAGATGCAGGATGGTGTAGTCGTCGTAGTAGCGCTGGGTGCGCACGGCCACGTCGTCCACGCCCGGCAGCAGGGTGTCGCGGTAGCGGTCGTAGCGGCCTTCGCCGATCAGCGACAGCGACAGGGCGTCGGTCGCGCGCCAGGTCAGGTTCGCATTGAGCATGTGCTCGGCGGGGTTGCCGGCGATCGGCTCGCCCCGGCCCACGCCGCTGGTCTGCTCGCTCTCGGTCCAGGTGTAGTTGCCGCGCAGGTTCCAGCGCTCGCCCAGCTCGACTTCGCCGGCGAGTTCGACACCGCGGGTTTCCGCCGAGTCGATGTTGATCGACTGCCGGAAGCCGGAGTAGCCCAGCCCCGCCCAGCCCGGCCCGATGTCAACGCAGTAGCCGCTGCCCGGGGGCGCGATCTCGCAGTTGGGGATGTTCTCGCCGGTGGCGATCTTGTCGTCGAAGCGGTTGAGGAACAGGGTCGCGTTGAAGCCGTAGCTGCCGCCGTCGTGGTAGACCGCAAGCTCGTAGTTGCGGCTGGTTTCGGGCTGCAGGTCGGGGCTGCCGACCATCGGGTTCACGCCCTGGCCGCCGAAGCCGGTAATGCCCGGGAACAGCTGGTCGGGGCGCGGGGTCTTGTAACCGGTGCTGATGCCGCCCTTGACCGTCCAGCGTTCGTTCGCCGCCCACACCAGGTAGGCGCGCGGGCTGACCTGGCTGCCGAACATGTTGTGGCGGTCGTAGCGCACGCCCAGGGTTGCCGTGAGCGCGTCGGTCAGCGCCCAGTTGTCCTCGGCGAACAGCGCCCACTGGCGGTGGGCCTGCACGGTGCCGGCCTGGAATCCGGCGCCGTTCATGCCGAACACGCCGTCCTCCATCTCGGTGTCGTTGTACTGGCCGCCCACGGTCACCTGGTGGTCGCCGAAGCCCATGTCCAGGCGGGTGTCGAGCACCCAGCCGTCCAGCTCCATCGTGCGCAGCGGGCGCGGCAGGAAGGCCTGCAGGCGGGCCAACTCGTCCGCGGTCAGTCCGCTGCTGTCGATGCCCGCGGCACCGGTGCCGTTGTTGCAGAAGTCGGCCTGGCCGCGGCGTTCGCAGACGTCGTTCCACAGACCCTGCAGTCCCTCGCGCTCGGCGATGGTCAGCGGCAGCGAGCGGCCGAGGTTGCTGGTGGCATGACGCGTGAGGCTGGTCTGGCTGCTGCCGAAGGACCAGCGGCCGACGTGCGTCAGCGCGAGCTGGTCGCGCTCGTAGCGCTGCCATGGCGTGTAGCCCACGCGCGGCTGCACCACGCGGCGGCTGCCGCCTTCGGGCAGCGTGGCGATGCCGCTGCGCCACAGGCTCTCGATGCCGTCGAGCGTGCCGCTCTGGCCGCGGGTGTTGTCGTGCTTCTGGCGGGAGACGTCGTAGTCCAGCCACAGGTCGTGGTCGTCGTTGGCGGCGAAGGACAGGCGCAGGCCGGAATTCCAGCTGGTGCTGGCCACCTGCTTGCCACCACCGCCGAAGCCCAGGCTGCGCTCCCACAGGCTGCCGTCGGGCAGCGGCAGCGGATCCCACTCGGGCATGGATTCGTCGATGTCGTAGTAGCCGCCACGCACCGCGATCCCGATCCGGTCGGCGACCAGCGGGCCGCTGAGGTAGATGTCGGTGGTGCGCGAGTCGCCGAACTGGTCGGACTGCTGTGCGGTGTAGCCCTGGGTGAACGAGCCCATCCACTCCTTGCCCACGCGCCGGGTGATGATGTTGATCACGCCGCCCATGGCGTCGGAGCCGTACAGGGTCGACATCGGCCCGCGCACGACTTCGATGCGGTCGATCGCGTCCAGCGGTGGCAGGAAAGAGAACTGCCCGCCGCCGAAGTTGTTCGGGTACAGCTGGCCGACGTTGCTCTGCCGGCGGCCGTCGATCAGGACCAGGGTGTACTCCGAGGGCATGCCGCGCATGCTGATCGAGGCCTGGCCGTTCTTGTCGGTGGTTTCCATGCCCACGTCGATGCCCTCGACGTCGCGCAGGGCGTCGACCAGCGAGGTGTAGGGGCGGACGGACAGCTCTTCGCGGCTGATGACGCTGATGCTGGCCGGGGCGTCGACGATCTTCTGCTCGAAGCCGGTTGCGGTGACGACCACGCGGTCGAGGTCGACCGGGGTGCCGAGTGCCGGGACTTCAGCGTGGACGGCGGGGGAGGCGAGGGCGACGCCCAGGGCCAGGGCGAGCGGAACGAGGCGCGGACGGGCGCGCAGGCATGGGAGGGGACGCATGGGATCTCTTGGAGGTGCAGGGCGCCGGAGGGCTGGCTTCGCGTGGCTGTCCGGGGCGACCGGGTGGCCGCTGTTCAGCAATTGTAATGAGAACCGTTATCACATCGCAACTGGTTCCCATTTACCGCCGCGGCCCTCAGTCCTCGCGGTCGTCGCGCGCCCAGATTCCATCGCCGTCGCGCCGGACCGGGAATTTCGCCACCGGCTCGTAGGCGGGCGCGCAGAGTGCGCGACCGTCGCGGATGTCGAACTTCGCGCCGTGCAGCACGCATTCGATGGTGCCTTCGGCGGGCAGGAAGGCGCCGGCCGAGAGCTCGAAGTCCTCGTGGCTGCAGATGTCCTCCAGCGCGTACAGCTCGCCGTCGAGGTTGAGCACCAGGATCGGCGCCCCGGTGACCTCGTCGAACGCGGTGCGCATCTCGCCGGGCAGCAGCTCGGCGGCGGCGCAGACGAAGGTCCAGGCCTGGCTCACAGCGTTTTCTCCAGGATCTCGAAGCGGAGGTCGTCGCGTCGCGGCGCGCCGAAGCGCGGGTCGCCGTAGGGGAAGGGCTTGTACTCGCCCGTGCGCCGATAGGCCAGGCGCCCGTACCAGGCGATCAACTCCTCGCGCAGGTCGATCACGGTCATGCACATGCGGCGCAGCTGCCAGTCGTCGCGTGCGATGCGTTCGCACTCGGCGACCACCGCGCGGCCGATGCCGCCGCCCTGCAGCGTCGGCTCGACCGCGAACATGCCGAAGTAGCCCTCGCCACCGACGTCGGCGACGTGCGCGCAGGCGACCAGCGCCTCGTCCTGGAAGCCGAGCAGCACGCGGTTGCGCGGGCGGGAAATGTCGATGCGCAGCAGCGCCGAATCGATGCGCTCGCCGTCGAGCAGGTCGGCCTCGGTGGTCCAGCCCGCGCGGCTGGCCTCGCCGCGGTAGGCGCGGGTGACCAGGGCGACGATGGCATCGATGTCGGCTTCGGTGGCGGTGCGGAACTGCAGTGGTGTCATGGCGTGATTCTGCCGGGCCACGGGCGCTTCACGCCAGCAGCTTGCGGACCTTGCGCATCGCGGCGACGAAGGCGTCGATCTCGTCGTGGGTGTTGTAGAAGGCCAGCGATGCGCGGCAGGTGGCGGTCACGCCCAGCCATTCCAGCAGCGGGTGCGCGCAGTGCTGGCCCGAACGCACCGCCATGCCCTCGAGGTCGAGCAGGGTGGCGAGGTCGTGCGAGTGCACGCCGTCGATGGCGAAGGACACCACCGCGGCCTTGCCCGGCGCGGTGCCGAAGATGCGCAGGCCGTCGACGCGGGACAGCTCCTCGTTGAAATGGGCGAGGAGTTCCTGCTCGCGCGCTTCGATCCGGGCCATGCCCAGGGCCGACAGGTAGTCCACCGCCGCGCCCAGGCCCACGAAGCCGGAGATGTTCGGCGTGCCCGCTTCGAACTTCCGCGGTGGATCGTTGAACACGGTGCTGCCGTCCAGCCGCACTTCCTTGATCATCTCGCCGCCGCCGATGAAGGGCGGCATGGCCTCGAGGTGTTCGCGCCGCGCCCACAGGGCACCGGTGCCGGTGGGTGAGCACATCTTGTGGCCGGTGAGCGCGTAGAAATCACAGCCGATGGCGGCGACGTCGACCGGGCGGTGCGGCAGCGCCTGCGAGCCATCGACCACGGTGACGATGCCGCGCCTGCGGGCTTCGCGGCAGATGTCGGCGACCGGATTGACGGTGCCCAGCACGTTGCTGACGTGGGCGACGGCGAGCAGCTTCACGTCGCCGGTCATCTTCGCGCGCAGCATCGCAAGATCGAGGCTGCCGTCGGGCAGCAGCTCCACCACCTCCATCCGCGCGCCGGTGCGCTGCGCCACCAGCTGCCAGGGCACGATGTTGGCGTGGTGCTCCATGCGCGTCAGCAGGATCACGTCGCCCGGCCCGAGTTTCGGCAGCGCCCACGAATACGCGACCAGGTTGATCGCGAAGGTGGTGCCGCTGGTGAGGACGAGGTCGTCTGGTCGCACGTTGATGAAGCGGGCCAGCTTCGCCCGCGCGCCCTCGTAGGCCTCCGTTGCTTCGCTGCCCAGCTGGTGCACGGCGCGGCTGACGTTGGCGTTGTGGCGGCTGTAGAAATCGTTGACCGCAGCGATCACCGCCGCCGGCTTCTGCCCGGTGTTGGCGGAATCGAAGTAGACCAGCGGCTTGCCGTGGACCTGCCGCTGCAGCAGCGGGAAGTCGGCCCTGACGGCCGCCCAGTCCACGGCGGAACCCGGCGTGGACTGCTCGCCAGGCACGCTCATCCCAGCGCTTGTCCGTCGATCGCCCGATCCAGCCGGGCTTCCAGCATCTCGCGCATCGCCGGCGTGTCCAGCACCGACAGCAGCGGTTCGCGCACGAAGGCGGCGGTCAGCAGTGCGCGCGCTTCGGTCTCCGGGAGCCCGCGCGTGCGCAGGTAGAACATCGCGTCGGCATCCAGTTCGCCCACGGTCGCGCCGTGCGCTGCGGTGACTTCGTCGGCATGGATCACCAGCACCGGCTGGGTGTCGATCTCCGCGGTGTCGGACAGCAGCAGGTTCTTGTTCGACAGGCGCGCATCGGTGCCGTCGGCGCCCTTGCGGATCTCGATGCCGCCGTGGAACACGGCGCGGCCGCGACCGGCGGCCATGCCGCGCCAGCCCAGCTCGCAGCGGGTGTCGCGGGCGATGTGCTGGATGTCCAGGCGGGTGTCGAGATGGCGGCGGCCCGAGGCCAGCAATACACCGTTGGCGACGAGTTCCGCGCGGTCGCCTTCCAGGCGCACGTTGAGCTCATGACGTGAGAGCGCGGCGCCCAACTCGAGGTCGAGCCGGCGATAGCTGGACTCGCGCGCCAGCACCGCATCGGTGCGGGTCAACAGGGTGGCGCGCGGCGATTCCTCCTGCACGCGTGCATGGCGCAGGGCCGCTCCGGCAGCGAGGTGGACGTGCGCGATCGCGTTGCCGAGATGGGCGTGCTCGCCACCGGCGATGTGGTGCTCGACCACGGTGGCCGACGCGTTGCGGCGCAGCTCCAGCAGATGGCGCGAATGCCAGGCCAGGTCGCCTTCGGCGGGGAGGCCGACGAAAACCAGGTGCACCGGCGGCTCCACCACCACGCCCTCGGCGATGCGCAGCACGGCGCCATCGTCGGCGAGCGCGGCGTTGAGGCGCGCGAAGACTTCGTCGGCGCGTTCGTAGCTGCGGGCGAGCACGTTGCTTTCGCGCGGATCCGGATCCGCGAGTGCTTCGGCCATCGTCAGCAGGCGAGCGCCTTCGGGAAGGCCGGACGGGTCGGAGAGCGCGGCGTCGTAGCGGCCGTTGGCGAACACCAGCCGCGGCGCCGGAATGCCGGCCACCAGCGCAGGATCGACCGATGCGTGCGTGAGCGCCGTGGGCGAAAAGCCGCGGCGCTCCAGTGCGCGCAGCGAGGTGTACTTCCAGGCTTCACTGCGCGCGTGCGGCAGGCCGTCACGCAGCGCGGCGTCGAGCGCGTCGCGTCGCGCGCCATCGCCGCTGAAGCCGGTGGACAGGGAGTCGAGCAGTGCGGTCATTACGCCACCGCCTCCGGCACCTTGCGCTCGCGCAGCCACTCGTAGCCCTGGGCCTCGAGCTGCAGGGCCAGCTCCGGGCCGCCGGACTCGACGATGCGGCCGTCGGCCAGCACGTGCACGCGGTCGGGCTTGATGTAGTCGAGCAGGCGCTGGTAGTGGGTGATCACCAGGAAGGCGCGGTCGGGCGAACGCAGCGCGTTGACGCCGTCGGCGACCTGGCGCAGGGCGTCGATGTCGAGGCCGGAGTCGGTCTCGTCCAGGATGGCCAGCTTCGGCTGCAGCACCGCCATCTGGAAGATCTCGTTGCGCTTCTTCTCGCCGCCGCTGAAGCCTTCGTTGACGCCGCGGTGCAGCAGGCGGTCGTCGAGGTGCAGCACGCCAAGCTTCTCGCGCACCACCTTGAGGAACTGCATCGAATCCAGTTCCTCCTCGCCGCGCGCCTTGCGCTGGGCGTTGAGCGCGCTGCGCAGGAAGTAGGTGTTGTTCACGCCCGGGATTTCCACCGGGTACTGGAAGGCCAGGAACACACCGGCGGCGGCGCGCTCCTCGGGCTCCAGTGCAAGCAGGTCGGCGCCTTCGAAGGCCACGCCGCCGGCAGTGACCTCGTAGCCGTCGCGCCCGGCGATGATGTTGCCCAGCGTCGACTTGCCGGCGCCGTTGGGACCCATGATGGCGTGCACTTCGCCCGGCTTCACCTCGAGATCGAGGCCCTTGAGGATTTCACGGCCGTCGCCGACGGTGGCGTGGAGGTTGGTGATCTTGAGCATTTCTAATCCCTGCTGGATCCCGCGGGATCCGTGATGTGTTGTGTGTTGTGGGAGCGGCCATGGCCGCGACCGCCCGCCGGGCGCGAAGGCTCGCGCCTCAGCCGACCGAGCCTTCCAGGCTCACCTCGAGCAGCTTCTTCGCCTCCACCGCGAACTCCATCGGCAGCTCGCGGAAGACCTGCTTGCAGAAGCCGTCGACGATCAGGCTGACCGCATCCTCTTCGCCCAGCCCGCGGCTGCGGCAATAGAACATCTGGTCGTCGCTGATTTTGGAAGTCGTCGCTTCGTGCTCGACGGTCGCGCTCGGGTTCTTCACCTCGATATAGGGGAAGGTATGCGCGCCACAGGTCTTGCCGATCAGCAGGCTGTCGCACTGGGTGTAGTTGCGCGCGCCCTCGGCGCCGGAACCGACCTTCACCAGCCCGCGGTAGGTGTTTTGTCCGTGGCCGGCGCTGATGCCCTTGCTGATGATCTTCGACTTGGTGCGCTTGCCGAGGTGGATCATCTTGGTGCCGGTATCGGCCTGCTGGCGGTGGTGGGTGAGGGCCACGGAGTGGAATTCACCCGAGGAATCGTCGCCCAGCAGCACGCAGCTCGGATACTTCCAGGTGATCGCGGAGCCGGTCTCGACCTGGGTCCAGATCACCTTGCTGCGCGCACCGCGGCATTCCGCGCGCTTGGTGACGAAGTTGTAGATGCCGCCGACGCCGTTCTCGTCGCCGGGGTACCAGTTCTGCACGGTGGAATATTTGATCTCGGCGTCGTCGAGCGCGACGAGTTCGACCACCGCCGCGTGCAGCTGGTTCTCGTCGCGCATCGGCGCGGTGCAGCCCTCGAGGTAGGACACGTGCGAGCGCTCCTCCGCGATGATCAGGGTGCGCTCGAACTGCCCCGTGTGGCCGGCGTTGATGCGGAAGTAGGTGCTGAGCTCCATCGGGCAGCGCACGCCCCTGGGGATGAACACGAACGAGCCGTCCGAGAACACCGCCGAGTTCAGCGCCGCGAAGTAGTTGTCGCCCGTCGGCACCACGGTGCCGAGGTACTTCCGGACCAGCTCCGGATGCTCCTTGATCGCCTCGGACATGGAACAGAAGATCACGCCCTTTTCGGCCAGCTCCTTGCGGAAGGTGGTGCCGACCGAGACCGAGTCGAACACCGCGTCCACGGCCACGCCGGCAAGCTTCGCGCGCTCATGCAGCGGTACGCCGAGCTTGTCGTAGGTGTCGAGCAGTTCCTGCGGCACCTCGTCCAGCGACGCGTACTTCGGCCCCTTGGGCGCGGAGTAGTAGCTGATCGCCTGGAAGTCGATCGGTGCGATCGACAGCTTGGCCCAGTGCGGCACCGGCATGGTCAGCCAGTGGCGGTAGGCCGCCAGGCGCCACTGCGTCATCCACTCGGGCTCTTCCTTGATCGCGGACAGGGCGCGGACGGTGTCTTCGTCCAGGCCGGGCGGGAGCGAGTCCGACTCGATGTCGGTGATGAAGCCGGCCTCGTAGCGACGTCCGAGCTGCTCGTGGATCTCGCGGTTGGCGACGGGTTCTTCGATGGGGTTTTCGATCTGGGTGGCCATGGGGGCTGCCTGGGTGTTCAAACGGTGGCGAGGCGGGCGGGGATGCGCTTGGGCGCAACCGGGCCGACCGCGGAATCAGGGGGTGGTGGCTCGAGCATCTGCGCCAGGCTGACGTTGCGCAGCGCATCGGCGACGATGTCGTTGATGCGCCGCCAGTTGGCGCGCGCGCCGCACTGGCTGGCGATGCCGCAGCTGGTGTCCTCCAGGCTGCATTCGGTCATTGCCAGCGGTCCTTCCATGGCCTCGACGATGGCGATCAGGCTGATCTCCCCGGGCGGGCGCGACAGGCGATAGCCGCCATGCACGCCGCGGAAGGCTTCGAGCAGGCCCGCCTGGGCCAGGGGACGCAACACCTTGCTGACCGTGGGCGGCTCCAGCCCGGCGCGCTCGGCGAGCTCCACCGCGCTCAGCACGCGATCAGGCTCCGCGGCAAGCACGGTGAGCACCACGGTGGCGTAGTCGGTGAGGCGGGTGACGCGGAGCATGGGTGCGTGGGTCCTTCAATCAGGACCGAAATTGTACGCTTTCGCCCCGGTCCGTCCAAGGGGGCCGTTCATGCGCGGGCGTGGAAGCAGCGTTCCGCCGGCGGGGCCGCACGATGGAAGAACGTGGGCGCTTGCACCACAATGCCTCCTTTCCACGCGAGACGATGCAAAGCCGATGGCCAAGAGCAGCAAGGGCAAGCCCGGAAAGAAGAGCGAGAAGATCGAGGCCCGCGAGTCGGAGATCCACGGCAACGGCGTGTTCGCCGCCGCAGCCATTGAAAAGGGCGAGCGGATCATTCGCTACAAGGGCGCGCTGCGCACGCACGAGCAGGTGGACGAGGACTACGGCGAGCTCGACGAGAACGGGCACACCTTCCTGTTCACGCTCAACGACGACTACGTCATCGATGCCAACATCAAGGGCAGCGTCGCGCGCTGGATCAACCACAGCTGCGATCCCAACTGCGAGGCCGTCGTCGAAGAAGACGACAAGGGTCGCCCGCACAAGGACAAGGTGTTCATCGAGGCCGTGCGCAGCATCCAGCCGGGCGAGGAACTGACCTACAACTACGGCATCGTCCTGGACGAACGCCACACGCCGAAGCTGAAGAAGCTCTGGGGCTGCCGCTGCGGCGCGGCCAACTGCACCGGGACGATGCTCCAGCCCAAGCGCTGAGGCACCCGCACGCAGTCTCCGCGGCGAGTCGGCCGGCGCCCGCGCGCGGGCCGGCCGTCAATCGAGATGGACGACGGCGGTGCCGCGTTCGATGACGACCCGGTCGATGCGCCGCCCTGCCGGCATCCTGGCGAGCAGGTCGGAATCAAGCCGGTACACGGGTTCGCTGCGCGCGTACTCGGCGAAGAGTGCGTTGACGATGCTACGCGCGCCGCTGCCGAGCAGCGCGCCCGACTCGGGCAGGTCGAGCCGCAGCAGTTCCGGGTCCTGCAGGTGCAGGCCCTGCGTGCCCGGGTCATAGCGCAGGCCGCTGGCCACGGCGACCCGGCCGGTAGTGGCCCCCTGGCTTCCAAGCGCGCCCAGGCCGATGTCGAACTCCAGCCGCAGGCGCGACTCGCCCGGCGGGATCGAAAGCCGGGGATTGGCCAGCGTGACCGACACCAGCCCGCCGAGCTTGTCGAAGCTGCGCGGGAAGCGGTGGTCGAGCGATCGCTGCAGCTGCGCCGGCGAGTAGGCGACCTCGCCGTTGAGCCATGCCGAGACCACGCCAAGCGTCGAACAGGCGGCAAGCACCGCAGCGAGCATGGCCAGGACAGACAGGCGCAGGGCGGCGGGCATGTGAGGCATCCCGGAGGATGCCGCGGCAACGAGGCGCGTGCCGCGCGGCAGGTGCGCCTCAGGCACGGTCGAGCTCGCTGGCCAGGCGTTGCCGCAGCGCATCGTCGATCTCGAGCTGGCGGGCGAGTTCGTCAAGGTAGGCGCGCTCCATGAAATTCTGTTCGTCGACCGCCATCAGGCTGGCGAGATACATCTCCGACGCGATCTCGGGCGTGGTCGCGGCGCGCGCGACCTCGGCGGGATCGAGCGGCTTGGCCAGCTCGGCATGCAGCCACTGCTGCACCTCGGTGCCGGGGTTCATGCGAGCGAACTCGCCCTCGATCACCCCGCGCTCGCGCTCGTCGATATGGCCGTCCGCCTTCGCGGCGCCGACCAGCGCGCGCAGGATGGCCTCGCTGTGCAGGGCGGCCTGCGGCGGTGGCAGGCGGTCGACGGTCTGCGGCTGCACGCCCGGGGCGCCCTGCTGCGCCTTGTAGTCGCCGTAGGCCCGATAGGCCATGACGCCGATCGCAGCAAGGCCGCCATAGGTCGCGAGCTTCCGCGTGGTCTTGTTCTTGCCCAGCAGCAGGCCGAGCGCGCCGCCGGTGATCGCGCCCTTGCCGAAGTCGGCGTTGAGCAGGCCGCCCAGCGGCGCCTGCGTGCCGGGCGCCGACGTGCCGGCCTGTGACTTGAGGAGGTGGTCGAGGAAGCCTTGCAGGTTCATGGAGTGTCCAAGGGGGAGGGAAGGGAAAAGGTGGGTCAGGGTTGCAGTTCGCGCAGTTCGGCCGAGGCGATGTGCCAGCCGCGCGACGCACCCTCCACCTGCGAACTGCGCATGGTGAAACTGCCGATCTGGCGGACCTCGCGGCCGTCGCTGCCGCGGCTGGTCACGGTGACCGGGACTTCGACGTAGCGGCTCCCGGCCGCGCCCTCGACGCGACCCGGCTCACCCAGGGACACCGACGCGATGGCGAGGTCGCCCATGCCGGCCGCGAACTGCTCGGGAGTGCGCCCGCTGGCGCGACCGCCGTCCGACCATGCGGCGTACGCGCGCGCCAGGTCGCCGCGCCGCAGGGCGTCGTAATAGGCGCTGACGGCGGCGACGGCGTCCTCTTCGCCGGATGCGGATGGATTTGCCGGGCCGGACGGAGGTGTGGGCGGCGCGCCGAGGCCCGTCTCCGGATTGTCCTCGAGCGGAGGCAGGGGGCCTTCGGCGAAGGCGATGGCAGCGCCCGACCCGTCGGAAGCCGTGGCCACGCCGGCCGGGTCCGCATCGCCGGCGGGAGCTTGTCCGGGTACTGGCGTGATCACCCCCAGCGCCGCGGGGCCCGTCGCATCGGTCGAGGTCGCGGCGCCCCTCGCGGCGATGGCGTCGGGACCAGCGCCGCCGGGTATTGCAGTCACCGGGCCTGCCGCCGGCAGCGGCGCAGGCAGCGGTTCGGGCTTCTCTTCCACGGCGACCACCGGTTCGAATTCGCGCTCGCCGCAGGCCGCCAATGCGAACAGCAAAAGGCACGCGGATGAGAACCGGACCAGGGAGGAAGGCATGGGGGGCACCGGCGGTGGACAGGTCGGGCAACGATACGCCCGGCGGATGAAGGCCCGGTCACCGATGCGTCAGGGCAGGGACTCCAGGACGCGCCGGTGCGGCTGCAGCCAGGCCAGCAGCATCCCCAACAGCACCATCGCCACCAGGTCGAACGCGACCTGCCGCAGCATCAACGACAGCGGCAACGGCTGGCCGACGAAGGCGAGCACGTGCCAAGGCACGTAGGACACCAGCGCCACCGCGAGCCCGAAGCGCGCGCCACGGCCGAGGTCGACGCCATCGCTCGCCGGCATGCGTCGGTAAAGCCAGGTCATCGCCAAGCCGAGGGTGAGATAGGCGGGGAGGATCCACGCCGCGTGCGCGTTGGCCTGTTCCTGCGTGCGGTAGAGCGTGGCCAATGCCTGGTAGTCGGCGCGCAGCAACAGCCCGTGGACGATCACGCCGAGCAGCAGCGCCGCCGCGGCGACCACGATTCCGCAGATCCAGAAACGCTTGTCCATGCCTCGTGTCCCATCTGTGCGACGCGAAGCGGCCGCGCGATGCGCAGAGCCTAGCGCCGCCCGGGCACCGCGTCGATCACGGCGGGGCATCCGCGGACGGGGCGGGACCCGCGGCGTCTCCCGCGCGCAGCAAAGATGTCCACGCCGTCATGACTGCGATCGGTGCCGCGCGGTGCGCCGAAGGTATCGGCGACCCGCCGGGATGCAACGCCGTCGACCGGCATCGCCACTGCCGGGGGCGGCGGCATCCGCGACAGCTCCCAGAGCAGCCGCGGCTTGGCCATGAAGGGCTGGTGCCAGCACCAGTACGCCGCTGCACCAAGCAGCGCGAGCACGGCAACGGACGTCAGCGTGGACCGCAGCGGCCGGGCGTAGTCGCGCGGCTGCCGGCCTTCGGGGATATCGGGACGCATGCATGATCCGGTCGATCGTCGGAGACCGGGCATGCCGTATCCATGATGCGGGCCGCGTCATCGCTGTCGCGCCGCAAAAGAAAAAACCCCGCGATTGCGGGGTCTTTTCGTCAGGCGGGAAGCTGCGGTCAGGCCGCGGCGTCCTTGAGCTTCTTCAGCGGACGCACCTTGACCTTCACCGAAGCCGGCTTGGCCGCGAACCACTGCTCTTCCTTGGTGAAGGGGTTGATGCCCTTGCGCTTCGGCTTGGCCGCGACCTTGACCGAGGTGATCTTCAGCAGGCCGGGCAGGGTGAAGCTGCCGATGCCCTTCTTGTTGATCGAACCGTGCACCGCGCCCTCGAGCGAGGCCAGCACCGCGCGGACATCCTTCGCGGCAAGGCCGGTGGACTCGGCGATGTGGGAGACCAGGCCCGACTTGGTCAGGGCGTCCTTGATCGGCTTGGGTGCGGCCGGCTTCGCAGCGGCGGCCTTCTTCGGGGCGGCTTTCTTGGCCGCCTTGGTTGCTTTCTTCGCCATTTGAGTGTGATTCCGTTTATCGGTGATGGGATGTCGGCCGACCCCGTCGGCAAGCGCAATGTAGGGCATGCCCGGGGCCACGCCAAGTGGGAAAGCAGGGGAAAACCGCATCTTTCCAGCCTGTCGTCCCTGTGGAGGGTGCTTCGATGTCCGGGCGCGGGGCACCTAATCGTCGTCCTGGTGTGGGTGCCAGGCCTCGGCGAGCTTCTGCTGCAGCTGTGCGGGAACAGGCTCGTAATGGCTGAAATCAAGCGAATATCGGCCACGTCCGGCGGTTGCCGACTGCAGTTCCGTGGGGTAGCCATCGAGCTCCGACAGCGGCACCTGCGCCTTGACCACGATGTCGCCGCCGCGCGTGGAATCGGTACCCAGGATGCGCGCCCGGCGGCCGGCCAGGCCACCGCTGATATCGCCCATGTGCGCTTCCGGCGCGGTCACCACCAGGTCGACGATCGGCTCGAGCACCCTCGGCGAGGCCTTGCCCACCGCGTCCAGGAAGGCTTTGCGCCCCGCCGCCGCGAACGCGACTTCCTTGCTGTCGACCGGGTGGTGCTTGCCGTCGTGCACGATCACGCGCACGTCCTGGATCGGATGCCCGGCCACCGCGCCCCCGGCCAGGGCCTGGCGCACGCCCTTTTCCACCGCCGGGATGAACTGGCCGGGGATGGTGCCGCCCTTCACCGCGTCGACGAACTCGAAGCCCGCGCCGCGCTGCAGCGGCTCGACGCGCAGCATGACCTCGCCGAACTGTCCGGCGCCCCCGGTCTGCTTCTTGTGCCGGTGGTGGCCTTCGGCGGTGGCGGTGATGGTTTCGCGATAGGCGATGCGCGGCGGGCGCGTCGACACGTCCACGCCGTGGCGCTCGCGCAGGCGTTCGAGCTGGATGCGCAGGTGCAGTTCGGACAGCCCGCGCACCACGGTCTCGTTGGTCTCGGCATCGTGCTCCACCTGGAAGCAGGGATCCTCCTCGGACAGTTTGTGCAGCGCCGTGGCCAGCTTCTGCTCCTGCCCGCGGCTGCCGGCTTCCACGGCCAGGCCGAACATCGGACGCGGCCAGGCCATGGCTTCGAGGTGGATGTCGTCTTCGTCGTGGCTGTCGTGGAGCACGGCGTCGAAGTGCAGTTCCTCCACCTTCGCCACTGCGGCGATGTCGCCCGGCACGGCCTGGTCGATCTCGACGTGGTCCTTGCCCTGGATCCGGTACAGGTGCGCCACCTTGAACGGCTTGCGGCCGTCGTCGACGAACAGCTGCTGGTCGCGCTTCACCGTGCCCTGGTGGACGCGGAACACGCCGAGCTTGCCGACGAAGGGGTCGTTGATGATCTTGAAGACGTCGGCGATCACGTGTGCGTCCGGGTCGGGGCGCGAGGCCACCGCTGCCGCGTCCTTGCCCGTGCCGCGCGTGAACGGCGGCGGATTCGCTTCGCCCGGATGCGGGAACAGGGTGGCGATGATGTCGAGGTATTCGCGCAGCCCCGTGCCGGTGCGCGCCGAGACGAAGCACACCGGCACCAGGTGGCCTTCGCGCAGGCATTGCTCGAAGGCGTCATGCAGTTCGTCGCGGCCGAGCGCGCGCTCGCCGCCGTCGAGGTAGTGCTCCATCACCGATTCTTCGACCTCGACCACCTGGTCGAGGATGCGTCGGTGCCAGTCGGCCACCGGGCCGATGTCGCTGTCGCCACCGTTGCCGGCGAAGCAGTCCACCACGCGGCTGCCGCCCTCGGCCGGCAGGTTGACCGGCAGCACCTCGGGACCGAACTCCTCGCGCAGCTCGTCGAGCAGGCGCGCGCAGTCCGCGCCCTCGGCGTCGATCCGGTTGACCACGATCGCGCGGCACAGCCCGCGCTTCCCCGCGTGCTCCATGATGCGACGGGTGCCGTGGCCGATACCGGCATCGGCGTCGACCACCACCGCCACGGTCTCCACCGCCGACAGCGCCGACAGCGCCGGGCCGCGGAAGTCCGGATAGCCCGGCGTGTCGAGCAGGTTGACGTGGACCCGGGTGCCGTCGCTCGTGCGGTGGTCGATGCCGGCGATGGCCGCGTCGATGGAGTGCCCGCGCGTTCGCTCCTGCGGATCGAAGTCGGACACGGTGCTGCCGCGTTCGATGCTGCCTGCCGCCTGGATCGCGCCGCCGGCATGCAGCAGGGCTTCGAAGAGCGTGGTCTTGCCGGCGCCGGGGTGGCCTGCGAGGGCCACGTTGCGGATGTCTGGGGTGGCATGGGACATGGGTCCGTTTCTCCCTTGGCTGGGCGGAAAGGACGTCATGGCTGTCCGTCGCGTGTTGCGACCGGGCCTGCGCGCGGCGGGCGGTCATGGCGGATCGCAACAGTAGCGCGGCCCCCGCACGGGCGTCGCGTTGCGACGCAGCATCCGCGCAGGCATTGACAGCGCGCAGTAGGAGGGGTGAATTCAACCACCAAGTGCGACAGTCCTGATCAGGCGCGGATTCGCTGTTCGGGCGTTTCATAGTCGTAGCGCTTCCTCGGT
>NZ_JBSVRR010000009.1:0-38992 GCF_054072805.1 Luteimonas sp. A534
AAGTAAAGGAGGAGGCATCCGCCGCCAGGCGGATGCCGGGGGACATGAGCCGCGAAGGCCTCCCGGCCGCGGCGGGGCCCTCCAGGAAGAACCTGTTCTCGGCCCGGAGCGCTTGAAATCGCCACCGCCGCTCGCATATCGAAGGGCTCTCTGATCATGTTCTTGAGACCCGATGACCACCGCCACCGCCGAAACCCGCAAGTTCGAAGCCGAAGTCGCCCAGGTCCTGCACCTGGTGACGCATTCCCTGTACTCGCACAAGGAAATCTTCCTGCGCGAGCTGATCTCCAACGCCTCCGACGCCTGCGACAAGCTGCGCTTCGAGTCCATCGCCCATCCGGAACTGCTGGCCGGCGACAGCGACCTGCGCATCGACGTCAGCTGGGACAAGGACGCGCGCACCATCACCATCCGCGACACCGGCATCGGCATGGACCGCGACGAGGTGGTGGCCAACATCGGCAGCATCGCCAGCTCCGGCACCCGCCGCTTCCTCGAGGCCATGGGCAGCGAGCAGAAGGCCGACGCGCGACTGATCGGCCAGTTCGGCGTGGGCTTCTACTCCGCCTTCGTGGTCGCCGACCGCGTGACCGTGCTGACGCGTCGCGCCGGCGCGGCTGCGGATGCCGGGGTGAAGTGGGAGAGCGACGGCCGTGGCGAGTACACGCTTGAAGACGTGACCCTGCCCGAGCGCGGCACGACCGTGGTGCTGCACCTGAAGGCCGACGAGGACGAGTTCCTCGAGCCCTGGCGCCTGCGCTCGCTGATCCACAAGTACTCCGACCACGTCGCCTTCCCGATCCGAATGCCGAAGGACGCGGCGGTGGACGACGAGGGTTCGGACGCGGACAACGGGAGCGATGGCGACGACGGCGCGGCCAAGGCGGACGCCGCACCCGAGTGGGAGGCCGTCAACGACGCCTCCGCGCTGTGGACCCGCCCGAAGTCGGACATCAGCGACGAGGAATACCAGAACTTCTACAAGTCGCTGGGCCACGACTTCAACGATGCCGCCGCCTGGACGCACAACCGCGTCGAAGGCAGCCAGAGCTTCACCACCCTGCTGTACCTGCCGGCGCAGCCGCCCTTCGACCTGATGATGGGCGGCCGCGACGAGCGCAAGGGCCTGAAGCTCTACATCAAGCGCGTCTTCATCATGGACGCAGCCGAAGAGCTGCTGCCCAACTACCTGCGCTTCGTGCGCGGCGTGGTCGATGCCGACGATCTTCCGCTCAACGTCAGCCGCGAGATCCTGCAGCACAACCGCCAGCTCGAGCGCATCAAGGGCGCCTGCGTGAAGCGCGTGCTTGATCTCATCGAGAAGCTGTCGCGCGACGAACCCGAAAAGTACGCAGCCTTCCTCAAGGCCTTCGGCAACACGCTGAAGGAAGGCATCGTCGAAGACGCCACCAACCGCGAGCGCATCGCCAAGCTGCTGCGCTTCGCCTCCACCAAGGGCGATGGCGAGCAGAAGACCGTGTCGCTCGATGACTACGTCGGCCGCATGCAGCCGGGCCAGGATGCGATCTGGTACGTCACCGCCGACGGTTACCGCGCCGCCGCCGGCAGCCCGCAGCTGGAAGCCTTCCGCGCCAAGGACATCGAAGTGCTGCTGATGTCCGACCGCATCGACGAATGGATGCTGGGCCAGTTCCGCGAGTACGCCGGCAAGCCGCTGCGCCACGTCGCCAAGGGCGAGCTGCCGATGGACGAAGCGGAGAAGCAGAAGCTCGAAGACGCCACCGGCGCCGCCGCACCGCTGCTGGAGCGGATCAAGGGCCTGCTGGACGGGCGCGTGGAGGATGTGCGGGTGTCGGCGCGCCTGACCGATTCGCCGTCCTGCCTTGCGATGTCGGAGTGGGAGATGGCCCCGCACCTCGCGCACCTGCTGCGCGAGGCCGGCCAGGACGTGCCGGAGAACAAGCCCACGCTTGAGATCAATCCGCAGCACGCGCTGGTCCGCAAGCTGCAGGGCGAGGCCGATGACGCCCGCGCCACCGACCTGGCCACCCTGCTGTTGGAGCAGGCCGAACTCACGGCCGGCGCACCCTTGGCGGACCCGGCCGCGTTCGTGCAGCGCATGAACCGGCTGCTCGCAGGCTGAGCCACCGTGCACGCCGCGTGCCTCCACGGGGCGTGCACAAACCCCACTGCGCGTTGCGTGCAGGTGCGAACACCTGTGCGATTCCACGCGGCTTTCATGGCCGAACCCCGAAAGTGGCTGCACTTTCGAACGAGGTTCCCCATGAATACCGAGAAGAAGATCCAGCACACCCTCAACGACCTGATCGAGATCGCACGCGACGGCGCCGAGTTCTACACCGAGGCCGCCGGCAAGGTGGACAACACCGAGCTGTCCTCGCTGTTCAGCCAGATGGCCGGGCACAAGCGCGAGATCGTCACCGGACTCAGCGCCGACGTGGCCGCGGCCGGCGGCAACCCCGCCGACCACGGCACCATGGTCGGCACCATGCAGCAGGCCTACGGCAAGGTGCGCGCCGCGCTGGGCGACACCAACTACGCCTACGTCGCGCAGCTGGAAGAGGTCGAAGACCGCCTGCTGAACGCGTTCAAGGACACCGTGGCTGATGCCGATACGCCGGCCACCGCCCGCGCAGCCGCGCAGAAGCACATGCCGCGCGTGCAGGAATGCCACGACATCATGCGCAACCGAAAGCTTGCGATGAAGGACGCGCGCTAAGGCTCGCAGCGGCAGGACGCCGCCATGGACCCGGCCCCGGTTATTCCGGGGCTCTTTTTTTGCCTGTCAGGCCGTCGCTGCGGCCCTGCCGCCGGACGGCCGCCAGCCGAGCAGGCGCGCCGGCAGCGTCAGCACCGCATACAGGAACGCGAACAGCGCGGCGAAGGTGATGCCGACCAGGCGGAACGGCAGCAGCACCAGCCACGCGAGCGGCCAGAGCACCAGGGCCAGCAGCGCCAGTGGCCAGCACAGCACGAACAGCAGGCACCACAGCAGCAGGATGGTCAGGGTTTTCATGGTCGGTCCTCGCAAGGGATCCCGCGCCATACGCGCGACAGCCACCAAGGTGCCGCCGGTGCCCTCCGCCGGCAAGCGGAATGCGACGAAACGCCGGATACTGCGACGGATGCCCGGCGCGCACGCCGCACCGGCTGGCCTCCGCCCTTGTCCCACCCCACCCGGAACCCCATCCCATGCTGCGTACCCTGCTGCTGTCTTCCGCGATCGCCCTCGCCCTTGGCGCCTGCGACCGCCCCGCCACCGAGTCCCCGATGCCCGATACCGCCGCCGTCCCCGCCACGCCCGCACAGGGCGAGAACCCGCTCCTCGTCGCCAGCACGCTGCCCTTCCAGGCACCCGTGTTCGACCGCATCCAGGACAGCCACTACCAGCCGGCGATCGAAGAAGGCATGCGCCAGCACCTGGCCGAAGTGCGCACCATCGCCGACAGCGCCGAGCCGCCGACGTTCGCCAACACCATCGAAGCCCTGGAGCGCAGCGGCGCCCTGCTGACCCGCAGCGCCACGCTCTTCTTCTCCATGACCTCGGCCAACACCAACCCCACGCTGCAGGCCGCCGAAGAAGCGCTGGCGCCGAAGCTGGCCGAACATGCCGACGCCATCCACCTCGACCCGGTGCTGTTCGCACGCGTGCAGTCCCTGTACGGCCAACGCGCCGACCTCGGCCTCACCCCCGAGCAGGTCACCGTTCTCGAGCGCACCCATGACAACTTCGTGCGCGCCGGCGCCGAGCTCGACGCCGACAGGCAGGCCGAGCTGCGCAAGCTCAACAGCGAAGAGTCCTCGCTGACCACCGCGTTCTCCAACAAGCTGCTCGCTGCAGGCAATGCGGGTGGCGTGCTGGTGGATGACGTGAAGAAGCTCGATGGCCTGGACGACGCCGGCATCGCCGCCGCCGCCGAAGCCGCCAAGGCCGCCGGCAAGGACGGCCAGTGGCTGCTGGCGCTGCAGAACACCAGCCAGCAGCCGGTATTGGTATCGCTGAAGGACCGCGGCCTGCGCGAGCAGGTGATCGCCGCATCGCTCAGCCGTGCCGAGAAGGGCGACGCCAACGACACCCGCGCCACCATCCAGCGCCTGGCCGAACTGCGCGCGCGCAAGGCCGAACTGCTGGGCTATCCCAACTACGCCGCCTACAGCATCGCCGACCAGATGGCGCGCACGCCGGAGGTCGCGCTCAAGCTGCTGACCGACACCGTGCCCGCCGCCACCGCCCGCGCCCGCGCGGAGCTGGCCCGGATCCAGGCCGTGGTCGACGAACAGGGTGGCGGCTTCACCGCCGGCGCCGCCGACTGGGACTTCTACGCCGAGCAGGTGCGCAAGGCCGAGTTCGACCTCGACGCCGAGCAGATCAAGCCCTACTTCGAACTCGACCGCGTGCTGAAGGACGGCGTGTTCTTCGCCGCCGAACAGCTGTACGGCATCACCGCGAAGGAGCGCACGGACCTCCCCGTCTACCACCCCGACGTGCGCGTGTTCGACATCTTCGACGCCGACGGCACCCAGCTCGCCCTGTTCTACCTCGATCCCTTCAAGCGCGAGAGCAAGCAGGGCGGCGCCTGGATGGGCAACTTCGTCGAGCAGAACGGCCTGACCGGCGACATCCCGGTGATCTACAACGTCGAGAACTACACCAAGCCCGCCGCCGGCCAGCCCGCGCTGCTGAGCTGGGACGACGTGACCACGCTCTTCCACGAGTACGGCCACGCCCTGCACGGCATGTTCTCCAAGACCACCTACCCGAGCGTCGCCGGCACCAACACGCCGCGCGACTTCGTCGAGTTCCCTTCGCAGTTCAACGAACACTGGGCGCTGGACCCGAAGGTGTTCGCGAACTACGCGAAGCACCACCTGACCGGCGAGCCGATGCCGCAGGAACTGGTGGAGAAGATCGTCAAGGCGCGCACCTTCAACCAGGGCTACGCGACCACCGAGTACCTGTCGGCCGCGCTGCTGGACATGGCCTGGCACACGCTGCCGGCCGGTGACGCGAAGAAAGACGTCGACGCGTTCGAACGCGAGGCGCTGGCCAAGTACCAGGTGGACATGGCTGCGGTGCCGCCGCGCTACCGCACCAACTACTTCAGCCACATCTGGGGCGGTGGTTATGCGGCCGGCTACTACGCGTACTTCGGCGCGGAGGTGCTCGACCATGACGCCTTCCAGTGGTTCCGCGAGAACGGCGGCCTGACGCGCGAGAACGGGCAGGTGTTCCGGGAGAAGATCCTGTCGATCGGGCATTCGCGGGATCTTGCGGAGGCGTATCGGGAGTTCCGCGGCAAGGAGCCGAGCGTGGAGCCGCTGCTCGAGCATCGCGGCCTGAAGTGATCCTCGCCGCATCCGCAGTGTGACGCCGCATCACGTCCCCACGCATCACGCACCCTGGCCGCGGCCGGGGTGCGTTCCTGTGGGTGCGGCATGAGCAGCGCAGTGCGCCCGGCGGCTGACGCTGCCCAGCCCCTGATCGACCGGCTGCATCCGTGGATTGCCGTGCTGGTGACCGCGCTGCTGCACCTGGCGGTGGTGCTGCTGGCGCTGTTCGCGCCGCCGGTCACGATGTCGAGCCCGGAAGGCGCCGCCGGCGGCGGCCGGATCGAGGTGACCTTCATCGACCGGAACGAGGACGCCATTCCCTCACCGCCGGAGTTCCCGCGCGTCACGCCCACGCGCGAAGCCGTGCCGCCCCGGCCCGACCCGGTGGTGCCGCCCGCGGCGACGCGCCTCCAGACCACCCAGGTCGACCAGACCGAAGACCCGATACCGCCCGACGCCGACGCACCACGTGACGCAACACCGGCGCCTGCCGCGTCCGCACGCTCCACGCCCCGGCAGTCGCAGCACGTCTGGGGCCAGCCCCCGGGCATGCTTCGCGAACACCACGCCCCCGTGAACGCCGGCACCGCGCCCAGCGCCGCCGTCGACAACGGGCGCAGGCATCGCCCGTCCCCAGGTGAGACCAACCTCGAGGCCGGCGGCTTCCAGGTGATCTACGACCTGCTGGGCGAAACCAGGCTGCGCGAATGGCGCGACGCCGGCATGACCGAGATCTTCATCCCCCTGCCCGGCGAGCGTCGCTTCATGGTCTGTCCGCTGGAGACCGCGCTCCGCCGCGGCTCCGGACCGTGCCGCCTGGTGCATCCGGAGGATCCGGAGATGGCGGACATCGGCGACGCGCGCGAGGTCATCACGATGCACCAGGTGTATCGGCGCGGAGAGATGGTGTGGCGTGGGCCGGGGCCGTACCGCTGAACCCCGCGGGCACGGGCCCGGCCGCTACTCGCGGCTGCGCAGGAACTCCAGCATAGAGCGGAGCGCGACCTGCCCTTCCTCGCTGTCGAGGTTGAACGGATACAGGTGCGGCAGCCCCGGCGCATGGTCGTCGGGCCAGAACAGCGAGGTCACCGGCACCGCCAGCGCCTCGAGCCGCGCGGCGAAGGCCACGGAGTGGCCGGCCGTGAGCGGATCGGCATTGCCGCCGGTGATCCAGACCGGCGGAAAGTCCGCGGTGAGATGCAGGATCGGCGACATCTGCGCCAGCACCGGACTGTCCGGATCGCGCGTGCCGGCATAGGCCAGCACGGTGGTGCCCGTGCCCCAGCCCAGCAGCCGCGAACCGCCGCGCTCGCGCCGCACCAGCGCCGGCAGGTCGAGCACCCCGCACTGCAGGACCACCCCGCGCAGCACCTCGGGCGTAAACACGCCCGGCAGCCCGACCTCGGCCGCATACGCCGGATTGCTGCCCATCGCCGCGAGCTGCGCGGCCAACTGGGCACCGGCCGAATCACCGGCCAGGAACACGCGTTCGGGATCGATCGGATAGTCGCCCGCATGGCGCTCCAGCCAGGCATGCAGCGCGGAGAGCTGGCGCAGCGGCTGCGGATAGAGCGCCGCCGGCGCCAGCGAATAGTCCGGCGCCACCACCGCATAGCCCTCCGCGGCCAGCAGGCGGAACAGCGGCGCCGCATCCTGCCGGCTGCCGGACAACCAGGCACCGCCGTGGATCCACACCAGTACCGGCAGGCGCGCGCCGGTCGACGCCGCGGACGCGGGGTAGTGGATGTCGAGCAGCGCGTCTGGATCGTTAGCGCGATAGGAAAGGCCTTCGACGGAGGTGACTGGAACGGCGGGCAGGTGCTCCGCCATCGCGCGACGCGTGCGCGCGCCCTCCCGGTTGAACGCGGCACGGATGATGCCGACGCCGATGCGCCGGTTCAGCGGCAGCCGTGCAGTGGTGGCGGCCGGCGGCGATGCGGCGGGCTCATGCGCACCGGGAGCTGGTTCGTTCGCCGTCGCGGACCCGAACGGCAGCAGGAGCAGAGCCAGGCACAGGGTGCGCACCAGCTGCAGCACGCGCCGGCGGGTCGCGCGCGGACGACCACTAGTCATGACAATCGGCCATCTGCATAACGCCATCCGCCCCCATCAGGATCGCGCCGCCGCCGATGACCGGGACAAACAGCCCCTCGGGGGTCATCACGGATGCCGAGGGCGCGCCTGGCAGGACACGCCACGTATCCGCCCGCCATTGACCGTCAGGCCGCCGCTCCAGCTCCACGACCCTACCGCCGTTGAGGCTGAGATGCGCGAGTCCGGTGGTAGCGACGATGCGGTCTCCGAGGCGATGGATGTCCTGCACGTTGTCACCAAGAACCTCCTGGAATCGACCGTCGTCGCCGACGAACATCAGTTCGCCGCCCCACTCGCCACGGCTGCCGCCCACCAGCCAACCGTCGTCGACGCGCAGTGCGACATGCGGTGTCTGTTCGATTGGCTCCCGGCGCTCCATCAGGTTGCCCTGATGCACCTTGATGATGTCCGCCCCCGCCTCCTTCTGCTCCTCCTCGTCTGCGGCGCCGTAGCTGACGACTTCGGTCGGGTACTTCAGCTGCCCGAGCCTCCTGCTTGCCGTGGCGGAGTACAGCTTTGTGCGCGAGGACTCCGGCTCGGCGTCGTAGCGCCGTTCGCACTCCGGCAACCCGCGGTTGATCGACCAGACCGCGAAGAAGTCCGATGCGAAGCCGTCCTCCGGCTGGCGCTCTGCAAACGGCGTGCCCGAACGGATGGCCACCGCCGCCTCGCGCGCGACATCGCGAACGGGTGTGTACCAGTGCGCCGCGGCCGTGTGGTCCAGCGCCGTGAGCGCATCACCTGCCCCGAGGCGGCCGAGCGCGTTTGCAGCCGCCCACGCCACCCTGACATCGACCGGATCTTCGAGCGCTCCCACCAGGGCGGGCGTCGCCTGCACGTAGCCGATGTACCCGAGCGTCAGGGCGGCCAGCGCACGCAGCCCGGGCTCGCGCTCCAGGATCCCAAGCACCGCGGGGCCGGCATCGCGTCCGGCGATCCCGACGTCGGCAAGATCGCGCAACGCTCTCGCATCGGGCTGGTTGGCCAGACGCTCCGCGAAGATCAGGCCCGCCCGTGGCGACTGGATGCCCACCAGCGCCTGGTCGATCCAGGGCGCGAGATACGGCGCATCCCCGCGTTCGCGCAGCAGGTCTTCTTCCAGCGCCAGTCCGTCCGTTCCAAGCTGCGCGATCATCCCCAGGGCACCCTGCGCCATCTGTGGCGACGAACTGCGATCGCTCGCGATCCGCATCAACCCCGGACCCGCGGCAGCGCGCTCGGGACCCATCCGGCGCAGCACGGCACCCAGCAGCTCATGCGTGTCATCGCGACAGGGTTGGTCGCAAGCCGCCCGGGCCACGATGAACGGGATCGCGCGCTGCCCGAGGAGTTCCAGCGCGTACGCTTCCTGGTTGTTGGGGGCGCTGTCGGACACCAGGTAGCGGTCCACGGCTTCATTCGCCGCCCCGTCCGTGCCGATCCGCGCCAGCGCGGGCGGCAGCCATCCCAGGCCTCGATCAAGGCCTTCGATGATTTGTGGCAGATACTTCGGGTCGATCACCGTCGCATCGCGAAGCAGGTAGGCGGCCAGCTCCGCCACACGCTCATCGGGATCCTTCAACAGCGGGATCAGCGCATCGACCGCATCCTGACGGTTCAGCACGCCTTGCTTCAGCGTATCCGCGGTCGGCCCCATCCCGCCCAGCGGTCCTCCCTGGGTCCGCGCCGTGTCGCGGATTGCCTGCACCCAGGTGGAACGATTCTCGACTTCGTGCGATTGGGCGCCACCGCACCCGGCAAGCATGGCGAGCAACGGCAGCACCGCAAGCGTCCAGCGTCGCATTCGAGACCCCTGCTGAATCCCCAGGCCGAGTATGTCCCAGCAGGAGACGGGCGGGACAGTCGAGCAGCGGAATCAGCGCTTGAGGCCGGCCACGATTTCGGACACGTCGAGGCCCAGCTCCAGCTGCACGCGCACGTACTCGCGCTCCTTGCGCGACAGCGTGCGGCCGGCTTCGATGCGCACGTCCTCCGCCTGAAGGATGCGCATGATCTGCGGCATGGCCGAACCAATGGCATCAGGCCCGTAACCTGCTTCGCGAAGGGCCGCGCGGAGGAGAGCTTCAGCGTCCATGGACATCCTGGTGGTGCGAGGGGGATGCATTGTGCGGCATGGGAGGAAGTGCGGACGCGCCGAGAGCCACAGCCCGGCGTCGGCTCAGTCCGCCGCTTCGGGCGGCCCGAGGTTGCCGCGGCTGTACATGCCGGAGCGGTCAAAGCAGCAGGCGCGGCGCTTGCCCGAGGCCAGCTGGTCGCAGGCGGTGGCGATGCGCTTCACACGGGTCTCGGCCTTCTTGCCGGAGGTCATCCACTGGATCCAGTCGCGGCGGGCGATGGGGGTGATGTCGTCCCAGGTGGTCTTGGCGGCGGGGTGGGCGGACAGGGCGGCGCGCAGGTCGGGTGGGACTTTGGGTTCGGGCTGCTTGGCGACCGGGGTGATTTCCAGGGTCACCGTGTCGCCGGGCTGGGCGCCTGCGGCCTCGAGCAGCGACTTGTCGACTTTCAGCCAGTGGCTGCCTTTGCCGTCGGGCTCCAAGGTGGCCTGGAACGGCGTTGAAGCGAAGGTGCCTTCCACCGTAGCCTGGCTACGGGTTGGCAACTCGGTGCTTGCGGCTTCGGGCAGGACGAGGAAGGCCCAAGTGGCGTTCTTCGGCTTGGCGGGCCGGCGAAGAATTGCTTCGAATTCCAGGGTTGCGGGCGTGACCTTGATCATGTCCAGAACTCGCATCGGGACGCATGTGAACTTACCAAACTGCAAACGCATCACTGGGAAGGTGTACTTCAATACACTGGCATGCCGAGCTCTGGACATGTTGAACCGCCTTCACTGGCGAATGTCGAACCGTAGCGTGCAAAACCGATCGGCAATCCAAGGTATGGCTTAGGGCTTGCGATTTTTTTCGCGGCAACCATTTGTATCCGTCATATCCGTGCGCGTCACATCGACAAACCAGCAGCCGAAGCGCGTCGGAATGTTGTCCTAGTCGCAACTGCAAAATTACCTGTTCTGCACTCATACGGATGTCGATATCCGTAAGCGTGGTCAGGTGCGGGTTGGTCATGGCCGGCTTCTTGCCGGTGGAGGGTGTCTTTCCCCTTCAACGAACGGATCGTCATCTCTGTCTGCACCCGCGCCATACTCCCGGCACCAGTTGACCACTTGTAAAGGCGAATATCCGCCTGTGCAGCCTGGCATGCCGTGGTCTGCAGCAGATACTCGCCCTCAGCAACTGCCACTGGATCGTTATCGATACACCGAAATGGCCCTTCGACCAGATATACGGTATCCGCCGGGCGAACCCCTTCGAACGAGCGCAACGTGATGCCTTCGAGGATATCGACAACGGCCATGAAGTCCGGACGTTCCCCATATCCGGGCAGGGCCAGGTACTTCTGGGGCAGTAGGGCATGCCGGGCCCGGGTAACGACGGGCAGGAATATGTCGCCCTCCGGGATGGCGACCAGGACCTCGGCAAGGTGCCGTGGCAGCAAGCCGAAGCACGGCCGATTCAGAATTCCGCTTTTCCGCCCCCGTTCGTCATCAGGATCCTCCGGACACCATTCCGCTCCCATGCGCTTCTCCACCGCATATGGAACCCATGAATTGGGCTCCGTTCCAGGTACTTGAGGGAGCGACGCAAGGTTCGAGGAAGCCTCGGCTGACCAACCTTCCGGAGCAGCATCGACCAAGCCGGGCACGTCCCTGGGAACGGCAGGCTTGCAGGCTGCCATGAGCGTCGCCAACATCAGTGCAACGGCTTGAAGTGCAGTTAGGCGTTTGCGAGGCATGGCACAACCTCCTGTCGAATCGCATGTCCTCGGCAGAGCAATGCCGGCAGTGACGCCTGCAAATCCGGCTTTTTGGCACAATAGCACTAGCCAGAAGCGGCTTGGCTGCAGGCGTCACCTTTCTCGGTGCCCGACATCAGGCAGTCCCCATTTGGCCTCATGTTCGAACAAGTGCACCAAGCCGCCCGCCCAACCCGGACCACCGCCCGGCGTGCCGCTCAACGCCTCGCTGATGACTTCGGCAGTTCCCACCATGTGCAGCGCTCGGCGCGCCCGCGTCATCCCCGTGTACACCAGTTCCCGCGACAGCACGCGGTTGAAGCGCTCCGGCAGAACCAGCCACAGCTCGTCGAATTCGCTGCCCTGCGCCTTGTGCACCGTCATCGCGAATGCGCTGTCATGCGCGGGCAGCGCAGCGGGATGGAACGGTCGCGGGCTGCGCGGGTCGTCGCCGGGGAACCACGCCATCAACGTGCCGCTGTGCCAGCGCCAGAATGCGTTCCCGAAGCTCGACGTTCCGTTCAGGCGCGAATGATAGCGATACGCACTGGAACTCGTCTCCAGATCGCCGTTCCAGTCAAACTCGGTGGGGTCGCAGGAAGCAGACCGAGGCTGGATTTCCTACACGAAACGAGCAGGACCTTGGTCCACTCTTTGATTAGACTCGGGGCTGCTTGAACGGACGAGCAAGAACTCAGTCGCCGCCGCAGACGATAGGGACAACATATGGACAAGATAAAGTGGCTTGCCGCTACAGGGCTGCTGGCCCTGACCCTCGGAGCTAATGGGTGCGCTCAATCCGCACCTCGACAGGTACCGGCCGTCAAGCAATCCCATGATGCAGCCTCGGCCCCTCATACGGCTGACTCAGGCGAAGTCCCGCAACAACCTGGCGCCAGCGCCGATTTCAGCGGAAGTTGGGGGGTACAGTGGTGCGACAACACCGCGCCGGAAGCCGATTGTGGCAGGTTCGATATCGATCTGACTCAAGCCGGCGACAAGATCAGTGGCGATTCCTTCGGGGCGAGAGTGCGCCTGGCGCAAATAGACGAAGGTGGAATCATCCACGGCATCGCCGTCGGCAACACCGCCATCCTCACCATCGAAAGCCTGCGTAGCGGCGGAATCTATCTGATCAAGGCGGCCGTTGATGGCGACTGCATGCGCTGGGAAATGCGAGACACCATTCGCAAAGCCGAAACCGATATAGACATCATCGCATTGGACGATGTGCTCACCAAGAGCCTTGCAGGGCGATCAGGGGACGATAACGCAGCCGCTCCACAAAGCGACTGCCGCGGCATTCCGACAAAGCCGCAGAACTGATCTGTAACGAGCAGTCGTTTGTTCGGCAGGACGGAGACAAAAATGGACTATAGGGAGTTGGACCGAACGGAATACGATCGCAAGTTACGCATGGTGATTGTCGGCTCCGAAGGACTTCATACGCATGCGCAGGACATCGGCGACAACCGGGCGACAATAGGCTGGGGTTACACATTCAACCGAGACAACAATGTTGCTGTCTGGACCGACAGTGGCATTGATTTGACCCGAGAACAATGGCGCACATTGGCTGCGATCGATGCAGCCCCAGCTGCGGACAGGACCAGAACAGGCCTGTCGTTCACAAGAGAACTCAACGAAGCCGAATCCGATCAACTGCTCCGGGCCTCACTGGCCGAGTACGACAGGAATGGGCCAGCAGGCCGTCTGGAGATGCCTCTATCCGACGAGCGCATTGCCCTGGTATCGCTTGCCTACAATCGCGGCGCTGGAATGCTGAATGGCATTCCAGGGAGCAATGTCCCGGAACACGCTGTCATGGATGCGATTCGTAATGGCGACCGGTCTGAAGCATGGTTCCAGATGCGCTACAACTGCTGGGGCAGCAATAGCGAAGTCGAAGGGGCCTTCGCAAACGCCGCTTCGCCGAGTCACAGGTGTTTGGCTTGTATGACGACCCGGACAATATCACCCCAGACGAAGCCAAGAGCGTCTATCGCACGTACCAACTTCACCGCGACGAGATTGATCGTGTGGAACGCAGCTTCGGGGTCACCGTCGACGGCGAAGCTGCTGCCCGGAACCGTCTTGCGCAAGCGAACAGGGACTTTCCCGCGCTCGTCAATGAATACGGAAGTATTCCAAACATAGCCGATGCCCTCGCTCCCGCCCGCACTGCGCTACTGGGAGAACTGCGTCAGCGGCATCCAGACTTGGCCGACAGGCTGACCGATGCCAATTTTGATGCCGGACGCATTTACCTTGATGCAGGGCGCGACCTGCGCGATCAGGATGAAGTTGATCTCCAGTACCCAATAGACTCTGGAAGTACTAGAACAAACATTGGCATCACGCTGACCGGACCGAGCCGGGTTGGCGTCCAGCCGCAAGCACATCCACCCGGTCTCGACGAACCAGACCATCAACGCGGCATAGAAGATGATCGCCAAGGCATGAATCAGCCCCAACCGCGACCATCCGACGATCCGTTTGCAGACCGCCACATTGCCGCCCTTATGGCTGGCGACAGTGATCTGGCCGATCGGATCGCTGTTGAGTTCTCGCAAACCCCGGAAGGCCAGCAACTGGCGCAACTTGGCGATCAATTGCTAGCGCAGCAGCAAGCCCTGGAGCAGCAGCAATTGGAGGAGAGGGAACGGGCACGGCAGGCACCGGTCTTGCAGATGTGACGCTTATTTATATGACAGGGTTTGTGGCGTGCCACCATGGATAGTCGCGATCTGTGCTCAACCCTGCCATGCCGCTCGATGCCGTGGGGCCCTGATGACGTCGTGCTACTCAAAACCGGAGGGACGTCGACCGGCCACGCGCGTGGGAGCGTGATGAGCTGTGATCGCGACGGCTACTTGAGTGTGATCAAGCGCCGCTCCAATCGAGACCAGCGAACGGCAAACTGCGCCAACGCATCATGCAGAACATCGCCGCTCCCGGATACGCGCAATTGTCTTCTCGCGCGGGTCACTCCGGTGTAAAGCAGCTGCCGCGTCAGCACGCGACCGGAGCGCTTTGGCAGCACCAGCCACACCTCGTCGAACTCGCTGCCCTGAGCCTTGTGCACCGTCATCGCGAACGCGCTGTCATGCGCGGGCAAAGCTGCTGGATGGAACGGCCGCGGATTGCGCGGATCGTCGCCGGGGAACCATGCCATCAAGGTGCCACTGCCGTCGCGCAGGCAGATGCCGATATCGCCATTGAACAAGCGATGCCGATAGCTGTTCTCTGTGATCAGCAGTAGGCGACCATGGAAGTAGCGGCTTGCCGCTGACGCGGGACCTGCTCCGCGGCGTGCACCGGCAAGCATGTCCTCGATGCGCGCATTGAGCCCCCGCGCTCCCTGCGGTCCTTCGCGCACGGCGGTCAGGATGCGCAGGCGGCCGGCACGTGCAAGTGCATCGGCAGGATCGCCGGCTTCGGCGAGCAAAGCCCAATGCGCAAGCAGGTGCTCGCGATGCGACTGCACCGGGTCGGTATCGCCCTCGTGGAAATGCACGCCGGACAGTTCGCCGCCGCGCAGCAGTGACAGCGCTGTGGCGGTATCGCCTTCGCGCACGGCAACGGCCAGCGGCGCAAGGTCGAGCGCGGCGCTCTGTCGGTAGCCGCGGGTGAGATGGACGTGCCGCGCCGGGAAAGTGCTGCCGGACGCGCTGGCTTCTGCGGCGCGCAGAATACCGGCCAGCACATCACCCGCCTCCACCGAGGGCAGTTGGTCGGGATCGCCGAGCAGCACAAGGCGCGCGCCGTCGGGCACGGCTTCGACCAGCTTGGCCATCAGCGGCAGGTCGATCATCGAGGCTTCGTCCACCACCACCACGTCGAACGGCAGCGGGTTGTCGGCGTGGTGCCGGAAGCGCGGTGAGTCGGGGATGGTGCCGAGCAGGCGGTGCAGCGTGGTGCCGGTGGTGGGTAGCCGTGCGCACATGGCGGGGGCGACGCCAAGCGCGGGCAGCGCCTGCACGGCGTTGCGCACGCTCTCGGCCATGCGTTCGGCGGCGCGGCCGGTGGGCGCGGCCAGGGCGATGCGCGGCGGCGCGGCGCCGGCTTCTAGCGCCTGGGCGACCAGCAGCACCAGCATGCGGGTGATGGTGGTGGTCTTGCCGGTGCCGGGGCCGCCGGTGACCAGCAGCAGGTTGTGATGGAGCGCGGCGGCGGCGGCCTGCGACTGGAGGTCGTTGCTGGCGGCTTCGGGGAAGAGTTGGGCGAAAAGGGGCGCGAGGTGTTCTGGGACCTGTTCGTCCCCGCCATCACTGGACGCTGCACCAGCGTTCAGGACGGCATTGCCGATGCGGCGCAGGCCATCGGCAAGGCGGCGCTCGTACTCGCGGTAGCGGCGCAAGTAGACGAGGCCGTGTTCGTACACGAGCGGAGTGTCGGCAGCGGATTCAGCATCGCCGGCCTCGGGGCGGGCGACCCAGCGCGAGGCTTCGAGCGCCGCCGTCCAGGCCTCGGGCGTGGGCCAGTTGATCGCGGCATCGACCAGGCGCTGCGGCTCCGCCGGGTCGAAGCCGGCGTGGCCGGATGCAACGGCGAGCGAGGCCAGTGCCGCCGCCGCAAGCACGCTGTCCGGTGTGTCGGGGTCGAGCCGACGCAGGCTCTGCGCCAGTGCGTGGTCGAGTGTGCGCAGCGCGCCTGCCTTTGCGAGTTGCTGCAGCAGGCCGATGGAGCGCGTTCCTTGCCCCCGCTCGGGCGGCAGCGGATCGCAGCCGTCAGCGGCGCTGGCTGTCGCGTCGGCGGGCAGGCCCTCCGGGAAGAGCGGAAGCGTCGTCATGCCGCAGCTTCCTTGGCATCGCCAGCAAACAGCGCATCGAGTTCGTCGACCAGCCCTGGCATGAACCGCCACGCCTGCACGCCCTGCGCATCCGTGCGGGTGGCATCCAGGCCGCGACAGAACACGTAGCGCACGCCGCCGAAGTCGCGCGCGTAGTCGTACTTGTCACCCAGGCGGAAGCGAAGCCAGCGGTGCAGGGCCAGCGTGTAGATCAGCGCCTGCAGGTCGTACTCGCTGTGCGCCATGGCGTCATCCAGCTGCGCGGGGCCGTAGCCGGGCAGGCGGTTGGATTTGTAGTCGAGCACGTACCAGCGGCCGTCGTGCACGTAGGTGAGGTCGATCAGGCCGGTCATCAGGCCTTCCAGTCGGCGGCGCGCGCCGAAGCCCTGGCGCGCGGTGAGCAGGCCGTGGCGGTGCAGCAGCGCGAGCAGCGCGTCGACGCGGGTGGGCGCGAGCGCGAACTGGAATTCGATCTCGGGGCGGCGCCGGTCCGCGGGCACGTCGGCCAGGCGTACGCCTTCGGGCAGGGCCACGGTGAGGGTGTGGCCGATGAGCGGGGTGAGCACGCCGATGCCGTCGTCGATGTCCTCGGCCGGGTAGCCGCCGGCGCGCAGGCGGTCGGCGATCAGCTTGGCGTCGTCGGGGCCGGGCGCGGGCGCGCCGGGCGTCCACGCGGCCCAGCGGGCGAAGTCGGTGTGTTCCAGCACGTCGTGCAGCACCACGCCGAAGCGGGTGCCGGCGAAGCGCGGGTCGAAGACGTCGGCGTCGGCCGGGTCGGCACCCGACGCAAGCTCGACATCGGCGTCCGCTGCGGGCTCGTCCTGGCCGCCGGGTGCGGGCTGGGTGGCGCTGGCGGAGGCATCGCCCTGGCCTTCGGCGTTGGCGAGCTGGGTGAAGCTGTAGACCCACCAGTCGCTGGCAAGCGAACGCGTGGCGATGCGCGCGGGCGGCACGGTGTCGGTGGATTGCGGCGCGAGCCACGGCAGCGTGGCGGGCGGAATGCTGTCGTCGATGGCGACCGTGGCGCCGAGTGTCGCGGCCAGCGCATCGGGCTTCGCCACCATATGCAGCAGCGGCGACTTGTCGTGGTTGCTGAACATCCCGCTGGCCAGCCACAGCGCGTGGCGCGCGCGGGTGAGGCCGACGTACAGCAGGCGTGCGTCTTCGGCGCGCTGGGCGAGGGTCCACGCGTCCTTCGCCGCTTCCCAGCCGGAGCGCGACGGCAGCAGCTTCCAATGCAGCGCGCGGCCGCCCTCGCCGTTCACCACGGCGCGCTGCCCGGGACTGCGCGTGGGCGCGCCGATGGCCGCGAAGGGCATGAACACCAGCGGGTACTCCAGGCCCTTGCTCTTGTGCAGGGTGACCACCTGCACGCGCTTTGCGTCGGACTCCAGTCGCAGCAGCTGGCTCTCATCGTTGGCATTGGCGTCGGCAATGGCATTCGCCAGCCAGTCGACCAGGCCGTGCAGGCCGAGCGCGCGCGCCTGCGCGTCCTGCAGCAGCTCGGCCAGCTGAAGATAGTTGGTGAGGCGGCGCTCGCCGTCGAGCAGGCCGAGCAGGCGGCCGGCATGTTCGGCGCAGAGTTCGTTGATCAGCGCGAGCGGGCCGCCGCGCTGCAGGCGGTCGCGCCAGGCGAGCGCGGTGAGCTGCCAGGCGCGCAGCGCTTCGCCGTCTTCATCCAGCGCGGCGATCGCGGTGGCGTCCAGGCCCACCAGCACCGTGGACAGCGCCATGCGCAGGCGGCCGTCGTCGGCGCCGTGCAGCAGGGCGAGCAGCAGTGCGTGCAGGTCGCGCGCCTCGGGCGTGGCGAACAGGCTCTGCTTGCCGGCGGCGACCGCGGGGATGCCGGCCATCGCCAGCGCGTGGCGGATGCGCGTGGCTTCGTTGTGCGAGCGCACCAGCACGGCGATGTCGCCGGGCTGCACGGGCCGGCCTTCGATGCTGGCGTGGCCGTCGCGCGCATCGGTCAGCACGCGGTGGATGGCGGCGACGCAGGCTTGCGTTGCGAGTTCGCGCGAGCGGCCGGCGCTGTGGGGCTTCAGCTTGCCCTTGGCGTCGGGCTCCGGTGTTGGCGCGCGCCACAGGGTGAGTGCGGGGGCGACGGTGCCGTGCCGCAGGAAATCGGCGTCGTCGCGCACGCCGCCGGGAAGGACTTCCTTGAACTCGATGCGGCCGTCGATGAAGGGCGGCGGGATCTTCTTGCTCGGGTCGCTTCCGGTATCGGCGTCGGCCGCCGCCTGTGCCTGTGCGTACAGCGCGGACACCGCACGCAGCACCGCCGGCCGCGAACGGAAGTTCAGCGCCAGCGGCGGCGCCTCGGCGGCGGTCGCACGCGCGGCCAGGTAGGTTTCCACGTCGCCACCGCGGAAGCCGTAGATCGCCTGCTTGGGGTCACCGATCACGTACAGCGCGGGCGCAACGCTGGCGGCGCCGAACACGCGGTCGAAGATGCGCCACTGGCGGGCGTCGGTGTCCTGGAACTCGTCGACGAGCGCCACGGCGTACTGCGTGCGCAGCTTGGCCGTCAGCGCGGCGGCCTCGGGCCCGTCGGTGGCGTCGGCGACGCGGTCGATCAGGTCGTCGTAGGTCTGCACGCGTTGCTGCTGCTTGGCGCGGGCCACGCGCAAGCGCGCGTCATCGCGCAGGCGGTGCAGCAGTTCGACACGGCGCGCATCTTTCCACTCGGCCATCGCGGTGAGGGCGTCGAGGTAGGCGGGGACGGCATCGCAGACCGGCGAGTCCGGCGTGCGGCCGGCGCCGGCCTTGCTGGTGCGCAGCAGCAGAGTGTCGCGCGTCAGCTGCGGGAGCTTGGAATGTTCGAACGGCGCGTCGCGCTCCCCGGCATGGCACCACTGGTGCAGGGCATCGAACAGCTCGGCGATCCAGGCGGCCTTGTAGCTGCCGCCGTGCAACACCTTGCCTTCCACGGCGGACACCAGCGCGGCGCGGAAGTCGTCGCCGTGGGCGCGGAAGGCGTGCGCCAGCGCGTCGCCGGTGGCATGCAGGCGCGGCGCGGGATCATCGGGAAGATCCGCCAGCGCGGGGCGCAGCACGGGTTCGCGCACCAGCGGCGGCAGATCGCCGGCCAGCGCCTGCGGGCCGCCGGGCCACAGCGCGAGCAGGTCGTCGGCGGCGTCCGCAGTGCTGCCGTGCGAACGCCAGAGGTCGGCGGCGATGGCCTCGTACAGCGGTGTGTCGCTGGTGAGCAGCTCCGGCGCATCGAAGGCCTGGCCGACTTCCAGCGCGTGCTCGCGCAGCACGCGCGCGCAGAAGCCGTGGATGGTGAAGATGGCCGCGAGGTCGATGTCGTTGGCGGCCGCGTGCAGGCGGCGGCGCAGGGCATCGGCGGATTCGCTGCCGCGCGCGAGGTGGGCGTCGAGCACGGCGTGGGTGAGCGTGGCTTCGGGCGAAACGTCGGCTGCCGGCGCGGCGCCGACCAGCTGCTCGGCCAGCAGCAGGCGCGCGCGGATGCGGCTGCGCAGCTCCTGGGTGGCGGCTTCGGTGAAGGTGACGGCGAGCACTTGGCCCACGCGCAGGCCGCGCTCCACCACCAGGCGCACGACAAGCGTGGCCAGGGTGAAGGTCTTGCCGGTGCCGGCGGAGGCTTCGATGGCGTGCACGCCTTCGAGCGCGAGGTCCAGGTAGGGATCGCGGGCGGACGCGGGGATCGCGTGGCGCGCGTCGTCCGCACCGCCCGCGTTGATCGCCTTGTCCTGCCCAGTAGCGGTGCCCGTCATTCCGCGTCCTCCAGGTCGAGCTTGGCGGCGATGTCGCGCAGCGCGCCCAGGTCGGTGCCGGCGTAGACCTCGCCGGTCGCCACCGCGGAGTAGATCGCCATCGCCAGGTCCACGAACGCGACTTGCGTGGCCTCATCGGTGAACGGATCGCGGCCGCGCAGCGCGAGACGCAGCGCCTCGCCGGTGCCTTCGCCCCAGCTGCGGTCGCTGCCGTGCCAGCGCTTGGCCGCCAGGTCCAGGCCGCGTTCGAGATTGCCGGCGCGGTACAGCTCCCAGCCGCTGTAGGGCGCGAACGGCAGCGGGCGGCGCAGGCCTTTCGTGCGCAGATCGATGAGCGTGCGCAGGACGTTGCGCGCCTCGTCGGGATCGAGCGGTGCGCGCACGTGTGGGCCGACGCCGAGCTCACCTCCGTCATGGAATTCGATCAGCGGCGCATCTCGTCCGGCCGCGCTCGCCAGCAGCCAGTCGAGGCCATTGCGGATGGCGGACTGCCCGGCGGGCGGATCGAAGCGGACACGCGCGATGCCCTGTGGGTAGGCGTCGGCGACGCGGCCGCGCAGGGTCAGGCTGCCCGAGTCGCCCGCACCGCCAGCAGCTCCGGCGCTGCCCTGCAGCGTGACGCCATCGATCAAGACTTCGAGCCGCGGGGCATCGGCGTCGGCCGCGCCGCGCCAGTCGCCGAATGCGGCGGCATAGGCATCCACCTGCCCGCGCACATCTTCCAGCGTGCGCCGGCCCAGCGGACCGGACGGCAGCAGCCCGCGCGCGCGCAGCAGGGCGTGGGTCGATGCGTCGTCATCACCGCGCAGCACCGCGTCGAACACCGCCTTCTGCAGCAGCTGGCGCGCGAACCCGCGACCCGGTGCCAGCAAAGGCTCGACGTCCTCGTCGATCGCCTCCACTTCGGCCAGCCGCAGGCCGAGCCGCTGCTTCAGGAACACCTCCGCGGGCGCTTGCAGGAAACGGCGCAGTTCGTCGAGCGACAGCGTGGCTTCCGGCTCGCTGCCAAACGGCGGCGTGGTGCGATCCGTTCCGCCGTCTGCGTTTCCGTCACTGCCGATGGCGCCGTCGCCAACATCGTCCACGCTGTCGCTGCCCACCGCCACCAGCGCCTCATCCCCAAACCACGCCGGCAGCGGCACGCGCTTCTGCGCGGGCTGCGCGGCGGCTGGCCACCACTGCGCGTGGTACGAGAAGCGCCTCGGCTCGTCCTCGCTACCAAACGCCGCGGGCGCGAACGGCTGCAGCGTGTGCCGCACCACCAACGCCGCGCCCGCCTTCGCATCCGGCACGTGCTGCGCATCGGCGGCCGCCAGCAGATCCGCCACCAGCACCGACGGCTCGCGCGCGCTGCCGTCGCGCGGGTCGGCGCCCTGGTAGCTGACGTAGAACACGTCCTGCGCGGCGGCGAACAGCTGCAGGAACAGGAAGCGGTCGTCGTCGCGCGTGGAGCGGTCGCCCTGGCGGCGTTGTCCGCTGGCGAGATCCGCGGTGAGGCGGTCGAGGCCGCCCGCGGGATCGCGACGCGGGAACTCGCCGTCGTCCATGCCCAGCAGGCAGATCGCGCGGAACGGCAGCAGGCGCATCGGCACCATGCGGCCGATGCTGACGCCGCCGGTGAGCAGCGGCGCGCGGGTGTCGGCTTCCGACAGCGCGGCGCCGAACTGCGCGCGCACGACTTCGGCGGGAACGGGCGTGGCGACGCCGGCGCGGCGCGCATCGGCGGCGAAGTCGTCGATCAGGGTGCGCAGGCGGTCGAGCGCGCGACGTGACGCCGGGGACGACGGCGGCTTCGGCAGCAGCGCTTCGAGCAGGCCAAGCAGGCGCTCGCGCCAGCCGTCGGGCGGCAGTGCTTCGTCGAGCACGCGGGCGTGGCGGGCGAGCACGCGCAGCAATCGCACCAGGGTGTCGAGTGCGTCCAGTGCGCTGCCTTCCAGCTCCGGCATCGGCGCGATGACCTGGCCGCTGGCGGTGGTGATCGGCGCATCGCTGCCGCTGGCGTGGCCGAGCAGCAGGCGGTCGAGCGCGAAGGCCCACGTGTAGGCGTCGTCGGCCGGTGCATCCAGGCGCGCGCGGTGCGCGGCGTCCAGGCCCCAGCGCGCGCCGGCGGCGTGCAGCCAGGCGTGCAGGCGCGCAAAGGCGGCGGCATCGAGCGCGGCGGCTTCGGCGAGCGGCGGGCTGGCGAGCAGGTCCAGCGTTTCCACCAGGCCGAAGCGCGACACCGGCAGCGCGAGCAGACGCAGGAACACTTCGGCCAGCGGCTCGCCGGCCAGCGGGCTGGCGTCGGCGACGGCATAGGGGATCGCCTGATTGAAGCCGGCATCGGCGCGGCCGCGGCCGCCGAACACGGCGTCGAGATAGGGCAGGTAGGGATCGATGTCCGGCGCCAGCACCGCGACGTCGCGCGGCTCGAGCGGCGGGTCGAAGCGCGGGTCTTCGAACAGCGCGCGCAGCTGGTCGTGCAGCACCTGCAGCTCGCGCAGGCGGGTGTGGCAGGCGTGCACCTGCAGGCTCGGGTCGTCGCGGCGCAGCGCCGGCAGGCGTGTGCGTGGGTCATCCGCGGTTGGCACGAGCAGCGGTGACGGCCGGCGGTGGAACAGGTCCGACTGCAGGCGCCGCAGCAGGCTGCCCTGCAGCTGGGCGCCGCCCTCGCCCGGATCGGCATCGCCGCGGAACTCGATGTCCGGGTGCACCACTTCGTAGTTGCCCAGCACCGCCATGAAGTCGCGTCCGGCCGCGCCCCAGGCGCGCAGCAGCGGGTTCTCGCCGGCCGCCGCATCCGGATCGCCCCCGCGCACGCGCTGCAGGTCGCCCCAGTAGTCGCGGCTGGGCGAGGGCACGTACAGATGCAGCGTGCCGACGCGCGCTTGGATGGCGATCACACGCAGCACGTCCGGCGACACGTTGAGGATGGCGAAGGCGAACAGGCGCTTCGGCAGGCCGGTGGGCAACGGTGCATCGACATCGGCGAAGCGGCGCAGATGGGCATCGATGCGGCGCGCTCGGTGATCGGTGCCGCCCGCCACGCGACGCCACAGCGCGGCCTGTGGATCACGTGGCGCCTCGCCGGCCTCCCAGGCCAGCAGCCATTCGCGGCGCCAGGCCTTGTACTTCTCGAAGGCCTGCGCAAGCTCGCCGGCCAGCGACCAGGCCTTCAGCGGGTCCGGCGCGGATTCCAGGTACGCGCGCATGGGCTGCAGCGCGCGATCGCGCAGCACCGCCGGATCCGAAAGCGCCGCGTGGATGCGCCAGCGCAGCGCGGCGGCATCCAGGTCGTCACCGCGCCCCGGCACGTTGGCATCCAGCGCGCGCTGCACGAACTCACCCGGCGTCAGGAACTCCAGGTTGGCGGCCACGCCGTGCGCGTCCGCCAGCGTGGCCTGCAGCCAGCGGCGCATCGCGGGCTGCGGGATCAGGATGACGTCGGGCTCCAGCAGTCCCTGTCCGGGCGCGGGCGCGCGCAACTCGGCCGCCAACAATCCCGCCAGCACGTCGAGCGCGTTGGAGTGGTAGAGGCGGAAGTCGCCGGTCCCCTGTGTCATGCGGCCATGATGCCGGAGCCCGGTCGCATGAGGCGATACGGCGCAATGCATCTCCTGTGGGAGCGGCTACAGCCGCGACTTCGCGCCTATCGCGCCTATAGCCGTTCCCACAAGAGCTGGCCCATTGCTGCTCCCACAAGAGCTGGGCTTCCAGTCGCTCCCAAGGCAGCACTTACTCCGATCGGCGATAATCGCCGACCCGCCCCGCTTCGCCGCCATTCAGCAGTCCGCAGCGAAGCTGTCGCGTTGCCCCGCCCGAACTCCGGCAGCCTCATGCCCCACACAGCGACCGACACGACCGCCCCCGCCGTCCGCCTCTCCGGCGTGCGCCTGGATCGCGGTGCGCGCACGATCCTGTCGGATATCGACCTGGTGGTGCCGCGCGGCAGCATCACCGCGATCCTCGGCCCCTCGGGCAGCGGCAAGTCGACCCTGCTCGCGGCGCTGACCGGCGAACTGCCGCCCGCCGCGGGCACGGTCGAAGTCTTCGGCCAGCCCGTGCCGCGCCGCCATCGCGAGCTGCTCGAGCTGCGCAAGGGCATCGGCGTGCTGCTGCAGGGCAACGGCCTGCTCACCGACCTCACCGCCGGCGAGAACGTGGCGCTGCCGCTGCGCGCGCACACCAGGCTGCCGGCGCCGGTGATCGAACAGCTCGTGCTGATGAAGCTGCACGCGGTGGGCCTGCGCACCGCCGCCGACCTCTACCCGCGCGAGCTGTCGGGCGGCATGGCGCGCCGCGTGGCGCTGGCCCGTGCGCTGGCGCTTGATCCGCCGCTGATGCTCTACGACGAGCCGCTGACCGGGCTCGACCCGATCGCGTCCGGCGTGATCATGAGCCTGATCGCGCGCCTCAACGCCACGCTCGGCCTGACGAGCGTCATCGTCAGCCACCACGTGCGCGAAACACTGCCGATCGCAGACCAGGTGCTGGTGACCGCCAACCGCGGCATCGTCTTCGCCGGCACGCCGGCCGAACTCGAGGCCAGCGACGACCCGCTGCTGCGCCAGTTCCTGCGCGGCGAGCCCGACGGTCCGATCGCCTTCGACCCGGCGTCGGCGCAGGCCGCCGTCGCCAATGCCGCGGAAGCGAATTGATGCCCTTCATCTCCAGCACCCGCTCGCTCGGCCGCGCCGGCCTGTTCTCGCTGTCGGTGTTCGCGGCCTCGAAGCCGACCCGCGACTTCTTCACCGAACTGCTGCGCGAGATCTACAAGATCGGCGCGCGCAGCCTGCCGATCATCGCCGTCGGTGGCGCCTTCGTCGGCCTGTCGCTGACGTTGCTGGGCTACCGCGCGCTGGAAACCTACGGCGCATCGAACCAGGTCAGCGTGCTGATCGGCCTGGGCCTGTACCGAGAACTGGCGCCGGTTCTGACCGCGCTGCTCTTCATCGGCCGCGCCGGCTCCTCGATCGCGGCCGAGCTGGCGTTGATGCGCGCCACCGACCAGATCCAGGCGCTGGGCCTGATGGCCATCGACCCGATCGCCAAGGCGGTCGCGCCGCGCTTCTGGGCGGCCGTCCTTTGCGTGCCGCTGCTGACCGCGTTCTTCGTCAGCCTCGCGCTGACCGCAAGCTGGTTCCAGGCCGTGCAGATCCTCGGCGTCGACAACGGCACCTTCTGGCAGACCATGCGCGACGTCGTCGATTTCCGCGACGACTTCCTGGTCGCCTTCCTGAAGTCGGCCGTCTTCGGCGGCACTGCGGCGTTGGTGGCGGCCTACGTCGGCTTCCACGCCGAACCGACCATCGAAGGCACCTCCGTCGCCACCACCCGCGCCGTCGTCAACGCCTCCTTGCTGGTCCTGATGTTCAACTTCGTCCTGTCCGCGCTGCTGTTCCGGTGATGTGCTTGAAGAGCGTTTTTGGCCACGGATTTACGCAGATGACGCGAATTACACGGATCGGCTCCCCGCTTCCCCGCTCTTATCCGCGTGATCCGCGTAAATCCGTGGCTGAAAGAGCTTTTTGTTCTGTCTTGCTCTTGATCCGCGTCTTCCGCGTAAATCCGTGGCCAAACTGCTCTCCCGAGGTATCCCAATGAACACGTCCCGTGGTCCCCGCCTTGAATTTGCCGTTGGAGCGTTCCTGGTGCTGGCGTTGGCCTCCGTGCTGGTGCTGGCGATCGCATCGACCAACGGCAAGTTCGGCTTCGCGCGCGACAGCTACGAGCTCACCGCGCGCTTCACCAACCTCGGCCAGCTGCGTCCCAACGCGCCGGTGAAGATCGGCGGCGTGACGATCGGCAGCGTCTCGGCGATCGACCTTGATCCGGTGAAGTTCGACACCATCGTTACGCTGGCGATCGACACGCGCTTCAACGAGATCCCGATCGACACCTCGGCGCAGATCCTGACCGGCGGCCTGCTGGGCGAAAGCTACGTCGGCCTGCAGCCCGGCGGCGACATGGAAGTGTTCGCGCCCGGCGAAGAACTGGTCTACACCCAGCCCGCGGTCGACCTGATGCAGATGGTCGGCAAGTACATGTTCAGCGGCGGCGGCGAAGATGGCGCTGCCGCAGGCACACCGGCGCCCGACATGCCGGCCGACGAGACCCCGCCCCCCACGGAGCCCACGCCATGACCCGTCCCCTGATTCCCCTGCTGCTGGCTTCGGCCCTGCTCGCCACCGCGCCGTTCGCGGCGTCGGCCCAGGCCCAGGCCGCGCAGCCCGCCGCCGCCAGTACGCAGGCCGAGTCGCCCAGCAAGCTGGTGCTCGACAACAGCCAGCGCGTGCTGACCACGCTGGAATCGCGCCGCGCCGAGTTCACTGCCGACCGCGGCAAGCTGCAGGCGTTCATCGCCAGCGAATTCGACCAGATGTTCGACCGCGAGTACTCGGCGCGCCAGGTGCTCGGCCGCCACGGCCGCGGTGCCAGCGATGCCGACGTGAAGGTGTTCGCCGATGCGCTGGCCGACAGCCTGATGAGCCGCTACGGCAGCTCGCTGCTCGACTTCAACACCCGCCTGCGGGTGCGCGTGAAGTCGGAAACCCCGCTGCCGCGCGGACTGGGCGTGAAGGTGTCCAGCGAGATGCTGCGCTCGGGCGGCGAGCCCATCCCGGTCGACTACCTGATGCGGCAGACGCCCAACGGCTGGCGCGTGTTCGACGTGATGGTCGAGGGCGTGTCATTCGTGCAGACCTTCCGCCAGCAGTTCGACACGCCGCTGTCGCGCAAGTCGATCCGCGCCGTTGCGGCCGACCTCGGCGCGGGGCGGATCCAGGCCGATGCCGGCACCAACTGAGGCCGCGGTACACCGCGACGGCGAGGCGCTGCGCTTCAGCGGCGCCCTCGTCCGATCGGCCGTGCCCGCGCTGTGGCGCGCCGCGCAGCCGCAGGCCGCGGGCGCGCGCCGCATCGACATCGGCGCGGTCACGCGCATCGACAGCGCCGGCCTGGCGCTGTTGTCCTCACTGGCAGGGGTCGCTGCGCGTGGCGCCGCCATCGACGTGATCGGCGAGCCTCCGGGCCTGGCCGACCTCCGCGCCGCGTACCGTCTCGATACGGCGCTCGGCTTCGCGTCCTGACACCGGGACGGCCCAAGGATCTGCATGGACAGCCAAGTACATTCCCGCCTGCGAACGGCCATCGCCGCACTGGCCCTCGCGATCCTGGTCGGCTGCGCCGGCACCGCGCCGCGCGCGCAAGCGCCGCTTGAGCACACGGACGCCGCTGTTGCCGCCGACCACGGCAGCGATCACGGCCCGGCCGCGATCCACGATGCGACGGCGGCTGCAGGCGTTGCCGGCGCCGACGCCGCGGCCATGGACCACCACACCACCGACGCGGCCGCCGACGGGCTCGATCCTGTCGCCACGCCCGCGGACGGCAGCGACACCCCAGGCTACGACCCCACCCAGGCCGAACTCGACTTCGCCGCCATCTACGGCGGCGACGTCTACGACCCCGTGGCCGACCCGACCCTGCCAGCACCCGCGCAGCTGCCGGGCGCCAGCCACGACCCCTGGGAACCCTGGAACCGCCGGGTGCACGGTTTCAACATGGCCATCGACCGCACGGTCGCCGAACCGCTGGCGCGTGCCTACGTGGCCGTCGTCCCGCGCCCGGTGCGCCTGGGCGTGGGCAACTTCTTCAGCAACCTCGGCCAGCCGGTGAGCGCGCTCAACGCACTGCTGCAGGGCCAGCCGAAGCAGGCCGGTCAATCGCTGGGCCGCTTCCTGGTCAACGTCACCATCGGCGTCGGCGGCCTGTTCGATCCGGCCTCGCGCATGAAGATCCCCAACCGCAGCGAAGACTTCGGCCAGACGCTGGGCGTGTGGGGCTGGGAGAACTCGCGCTTCGTCGAGCTGCCGCTGTTCGGGCCGCGCACCGTGCGCGACGTCTTCGGACTGGTCGGCGACGGCCAGGTATCGCCCACGCGCCAGATCAGCGATGACACCGTGCGCATCGGCCTGCAGGGCCTGCAGCTGGTCGACCTGCGCACGCAGCTGTTCGCGGTCGACCGCCTGCGCGAAGGTGCCGCGGACGAATACGCCCTGGTGCGCGATGCCTGGATGCAGCGCCGCAACTACCAGATCCACGGCAACCGCATCCGCGAGGACCAGAGCGACCTGCCTGACTACCTGCTCGAGGACGAGGCCAACCCGACCGTGCCGGTCGACGTGATGCCGATCGTTCCGGGCGCGGGGCCCTGATCGCAGCGATACCCGCACCTGACTGTGGGAGCGGCTAAAGCCGCGATCGCCGCTATAGCGCCTCCCACAAATACGGCCGGATCAACCCGTGGGCTCGATCGCGCCATCGTCCGGCAGGCCCTTCGACGCATCCGCAAGCAGCGCCTGCGCTTCAGAGCCCGGCAGCGATTCCACGCCGCGAAGCTGGCGTTCGATCGCACGCGTGCGCACGCCGGCCTGCTTGATGCTGTTCTGCACGGTGTCGAGCTGGGTGGTGGCTTTCTCGAGCACGCCGGCGAACTTGCCGAACTCGCCCTTCACCGCCGCCAGCAGCTGCCAGACCTCGCTGGAGCGCTTCTCGATGGCCAGCGTGCGGAAGCCCATCTGCAGGCTGTTGAGCAAGGCGGTGAACGTGGTTGGTCCCGCCAGGACCACGCGGTGCTCGCGCTGCAGCGCATCGGCCAGTCCGGGGCGGCGGATGGTCTCCGCGTAGAGACCCTCGGTGGGCAGGAACATCACCGCGAAATCTGTGGTGTGCGGCGGCACGACGTACTTCTCGCAGATCGACTTCGCCTGCACGCGGATCGCGCGCTCGAGCTGCACGCCGCTGCTGCGTACGGCCTCGACATCGCCCTTTTCCTGCGCATCCAGCAGGCGTTCGTAGTCCTCGCGCGGGAACTTGGAATCGATCGGCAGCCAGACCTGATCGTCTTCGCTGCCGCGCCCGGGCAGGCGGACCGCGAAATCGACCGTCTCGCCGCTGCCCGGGCGGACGCGCACGGCCTTGGCGTACTGCTCGATGGTCAGGGTCTGTTCGAGGATGTTCTCGAGCTGCACTTCGCCCCAGCTGCCGCGGTCCTTGACGTTGGTCAGCACGCGCTTGAGGTCGCCGACGCCGGTGGCCAGCTCCTGCATTTCGCCCAGACCACGCTGCACCTGTTCCAGGCGCTCGGACACGAGCTTGAACGACGCATCCAGGCGCGTGTTGAGCGTGGTCTGCAGCTTTTCATCGACGGTGGCGCGCATCTGCTCGAGCTTCTGGGCGTTGTCGGCCTGCAGGGACTTGAGCTGCGACTCGAGCGTGGTGCGCATCTCGCCGATGCGCTGCTCGTTGCGCTGGGTGAGTTCACCCAGGCGCTGGCCGAGCTGGTCGGCGAAGCGCTGCTGCGCCTCCGCGCCTTCGCTGCGCGCCTTGCGGGCATCTTCGCCAAGCGCTTCGCGCAGCACGTCCAGGCGCTGGTCGGTACGCGTGCTGAACTCGGTCAGGCGTGAGGCGAATCCATCGATACGCTGCCCCTGCGCCGTACCCAGGCTGTCGAGCTGCTGCCGCAGCTCCCCGCGCCCGTCGCGTTGCTCCGCGCGCAGCGCTTCCTCGAGCTCGCGGCGCAGCGAACCCAGCGCGGCGTCCGGGCGACGCGACAGCAGCACCACCAGCAGCACGATGGCCACCGCCACCGCCGCCAGCACGAGGATCAACAGGGTCTGGATTTCCATGCGCCCAGTGTAGCCAACGCGGTCGCAGCCACCGCGACCCCGTCGGCGCGATCACACTTCCGCATCCGCGACGCCTGCCGCGTTCAAAAGCGCGTGCCCGCCGGCAGTCACCCGGCCGGCGGGCACGCGGGCACGCTCAGAAGTCCCAGCGTGCCGAGAGCGTCACCGGCACCGAGAAACGGCTGCCGGTGTCATTGATCGTGGCCAGGCCCAGCCCGCCGATCGCACTGTCATCGTCCTTGCAGACTGTCGGCCAGCCGCGATCCCCAGCGACCATGTGGGAGCCGCTACAGCCGCGATCCTCCGCAGCCCGTGGGAGCGGCTATAGCCGCTCCCACAAAGGTGAGGAGCTACCACCGGGGAGCCGCCGCCGCCCCTCAGTCCAGCACGCGGCAGAACACCGCCTTCAGGTAGCGCGACTCCTGCGCGTTCGCCATGAACGGATGGTCCGGTCCGGCGCCGGACACCTTCAGCACCTGCACGGTGCGGTTGGAGAAGAACGCCGCGCGCCGCAGCATGTCCAGGAACTGGTCCTCGGCCACCAGGCCCGTGCACGAGAATGTCGCCAGCAGCCCGCCTGGCGCCACCACCGACAGCGCCAGCTTGTTCATGTCCAGGTACTTCTTCAGCGCCGGGATCACCTGCTCGCGGTCGCGGGTCATCTTGGCCGGGTCCAGCACCACCACGTCGTACTGCTCGCCCGCGTTGGACGCGTCGCGCAGCCACGGGAAGATGTCGGCCTGCACGAAGCGCGGGCGCACGCCGTTCAACTTCGCGTTGCCCTTGGCGAGTTCGATCACGTCGGCATCGATGTCCACGCCCACCACGTCCGCCGCGCCGCGCACCGCCGAATACACAGCGAAGCCGCCGGTGTTGCAGCACAGGTCCAGCACGCGCTTGCCGGCGACCTGCCGGCTCAGCCACTCGCGGTTCTCGCGCTGGTCGGCGAAGAAGCCGGTCTTGTGCGCGCCCGAGGGGTCGGCGCGGAAGCGGATGCCGTGCTCGGTGATGATCGCGGGCTCGGTGCCGCGCGTGGTGTGGAAGTCGAAGCTCTCCTGCTTCTGCACGTGCTCGTCGGCGAAGGCGTGGAAGCGGCAGCCCGGGAACTGCTCGCGCAGCGCCTCCATGATCCACTCGCGGTGGCGGAACATGCCGGCGCTGAAGTATTCCAGCACCAGCAAATCGGCGTAGCGATCGACCACCAGGCCGCTGAGCCCGTCGCCTTCGCTGTGCACCACGCGCCAGGCGTCGGAGACCTCGTCCAGGCGCAGCACGTCGCGGCGCAGCGCCACCGCGTCGGCGATCTTGCGGGAGAACCAGCCGGCGTCGACCGGCACGTTCGGATTCGTCTCGAGGATGCGCACCGCGATCCGCGAATGGCCGTTGTAGAAGCCGCGGCCGACCCACTCGCCGTCCACGCCGACGACGTCGACGATGGTGCCCGGCTTCGGGCGCGGGTTGGGCTTGTCGACCAGCTTCTGGAAAATCCACGGATGGCTGGACCGCCAGGCATTGCGCAGGCGGACCACGGGCAGGGCTTCGTTCATGGCGGCAATTCTACCGGCTTGCGGCGGCGGCCAAGGCGCGGCGGGAGGCCCGGCCCTTGCGTTGGCCGCGTCCGTCGCCATGCATGGGGCATGCACCTGCCCACCCACGACCACCCGCCCGACTCGAAGGCCCAGCGCGCCGCCGACTGGCGCCGCTTCCGACGCGCCGCCGGGGCCTCGGCGTTCTTCGTGGCGGTGCTGGCGGTGGTGTACATCGCCCAGGCGGGTTTTGACGCGCGGCTGTTCTCGGTGGCCCCGGGCAGCGTCAGCGGGCTGATCGGCATCCTCACTGCGCCGCTGCTGCACGGTTCGCTCGAACACATCGTGGCCAACAGCGTGGCCGTCCTGTTCCTCGGCACGCTGGCGGGCTGGGTCTATCCGCGCGCCACCCTGCGCGGCCTGCCGCTGATGTGGCTGGGTTCCGGCCTGGGCGCCTGGTTGCTGGGCGCGCCAGGCTCCTGGCACCTCGGCGCCAGCGGCGTCACCCACGGCCTGATGTTCCTGGTGATGGCGCTCGCCCTGCTGCGCCGCGACCGCGCCGCCATCGCCGCCACCATGATCGGCTTCATGTTCTACGGCGGCATGCTGCTGACCGTGCTCCCGCGCGAGCCGGGCGTGTCCTGGCAGTCGCACCTGGGTGGCGCGATCGGCGGCATCGTGGCGGCCTGGCTGTTCCGCCGTTTCGACCCCGTCGCACCGCGCAAGCGCTACAGCTGGGAGCTGGAAGAGGAGCAGGCCGCCCTCGACGCCGCGCGCGCCGAGGCCGAGCGCGACCAGTTCGAAGCGCGCCTGCCCGACGACGTGCCGGTGCTGTGGCAGCGGCCCGAATCCGATGAGGCGCGCGGCAAGGTCCTGGAGTTCCCGCCGCGCGATCGGCGCTAGACTCGGGCCATGCGAGTGCGCCCTGCCATCCTCCTGCTGCTGACGATCCTGCCCTGGGGGAGCGCAGCCGCGAGCGATGCCACGGAGAACAAGGCCATGGCCGAAGTCGACGCCCGCCTGCAGCGCTACAGGGGCGACGTGCCCGGCGCGGCCCTGCTCGTGCTGCGCGACGGCACGCCCGTGGTCCGCCGCGGCGTGGGCCTGGCCGATGTCGAAACCCGCACCCCGGTCACGCCCGCCACCAACTTCCGCCTGGCCTCGGTGAGCAAGCAGTTCACCGCCGCCGCCGTGCTGCTGCTGGCGCAGGACGGCCGCCTGCGCCTGGACGATCCGGTGCGCCGCTGGCTGCCCGCGCTGCCCGCCAGCGCCGACGGCGTGACCCTGCACCACCTGCTCAGCCACACCTCGGGCCTGCATGACTACGAAGACCTGATGCCGGCCGACTTCAGCGGCCAGGTGCGCGATGCGGACGTGCTGTGCCTGCTGGCGGCCGGGCGACCGTGTGGCAACGGGATCGCGGCTACAGCCGCGATCGGCCCCGCCGCACCCTACTTCGCACCCGGCAGCGCCTACCGCTACAGCAACAGCGCCTACGCCCTGCTCTCGCTCGTCGTCGAACAGGCCTCGGGCATGCAGTACCCCGACTTCCTGCGCACGCGCATCTTCCAGCCGCTGGGCATGGACCACACCGTGGCCTTCGTCGACGGCGTGAACCAGGTCGACACCCGCGCCTGGGGCTACAGCGCCCACGGCGACGGCTGGCGCCGCACCGACCAGTCCACCACCAGCGCCGTGCTCGGCGACGGCGGCATCTATTCCTCGATCGACGACCTCGCCAAGTGGGACGCGGCGCTGCATGACGACCGCCTGCTGTCCGACGCCTCGCGCGCGCTGGCGTTTTCGGCGCAGAGCACCGCGCCCACCGGCGAGGACGACGTGCAGGCCTACGGCTATGGCTGGCGCCTGGACGAGGGCCTGCAGTGGCATTCCGGCGAAACCATGGGCTTCCGCAACGTCATCCTGCGCTGGCCCGCGCAGCGGCTGACCGTGGTGCTGCTCAGCAACCGCAACGCCCCCGAGCCCTATGCCGACGCCCGCGCCATCGGTGAAGCGTTCCTCGGCAAGGCCGACGCACGCTAGGCTTGTCGCCTTCGCACTGCTGGACCCCGCCATGCCCTTTTCCCGCCGCCTGTCGCCGGCCGCCCTTGCCCTTGCCGCCGCCGTCACCCTGCTTCCGGGCATCGCGGCCTGCCAGCGCGATGCTGCGCCCGACGCCGGGGCAACGGCCGCATCCACCGCCGCGCGTTCGCAGGACCCCGCCGCCAACCGCATCGAAGACGACGTGCGCGCGCTGGCCGACGACGGCATGCAGGGCCGCGAAACCGGCACCCCCGGCCATGACCTGGCCGCCGAGTACGTTGCCGGACGCTTTGCCGATGCCGGGCTGGTGCCCGGTGGCGAGGACGGCGGCTGGTTCCAGCGCGTGCCCCTGCTGCGCGCCATCATCACCGCCGAGGGCGCGCGCTTCGGCGTGCAGCTGGGCAACGACGCCACCACCCTCGAGTTCCAGCACCAGTTCCTGCCGATGGCCAACTTCGATCACGCCGAGGCCGCGGTCGACGCGGCCGCGGTGTTCGTCGGCCAGGCCGTGCACGCGCCGGCGCTGGACCATGACGATTTCGCCGGCCTGGACCTCCGCGGCAAGATCGCGGTGATGTTCGGCGGCGCGCCGGAACGCTTCGACGACACCCGCCGCGCCTTCCACTCCTCGCTGGCCGAAAAGCTGCGCGGCGTCGCCGAGCGCGGTGCCGTGGGCGTGGTGCTGGTCGGCACCGCCGCCGATGAAGTGCGCACGCCCTGGGCGCGCAGCGCGGCCGCCTGGGATCGCCCCACCATGCGCCTGCGCGGCCCCGACGGCCGCGGCATTGATACCTGGCCCGAACTGCAGGTGGTCGCCCGCGTGAGCGCCGCCGCTGCCGACACCCTGTTCGCCGGCGGCGAACGCAGCGCCGCGCAGCTCGCCGACCAGGCCCGCAGCGGCACCCTGCGCGGCTTCGACATGCCGGTGCGGCTGTCGCTGGCCGTGAACACGCACGTGGAGCCGCTGGACTCCCGCAACGTCGTCGGCCTGCTGCGCGGCAGCGATCCCGCGTTGGCAGACGAGTACGTGGTCCACAGCGCCCACCTCGACCACGTCGGCATCGGCCTTGAAGTCGAGGGCGATGCGATCTACAACGGCGCGCTCGACAACGCCCTGGGCGTCGCGATCATGACCGAGGCCGCGCGCGAACTGGCCGCGGCGGAAGATGCGCCCCGCCGCTCGCAGCTGTTCGTCGCCGTCACCGCCGAAGAGCAGGGCCTGCTCGGCTCGCAGTGGTTCGCGCGCCATCCCACCATTGCCGCCGGCGCGCTGGTCGCCAACATCAACATCGACATGCCGGTGTTGACCGCGCCCAGTCGCGACATCGTGCCGATCGGCGTTGAACACTCGACCTTGAAGTCAGTGGTGGATGCCGCCGCCCGAGAGATCGGCGTCAAGGTCTCGCCCGACCCCTTCCCGGAAGAGACGGTGTTCGTGCGCAGCGACCAGTTCTCCTTCGTGCGCGAAGGCATTCCCGCGCTCTACCTCGACGGCGGCATCGAAGGCACCGATCCCGAGCGCGACCCCAAGGTCTCCGCCACCTGGTTCATGCGCAACTGCTACCACCGCCCCTGCGACCAGCCCGACCTGCCCATCCACTACGACGACGCCGCGCGCCTTGCGCGGGTGTCCGCGCGCATCGCGCAGGGCATCGCCGCCGCCGATGCGCCGCCGACGTGGAACGAAGGAGATTTCTTCGGTGAGCACTTCGGTGGCCAGGGACCGGCTGGAGGCGTCGCCCCCTGACAGCGGGCTGGTTCGTACCGGCACAACCCGGTCCGGCAGAAGCCGCGCCGGGCTGGCGGAGCCCGTGCTGCGTCCGGGCGCGCCCGTCAGGGCGTGAAGTTGCGGGCCGTGCGCAGGGGTGCGGGAGCCGCCGCCGGCAGCTCCGGCGTGGCCACGTGGTTGCCCGCGCACTGATAGGCGTTCTGGACCTGCCAGCTGGAACACGCCCCGTTACCTTCCGTCGAGGCGCATTCCTGCGTCACGTTCACTGCCAGCTCGGTGTAGCTGTAGCCCATGCGTTCACAGCGCCGCGTGGCGAGATGGTTGGCCTGCGCCAGGCTCAGTGCCGGCGTGGCCAGGTCACTTGTTTCATAGGACACCAGGACGGTCCCCGCGCCATCACCTTCAGCCACGGCCAGGGAACTCGTGCTCGTACAAGCGGCCAGTCCGGCCAGCGCGAGCAGGGACAAAGCGAAGATCTTCATCTCAACCTCCTTTCGAGCGTCCCGCCGAGCTTACCACGAGTATCGCGGCATTGATCCGCATGCGCTTCAGGAAAGTGCCAGCCATGCCAGCGCCGCCGCCGCCACGATCTGGAGCACGATGATCGTCCAGAACAAAGCGCGATGAGCCGGACGGTCGATCTGGATGAGTGCCGGATACCACAGCACGCGACCCGATCGGATCGACATGACCGTGACCACTGCGATCAGCACCGCCGCCAGGGCACTGAGGATGTCCTCGACGGGAAGTGTCATGCGGATCCGTCCTGCAGAATGACTGGCCGACCATACACGCTGGGCGGGATCAGCCGGGAGCCCCGGCGCATCGCGTGCTCGCGGCAACGCCGCTTCGGCATGGTCACTCACATGCGCTGCCCGGCAACCCGCAAGGCCGGTTGACGGCCCAATTTCCGTCTTCCTTGTTGCCAACAGGGGGAAGGGCTTTGCCGAGTTTTCATTCCAGCCAGCCGGTGCGGCTGGGCATCGTCGGGTGCGGTGCGATCACGCGCGCGGCGCATCTGCCGGTGATTGCCGGAGACCGCCGGGTCAAGGTGACCGCACTTTGCGACCGTGATCGCGGCAACGCCACCCAGGCCGCGCGCGAGAGCGGTGTGGATGCAGCGATCACCACCGACCTTGCCGATCTCGCCGGCAAGGTCGACGCCGCCATCGTCGCCGTCCCGCCGCGCTTCCACGCCCCCGTCGCGATCCAGCTCATGGAGATGGGGATCGACGTGCTGTGCGAGAAGCCGCTCGCGATCACCGTCGCCGACGGCCGCAGGATGGCGGAGGCCGCCCGCAGGACCGGGCGGGTGCTCGCGGTCGCGCTCATGATGCGGTTCTTTCCGCACAACCGGTGGCTCGCGGACCTGGTGGAGAACGGCGAGATCGGGGAAGTCCGCGAGGTGATCGTCGAGGACGGTGCGCCGCTGGACTGGCCAATGGCGGGCAACAGCTACTTCGACCGCAATGCGACCGGCGGCGGCGTCCTCTTCGACACCGGCGTGCACCTCCTCGACCGGATGCTCTGGCTGTTCGGTGATCTCACCGGGATCGCCTACGAAGACGATGCGCTGGGCGGCTTCGAGAGCAACGCGAAGCTGACCGGTGACCTGCGCATCGGCGGGCGACCGGTGCCGGCACGCCTGGAGTTCAGCTGGTCGCACCGGCTACGCCGCAGCATCCGTGTGATCGGCGAGCGCGGCACGCTCGAGGCCTCGACCTCGGATCCGCGGACCCTGACCCTCCACCGGACCACGCGCCGCGGCCCAATGGAGATGCAGATCGCGTGCGCCCCGCAGTGGGACGGGCGCAGTCACTACCGGGCGCAGCTGGACGACTTCATCGGCGCCGTGCGCGAGCGGCGCGAACCCTTCGTGACCGCCGAGTCGGCACTGCACGCGCTGGCGGTCATGGAAACGGCGTACGCGCTGCGGACACCGATGGCGCAGCCCTGGCTTGCGCGGATGGAGGCATCGGCATGACGCCCAAGAGGATCCTCGTCACCGGTGCCACCGGGTTCATCGGCTCGCGCCTGTGCGAGCTCCTGTCGCTGGAGTACCGGCTCCCGTATCGCGCACTGGTCCGCGACTTCTCGCGTGCCGTCCGGATTGCCCGCCTGGACACCGAGCTGGTCGCAGGCGACATGCTCGACGCCGACAGCCTGGCGCGGGCGGTGGAGGGGTGCGATGCCGTCATCAACCTGGCCCACGGCGACGACAAGAGCACGAAGAAGCAGACCGCGCACCTGGTCGACGCCTGCACGCGCGCCGGCGTCCGCCGCCTGGTCCACGTGAGTTCGATGGCGGTGCACGGGCCATCGCCGGGGCTGCCGGTGCTGACCGAGGACACCGCGCCGATCAGGCGATGGGGCGAGGCCTATTCCGATGCCAAGGCCGCGGGGGAGGCCGTGGTCACGGCGGCCGGGAAGCGCGGCGCGCTCGAGACCGTCGTCCTCCGTCCCACCATCGTCTACGGCCCCTACAGCTTCTTCGTCACACCGATCGTCCAGGACGCACGCGCCGGGAACGTCAGCCTGATCGACGGCGGCCGGGGCGCCTGCAATGCGGTGTATGTCGACGACGTCTGTGAAGCGATCATGGCGGCGCTCGAGCGCGACGATGCAGTCGGCTCGGCGTTCCTGATCACCGGCGACACCCGCATCACGTGGCGGGATTTCATCACCACCTTCGCCGGCATGGTCGAGGGCACGAAGACCATCCACGACCACTCGCTCGACGAGATCGACGCCTACTGGCGGGCGAAGCGCCCTCGTGCGCGCGACAGCGTCACCGCAGCGCTGCGGCTGGCCGCCTCGCCGGCCTTCCATGCACAGCTGGGCACCATCCCACCGGTCGGCAAGCTGATCCGCGGCACCAAGGAGCTGGTCGCCAGCCGGATCACCCCGGAGCAGAAACTGGTCATCAAGTCCCGAATGCAGGGCCGACGTGCCGCCGCGCACGCCGACGATGCCCCGGCTGTGCAGACGCCCAACCAGGGGCGCGTCGTGCGCGAGGCGTACCGGTCATGGGTGGCGAACGACCTGGCCAAGGCCCGGCTCGGCTGGAAGCCGGCCCACTCGTTCGAGCTCGGCGCCCGGCGCACTGGCGAGTGGATGCGCTTCGCACGCATCGTTTGACTGCCAAGCGAGTAGTCGTTTCATGGTGGGCCACACTTGGGACAGGCAGCCCCCCGAAGCAGTGTCGGCTTGAATGAGCGTCAGGACGCTTCAAAAAGCGTTGGCTGGATAGCCGTAAGCATACGGCGGGCCGCAGCGACGGGCCACTTCGGGGTATGCACCCTCAATGTATCCACTCGGCGCATCACCGCCGCCGAACTCGGACAAAACATTGAACCTTGTGACTCTCTCACTGCCATCCACACGAAGGAACAGCCCCGAACTGTCCCGGTCCAGCGCTATGCCCTGGTACCAGAGAATAGTCGTGCCACGCGACCCTCCTGGCGAGCGGAGCTTTACGCAGCCATTTTCGACTACGAGCTCTCCACTGAAGGCGGAAAGGAGCCAAGGCTGTTCAAACCCGGGCGGCGGAGGCGCTACCTGTGGAAAGAATGGCAAGGGTGAACTCGCCTGATTGCCAGCGCACCCGGCTAGGGCAAGAAAGCCCACGCTGGCCAATGCCGGAATAATCCTCATATGCGTCCAAGTCCCTGAACGTGCCGCCCGACTCGATGAGTCTGACCGCTGGCACGCTGCAGTCATGAGCAATCGCTCCGTGGCGGACCAGGCTGTCCGAACCCAGTGGCGGATCCGCTGCTGAGACTCGTGAGTGTGGCCAAGCACTAGTTGCTCTTCGAAGACTGGCCGCGCGTGCCGTTGTAGCCGTCCAGGTATCCGCGGGCAAAGTCAGGAAATGCGCCCCCTAGAAAGAGTGCAATACCCGCCACTACAAGAATGTACCGATTGTTCTTTGCGAACCCGAAAAGAAGTAGAACAAGGCCAACAAGAGCAAACGCGATCCCGATCCACTGCATTTTCAGCCCTCCGTGTACACCAGTCTTTCAGATGCGACGTCTTGCACAAGGTCTCGGAGATTGAGCACGTTGTGCTCGTTCTCCTGCGAAGGAGCACAACCTGACACCAGTAACAGTGGCGCCAGAAAGCGAAGCGTCGCCTTCATAGACACCCCCAGTGAGGCCTAACACCAGAATTAAGCCGTGCCGCGAAGCGGCATCGGCTTGAATGAATTGTTAGCCGCCAGAAATTGCCAGACTAAGTGCGACAAATCCAGCGCCCCGAAAAGGAGAGGTGAGCTGGCAGACTGGAAGGGACTCTTATCCGGC
>NZ_JBSVRR010000010.1:0-16172 GCF_054072805.1 Luteimonas sp. A534
TCCGCGAAGGTGGCCGTACGGTCGGCGCGGGCGTGGTTGCCAAGGTCATCAAGTAAGTCAGCGTATCCCGGCGGCCGTTGGCCGCCGCGATACGTGCTGCCGTTGATCCGGCCCTCGGGCCGGATAGCGCCAGCGGCCATCGGCTCACGCCGACGGCCTGTGGTAGACGCCGGGGCGAGTCGGGAGCGGCTCGCCGTTGGCGTCTAAGAGGTGCCAATTTTTTTGTACACGCCAGTAGCTCAATTGGCAGAGCAGCGGTCTCCAAAACCGCAGGTTGGGGGTTCGAGTCCCTCCTGGCGTGCCATGCCGCAACGAGGGCGATAGCGTCTTGAACAGCAGGGTTGAACACTCTAGGAACCAGGCTTCGGCGACCGATGTCGCCAAGTACGTGGCCGCATCCCTGCTGCTGCTCGGTGGGCTGGTCGCGTTCTACTGGTTCGAAGGCCAGTGGCCGACGCCGCTGCGCGTGCTGGCCGTGGTTGGCGGCGCCGCCGCCGCGCTGGTGGTCTTCCTGACCAGCGTCAAGGGCCACCAGATGCGCGAATTCCTCTCCGAGGCCCGCTTCGAGCTGCGCAAAGTGGTCTGGCCGACCCGCCAGGAAGCCATGCGCATGAGCTGGGTGGTGATGCTGGTCGTCGTGATCATCAGCCTGATGCTCGCCGGCTTCGACCTGGTGATCCAGTGGGTCATCCGCCTGCTGCTCGGCAACTGATGGAGATGACTGAGTCGATGGAAAGCGAGATCGTCAAGCGCTGGTACGTGGTCCATGCCTATTCCGGCTTCGAGAAGTCGGTGGCGCAGGCGCTGCGTGACCGCATCGTGCGCATGGACATGGAAGAAAGGTTCGGCGACGTGATGGTCCCGACCGAGGAAATCGTGGAGATGCGCTCGGGCCAGAAGCGCCGCTCCGAGCGCAAGTTCTTCCCCGGCTATGTCCTGGTCCAGATCGCCACCCAGGACGAGGGCGGCATCCCGCGCATCGACAGCGAGAGCTGGCACCTGGTCAAGGAAACCCCCAAGGTCATGGGCTTCATCGGCGGTACCGCCGCCCAGCCGCTGCCGATCCGCGACGAGGAGGCCGATGCCATCCTCGCCCGCGTCCAGGAAGGCGTTGAGAAGCCCCGTCCCAAGGTCCTGTTCGAGGCCGGCCAGATGGTCCGGGTCGTCGACGGCCCCTTCAACGACTTCAACGGCGTGGTCGAGGAAGTCAACTACGAGAAGAGCCGCCTGCGCGTGGCCGTGCTCATCTTCGGCCGCTCGACCCCGGTCGAGCTGGAGTTCGGGCAGGTCGAAAAGGCCTGAGTCCGCCTCTTGGCGGCAAGATCCGGAAGCTGCTATAGTGCGCGGCTTCCTGCCCTGAAATAGGGCAAAACGCATTGGCCGCCGCCCTGGCGGCCTTTGCGCGTCGCGACGCGATACCGGGACGCGTGATTCCCGGCCCGATGGGGAGCCTGACAGGCGTTCGCACCCGGAGAGGACAATGGCTAAGAAAGTCGTCGGTTACATCAAGCTTCAGGTCAAGGCGGGTCAGGCGAATCCTTCGCCGCCGGTCGGTCCTGCCCTGGGCCAGCGCGGCCTGAACATCATGGAGTTCTGCAAGGCGTTCAACGCCGCCACGCAGAAGCTCGAGCCCGGCCTGCCGACCCCGGTGATCATCACCGCGTATTCGGACCGCACCTTCACCTTCATCACCAAGTCGACCCCGGCTGCGGTGTTGTTGCGCAAGGCTGCCGGCGTGACCTCGGGTTCCAAGCGCCCGAACACCGAGAAGGTGGGCAAGGTCACCCGCGCCCAGCTCGAAGAAATCGCGAAGATGAAGGAGGCCGACCTGACGGCGGCCGACCTGGAAGCAGCAGTTCGCACCATCGAGGGCTCCGCCCGTTCGATGGGCCTGTCGGTGGAGGGCTGAAGACATGGCACAGACCAAGCGACAGAAGAGCATCAAGGCCGCGGTTGTCCCGGGCAAGGCCTATGCCATCGACGAGGCACTGAAGATCGTCAAGGAACACAGCAAGGCCAAGTTCGTCGAAGCCGTCGACGTGGCCGTGCGCCTGGGCGTGGACGCCCGCAAGTCGGACCAGCAGGTCCGTGGCTCGACCGTGCTGCCGCAGGGCACCGGCAAGTCCGTGCGCGTGGCGGTGTTTGCCCCGGCGGGCGCCAAGGCCGAAGAAGCCCTGGCCGCTGGCGCCGACGCCGTCGGCATGGACGACCTGGCCGAGAAGATGCAGGCCGGCGACCTCAGCTATGACGTCGTGATCGCCACCCCGGACGCCATGCGCGTGGTCGGCAAGCTCGGCACGCTGCTCGGCCCGCGTGGCCTGATGCCCAACCCGAAGGTCGGCACCGTGTCGGCGAACCCGGGCGAGGCGGTCAAGAACGCCAAGGGCGGCCAGGTCCGCTACCGCACCGACAAGGCCGGCATCATCCACTGCACCATCGGCAAGGCCGACTTCGAGTCGGACCGCCTGAAGGAAAACCTGCAGGCGCTGCTGATGGACCTGGTCAAGGCCAAGCCGGCCACGGCCAAGGGCCAGTACCTGCAGAAGGTTTCGGTCAGCTCGACCATGGGCCCCGGCGTTGCCGTGGACCAGTCGACGCTGGCGCTCAAGTAAGAAGGTTTTGAGGGCATCGCCAAGGGCACACGCCCGAGGCGGGGCCGTCAAAGACCGCAGGCGCGGCCTGCGTGGCAGCGACGACGGGCAGGGATGCTCGAACTGGCATGGATTCGCCGTCGTTGCCGCCGCAGGGCGCTTAATCCTCGAACCGCGAGAGCGGCGACGGGCCTGCGCAGATGGTTGCCGACCCTCCCAAAGATCAGGGCTTCATCGATCCAGACGGAAAACGGCCACCAACGGGATGCCGCTTGCGGCGTCCCCGGCACCAAGGGACTGGTGTCGACAAAGGACCGGCCAGGCGCGGATGCGCCAGGCCGGATTGCGAAGTACGGAGGAAGTGCAATGGCTCTCAATCTGAACCAGAAGAAGGAAGTCGTTGCCGAACTGGCCGAGGTCGCCGCCAAGGCGCACTCGCTGGTTGCCGCGGAGTACGTGGGCCTGACCGTCGAGCAGTTGACCAGCATGCGAAAGAAGGCGCGCGCCGAAGGCGTGTACCTGAAGGTCGCGAAGAACACGCTGGTCTCGCGTGCAGTCGAGGATACCGATTACGCCATCGTCAAGGATGAGCTGACCGGTCCCCTGCTGTATGCCTTCTCGAAGGAAGACCCCGGCGCCGCCGGACGCCTGATCAAGGAGTTCGCCAAGGCGAACGACAAGCTGAAGCCGCGCCTCGTGGCGATCGGCGGGCAGAAGTACCCGGGCTCCCATGTGGATGTCCTGGCTTCGCTCCCGACGCGTGACGAAGCGCTGTCGATGCTGCTCAGCGTCATGGTCCAGCCCGCCACCATGCTGGTGCGCGTGCTGGCCGAGCCGGCCTCGCAGGTCGCCCGCGTCACCAACGCGGTCGGCCAGCAGCAGGCGGCTTGAGGCAACAGTTCGGTCGACAACCGACCACAGACGTTTTCCAACATTAGATAACCAGAGGTATCGAGATGTCCCTTTCCAACGAGCAGATCATCGAAGCGATCAGCAGCAAGACCCTCATCGAGGTGATGGAGCTGGTCAAGGCGATGGAAGAGAAGTTCGGCGTGTCCGCCGCCGCCCCGGTCGCCATGGCCGCCGGTCCGGCTGCCGCCGCCGCGGTCGTCGAAGAGCAGACCGAGTTCAACGTGACCCTGAAGTCGCCTGGCGACAAGAAGGTCGAGGTCATCAAGGTGGTCCGCGCGATCACCGGCCTGGGCCTGAAGGAAGCCAAGGACCTGACCGAAGCCGGTGGCGTGGTCAAGGAAGGCGCGTCGAAGGACGAAGCCGAGAAGATCAAGAAGGATCTGGAAGCGGCCGGCGCCACGGTCGAAGTCAAGTAAGCGTTGTCGCGTCGCCTGCGTCACGAGGCGACCACGAGGCTGGGGGCGTAAGCCCCCGGCCTTCGGCCGTTGTAACGGCTGGTTAGAACCGACACCGAGTCGGCAGTTGGAAGTAGCGGGAGAAGGCGTGCTGGTGCCGGCAATACCAGCAACTTCCAACTGGCGGTTCATTGTTCCCCCTGGGTCGCGCCGCGCGCGGCCCGCAGATGCCAAAGGCGGTAGCTCCCCATGACGACGTCATATTCGTTCACCGAGAAGAAGCGCATCCGCAAGGACTTCGGCAAGCGCCGTTCGATCCTCGAGGTGCCGTTCCTGCTCGCCATCCAGGTCGACTCCTATCGCGAGTTCCTGCAGGCCGGCAAGGATCCCGCGCGCCGCGAAGACCGTGGCCTGCACGCCGCCCTCAAGTCCGTGTTCCCCATCACCAGCTACAACGGCTACGCAGCGCTGGAGTACGTCGGCTACAAGCTCGGCGACCCGGTGTTCGACGAGCGTGAGTGCCGCAACCGCGGCCTCAGCTACGGCGCCCCGCTGCGCGTGACCGTGCGCCTGGTGATCTACGACCGCGAGTCGTCGTCGAAGGCCATCAAGTACGTGAAGGAGCAGGAGGTCTACATGGGCGAGATTCCGCTCATGACCGACAACGGCACCTTCATCGTCAACGGCACCGAGCGCGTCATCGTCTCGCAGCTGCACCGTTCGCCGGGCGTGTTCTTCGACCACGATCGTGGCAAGACCCACAGCTCGGGCAAGCTGCTGTACAGCGCCCGCATCATCCCGTACCGCGGTTCCTGGCTGGACTTCGAGTTCGACCCGAAGGACGCGCTGTTCACCCGCATCGACCGCCGCCGCAAGCTGCCGGTCTCGGTGCTGCTGCGCGCGCTCGGTTACAACAACGAAGAAATGCTGCACGAGTTCTTCGAGATCAACCACTTCCACATCGATCCCGAGGAAGGCGTGCAGCTCGCGCTGGTGCCCGAGCGCCTGCGCGGCGAAACCCTGGACTTCGACCTGGCCGATGGCGATCGCGTGATCGTCGAAGCCGGCCGCCGCATCACCGCGCGCCACGTCAAGCAGCTGACCGATTCCGGCATCGAAGCGCTGGCCGTGCCCGACAGCTACCTGGTCGGCCGCGTGCTTTCGCACGACGTCATCGACGCCGCCACCGGCGAGCTGGTGGCCTCGGCCAACGACGAGATCACCGAGGAGATGCTCGAGGCCCTGCGCAAGGCGGGCATCGACGCCGTCGGCACGATCTGGACCAACGACCTCGATCGCGGCGCGTACCTGTCCAACACCCTGCGCATCGACGCGACCAAGACCCAGCTCGAGGCCCTGGTCGAGATCTACCGCATGATGCGTCCCGGCGAGCCGCCGACCAAGGACGCCGCGCAGAACCTGTTCCACAACCTGTTCTTCACCTTCGAGCGCTACGACCTCTCGGCCGTGGGCCGGATGAAGTTCAACCGTCGCATCGGCCGCAAGGAAACCACCGGCGCGCCCGTGCTGTACGACGCCAAGTACTTCGCCGAGCGCAAGGACGACGACTCCGCCCGCCTGCGCGAGGCCTGCGGCGACAGCTCCGACATCCTCGACGTGCTGAAGGTGCTGACCGAGATCCGCAACGGCCGCGGCGTGGTCGACGACATCGACCACCTCGGCAACCGCCGCGTGCGCTCGGTCGGCGAGATGGCCGAGAACGTGTTCCGCGTCGGCCTGGTGCGCGTCGAGCGCGCCGTGCGCGAGCGCCTGACCATGGCCGAGGCCGATGGCCTGACCCCGCAGGAGCTGATCAACGCCAAGCCGGTCGCGGCGGCGGTGAAGGAGTTCTTCGGTTCGTCGCAGCTGTCGCAGTTCATGGACCAGAACAACCCGCTGTCCGAGGTCACCCACAAGCGCCGCGTGTCGGCCCTTGGACCGGGCGGCCTGACCCGCGAGCGCGCCGGCTTCGAGGTGCGCGACGTGCACCCGACCCATTACGGCCGCGTCTGCACCATCGAGACCCCTGAAGGCCCGAACATCGGCCTGATCAACTCGCTGGCCGTGTTCGCGCGCACCAACAACTACGGCTTCCTCGAGACGCCGTACCGCAAGGTCGTGGACGGCAAGGTCACCGACGACGTCGAGTTCCTCTCGGCGATCGAGGAGAACGAGTACGTCATCGCGCAGGTGAACGCACCGCAGGACGAGAAGGGCAAGCTGGACGCGCCGTTCATCGCCTGCCGCTTCCAGGGCGAGAACCTGCTCAAGCCGCCGAGCGAGATCCACTACATGGACGTGTCGCCGATGCAGACCGTGTCGGTCGCGGCGGCGCTGGTCCCGTTCCTCGAGCACGACGATGCCAACCGCGCGCTGATGGGCGCCAACATGCAGCGCCAGGCCGTGCCGACGCTGCGCAGCGAGAAGCCGCTGGTCGGCACCGGCATCGAGCGCGCCGTGGCGCGCGACTCGGGCGTGACCGTGAACGCGCGCCGTGGCGGCGTGATCGAGCAGATCGATGCCGCGCGCATCGTGGTCAAGGTGAACGAGGACGAGATCTCCGGTGAAACCGATGCCGGCGTCGACATCTACAACCTGATCAAGTACACGCGTTCCAACCAGAACACCTGCATCAACCAGACCCCGCTGGTCAACGTGGGCGACGTGGTCGCGCGCGGCGACGTCCTGGCCGACGGTCCCTCGACCGACATCGGCGAGCTGGCCCTGGGCCAGAACATGCTGGTCGCGTTCATGCCGTGGAACGGCTACAACTTCGAGGACTCGATCCTCCTGTCCGAGCGCGTGGTCAAGGAAGACCGCTACACCACGATCCACATCGAGGAGCTCACCGCCGTCGCCCGCGACACGAAGCTGGGCCCGGAGGAGATCTCGGCCGACATCCCGAACGTCTCCGAGCAGGCGCTGAACCGCCTCGACGAGTCGGGCGTGGTGTACATCGGTGCCGAGGTGCGCGCAGGCGACATCCTGGTCGGCAAGGTCACGCCGAAGGGCGAAAGCCAGCTGACCCCGGAAGAGAAGCTGCTGCGCGCGATCTTCGGCGAGAAGGCGTCCGACGTTAAGGACAGCTCGCTGCGCGTGCCGCCGGGCATGGACGGCACCGTCATCGACGTGCAGGTCTTCACCCGCGACGGCATCGAGAAGGACAAGCGCGCCAAGCAGATCGAAGAAAGCGAGATCAAGGCCGTCAAGAAGGACTTCGACGACCAGTTCCGCATCCTCGAGGGCGCGATCTACGCCCGCCTGCGCGAGCAGCTGCTGGGCAAGACCGCCAACGGCGGCCCGGGCGTGAAGAAGGGCGACACCGTGTCGTCGCTGGTGCTCGACGGCCTGAAGAAGTCCGACTGGCTGCAGCTGCGCATGAAGGACGACGACGCCGCCGACGCGATCGAGCGTGCCGCCAAGCAGATCCAGGTGCACGAGGAAGAGTTCGAGCGCCGTTTCCAGGACAAGCGCGGCAAGATCACCCAGGGCGACGACCTCGCCCCGGGCGTGCTGAAGATGGTGAAGGTGTACCTGGCGGTGAAGCGCCGCATCCAGCCGGGCGACAAGATGGCCGGCCGCCACGGCAACAAGGGCGTCGTGTCCACCATCGTGCCGGTGCAGGACATGCCGCACATGGCCAACGGCGAGACCGTGGACATCGTGCTCAACCCGCTGGGCGTGCCGAGCCGAATGAACATCGGCCAGATCCTCGAGGTCCACCTGGGCTGGGCAGCGAAGGGCCTGGGCCAGAAGATCGACCGCATGCTGCAGGCGCAGGCCAAGGTGGCCGAACTGCGCAAGTTCCTCGACCAGATCTACAACCACGACAACAAGCTGCATGGGCAGCGCGTGGACCTCAAGCAGTTCTCCGACGAGGAGCTGCTGACGCTGGCGAAGAACCTGACCGGCGGCGTGCCGATGGCCACCCCGGTGTTCGACGGCGCGGCGGAGTCCGAGATCAAGCACATGCTCGAGCTCGCCGACCTGCCGACCAGCGGCCAGGCGCAGCTGTACGACGGCCGCACCGGCGAGGCCTTCGAGCGCAAGGTGACCGTGGGCTACATGCACATGCTGAAGCTCAACCACCTGGTCGACGACAAGATGCACGCGCGTTCGACCGGCCCGTACTCGCTCGTCACCCAGCAGCCGCTGGGCGGCAAGGCGCAGTTCGGCGGCCAGCGCTTCGGCGAGATGGAGGTCTGGGCCCTCGAGGCCTACGGCGCGGCGTACACGCTGCAGGAAATGCTGACCGTCAAATCCGACGACGTGCAGGGCCGCAACCAGATGTACAAGAACATCGTCGACGGCGAACACGAGATGGTCGCGGGCATGCCCGAGTCCTTCAACGTGCTGGTCAAGGAAATCCGCTCGCTCGCGATCAACATGGAGCTGGAAGAGAACTGAGGACGAACCGGGGGCAGGGCGCGCGTGACGCGCCCCGCCACCCGCGAACACCGCAGCCCGTCCTCGATTCCCGATCCCGGAGAAACACATGAAAGACCTTCTGAACCTGTTCAACCAGCAGCGCCCGACGCTCGACTTCGACGCGATCAAGATCGCGCTGGCTTCGCCCGACCTGATCCGTTCGTGGTCGTTCGGCGAAGTGAAGAAGCCCGAGACGATCAACTACCGCACCTTCAAGCCCGAGCGCGACGGCCTGTTCTGCGCCGCCATCTTCGGGCCGGTCAAGGACTACGAGTGCCTGTGCGGCAAGTACAAGCGCATGAAGCACCGCGGCGTGGTGTGCGAGAAGTGCGGCACGGAAGTGACGCTGGCCAAGGTGCGCCGCGAGCGCATGGGCCACATCGACCTCGCCAGCCCCACCGCGCACATCTGGTTCCTCAAGTCGCTGCCGTCGCGCATCGGCCTGATGCTGGACATGACCCTGCGTGACATCGAGCGCATCCTGTACTTCGAGGCGTTCGTCGTCACCGAGCCGGGCCTGACTCCGATGGAGCGCGGCCAGCTGCTCAACGAAGAGCAGTTCATGACGATGCGCCAGGAGCACGGCGACGACTTCGACGCCGCGATGGGCGCCGAGGCCGTGTTCGACCTGCTGCGCACGATCGACCTCCAGGCCGAGATGGTGCGGCTGAAGGAAGACATCGCCGCCACCGGTTCCGAGACCAAGCTCAAGCGCCTCACCAAGCGCATCAAGCTGGTCGAGGCCTTCCTCGAATCGGGCAACCGCCCCGAGTGGATGGTCATGACCGTGCTGCCGGTGCTGCCGCCGGACCTGCGCCCGCTGGTCCCGCTGGACGGTGGCCGCTTTGCGACCTCCGACCTGAACGACCTGTACCGCCGCGTCATCAACCGCAACAACCGCCTGCGTCGCCTGCTCGAACTCAATGCGCCCGACATCATCGTGCGCAACGAGAAGCGCATGCTGCAGGAGTCGGTCGACGCCCTGATGGACAACGGCCGTCGTGGCCGCGCCATCACCGGCACCAACAAGCGCCCGCTCAAGTCGCTGGCCGACATGATCAAGGGCAAGCAGGGCCGCTTCCGCCAGAACCTGCTCGGCAAGCGCGTCGACTACTCGGGCCGTTCGGTCATCGTGGTCGGCCCGACGCTGCGCCTGCACGAGTGCGGCCTGCCGAAGAAGATGGCGCTGGAGCTGTTCAAGCCCTTCATCTTCGCCAAGCTGCAGCGCCGTGGCCTGGCCACGACGATCAAGGCCGCCAAGAAGCTCGTCGAGCGCGAAGAGGCCGAGGTGTGGGACATCCTCGAAGAGGTGATCCGCGAGCACCCGGTGCTGCTGAACCGCGCGCCGACCCTGCACCGCCTGGGCATCCAGGCGTTCGAGCCGGTACTGATCGAGGGCAAGGCCATCCAGCTGCACCCGCTGGTCTGCACCGCGTTCAACGCCGACTTCGACGGTGACCAGATGGCCGTCCACGTGCCGCTCTCGCTGGAAGCCCAGCTGGAAGCGCGCGCGCTGATGATGTCGTCCAACAACATCCTGTCGCCCGCCAACGGCGAGCCGATCATCGTGCCGTCGCAGGACGTGGTGCTCGGGCTGTACTACATGACCCGTGCGCTCGAGAACACGGTGGGCGAGGGCATGGCGTTCGCCAACGTCTCCGAGGTCAAGCGCGCCTACGACGCCAAGGTCGCCGGCCTGCACGCCAAGGTGAAGGTGCGCATCACCGAGACGGTGATCGACGAGGAAGGCAACCGCGAGCAGAAGACCTCGATCGTGGACACCACGGTCGGGCGCGCCCTGCTGGCCGAGATCCTCCCGGCGGGCCTGCCGTTCGCGCTGGCCAACGTCGAGCTGACGAAGAAGAACATCAGCCGCCTGATCAACTCCTGCTACCGCATGCTCGGCCTGAAGGACACGGTCGTGTTCGCCGACAAGCTGATGTACACCGGCTTCGCGTACGCCACGCGCGCCGGCGTGTCGATCGGCATCGACGACATGATCATCCCGGACGAGAAGAAGGGGATCCTCGCCGAGGCCGAGGCCGAGGTGCTGGAGATCCAGCAGCAGTACCAGTCCGGCCTGGTCACCGCCGGCGAGCGCTACAACAAGGTCGTGGACATCTGGTCGCGCACCAACGAGCGCGTCGCCCAGGCGATGATGAAGACCATCGGCACCGAGATCGTCACCAACGCCAAGGGTGAGCAGGTCGAGCAGAAGTCGATGAACTCGGTCTACATCATGGCCGACTCCGGCGCGCGTGGTTCGCAGGCGCAGATCCGCCAGCTGGCCGGCATGCGCGGCCTGATGGCCAAGCCCGACGGCTCGATCATCGAGACCCCGATCACCTCGAACTTCCGCGAGGGCCTGAACGTCCAGCAGTACTTCATCTCGACCCACGGTGCCCGAAAGGGCCTCGCGGATACCGCGCTGAAGACCGCGAACTCCGGTTACCTGACCCGTCGCCTGGTCGACGTGGCGCAGGACGTGGTGATCACCGAGACCGATTGCGGTACCCGCGAAGGCCTGACCATGACCCCGATCGTGGAAGGCGGCGACGTGGTCGAGCCGCTGAAGGACCGCGTGCTCGGCCGCATGGTGGCCGAGGACGTGTTCATGCCCGGCGACGACGAGGATCCGGTCGTGACCCGCAACACCCTGCTCGACGAAGCCTGGGTGCAGAAGCTCGAGGAGATCGGCGTGCAGGCCATCCAGGTCCGCTCGACGATCACCTGCGAATCGTCCTTCGGCGTCTGTGCGAACTGCTATGGCCGCGACCTCGGCCGTGGCCACCTGGTCAACCTCGGCGAAGCCGTGGGCGTGGTGGCCGCACAGTCGATCGGCGAGCCCGGCACCCAGCTGACCATGCGTACGTTCCACATCGGTGGTGCGGCGTCGCGTGCGGCGGCGATCGACAACGTGACGGTCAAGACCACCGGCTCGGTGAAGTTCAACAACGTCAAGTCCGTGTCGCATGGCAACGGCCACCTGGTCGGCGTGTCGCGGTCGGGCGAGATTTCGGTGCTCGACCAGCACGGCCGTGAGCGCGAGCGCTACAAGCTGCCCTACGGCGCGACCATCAACGCGAAGGACGGCATGGCGGTCAAGGCCGGCCAGACCATCGCGACGTGGGACCCGCATAACCACCCGATCGTGTCGGAAGTGAAGGGCGTCATGCGCTTCGCGGACTTCATCGACGGCGTGACCGTGATCGAGAAGACCGACGACCTGACCGGCCTGGCCTCGCGCGAGATCACCGATCCCAAGCGCCGTGGTTCGCAGGCCAAGGACCTGCGTCCGCTGATCCGCATCGTCGATGCCAAGACCGGCGAGGGCCTCAACATCCCGGGCACCGACCTGCCGGCGCAGTACATGCTGCCGCCGCGCTCCATCGTCAACATGCAGGACGGTGATGCGGTGGGCGTGGGCGACGTGGTGGCCAAGATCCCGCAGGAAGCCTCGAAGACCCGCGACATCACCGGCGGCCTGCCGCGCGTGGCCGACCTGTTCGAAGCCCGCAAGCCCAAGGACCCGGCGATCCTCGCCGAGAAGTCGGGCGTGGTCAGCTTCGGCAAGGACACCAAGGGCAAGCAGCGCCTGATCATCAAGGGCGTGGACGGCGACGACCACGAAGAGCTGATCCCGAAGTACCGCCAGATCATCGTGTTCGAAGGCGAGCACGTCGAGAAGGGCGAGACCGTGGTGGACGGCGAGCCGAGCCCGCAGGACATCCTGCGCCTGAAGGGCGTCGAGGAGCTGGCGTCGTACCTGACCAAGGAAATCCAGGACGTCTACCGCCTGCAGGGCGTGAAGATCAACGACAAGCACATCGAAGTGATCGTCCGCCAGATGCTGCGCAAGGTCGAGGTCACCGACGCCGGCGACAGCACCCGTTTCCTCAACGGTGAGCAGGCCGAGCGCCAGCGCGTCATCGAGGCCAACGAGAAGCACAACGCCAAGGGCGAGCTGCCGGTGCATTTCGATCCGGTCCTGCTGGGCATCACCAAGGCGTCGCTGGCGACCGAGTCGTTCATCTCCGCGGCTTCCTTCCAGGAGACCACCCGCGTGCTGACCGAGGCTGCCGTGCGCGGCACCCGCGACGGCCTGCGCGGCCTGAAGGAAAACGTGATCGTCGGCCGCCTGATTCCTGCCGGTACCGGCATGGCGTATCATGCGCAACGCCGGAAGAACGCCTCGGGGCTGACCGAGTCCGAGATGGAGGCACTGTCCGCGGTCAGCGTGGCAGAGTCCGCCGTCGAAGAGACGGCCGCGGTCGAGGGGGGCGATGCTCCCCTGGCCCAGGGCACCGAAGACTGATCCAAAGTTAGTGACGGCCCCACGGGGCCGTCCCAGATTCCGAAATGAGGTGCCATGGAGGCGCCTCGTATTCGGCCCAGGAAGGGCGGGAAAGAAGACTGCGACCCAGGTCGCGTCCCGGATGCCGGGGCGTCGCCTGTCCGGTCATCGCATGCGTTGACGCTGGCCGTCGGCGCAGGCTATACTTTTCCGTCTCGGCAGGCCGGGTTCATTCCGCCTGCCTTCGTTTTCATACACACCGCGGCCCCGCGCCCCGAAGCAGAAGACCCGACACCGATGGCAACGATCAACCAGCTTGTGCGCAAGCCGCGCAGCCCGGAAACCTACCAGAGCAATTCGCCCGCGCTGCAGAACTGCCCGCAGCGTCGCGGCGTCTGCACCCGCGTGTACACCACGACCCCGAAGAAGCCGAACTCGGCCCTTCGCAAGGTCGCCAAGGTGCGCCTGACCAATGGCTACGAGGTCATCTCCTACATCGGTGGCGAAGGCCACAACCTGCAGGAGCACTCGGTGGTGCTGATCCGCGGCGGTCGCGTCAAGGACCTCCCGGGTGTGCGTTACCACACCGTCCGTGGCTCGCTCGACGCCGCCGGCGTCGCCAAGCGCAGGCAGGCCCGCTCCAAGTACGGCGCCAAGCGTCCGAAGGGCTGATCCGCTCCTTCCTGGATTGTCCCGCCCTTCGAACCAGATACTGAAAAGGCACAAGAACAATGTCGCGTAAAGGAAACACCCCGCAGCGCTCGGTGCTGCCCGACCCGAAGCATGGCAGCGAGACGATCGCCCGCTTCATCAACATGGTCATGTACAGCGGCAAGAAGTCCGTCGCCGAGAAGATCGTCTACGGTGCCATGGACGTCATCGGCGAAAAGAACCCGAACCCGCTGGAAGTCGTCGAGAAGGCGCTGGGCAACATCTCGCCGTCGGTCGAGGTGAAGTCGCGTCGCGTCGGTGGCGCCACCTACCAGGTGCCGGTCGAAGTGCGCCAGTCGCGCCGCATGGCGCTGGCGATGCGCTGGCTGATCGACGCCGCCCGCAAGCGCGGCGAGAACAGCATGCCGCGCAAGCTCGCCGGCGAGCTGATCGATGCATCCGAGAGCCGCGGTGGCGCGATCAAGAAGCGCGAAGAAACGCACCGCATGGCCGAGGCCAACAAGGCCTTCGCGCACTACCGCTGGTAACGGCGCCCGGCCGCGCGCAGCGCGCCGGCCCGATCGTCGCGTAGCCGGGTGCCGCCGCAGGGCGGCATTCGGCCATCCGGAACCAATTCCGCACGTCCGCGTCTGTGGACAACATCTATAGAGAGATCGCCGTGGCCCGCACCACTCCCATCGACCGCTATCGCAACTTCGGCATCATGGCCCACATCGATGCCGGCAAGACCACCACGTCCGAGCGCATCCTGTTTTACACGGGCGTCAGCCACAAGCTGGGCGAAGTGCACGACGGCGCCGCGACCATGGACTGGATGGAGCAGGAGCAGGAACGTGGCATCACGATCCAGTCGGCGGCCACCACCGCGTTCTGGTCGGGCATGGACAAGTCGCTGCCGCAGCACCGCTTCAACATCATCGACACCCCCGGGCACGTCGACTTCACCATCGAGGTGGAGCGCTCCCTGCGCGTGCTCGACGGCGCGGTGTTCGTGCTGTGCGCCGTGGGTGGCGTGCAGCCGCAGTCCGAGACCGTGTGGCGCCAGGCCAACAAGTACAAGGTGCCGCGCCTTGCCTTCGTCAACAAGATGGACCGCACCGGTGCCAACTTCGACAAGGTCGTGGGCCAGCTGAAGTCGCGCCTGGGTGCGAACCCGGTGCCGATGCAGGTGCCGATCGGTGCCGAAGACGGCTTCGAGGGCGTCATCGACCTGCTGAAGATGAAGGCGATCCGCTGGGATACCGCCTCGCAGGGCATGGTGTTCGAGTACCGCGAGATCCCCGCCGAGCTGGCCGACAAGGCCGCCGAGGCACGCGCCTTCATGATCGAGGCCGCGGCCGAGGCCACTGAAGAGCTGATGGACAAGTACCTCGAGGGCGGAGAGCTCAGCGAGGAAGAGATCATCGCCGGCCTGCGCGAGCGCACCGTCAAGGTGGAGATCGTGCCGGTGTTCTGCGGCACCGCGTTCAAGAACAAGGGCGTGCAGGCCATGCTCGACGGCGTGATCCAGCTGCTGCCGTCGCCGCTCGACCGTCCCGCCGTGCAGGGCATCAACGAGCGCGAAGAGACCGAGACCCGTGCGGCTGACGACAAGGCGCCGTTCTCCGCGCTGGCGTTCAAGATCATCACCGATCCGTTCGTGGGCTCGCTGACCTTCTTCCGCGTCTACTCGGGCGTGCTCAATGCCGGCGACCAGGTCTACAACCCGATCAAGTCGCGCAAGGAGCGCATCGGCCGCCTGCTGCAGATGCATTCCAACGATCGCGCCGAGATCAAGGAAGTCCGCGCCGGCGACATCGCCGCGGCCGTGGGCCTGAAGGACGTGACCACTGGCGACACGCTGTGCGCGCAGGACGCGATCATCACGCTCGAGCGCATGATCTTCCCGGAGCCGGTCATCTCGATGGCCGTTGAGCCGAAGACCAAGTCGGACCAGGAAAAGATGGGCATCGCGCTCGGTCGCCTGGCGCAGGAAGATCCTTCGTTCCGCGTGCGGACCGACGAGGAATCCGGCCAGACCATCATCGCCGGCATGGGCGAGCTGCACCTGGACATCCTCGTTGACCGCATGAAGCGCGAGTTCAACGTCGAGGCCAACGTCGGCAAGCCGCAGGTCGCCTACCGCGAGACCATCCGCAAGACGGTCAAGTGCGAAGGCAAGTTCGTTCGCCAGTCGGGCGGCAAGGGCCAGTTCGGCCACGTGTGGCTCGAGATCTCGCCGCAGGAGCCGGGCACCGGCTACGAGTTCGAGAACGCGATCGTGGGCGGCGTGGTGCCCAAGGAATACATCCCGGCCGTCGACAAGGGCATCCAGGAAGCGGTGGCCAACGGCATCCTCGCCGGCTACCCGATCGTGGACGTCAAGGTGAAGCTGTACGACGGTTCGTACCACGAGGTCGACTCGTCGGAAATGGCGTTCAAGATCGCCGGCTCGATGGGCTTCAAGGAAGGCTTTGGCAAGGCCAGCCCGGTGCTGCTCGAGCCGATCATGAAGGTCGAGATCGTCAGCCCCGAGGATTACCTGGGCGACGTGATGGGCGACGTGAGCCGTCGTCGCGGCATCCTCCAGGGCCAGGACGACAGTCCGTCGGGCAAGATCATCAACGCGATGATCCCGCTGGGCGAGATGTTCGGCTACGCCACCAGCCTGCGCTCGATGTCGCAGGGTCGCGCCACCTTCACGATGGAGTTCGACCACTACGCGGAAGCGCCGTCGAACATCGCCGACGAAGTGGTCAAGAAGAAGTAAGCGGCGCCAGAGACGGCGACCAAGTCAACCAACTTTCGAAGAGACAGCAATCATGGCCAAGGGTAAGTTCGAGCGCACCAAGCCCCACGTGAACGTGGGCACGATCGGTCACGTGGACCACGGCAAGACGA
>NZ_JBSVRR010000011.1:0-6979 GCF_054072805.1 Luteimonas sp. A534
AAGTACGCGCTCATATGTGTTTGAGGCCTAACGCCTGAATTAAGCCGCGCCGCGAAGCGGCGTCGGCTTGAATGAATTGTTAGGCGCCAACCGACGTTCCGACCGTGGCCGATGCCCCGCCCAAGTGTGCGATCTAAAGCGAGCCGACAGCAACTGCCGCCAAGCAGACGAAACCGACCGAGAACGATGCGATTCTCTGCCACGTTCTTGCGACTCGATCCGTCACCAGAACATAGCCCGAGACAAGAACAAGTGCGAGCAGGCCAACCAAGGCCACGACAAGTGTCCACGTGGCCCCCTGCCAGATAAGCGGATTCGGGGGAAACGTAACGAGGACACCAACAGCAGCCGCTGAGATGCCAATGGCAACCAGAATGAGTGAGCTTGTGGATATGAACTTGCGCATTTCTGCCATTGGCGCCTAACACCAGAATTAAGCCGTGCCGCGAAGCGGCATCGGCTTGAATGACTTGTTAGCCGCCACTACAGCAGCCTCGTACCAAGTGGAACTGCCTGATCGGGCACGCAGAGCGCAACCTCCCCCTGCTCATTATGGAACCCGGTCACCAGACACTCGGACATTAAAGGGCCTACCTGCTTGCGAGGGAAGTTGACGACGGCTACCACCAGCTTGCCGACAAGCTCCTCAGGTCGATAGAGCGCCGTGATCTGTGCGCTGGACTTCTTGACGCCAAGGTTCTTGCCAAAGTCCACGTGCAAGACATAGGCGGGCTTTCGCGCCTCCGCAAACACCGACGCGCTGACGACCCTGCCAACGCGCAGCTCAACTTTCAGGAAATCGTCGAAGCTAATGGTTTCCACGCAGCTCTCTCTCACAGCGGCTAACGCCAGAATTAAGCCGCGCCGCGAAGCGGTGTCGGCTTGAATGAATTGTTAGGCCGCACCTGCGCCCCGGATCTTGGCTAGCGCCGCTGCCCCCAACGCCCAGAGCAAAGTAGAGCATGAGCCGGCAAAGACCGCCACGCTAAGCACCAGCCATATGGAGCCACGCCCGCCGCTGAAGTTGAGCTGCGGATTACCCGCGAGGGCGACTGATACGGGAAGCCAGAGTACGGCCCCGAGTAGCGAGACGAGAGAGGCGACGCGTAGCGCAGAGCCCCGAATGCTGTGTACAAGTGCCAGGCCCGCCAGGGCACAGAGCCCTAAAGCGACCAATCCATTGCCGAGTGGCAAGCCACCAAGCAGAGGTGTCTCGAGGTAAGGCGCGCCACGGACGAGCGACAGCACGACAAAGGCAACGAACGCCACAAGCACCGAAACGATCACGCTCTTCTTGATCATGCTTGCGACGGCACCCGACTGCGGCCTAACGCCTAAGCTAAGCCGCGCCGCAGCGGGGCGTGAAGCATGTGGCAAGCTTTACCTGCCACATGGTTTGCGCCCCGATGTGGCGTCGGCTTGAGCGCATTGTTAGAGCCCGCTTCTGCGCGCTATTTCAGCAACGAGCTCTGGGTTTTGCTTGGTAAACGTCCAACCCTTGAGGTACTCGAACAATGCATCTGTGGATGCAAGAAAAGCATCAGCCATCTCAATCCAGAGATCGTCATCGAAGTGGTCGTCTGTAGGGCCGATCACGATACCGATGTTCCCATCTTCAGAAGGCGTCCAAACGGAGAAAATGTGTCGTTCCGATAGATGGACGAAGCCAGAAGTTGCTTCATATACGCGAGGCATCCACTCGTACTTCTTGCCAAGGGTATCTACGAGATACTTGTCAGTCATTCTGGCCCCGGTACGATCTTTGATGTTCCTCACATGAACACCCTCCAGAACGCTTTTTGCGAAGTCGTGAGGCCTTTCGACGATGAACGCAGCAAAGAAACGCAAGCATGTGTCGAGCTGCAACCTTACGAGTGTTGCGGCACAGAGATAGTTATTAGCTCGCACAAGGCAAGCGAACCCGGCGCACAGCGACATGGAGCGCTTGAAAGCAGCTTGAGCGAGAAGATCCAACCCGAAGATCTTGCCGTCGTCAGCTTTCATCATCTCCATGAGGTGTGTCAGGTGTAGCTCTCGCAAGCTCTCGATGTGCGTGATCTTTTCGTCCAGGGCGGGATTCATGTGCGGGCTCTAACGCCTGAATTAAGCCGTGCCGCGAAGCGGCATCGGCTTGAATGAATTGTTAGGCCGCGCTAACGCGACGACGGAAGAGCAGCTTTGAGATGAAACACGACAAGAGAATGGCGCAACCGAACAGGAAGACCCCCAAGGAAGAGAGCATGACTTTGCCGTTGACCACACCGAAGATCATCTCCACCGATGCACATGCCACGACATACGCCCCGAGAGCCACAACACCAATGAGTAGGTGCTGAGAATACTTGCCAAGAAGGAAAGCAAACAACCAGGCAATAAGCTGGAAGCACGCGACCGAAAGCAGCAGCTCAGGAATGGCAAGATTAGACGCATTCTCGGCCTCTGGCGCCGTGATCAAAGACCGGGAGCCAGTGGCACCTACAACCGCACCGACTAAGCCAGCAGTGATCCACAAGATGTGACGAATCTTCATTAGCGGCCTAACGCTTGAGTTAAGCCGACGTGCGTAGCGGAGCCAACAACATGGCAAGCTCTACCTGCCATGTTGTTGGTGTAGCGAAGCGCGTTCGGCTTGAACGAATTGTTAGGCGCGATCATCGCGCGGAAGTGAAGCGCGGACAAGGCCGCTTGAACCGAAGCCTGGACAGCCGTGCGCACCCCGCGAACTGTCAGCAGCGAACTCCCCGAAGCCACACCCGCTGGGCCGGCAATGTGTCCGCGTCCACGCGCCGCACGCGGCAACCGAAGCCGACGAGCGAACCGATGCGATGCTTGAGTGCGCATACAGAGGAGTGACCGAAGCCGGCCGCCCGAAGCCCGCGGCAATCGGGGTCGAATGGCCACCAGATGTCACCGAAGCCGCGAACCGCTTTAGCTCTAGCTTTGACGCGCCTAACGCTTGAGTTAAGCCGACGTGCGTAGCGGAGCCAACAACATGGCAAGCTCAATCTGCCATGTTGTTGGTGGAGCGAAGCAGGTTCGGCTTGAACGAATTGTTAGGCCAGCCGCCAAGTTTTCCGAGTTTCCATAGCCACATTGAGTACGCTAGAAACAATACACCCAGGAGCACGGTCAGTACGTCGCCAAATGAATCTCGCAAACCCATCTCGATGAGGTAGAGACCGATATAGGTAGCGAACGATAGAGCGGCTAGCTTACGGCCAAACGCCAAAAAGACGCCGCCGAGGAACAGGGAGAACGGTAGCACTAGCATGGCGAGTAACGTCACGAGCGGTGCTTGTCTGAGTCCCATTTCAGACACGACTTGCAGCACCGCAAACAACATACCTAGAAACTGCAGCACGCAGAAGGCAGCTATCAGTAGCGAAAGGACGAGTTGCAGCCAATCACGTCTAGACGGGCTTGGCGACACGACGCGTGTTGCTGGTGCTCTGTAGGGATTGCTCATGAGTCTCCGTGCGGGCCTAACGCCTGAATTAAGCCGCGCCGCGAAGCGGTGTCGGCTTGAATGAATTGTTAGGCCGCATTTGCGACCTTTGGCAAGTAGAAGTACGCCACTAGAAGAGTCGCGGTGAAGAACAGAGCCAAGAAGTAGTTTACGGCCGCTATGAGCAAAGCCGTTTGGATCTTGCCGCTGGCGGGGCGCCGCGAGCGCCACATGAGCAGGCCCGCCGCAGCCGACGCCGTTGCGACCGCCCACGTGACGGGCTGTACAGCAGGAAGCCAGCCCGCGTGGACCTGCGCTATGGCCGGGACCACTGGACCGAACGAACTCAAGTGTGCGGCAGGGTACAGAACCAGGACAGCCGACACGAGGCCGCCAACAACGAGCACCGCGATGATGCTGGACATGTAGATCAAGATTGCGATGAACTTGAACATGAGGCCTAACGCCAGAGTTAAGCCGAGACGCGTAGTGAAGCGAAACACACGGCAAGCTTTACCTGCCATGTGTTTTGCGTAACGAAGCGGCTTCGGCTTGAACGACTTGTTAGGCCGCTGCACGCCGAGCTTGCGCCCGACCTTGCGACAGCCCAACCCCTGAGCCGAACAGTACAACAAGTCTGGCCGAGCGGCCTGAGGCTGGCATTTGCCGGGGCCACAAGCAGAACACTCGACTCGCGCGGCCAAGAGCTCTCACTGCGCCCCGTCCGAAGCCGACTCGGCCGGTCAACTCTTGCGGAGAGTCGCGCCTGTCCGGAGCCGAGCTGCTGCAGGGCTTACTGCCGATACCTGCACCGCGCGTGCGAGGTGCAAACGCTGCGGATAAGCGAGGCGCTACAGATTGCCTGGAACCCGGCAACGACAGTGCGGGAAACAACGCCTAACACCTAAGTTAAGCCGAACCGCGTAGTGGAGCGAACCACATGGCAAGCTCTTCCTGCCATGTGGTTTGCGTAACGAAGCGGTTTCGGCTTGAACGCATTGTTAGGCGCCAACCCGCGCCTGCCCCATCTCACCCCGCCGGCAAGTGTGCGACCTACAGCAGGCCGACGGCAACCGGCACGAGACACGCTAGGCCGAGCAGGAATGATGCGATGCGCTGCCACGTCCTTGCAGCTCGGTCCGTAGCGAGAAGATAGCCCGTGAAAAGGACGAGCACGAACAGCCCAATCAGCGCTGCCAAGAGAGTCCATGTAGCCGCCTGCCAGATGAGCGGATCCGTGGGAAACGTAAAGAGGATGCCCGCAGCAACCGCAGAGATGCCGGCGGCAACCAGAATGAATGAGCTTGTGGATATGAGCTTGCGAAATGCTGCCATTGACGCCTAACGTCTGAGTTAAGCCGCGCCGCGAAGCGGCGTCGGCTTGAACGAATTGTTAGAGCGTAGACCAATTGGTGGGTCACAGTTATTTGAGTACGAAACAACCGAGCCAACAAGCGAGTGACACTGGTAGTGTCTTTCGTTGCCGCGGTAGCCCATGTAGATCAGGAACGTGATCGAACCATCTGCGTTGTGCTGGACATGGCTTGGCGCGCCGGGAAGGTAGCCGAGCTGTGATGCCTGAATTTGGCCGTTTGAACCGGCCGAAACCTTGTATAGGTAACCATCGTTTGTCCCTAGATGAGCCAGCCCGGTTAGGACAAAGATGCCTTCCCTGTTCTCGACGATGCCATGCACATTCTCTCTAAGAAGTGCTGTGACCTTACCGCTTTGATCTTGGTAGGCCAGGTAGCCGGTGAACTCACCGCGATCAGCGCCAAGCAGCTTTCCGTTGAACGCACGTAACGAATGCTCCGCATCTCCCACTGACAAGGGAGACACGCTCGGCGGCTCGACGTTTGAGCAACTTGTCAGAACCATCAGCAGCAGGGCAGCGCGAAGATGCATCTTCTGGGCTCTAACGCCTGAATTAAGCCGCGCCGCGAAGCGGTGTCGGCTTGAATGAATTGTTAGGCGCAACTGTAGCCGAAGCCGAGGACGTTACGCACCCGAGGCCAGGCCGAAGCTATTGACGGGCTTGCCTGGAACAACACGCCGCCGTGAACAGAGAAGCTGCTGACGCAGAGCACCTTGGTCGCGTGGCCGAACTGCAGCGATCTGACTCCCGCCCGAAGCCGCGCTTGGTCAAAGCGAGGTATGGGTCCGAAGCACCAGAACAGCCGAAGCCGAAATAACCCGACGCCAACACTCACCGCGCGTGCGGGCTGCACCAGCGAAAGATCGCCCGGTCGCAAAGTGACCGGTTGCTACAGGAACCCAGAATTGCCGCTACTGCGATGCTTCTAAGCGCCTAACGCCTGAATTAAGCCGCGCCGCGAAGCGGTGTCGGCTTGAATGAATTGTTAGGGCGCTACTCGACCACGCCCGTACCCCAGCCATCATAGTCACCGCCATGCTTGGCAGCTACGGCCTCAAGAGTGCGCGTGGTGGCAGTCATTGCCTCAAGTTGAGGTGCCATCACGCGGGTCGCATGAATCTGCCATTGCGACTGCCCAGGTGGGCGATCTAGTGACGCAATGGTGTAACCAAGCTGTTCAATCTCAGCGGCTGCAGCCTTGGCCTTTGACTTGCTCGGAAGGAACATGAAGAAGTCAATGCTGTGAGGTTTTGAGATGTCCGATCCGGCCGCAACAAGATTCTCAACGACGCGAGCGTCCTGCTGCTCTGCAACGGACTGAGCCGAGCAGACACCAGCAATGAGGAGAAAGAGCCAGGTCAGATGACTGATAATTTTCATAGCGCCCTAAAGCTCAAGTTAAGCCGAATTGCAGCGCGTAGCCGGGCACATGGCAGGCTTTTTCTGCCATGTGGCTGGCGTAGCGATGCAATTTCGGCTTGAACGCATTGTTAGCTTGCACTGCGGCGCACCAAAGGTAGACGTGCGGCCAGTGCAAACCCGATAGCTATTGTGGCCCCCAAAATTGCCGCCGAGCTGAGGGAGCCACCGACACATTGCCACCGGTGAGTGGCGCACCATTGATTGTAAGGGGCTACAGCGGGCCAGATTGAGAGTATTACCGCGACTAACTGGCTGACAGCAACGCAACCAGCCAATGAGACGAATCCTATGCGACGCAGTCCAGCAAGCGCCGGCAAGCCGACTGCAGTAAGAAAAAACACTACGAATGGTGTCGTGAGGATAAAAAGATAGAGAGTCCAACCGAGAAGAAGCTGATGAGCCTCCGCGGCGCTTACGTGCCCAAGTGAGACCTTTGTGCGTCCAAGAAAGTATGAGTCGATTGCACAATAGATCAGTAGAGTGATCAGCGCGCCCAAGTACCCAAACGCAAGGCGCTTGCGACCTAGTCCAAGGAAAAGCGCTGAAGATGGCGGACGCTTGCCTCCGGCAACGGCAAGGAAAACGAGAACGCCGATGCCAATCAGCACCGGCAGAAAAAAGTAGGCGACTGCGAAGTCTGTGGCCATGCAAGCTAACACCTAAGTTAAGCCGAGCCGCGAAGCGGCTTCGGCTTGAACGCATTGTTAGGCCGCCGCTGCCAGACACCGCGAACACCC
>NZ_JBSVRR010000012.1:0-6930 GCF_054072805.1 Luteimonas sp. A534
ACGACAACAAGAATCAAAGAGGCAGCAAGAGCGGGGATCATAAGCACCTCAATCCGTAGTGATGTTTGGGAGCGCGCCTAACGCCAGAGTTAAGCCGAGACGCGTAGTGGAGCGAACCACATGGCAAGCTTTCTCTGCCATGTGGTTTGCGGAACGAAGCGGCTTCGGCTTGAACGACTTGTTAGGCCGCCGCTGCCCCGAACTTGTGCCCGAGCTGCTGCGGCCCAACCCCTGAGCCGAAACACTACAACAACTTGCCGCGGCCTGGCCGAAAAGCCGAGGCCAGGGCGTGATGCTTGCGTTTGGAGCTGGCCCCGGCCCATGAACTTGCGGCGTACCCGAAGCCCAGCATGCTGGTGAACGCCCGATGCAGCAAGCCGCGGTGCGACGACCAAAGCGAAGGACTGGTCAGTGCGATGTTGAACGAAGCGACCCTATGGGATTGCCGCTAACCAGCCGAAGGACACACAGAAAGAGCGAGGCGCCAAGAGCCCTACCGAGCGCGGCCTAACGCCTGAGTTAAGCCGACTTGCGCAGCGGAGCCAACAACGTGGCAAGCTTTTTCTGCCACGTTGTTGGTGTAGCGAAGCAAGTTCGGCTTGAACGAATTGTTAGGCCGCAACCTCCATAAGCCATCACTGCTGCGCTCTCTGGTCACGGAAGAAGGCGATAACGATGATAAGAAAGAACAATGTGTGAAATGCGAAGTTGATGAGATGCGCGGCCTCAGTGCCAAACAATCTAGACAACCCCCGCCCATCGATGAGCTTTAAGTGGTTCCAGTACCAGCCGGATCCTGTAAGTGCGGCGACAATGACAACCACTCCGGCGTTCCAAAGGAAATCGTTTAGCACTTTCATCGCTGCCAATGTCTCCCTTGCGGCCTAACACCGGAATTAAGCCGCGCCGCGAAGCGGTGTCGGCTTGAATGAATTGTTAGAGAGCTGCTCGCTACCGTTCATGCGTCCTCTCCTGCATTTCTAGACGGACTCTCTCGTGTTGCGCAGCGAACCCTTGCATCCAAGACTCAAATGCAGCGCACTCACCAGCATTGAATCCGCGCGAGTAGAGCCAGATTCTACCGTCGTGTTTGTAGATTGCGGAAATTACGTTGGACGGGTATGCGGGGTGGCCTGGGAGCGAGAAGTACGAAATAACAATGTTTCCGTTTGGCTGCGGAAGAGTTACCTTCAAGTAGCCTTCTTCCTCCGCCATCTGCGCAGCGGGATCCGCTAGAGCCTTCGCTTTCTGCGACTCAATCTGCTCGGGAGATGCGTTACGGCAGTCGGCAATGGCCGTGGAACTGCAAGACGCAATGCAAAGAGCGACTATCAGCTTGCGACAGTGCATAGAGCCCTCTAACGCCTGAGTTAAGCCGCGCCGCGAAGCGGTGTCGGCTTGAATGAATTGTTAGAGGTCACCCCCAAGTACACTGGGCGCTCGAGTGCAGCCGCATAGTCCTCGTGGCGGATGAACGGCCAGATATCTATCTCTCCCTGCTGCTTGAACCACTTTACATAGAAGCGGTTGGCGATTCCTAGAGTGAACAGATTGGCGAGTCCGAGAGCAAAGAAGCGAGCGCCACGGAGCTCCGGCCACTCATATGGCAAGTCTGTTTTCAGGAACAGCACCCAACGAGCGACATGGGATTTGTCTTTGCGGGAGATTGCGTGCTTGCCCCGAAGCCGATGCTCTTCCAAGTCCGAGTACAGGTGCCAGGCTCCTTCTTGATAGATCGCCGTTATGGCTGGATCGGCGGTGTCCAGAGCGGGGAGCCGCACATCCTCAAACTCGTCGTTGGTGATGGTGCCGGCAACCAAAGCTCGAATCGCCTGCGCAAATCTATCGCGTGCCTCACGGTCAATCATAGTGACCTCTAACGCCTGAATTAAGCCGACCCGCGAAGCGGGTTCGGCTTGAATGAATTGTTAGGCATCATCTGCATGATCCTTCTCAGCCCATGCTTGGACATCCGTGTGGTGCTTAAACACAAGAACGACCATCCCGAAGCTCCCCAGTAGGAAGGAAACTGCCGAGAGCGCTGAGAAATGCCAAAGCAGGGACAGGAAAGAAATGAGCAGAAGCAGGCTGCCAGAGGCAAACAAAATCAAGCCGACGCCAGAGCCCCGCAGTGTGGAGAAATGGCCGTGTGATTTTGGCCAAAAAAGGAATACGCCTCACCGACTCGCCACAAAGCAAGCCAAGTCGGAATCGCCAAGGAGGCACAAAAGAGCGAGATGTGCAACGAGCAGGCAGTAACGCCTATCTGGGTAATCAAGAAGACAATCGCCGTGGAAATGCCCGCGCCGCTCAATGTGACGGCACGTGCTACATCCCATTTGGCCTGATCCATACGCGCAGCAACAGGCTCGATGGCCTTGCTGTACTTATCCTCACGTTGCGATTCATTGTCCATGATGCCTAACGCCTGAATTAAGCCGCGCCGCGAAGCGGCGTCGGCTTGAATGAATTGTTAGGCGCCATCTGCGATGTGGCACTTGGCACTTGTTACACGGTCAGCTCCGTCGTAATCCACGCGCAACACAGTGAATGGATTAGTCGGGAACGTCACCGCTGTGGCAACGCCAGCCGATGGTGCCAATCCAATCCACGATTCGTTCTGATCCGCAAAAATGTATTGATGTACTACGACGCGAGATGAATCGAGAGCTAAGCCCTCGTCTGCGATGTCAGGAGAGCCAATTCGACTCCGCACTGCGGCGCCCGCCACGCCGATAAGCGCATCAAGACTGCCTGAACACCTGACAGGATTGGTGGGAGTTGATTGACGCGACTCAGCTAAGTCAATAGAGACAGATCCAAGCACGACTTCCGCATCCGCTGAAAGTGCGGTTGCCAAGAGAAGCACGTTCAGATGCATTGCAATCATGGTCATGGCGCCTAACGCCAGAGTTAAGCCGAGACGCGTAGTGGAGCGAAACACATGGCAAGCTTTACCTGCCATGTGTTTTGCGTAACGAAGCGGCTTCGGCTTGAACGACTTGTTAGGCCGCCGCACGCCGAGCTTGCGCCCGACCTTGCGACAGCCCAACCCCTGAGCCGAACAGTACAACAAGTCTGGCCGAGCGGCCTGAGGCTGGCATTTGCCGGGGCCAAAGCCAGAACACTCGACTCGCGCGGCCAAGAACTCTCACTGCGCCCTGTCCGAAGCCGACTCGGCCGGTCAAATCTTGCGGAGAGTCGCGCCTGTCCGAAGCCGAGCTGCTGCAGGGCCGACTGCCGATGCCTGCGCCGCGCGTGCGAGGTGCAAACGCTGCGGATAGGCGAGGCGCTACAGATTGCCTGGAACCCCGCAACAACAGTGCGGGAAACAAGGCCTAACACCAGAGTTAAGCCGTGCCGCGAAGCGGCATCGGCTTGAACGACTCGTTAGGCCGCCGTTCCCTGGCACCTGCGCCCGACGTGCGGCAGCCCAACCCCTGAGGCGAACAGTACAACGAGCACCGTGTCTGGTGCTGCCGAAACGCACCACGCGCGCGGCCAAGAACTCTCACCGCGCACTGCGTGAAGCCGACCCGGCAGGTCGAATCTTGCGAATAGTCGCGCCTGTCCGAAGCCGAAATGTTGCAGGGCTGACTGCCGATGCCTGCACCGCGCGTGCGAGGTGCAAACGCTGCGGATGAGAGAAGCGCTACAGATTGCCTGGAATCCGGCAACAACAGTGCGGGAAACAAGGCCTAACACCTAAGTTAAGCCGAGCCGCGAAGCGGCTTCGGCTTGAACGCATTGTTAGGCCGCCACCACCAGGCACCGCGAACACTTGTCTGGAAGCTCCGCAGCCCAACCCCTAGGCCGGAACATTACAACAACCTGCCACGCTCTGACTGCGGCCCTGGATCGAGCGAAAGAGTCTGCGCTTCAAGCTGGCTCCGGCGCCTGGGCGTGCCGGCTACCCGAAGCCCACTATGGATGTGAGCGCTAGAACCTTTGGCGCGGACACTCAGGCGAGCCGGATGCTGCGCCACGGAATCTTGAACGAAGGGACCCAGCCGGCTTGGCGAAACCGGCCGAAGGAGTACACCAAAAGAGCGGAATGCCGGAACTCGTACCGAGTGCGGCCTAACACCAGAGTTAAGCCGCGCCGCAGCGGGGCGTGAAGCACATGGCAAGCTATACCTGCCATGTGATTTGCGCCCCGATGTGGCGTCGGCTTGAACGACTTGTTAGGCCGCCGCCGCCCGAAACTTGCGCCCGGCCTGCGACAACCCAACCCCTGCTTGAACAGTACAACAAGTCCTGGCGGTGAGCGCGGGGCTGGCCTTGGCTGGGCCGAAGCCAAGGCCGCAGTTCGCGCGACCCAGAACCACCACCGCTTCCTGACCGAAGCCGACTCGGCAGGTCGAATCTTGCGGAGGGTCGCGCCTGTCCGAAGCCGAGGTGTCGCAGGCGATTTTGCCGATGCCACTCACCGCGCGTGCGAGGCGCCAACAGTGACAGATGAGCGGCGAACCTTATGCGACCGAAGATGCTGATCCGGCAGTGCGGGAAACAAGGCCTAACACCAGAGTTAAGCCGCGCTGCAGCGGGGCGTGAAGCACATGGCAAGCTGTATCTGCCATGTGGTTTGCGCCCCGATGTGGCGTCGGCTTGAACGACTCGTTAGGCCGCCGCTGCCTGGCACCCGTGCCTGTTACAGCGGCCCAACCCCTAAGCCGAACAGTACAACAAGTCTTGCCGGTGGACGCAGGCTTAGTCTTTCTCGGGCCAGAGCCGAAAGCTGCGGCTCGCGCGGCCAAGAACCCTCACCGAAAGCTCTCCGAAGCCGACTCGGCAGGTGGAATCTTGCGAAGGGTCGCGTCTGTCCGAAGCTTAGGTGCAGCAGGCCCTGACGCCGATGCCACTCACCGCGCGTGCGAGACGCCAACAGTCACAGATGAGCGGCGAACATTATGCGACCGAAGATGCTGATCCGGTAGTGCGGGAAACAAGGCCTAACACCAGAATTAAGCCGCGCCGCGAAGCGGTGTCGGCTTGAATGACTTGTTAGGCCGCGCTGTACGCTGCATTAGACGGCTTTTGGATAAACGCGACGCTTGCGCCGCAACGGACGAGAGTGGCCCTCAAACACCTCGACAGCGGCCAAGCAAATAGCCTTGTCGATGGTGAGACTGCCTGAGAGAAGACGGCCAGCCAAGATGCTGATCTGAGCGTGAGTGTCTGACGACATGTTTAGCAGCATCGTTGCGGCCTCCGGCTCCCCGTATGCGACTAGCTCTGGAGCCAAGTCGCTGGGATTGAAGGAAACACCACCGACGCTTCTCCCCAACAGTTCAAGAAGGTTTGTCATAGCCGCCTAACGCCTGAATTAAGCCGCGCCGCGAAGCGGCGTCGGCTTGAATGAATTGTTAGGCCACACCTACCGGGCCTGCAATGACTTGATGATACGGAGGATCTCACGATCTTTTGCCGCAGTCTCCGCCGGGTCAGACGCCTTGGCATGCTTGGCTAGGAGGTCAAAAATCTGAACGAAAGATAGCGCCCGCGAGCCCCTATTGGGTGACCAAGCCATACCGCAGGTGCTGCCGGACGTTCTGAAAAAGAAGACAGTCCCGTCAAGACCAAGCGGGAGCTCTGCTTTTGCCTGGGCGATATCGCTGGCTAAGACCGCTGCGAGTTCTGTAGTGACCGGCTTAGGTATGAGCGATCTATACGTTGTTGGAACTCCCTCAGTGTTGAGCTTTGGTGGCAGGCGGTCACCGCGCTCGTAGAGCGGAAAATCCAGAACGAAATAGTACAGATCTTCACCCACGATCCGGACAGCCTGCGGCTCCGAAAAGGATGGGAAGACAGTTATTGAAACAGATGCTGGTGCAGGAAGATGCTTTTGAATGAGCGTGTCGATGTCGTCTGGATAGTGATCGCAAGGCGATAGTCCGGTGGCATACAGACGCAGAAGCCGCTGATCCTCACGCTCTTCTAGCGTCTGTAGAACTAATGGAAATGCCAGTACGCCAGCGCCAACTGCTGCGACGGCGACAGACACCGCGACAACTCTGCGCCAGCCCAATGCCCTTCTTTTTCCTGGATCGTCCATGTGATCTGCGTGTGGGGCCTAACGCCTGAATTAAGCCGCGCCGCGAAGCGGCGTCGGCTTGAATGAATTGTTAGGCCGCTCACCTACTACTGCAGGCGGCCGCTTCATCAGTGTAGCTGGGCCCTTCCCGAGCGAGTCTCTCGTCGGTCATCGCCCGGTTGTTGCACACGTGAGAGCACCCACCGCCTACGAGCGGGAGACCACCATTGCTCTCGCATTGAATGAAGCACTGATCCGACGCAGAGCAGCGCTTCGCCAATGCGCTAGCTAGGCACAGTGTGTACGAATCGACATCCGTTCTTGCCAGGATGCGCGAGAGGTCACACTGCTCCATCTGGGGCCTCACAGCTTGGGGAGCTCTAGCGCAAGCTACCAACAAGCAGATCGTCGACAGAAGAATCACCGGGCGCACCAGACATTCTCCTGAGCGGCCTAACACCAGAATTAAGCCGTGCCGCGAAGCGGCATCGGCTTGAATGACTCGTTAGGCCGTCGATACGTGGCACCTGGCCCAACCCCTGAGCCAAACACTACAACAACTTGCCGAGCCTTGGCCGTGCCTGCGAGAGCGGAGCCGAGACCGACAGCTCGCGCGGCCTAGAACCCGCACCGCCAACCACAACGAGGTCGACTCAGGATGATCGTACTTGTCCCGAAGCTGCGCCTGTCCGAAGCCGAGTTGCACCACGAGTAACTGCCGATGCCCTTACCGCGCGTGCGAGTTGCCCAACGTGATGGATGTGCCGGATGCACCAGGCGACCCGAAGACACTGCTACGACACTGCGGTAGACAAGGCCTAACACCCAAGTTAAGCCGCGCCACAGCGGGGCGTGAAGCACATGGCAAGCTCTTTCTGCCATGTGGTTTGCGCCCC
>NZ_JBSVRR010000013.1:0-5629 GCF_054072805.1 Luteimonas sp. A534
CGGATAAGAGTCCCTTCCAGTCTGCCAGCTCACCTCTCCTTTTCGGGGCGCTGGATTTGTCGCACTTAGTCTGGCAATTTCTGAGCGCTAACAAATCATTCAAGCCGATGCCGCTTCGCGGCACGGCTTAATTCTGGTGTTAGGTGTTCTATGAGAATTCTGTCGGCCGTACTGATCTCGATCGTGTTGCTCGCAGGGTGCAGCGCTCGCGTTGATGACGTTCCAGATACGGTGGAGCAAGGTACGCCTGAGGAGCGGTCAGCTGTTGCCAAGGCGGCAAAAGCATTTCTCGACAGGCTCGATGACGGAAAAGTTGACGAGACTTGGAGCGATGCGAGCCCGGTGCTGGCAATCTACACCGAGCGGAACGCATGGTCGTTAGGCATTCGAGCAATCCGGTCTGGTGTCGGGAGCCTCAAAAGTCGTGAATTGAAGGAGGTCTGGCTTCACAGTGCTGTAGCTAATTCGCCCCCTGGCGAGTATGCAACTATCGTTTGCGAGACGGTATTCTCGAATGCGAAGGTCCAAGAGAAGGTCATTCTCAACAAGCACGAAGGAACGTGGAAGATTAGTGGCTACTACTTGGTCAAAAACCTTTAGGTTGCTCGCGGCGTCCACACCTAACAATTCATTCAAGCCGACGCCGCTTCGCGGCGCGGCTTAATTCAGGCGTTAGGCCTTGTTTCCCGCACTGTTGGTGGCAAGGTCCACGCGGGTTCGAGCATTTCGCTCATCCACGGCATTTGCACCTCGCACGCGCGGTGAGCGCATCGGCAGCCGGGCCAGAAACACCTCGGCTTCGGGGAGGCGCGACCCTCCGCAAGATTCGACCTGACGAGTCGGCTTCGGACAGGACGCGGTGACACTTCTTGGCCACGCGAGCGGGCCTACTTCGCTCCGGTTGTCCCAAGTGCCAGCCCAAGCTCTGCGCCAAGACTTGTTGTACTGTTCGGCTCAGGGTTGGGCTGTCGCAAGGTCGGGCGCAAGCTCGGCGTGCGGCGGCCTAACAAGTCGTTCAAGCCGAAGCCGCTTCGTTACGCAAACCACATGGCAGGTAGAGCTTGCCATGTGCTTCGCTCCACTACGCGTCTCGGCTTAACTCTGGCGTTAGGCACTACAGGGGAAATCATGGCTACTGAAAGATCACAGCTATTCAATACTGTCGTTATAGGCCTGCTCGTGCTGAATCTCTGCTCGACCGGCTATCTCATCTTCCGGACCAACGGAACCGTTGAAGTAGCGCCCGTCTCGTCAACGGAGGTTGGAGTGTCTGAGGCTGAAGCCAACGCCCTAGCAGAAGAGATGGTGAGGTTGTACAACGCAAAAGACGATGCTGGTATGTACGAGGCGTTCGACAGCATAGCTAAGGCCCAGCTCACGCACGACGAATTGGTTAGTCAACTCAACAAGCTCTATCCACTCATGGGCACCATCAGCGACCCCGGTTTTTCCAGTGCTGCACTTGCGGGCAATGACGCTGGTCGTGACTACTACACTCTCAACTACAAAGTTAGATTGACAGGTGGCACGTTCACTTCCGGGGACATGAAGCTCACGGTGACGCGTCGTGAAGATGGCTTGGGACTAGTCGGATTTTTCATCAATGGCACAAGTCATACTGGCCGGCAGTAGTGCCTAACAATTCATTCAAGCCGACGCCGCATCGCGGCGCGGCTTAATTCTGGCGTTAGGCGGCTCAGGACACAACGAGGTGAACCAATGATCACCACACAGATTCCACAGTTCCTCGCAGACCTTGAGGAGCGCTTCGGCGCAGCAATGATCTCCAATGACGTTGAACGGATCGCCGAGTGCATCACGGATGATTGGCTGTTGGTCACGCCAGAGGCGGGGCCTGTTCCACGCTCCCGGATACTTGACGTGGTGGGTTCCGGTCGTCTGACTCATTCGTCAATGACCAAAAGGGCCACACATGCGGCCGTGGCTGGTGACATGGCCTGGGTCACGGGCAGAGGCCAAAACACCGGCATGTTCAATGGAGCGCCAATGCAAGCGGACGAATACATTACAGACATCTATCGTCGGGTAGGTGACACCTGGCTCTGCATGCTCACGCACCTGACTCCGGTGCATAGGTCGGAGTAACACTGGTGAGCCACCTAACAATTCGTTCAAGCCGAACCTGCTTCGCTACACCAACAACATGGCAGGTAAAGCTTGCCACGTTGTCGGCTACGCTACGCAGGTCGGCTTAACTCAGGCGTTAGGCTGCTATGGATCCCTCGTCGCGCATCGAGTTCTCAGTTCGCTATCGGCTCGGAGAGTATCTGCATTTCGTAACGGAGCACGCCTTCGATACAGAGGATGCCTTACGCACGCTGAGCGGAGTAAGGCGGCACTTGGCGCGCATCACGCTTCAGTGTGTTGCAACAATCGGCTTCGTGTACAAATCGTCTCGTGTCGGCCGATGCGACTTCACTATCGACGCTACGGGTGTGAGCAGACGCACCAAGGGCGGTCCAGGCTCTGTTGTTTGGTCCAAGGTGAAGGCAGTCCACACTTACAGCCGTGGCTTTCTTATTGAGCTCGAGAGTGGCGCCATACCCATACCTTTCCGCGTACTCTCGCCCGAACAGCAAGCCCAATTTCGTCTACTGGCAGCGGACCAACTTCTTGCGGGGCCGCAGCCTAACAATTCATTCAAGCCGACGCCGCTTCGCGGCGCGGCTTAATTCAGGCGTTAGCGCCCTATGACAATTGATCCGCAAGCTCGAGCAGCTCTGGCCGAGTCAACCCGCTGGCTCATTGGCGCGCGCATCACTAATTTCCAGTTCGATGATTCGGTGCCCAAGTCAACCGATCCGGCAATCCGAGAGATCTATAACCAGTTCCTTTGGCTGCTTTACTGTGACCTCCGAGAGCACCGCCTTGCTGGCCCTGACAAACTGACACAAGCGCAGAGGGACGCTGCTACCCGCTGCGTACTCTTTCTCAAGCCAGTCCTTCCTTACCTGTGGCCGGTTCTCTCTCGCGGTCAGTCTGCGCTTCTTACCGTCGGCAACTTGCTGACACTTGGCCTCGCCGGGCGCATCTACTTCCGCCGCCTCTGTTCCGCCGGCGACATGACGTACTGGCCGTTCCTGTCGCAATCGCAGTACGCTGCCGCCTTGGGCGCGCCGGTTTACCTGTCTGGGGCGGGCTCTAACAATTCATTCAAGCCGACGCCGCTTCGCGGCGCGGCTTAATTCAGGCGTTAGGGGGCACTGGAGATCATGGCTGGTTGTGTACTCAGAGCAGCAGGGCCTGCCTTTGCGCCCGAGGCGTTTCTGGCATCGTTTCCTCTGCCTGACGCCAATCACCGAGAATCCTCGCTCAACGTCCTGGTCAGTGACCGGGACGGCGATGATCTCTCGGGACAAGTGCTTGATGCGTTGTCGTTCCTGAGGGAGCACGCTGCGGCCGTAAAAGCGTTAGTAGCCCTTCCAGGTGTCAGCGCTTCTCTCGATTTCGGGCTGTGGCAAAAAGACACAATGTCGCAATCTGTATCCTTTGCTCCGGATCTCGTGGCTTTGGCCGGCGAGCTTGGTTTGGGGTTGGAGGCTTCACTGTATGCGGTTGCCCCCTAACAATTCATTCAAGCCGAAGCCGCTTCGCGGCTCGGCTTAATTCAGGCGTTAGGCGCCAATGAACCTTTCTCGGTTTCCCGTTTGGCCAATTGGAGTAGCCTCGGCTTTCACGGGCTTTGCGGCGGCTTATCTCTGGGTGGGCGCGGTCTCCACCGCGTCCTTGAGATTCGGCCACTGTGGTCCAGCTATGGCGGATGCACCAGAGCAGTACTGTCAGGTTGCCGTTAGAGTGCTGCACCAGAGCTACGGGGTTGGTGTTCTAGCTCTTGCGCTCGGAGTTGTAGCGATTTGGGTTTGGGTCAGGCGTCGCAAGCGTGGCGTTGGTGCCTAACAATGCGTTCAAGCCGAAGCCGCTTCGTTACGCAAAGCACATGGCAGGTACAGCTTGCCATGTGCTTCGCTCCACTACGCGTCTCGGCTTAACTTAGGCGTTAGGCCCCCATGCCACTGGTGTCAGTGTCTTTGGCAGGTACAGCGGATGACCTGGATGACCGTCTTTCGTCAAACGCAGATAGTGCAGCTTGGGGAGCATCCCTCGCACCGATTCATGCCTGCCGCCATAGGTCCCATGCACGCCCCACGCTGCCACCACTACGCCCGCTTCTTCAGACCGGCGGCAAATAATCTCGTCGTTCTGTGGTCCAACTGGATCGTTGGCGCGCTTCATGTCGCCCGGAACGGTGGCTCTGTACGCAAACAGATTCGTCATGCACAGTCCGGCGTAACCCCACGCCTTGGCAAAGGCGATGCAGCGCCGGATCGTCGGGTCGTCCTGTGTTTCGCCCGCCGTGCTCGGGTTCAAGCCCACGAACATCGCGTAACCGTTGCCGCCAAGCCACGTTCGCCACAGGTCATAGCGGTAGGTCCGGCATGGTGACAGCAGCGCATCAGATCGCATCTTGCACTTCCTCGTGTGGGGGCCTAACAATGCGTTCAAGCCGAAACCGCTTCGTTCCGCAAAGCACATGGCAGGTACAGCTTGCCATGTGCTTCGCTCCACTACGCGGTTCGGCTTAACTTTGGCGTTAGACCGCAGGTGAGGCCTCTCGTGAGCTTGGATCTACCACTTTTTCCCTACCATCGAGACCCTGTCGCTTCTGGGTCAATCCGTCAATCTGACGCCCCCTGCGAATGTTGTGGCCAATCTCGCGGAGTCCTTTATGACGGCGTCGTTTACAGCCAGTCGGAGATAGAGGCGCTCTGCCCTTGGTGCATAGCAAGTGGGGCGGCCGCGGACAAGTACGACGCCACGTTCTTTGACGCTGAATTCTTTGATGACGCAGACACTCCTGTTGATTTGCCTGAGCCTTTCTACCGGGCGGTGTTTGCTTGCACTATAGGCTTCTCAACGTTCAATCCTATCGGATGGTGGGTTCACTGCGGGGAACCCGCAGAGTACGTCACGCGCATCGAGCCATATGAAATGGTATTTCAGTGTAAAAAATGCGGCGAGCGGCATTCCATTGATGATTTTGACTAACTATCTGCGGTCTAACAATTCATTCAAGCCGAACCCGCTTCGCGGGTCGGATTAATTCAGGCGTTAGGCCTCACATGGAAGATCACATGGCATCTGATAGTTCGGAAAATCGCAGTCTTTTTTGGCCACTCTTGTTTGCGCTCATTGGCACGCTCAACATAGTTGACTTCTTTTACAAGTCGTCCTTCAGCACTGATGATCTGCTGCAAGGCCTTGGATTTCTGCTGCAAGCACCCTTGGTGTACTTTTCACCGCCGTCGTTTGCTAACCCGTTCAAACCCAATCCTCGCAAACCGCCTGTGAGTTCTTTGGTCAAAGGGTCTGCATTCGTTGGCCTTGCACTGCTCATTGTCGGCCTCATAGTGGAGTGGCTGTGAGGCCTAACAATTCGTTCAAGCCGAACTTGCTTCGTTCCACCAAAGCCATGGCAGGAAAAGCTTGCCATGGCTTTGGCTCCACTACGCAAGTCGGCTTAACTCAGGCGTTAGGCACCGCTATGGCCGCTTTCGTACGTCGTGCTAGTCCAGAAGATGTCGAGAAGATATCTTCGATCCATCGCGAG
>NZ_JBSVRR010000014.1:0-5218 GCF_054072805.1 Luteimonas sp. A534
TCCAGGCAATCTGTAGCGCCTCGCTTATCCGCAGCGTTTGCACCTCGCACGCGCGGTGCAGGCATCGGCAGTCAGCCCTGCAGCAGCTCGGCTTTGGACAGGCGCGACTCTCCGCAAGATTTGACCGGCCGAGTCGGCTTCGGACCGGGCGCAGTGAGAGTTCTTGGCCGCGCGAGTCCAGTGTTCCGGCTTTGGCCCCGGCAAATGCCGGTCTCAGGCCGTTCGGCCAGACTTGTTGTACTGTTCGGCTCAGGGGTTGGGCTGTCGCAAGGTCGGGCGCAAGTTCGGTTTGCGGCGGCCTAACAAGTCGTTCAAGCCGAAGCCGCTTCGTTACGCAAACCACATGGCAGGTGGAGCTTGCCATGTGCTTCGCTCCACTACGCGTCTCGGCTTAACTCTGGTGTTAGGCCTTGTTTCCCGCACTGTTGTTGCCGGGGTTCCAAGCAATCTGTAGCGCCTCGCTTATCCGCAGCGTTTGCACCTCGCACGCGCGGTACAGGCATCGGCAGTCAGCCCTGCAGCACCTCGGCTTCGGACAGGCGCGACTTTCCGCAAGATTCGACCTGCCGGGTCGGCTTCGGGCAGTGCGCGGTGAGAGTTCTTGGCCGCGCGCAAGGTGCGTTTCGGCAGCACCCGACACGGCGCTTGTTGTACTGTTCGCTTCAGGGGTTGGGCTGCCGCACGTCGGGCGCAGGTGCCAGGGAACGGCGGCCTAACGAGTCGTTCAAGCCGATGCCGCTTCGCGGCACGGCTTAACTCTGGTGTTAGACATGCGTAGAACCATCTTCGCAAGCATCTTCACAGCAAGCTTGGTGCTATCTACGGGTGCCGCGGCGCAAGAGTGCTCCGTCACAGTCACGTCGCTAGAGATGCACAACAGCATTGCATCGGGCTTGCAGACTACGCTCGAGGAGCTAATCTCCAAGTCGTCCACCATCTCTCCAGGACGACTCGGACAGGGTCTAGAGCTAAGAATTGTTGGCGCACCCGCGCATGACATCTCGCGCTACCCCGAGTTCCCGCACCGCACAAAGCAACGCCCTACGGATGATCCTCGGTTCACTGCGTTCTACGTTACTGTTGCGCCTGACGGTGGCCTAGCTTCTGCGGGCTATAAGAAATGCACAGAGCATGGACACGAGTGTGCTCGCGAGATCGTCCGTGAGTTGGAAGAGTCTTGTCGGCGCATGTCTAACAATTCATTCAAGCCGACGCCGCTTCGCGGCGCGGCTTAATTCAGGTGTTAGGCCCATGACCAACTCTCTCGCAGGCACAGCTAAGATCGAACGCGCGGCATTGCAGTCCGTGCTCAAGTCCTTGGATGCAAAGCCGTCAAACCTCGCCAAGAAGAGGCCGTTGGGGCTCTATTTAGTGGTTGCAGTCGTGGCAGGGTTTGCGATCTCTTGGCTCGACTTGCCGCTCCTAAGCCATCCGGTGGTGCGCGTTGTTGAGCCGCTGTTCGCTCTTGCGCTCGGGGCGGTAGCTACATATTTGGTCCTTAGTTCATGGTCAAAAGCTCAGTGGTCCTTCGTTGGTCAGTATGTTGACCGCGCAGCAGTTGAGGCTAGGCTGCGTGAGCTTGGGGCCTAACAATGCGTTCAAGCCGAAACCGCTTCGTTCCGCAAAGCACATGGCAGATAGAGCTTGCCATGTGCTTCGCTCCACTACGCGTTTCGGCTTAACTTAGGCGTTAGGCCTTTAATGAACTATCGGATCCTTAGGGGGCAAGAGTGAAGAAAGTTATCTGCGCGGGTCTACTAATCTTCGCGTTTGCCGCGGAAGCAAAAGAACCTGTCTCGATTGGCGACGGGAAATATATGCTCAGGGGAAGAGCTATGACGCTCTTCACTACAAGCGCGAAGATCGTCGAGAATCTGATGGAGGACGCTGAAGAGTTCTGCCAGTCGGAGTTCGGCAAGGAGGCTGTCCTGACTTCCTCCCGTGGGGAGGAGGCCAAGATGGGGTTTGGCGGGAATCCCACTGGATCAATTGAGTTTCGCTGCGGCCCGAGTGTGACGTCGCAAAGCACCGTATCGGACAGCCTTGACGAGCTCCTCAAGCTGAAGACCTTGTTGGACTCAGACGCGATCACGCAGGAGGAGTACGACGAGCTCAAGAGAGAGATTCTTGAGCAATGAGCTGGGCCTAACAATGCGTTCAAGCCGACACCGCATCGGGTCGCAAATCACATGGCAGATAAAGCGTGCCATGTGCTTCACGCCCCGCTGCGGCGCGGCTTAACTTAGGCGTTAGGCCTCATTCGGTACAGGTTCGGGCATCACGCTCTTTCGGTATGTCCTTCGGCCGGGCAGCGGCAAGCGCACTGGATCGCTTTGTTCAACATCGCCCCTTGCCAACAGGTGGCTCCGTCCAAGCATCGCAAGCTGTGGCTCTCGGTGATTTCAGCCACAGTTGCCTTCGGGTGAGCCGCAAGTTCGTCGGCCGAGGCCAGCTTGTCACGCAGACCCTTCGGCCCGTCCGGGCTGTCGGGCCAGGACGGAGCAAGTTGTTGTAGTGTTCCGGCTCAGGGGTTGGGCCGCTGTACGTCCAGACGGAGTGTTCGCGGTGTCTGGCAGCGGCGGCCTAACAATGCGTTCAAGCCGAAGCCGCTTCGCGGCTCGGCTTAACTTGGGTGTTAGGCGCCTCATCACCATGGTCGCGACGGAAGCATCTATGACTCCCGGGTTCGTCGTTCTCTATCGCTGGCGGCTTCATCCGGGTTCGGAGGATTCGTTCGTCGAGGCATGGTCGCGCGTGTCGGACCTGCTGCGCTTAGAGCGGGGCTCTCTGGGCTCGCGGTTGCATCAAGGATCGGACGGACTTTGGTACAGCTATGCCATGTGGCCTACTGCCAAGGCACGTGATGATGCGTTCGCGCTAGGGGCGATTGATCCTGAGGCTGGGATGCAGATGGAGCGGGCAACGGCCGAGCGATTCCCGGAGATTGTCTTGAGAACCGCTGCGGACTTTATGGTGCCGGCCGTCGGGAGCGGCGCCTAACAATGCGTTCAAGCCGACACCGCATCGGGGCGCAAACCACATGGCAGGTAAAGCGTGCCATGTGCTTCACGCCCCGCTACGGCGCGGCTTAACTTGGGTGTTAGGCCTCATGCGAAACATCCTCGCACTCGTCGTATTCGTTCTGGCAGCTTCAGCGTCAGCCGGCGAGCTGTCACCTTCTGAGCTCAGCGTTGGCGGTGTAGTTTCAGGCGCGACCGAAGCGAGTGTGGTTGGCCTCTTGGGTGAGCCTACGCAGCGAATCAATACAGGTGAGGGCATTGAGCTCCAGTACCCCGGCCTTGTTGTTACAGTGGGCTGGCTTGAACAACGCGCTGCGGGCGTACAGCGCCGCGTTCTCGCACTTCGCGGCACAGGGCCAAAGGCATGCACGCCGCGCGGCCTATGCCCGGGTATGCCGGCCGCGGAGGCAAGTCGCCTCTACGGCCCTTCTGTGCCAGTCCAAAAAGAGGCCGGAACCTACGTCGAGTACCAGCCGGCTGGCGTCAGCTGTTGGCTGCAGGTTTCGGCACCAGCCGATACAGTCGACGCTGTTGCCGTCGCATGCCAGCCATGAGGCCTAACAATGCGTTCAAGCCGAAACCGCTTCGTTACGGCAAAGGCATGGCAGGAAAAGCTTGCCATGCCTTTGCCTCCACTACGCGGTTCGGCTTAACTTAGGCGTTAGGCACCCTGCGCTGATGGCTAAGAAACTAAACTGTCCGATTTGCGACTACGAACTCCAGAGCGAGGACGACGCATTCGCACACACGTTTGTGCATCATCGTCCTGCTAATGGTAGCGACATCTTTCAGCGTCTGAAGGAACGCTCCTCACATCTGTGGCGAGTTGCAAACGGCCTAGAGCCAATCGCTAAGAACCTTGAAGCCTACCGCGGGAAGGGCGGTCACCTGAGGCACGCGGCAGAGCTGGCCGGAGACCGTGCAAGTACGGTGATAAATACTCCGGTGGCCGAAGGAAAGGCGGCACAAAGCAACATCACCTTCGCAACACCAAAGAGGAAGCGGCCCTGACGGCGGCGCCTAACAATGCGTTCAAGCCGAAGCCGCTTCGTTTCGCAAAGCACATGGCAGGTACAGCTTGCCATGTGCTTCGCTCCACTACGCGTCTCGGCTTAACTTAGGTGTTAGGCCTGATAGGTGGCTTCAATGCGACACGCAGCTCTTCTTATCCTGATCTTCTCATTCTGCGCATACCCAGCTGAAGCTGAGTCGGCTTGTGCGACTGAGGAAACAATCGTTTGGTCGTGCGGAAACCAGGAAAGCACGTATGCAGCTTGTGCATCTAAAGACTTGTCGCAGGATTCTGGCTACTTGCAGTATCGCGCCGGAAAGGGTGGAGAGTCCGTTCTGATATTCCCCGCCTCTCGCATCCACCCAGTTGGCTTGTTTGAATTCCATCTACTTTCTCGAGGTGCGGTACTCTCATTTGAGAATGGCGGGTACTTATACAATATGCTCGAGGGGTTGGATGGGGCGACTTCAATCGCTGTCTCACAAGCTGGAAAGCATTTAAGCACGGTGCAGTGCACTGATAGCGATCACACGTTGACACTTACGGACACAATCAATCTTCTTAAGGTTGCAGGCTTGGGTGAGTAACGTCAAGCCTAACAATTCATTCAAGCCGATGCCGCTTCGCGGCACGGCTTAATTCAGGTGTTAGGCGCGCTACTGCGTTGCAAGGAGGCGTGAAGTGAAACTGACGGACTCGGAGATTCGCCACTTCAAGAATATACTGTGGGGCACACGCTTCTGGGCGTGGTTCCGCTGGGTCCTGTTGGGTGTCTTGGGCTACACCGCCGCCGCACACTTCAGCGGTTGGAAGCCTGTGGCCCGTCTGGACTGGCTGGTTGCAGGGGCGCTCTACCTGCTTGTCGCTTGGCCAGGTCTGTGCCGTACCTACGTATTTCACACGCTCCGCCGCGTTGTGGCGGAGGATCCGGAGGCTCGGGCACAGCTTGCTGCGGCTGGCGTCAAAGAGTTCGCGTCTGGTATACCGGCTGAGCGCGCCTAACAATGCGTTCAAGCCGACACCGCATCGGGTCGCGAACCACATGGCAGGTACAGCTTGCCATGTGCTTCACGCCCCGCTGCGGCGCGGCTTAACTTAGGTGTTAGGCGCATGAAGACTCTACTGGCAATTCTGTTAACGCTCACGGCAACGCCCGTTGCTGCCACGAGCACAATATGCCGGTTCT
>NZ_JBSVRR010000015.1:0-5117 GCF_054072805.1 Luteimonas sp. A534
TGCTCCGCGGTCGGGCTGCGAAGACGGTTCTTGCCACAGACAAAGAGCACGTTGTGCGTCAAATCGTCACCTGCGGCCTAACGCCTAAGTTAAGCCGCGCCGCAGCGGGGCGTGAAGCACATGGCAAGCTCTACCTGCCATGTGGTTTGCGCCCCGATGCGGTGTCGGCTTGAACGCATTGTTAGGCACCACCTAGTGCTCTATCGGGAGCGCGCCCTCAATGCTCGCCTTTGGCGACACTGTTCGCCGCAAGAAGTCCTGGAGCATTAGTTCGCGGCACTGAGCAAGCGGCATTCTGTCTCTCTGGGCATACATGCGTGATGCGTGTTCAAAGAGGTCGGCTAGCAGTTCGCCGAAGTCCTCTGCGCCGCCAGCAACTTCAGAACTGATCGTGACGTGTAGCTGACCGTTGGCCGCCCACAGACGCATGAGCTCAAATGCCTCGGGGTCTGTGAGGGCGTCCGGTGGAATGCCAAGTTCGTCAGCGCTCATGATTCTTCCATGTCTCGATGAAGTTTAATGTGGTGCCTAACGCCTGAATTAGGCCGCGCCGCGAAGCGGCGCCGGCTTGAATGAATTGTTAGCCCTCACTACGCACCCCAGCAAGAATCACCGAAACTTCCGACCACTCTGGATCATGCTCTGCGGAGATGTCCATGAAGTCATTCTCAGGAACCAAAGCTTCCATCGCATCTACGTCCGATGCGTACAAGAGCCAGCGACGCTCTCCTAAGCCCGTACTACGAGCCGCGTTTAGGAACACCCGCTCCTCAGGGTCCCAGGCTCGAATGTCCTCCTCCAGACCGTTCAGAGCTTCTAGGTCGTCGGCGTACACCGGCAGGCCATTTGGGTCTGCCTCGTACTCGACGACAATTGTGATCCGTTCCGGGAACGCCGCTCTGACATTAGTGGGAGGCAGCTCTGGAATCACGCCGACGAAACGAGGCTTCCCTTCCGTCAGTGAGCGGAGCAGCAGCCACTTTTGACTTTCATCGTTCTCCGCAACAGATTGCATAAGCCCTTCCAGTGAGGCCTAACACCAGAATTAAGCCGTGCCGCGAAGCGGCATCGGCTTGAATGACTCGTTAGGCCGCGGTCGCACGGTAGACGAAGTAGCCACCAGCGAACACAGCCCCCCAACAAAACAGACCAACGATAGCGCAGGCGCTAGAGCTGGGCTCTTGGCCAGGCCGGAAGATGCGAATCACAACGTAGCCCAGACCTTGGATCAGCAGTTCGAAGATGATCTCGAAGAGTAAGCGCCCGAGAAGACGCAGCACTCCGCCAACAGCTTCACCGGCGATCTCCCCTATTGGCATGCCACCTCCCGCAGCGGCCTAACGCCTGAATTAAGCCGCGCCGCGAAGCGGCGTCGGCTTGAATGAACTGTTAGGCGGCGCACCAGAGTGCAATGCCGCCGATGACGAACAGTACCAGCCAAGACAAGTGCTTGCCCCTGGTGAGAAGCAACGGCAGGACCCCGGACACAACGAAGGTTAGCCCGATGATCTGGAGCATGCCGGACATCGTGAGGTCACCGCGACCCGCATGCACTAAGAGTGCAGCAAAGCCGAACCATGCGACCGTGGTGATGTGCCAGGCAAAGCGCAACGTTCGCGTCGTGAACTCTGGGCTGCCGAATAGCTTGGGCAAATCATTGCGGCGGAACAGACGGCTGAGAATGTACTGCTCCCCGAGGAACGAATGGGCCGCGCCCAAAGCCACGGCGAGAACTGCTGCGAAGTAGAGAAGTCCTTCCATAGCCGCCTAACGCCTGAATTAAGCCGACCCGCGAAGCGGGTTCGGCTTGAATGAATTGTTAGAGGCTAGCCGAATGGTGGCTTTACCACTACTACCCAGAGGATGACTGAAGCAGCTGTCAAAGTGTAAGCACCAAAGACAGCCCTGCACATGTGTTGCAGCGCCTTGGGCGAGCCTGAGCGAAACGAAAGCGCCGTGGAAATGCCGCTGGCGAGTAGGCCGGCCAGAAAGGTGTAGACAAGTAATCTGGCTAGAAGACCCGCACCAGCGATGTTAAAGAGAATGACAATTGCGACTACGCAGGTAAGCGCGAGCGCCAAGAATGCTTTTGCCAGTAGCTGGGAGCTGTCCATAGCCTCTAACGCCAGAGTTAAGCCGAGGCGCGTAGTGGAGCGAAACACATGGCAAGCTTTACCTGCCATGTGTTTTGCGTAACGAAGCGGCTTCGGCTTGAACGACTTGTTAGGCCGCCGCACGCCGAGCTTGCGCCCGACCTTGCGACAGCCCAACCCCTGAGCCGAACAGTACAACAAGTCTGGCCGAGCGGCCTGAGGCTGGCATTTGCCGCCAAAGCCAGAACAGTCGACTCGCGCGGCCAAGAACTCTCACTGCGCCCTGTCCGAAGCCGACTCGGCCGGTCAAGTCTTGCGGAGAGTCACGCCTGTCCGAAGCCGAGCTGCTACAGGGCTGATTGCCGATGCCTGCACCGCGCGTGCGAGGTGCAAACGCTGCGGATAAGCGAGGCGCTACAGATCGCCTAGAACCCGGCAACAACAGTGCGGGAAACAAGGCCTAACGCCTGAGTTAAGCCGACTTGCGTAGTGGAGCCAAACACATGGCAAGCTTTTTCTGCCATGTGTTTGGTGTAACGAAGCAAGTTCGGCTTGAACGAATTGTTAGGCCGCAGCCTGCTGTACATTGCGGCCGGTCGGTGCGAGTGTCCAAACAACTAGAGCCAAGGATGTAGCCATTGCGACGTCTAGTAGACGCTGCAGCAAGCCTCCCCACGAGGCTAGCTCTGGCTGGACCATGAGGAAGAACACTACTGGAAAGGCGATGCCAGTCACAAGCAGGAAACCGCGGCGCAACTTGAAGTTGCCGAACTCCGAGGCCAGTGAAATTAGGAAGATGCCGGCGCCCATGCCGAAGTAGGTGGCGATGGCGAGAAAATTGTGCGCGATCTGGCTGGTCGAACCGTCAAGCGGGCATCCAGCATCACAAGGGGCGATCACAGCAAGAAAGTATGAGGCGGGAACAGACCACAAAAGCCATGCTCCCAGGCGGCTTGCGCCGGAAACCTTGAGAAGGGGGGAAGCTGTGACCAAGAAGGCCACAAGGATGGCCGTGGTAGCAGCAAAACCTGCATAGGTAAGCGTTTGAGCCCAAGGTGTTCCAGTTGCGTTGTACTCACTGACAAAGTTTGAAACCTGTGAGTATCCCGGCTTAATGGCGCTGCCAATGAAGTAGAAGAAAATCACATAAAGAATGGATGCCAGGAGTAGGAGTCGTGCGAGTTTCGCTCTGTTCATAGGCTTCCTAAGTCTCGTCATGCGGCCTAACGCCTGAATTAAGCCGCGCCGCGAAGCGGCGTCGGCTTGAATGAATTGTTAGGCCACTCGCGGCTGAATGTGGCCCTTACACGCTTTGAAACAAGGAAGTATGGGACCCAGATAGCGGCGCCCACCACCGAACGTACTAACTCTTTAATGGTCTCTGGGTCGGCCGGTTGCTCAGCTATGAGTGGAATCTGCTGAGCCAGAACGAAGTCGGACGCTACGAACACCAGCCCGAAGAGAAGCCAGGTAATTGCCACCTTTGGCGTGTGCTTGGACTTCATGACAAGGAAGCAAAGCGTTATGAGGGCCAACAAGATGGTGAGGACATTACCGGCAATCTCGAGAGAGAGAAGGGGAGCCCACAGCGAGTGGTAGCTATCGCTCTCTGGGGAGGTTAGCGCTTCCCAAGTTCCATCGGAGAAGATGGTGAAGTGGTTCTGGGAAAGCATCATGGCGATGCGAATTGGGCTGACTATCAATCCAAGGACGACGAGCAGTAGCCAGCCGCCGATCCCTTCCAAGTCTTTCGTATCAGTAGCCATGATCTCCCCTAGTGGCCTAACGCCTGAATTAAGCCGACCCGCGAAGCGGGTTCGGCTTGAATGAATTGTTAGCCGCCAGCCGGAAGGGCAAAGGCTTGCTCTAGCTTCTTGGCATCGACGTGCTGCATGAAGTTCTCAGTTTCGGCTTGCACCTTCGGGTCGGTCAACAGAGTATTCATCGCGATCTCGCCGAGCACCTTGAAGCTAATTCCCAGCGCTTCAGATCCCTCGTATCTAACCGCTTTGGCAGTCTCCTCATGACACGACTCCGTCAGTAGCGTTTCGAAGAGCTTCCCTGTGCCCTCAACTACTTCACTCTTTTGATGCCCGTCTACGGTTGCCAGCGACGCTGCGCTAGGATGGGCCGCTATTACCGTGAATATCCATTTAGCCAACAAAATCTTGTCCTGGTCGCTAGTGCGCTCCACTAGACACTTGGCCAAACTGTCGCTGTAGACCCCGCCATGTGCCACGGCAGGAGCGAGTGTTGCTGAGACTGCCACTAGAAGAGCGATCGGGCGGCTATACATGAGCGTAAGGTAGCTCCAACGGAGTAAGGAAAGGATTAGCGGCTAACGCCTGAATTAAGCCGCGCCGCGAAGCGGCGTCGGCTTGAATGAATTGTTAGGTGCTAGTTGCGACCAGCTATGCGCCGCACAGCGTCCCAAGCTTTGCGCCACAGCGATGCCTCCCAGGCCATCAGGCGAGCGGTCCACTCAGGCATGCCGGCATCCTTGGCAGCGGTTAGCACCGCGGGCGCTGCATCACTGTTACGACGGAATGTGGCACGAACGATGACGACCGCGAGTTTGAGCTCAATGACGATCAACACGGCGAGACCGATGTAGCGAACAAAGCCTACGGTGCTGAGAATTTGGTGGTGCTCGCTTGGAACGACATGCCCAGCTACCCAAATGCCGAGGCAGCTCAGCGCTATGGCGCGAACAACGGCAGCTTTGCCGCGGGATCGATAGCACCACAGATACATGGCAGGAATGACAATGCTCAGGTCAAAGAGAATGCCTGCTTCAAGCAGGCGAGGGTTTGACCAGCCATCCAGTGAAGCGAGAGAAAAATCGGCTGCAACTACGGCAGCTGCAACGAAGAAAAACCAATGAGTCCGAAGAGCGCTTTTGATCTTACTTGCAGCCATGGTCATAGTGCCTCCTAGCACCTAACGCCTAAGTTAAGCCGAGACGCGTAGTGGAGCAAAGCACATGGCAAGCTGTACCTGCCATGTGCTTTGCGTAACGAAGCG
>NZ_JBSVRR010000016.1:0-3335 GCF_054072805.1 Luteimonas sp. A534
AAGTACGCGCTCATATGTGTTTGAGGCCTAACGCCTGAATTAAGCCGCGCCGCGAAGCGGCGTCGGCTTGAATGAATTGTTAGGCCGCACCTGCGCCCCGGAACTTGGCTAGCGCCGCTACCCCCAGCGCCCAGAGCAAAGTAGAGCATGCGCCGGCGAAGACCGCCACGCTAAGTGCGAGCCACACGGCGCCACGCCCGCCGCTGAAGTTAAGCTGCGGGTTGCCCGCAAGGGCGACTGATGCGGGAAGCCAGAGCACGGCCCCAACCAGCGAGACGAGGGAGGCGGCGCGTAGCGCAGAGCCCCGCACGCTAAGTACAAGTGCCGAACCCGCCAGGGCACAGAACCCTAAAGCGACCAAGACATTGCCGAGTGGAAGGCCACCAGGCAGAGGTGCCTCGAGGTAGGGCGCGCCACGGATGAGCGACCGCACGAGCCAGGCGACGAACGCCACAAGCACCGAAACGATCACGCTCTTCTTGATCATGCTTGCGACGGCACCCGAGTGCGGCCTAACGCCTGAATTAAGCCGACCCGCGAAGCGGGTTCGGCTTGAATGAATTGTTAGACATTAGCCGACTACGCCGCCGGCTAGACCTCCAATGATTGCCACAACGGCAGGATGCTGTAGGAGCTGGCCAATCAATGACTTGGCCTCTGCTTTTTCCTGCGGAGGAACGTTGGAGGAATCAATCATCTTAACTAGTGAATCAAACGAGTTAACGATGTTTTGAGTGTTGTAGTCACCAATCTGGACCGACTGTGCGCCACTAATGGTGATGTTGTGGCTAGGCCGCGGGGCCGTAGACTCGCCGCCCTTCCGAAACTTCACTTGGTAGTGGGCGCCGATCCGGCCGACGCCTTGATTGAAGAAAGTGGCTTCGGTAACAACCGAGCGCTCATCTTTTCCATTTGGAAGGCGGCGCAGAACCGTGTCCCCGGTTTCTACATCAGCCATTGGATCGGCGATGACAATCGTGCTGCCCGCAAACCTTGCCTTGTACGGACCGATGACCTGGCCATCGCGCTTTTCAACGCGGGCTTCCTCGTTTGGATTTAGCATACTCACGACGAACTCCCCCTAATGTCTAACGCCTGAATTAAGCCGAACCGCGAAGCGGTTTCGGCTTGAATGAATTGTTAGGCGCGCTACTTGAGAAGCTGGTCAATCTCTTGCTCCACGCCCACGATGTGTTTGTTGGCAGCCACTGTCATTGCTAAGAGCAAGTGCTTCATCCTAGTCTCATCACGATCTTTGCTGTCCATGTGGTCGTAGTACAGCTTACGTACCTCGGGAGAGGCATGAACGCTGATGGCACCCATCATGCTGATTGGATAGTTGCGCTCTTGGAGAGCAGCTGGGAGCTTTTGGAAGGTATCTGCGTAGAGTCGCTCGAGGTCTTCCTTCTTGCGCCGGAGCAGCTCAATCCGCTTTTCGAGACGCCACTGGGCATTGGTTGTACGCAATGTCAGCAGGGGTACAACGCTGGCCGCTGCCGCGCCAATTAGTACTCCCCAAAGTTGGCCATCCATGTCCCCTCCCATGCGCGCCTAACGCCTGAATTAAGCCGACCCGCGAAGCGGGTTCGGCTTGAATGAATTGTTAGAGCCCACTTAGCCAAGGCTCCAGTTGGGGGGATATTACCGAGAACGCACCCTCCCAGCTGTCACCTGGGCCGAAGCCATTGGGGTCGAACTGGACGACCGGGTTGCCGGGCATGGCCAAGTCTATGCAGTAGTGAATGGCGCAGCCTACGTGGAGGATGGGGAGCAATTGTTTGGGCCACACCCAGCCAGGCTCGTCTGGGTCTGGTTGGTTGAAGAGGCGGTAGAGGCTCAGTGCGGTGTCGCCTTGGTCAGTGACATGGCCTGCCCCCAGACCGAGCAAGCCGTAATCTGGCCCGAAGCCCCCATTGCCACGGCTGATGTAAAGGTTGGTGAGCGCAACTGGTAGTGGCCAACCAACCGTCATTTCAACGTCGGCGATTTCTTCTTGTGTGGGCGCCGGAAACTTCATGTGGGCTCTAACGCCTGAATTAAGCCGCGCCGCGAAGCGGTGTCGGCTTGAATGAATTGTTAGGCCCCGCCTCGTCGTCTTGAGTCAAGGTCGCGTCTTGAGCAGTCCCTTGACGCTTCCGGCGCTCAGACTTCTTGTAGCCAACCTTCTGGGCAAGGGCGGCGACGTCTGGATTGTCCGGATGCGCGATTTCCTGGCGGGAGTTGTCTCGTATCACTTGCGCGATGGTTTTATGGATGCTTCTGCTCATTGCCCTTCCAGTGCGCTGTAGAAGTTGTTGCGGGGCCTAACGCCTGAATTAAGCCGCGCCGCGAAGCGGTGTCGGCTTGAATGAATTGTTAGACGCCTTCGCGACGGGTTTGGCGAGCCTTGCGCAATGTCAGGTCGACCATGTTAGACACGTCAGCGAGCTTGTTGCCAACCCACAACATCAGCAAGAGCAGCATTCCTTGGCGTACCCAGACAGGTGCTGTGAAGGTGTCGCCCCGCAGAACTAATAGAGCCGCGACGGACAACGCTAGAACGAACGCTAGGGCGAATGCCTCTCTGACCAAGTAAGCCACCAGCGCGCTGGCGCTATTGGCATACAATTCTGCGTCATCTTGCACGCGATTCATCCAAGCGCGCGCCCTTTCACCGGTTGCCTTAAGTGCCCAGCGTCCCACAGCTTTAAGCTGAGCGTGCGCAGACAAGAGTCCGAGTAGCAAGCCAACTAAGCTAATGGCTATCGACCAAGTGTCCTTGTCCAAGCACCCCTCCCCTGTCTAACGCCTGAATTAAGCCGCGCCGCGAAGCGGCGTCGGCTTGAATGAATTGTTAGGCGCCCAGTGCCGTACAACTGCAAGGGCTACTAACGCCAGAAGAGCGGATAGCCCAGCCCACGCGACCATCATGCTCTGCAGAGAGTCGCCGGGCAAAAACCTCCCCGACGAAGCGAACAAAGCACCCTGACCAAGGCTCAGGACAACGACTGCGCCGAGAAGCCACGCAAGGCGTACGAAGCGCACCGTGCTGTTGAAAGTTGAGCATGCCAGCAGGTTGCCGACCAACGAACAAAGCAAAGCGAGACCGGTCACGAATGCGGAAACCTGAACGCCGCCGGCGCAGCCAAACTTTGGATCGCAGTTGCCGAGTAGATAGGCATCAACGGCGGAATAGCCAACAAGCGCCAGACACAGCAAAGCGCCTGGACCAAAGATCAATGCTGCAAATCGCCAGATACTTGTCATGGGCGCCTAACGCCAGAATTAAGCCGCGCCGCGAAGCGGTGTCGGCTTGAATGAATTGTTAGGCACCGCGTTCTCCGCCAACATAAAGA
>NZ_JBSVRR010000017.1:0-3230 GCF_054072805.1 Luteimonas sp. A534
GGATAAGAGTCCCTTCCAGTCTGCCAGCTCACCTCTCCTTTTCGGGGCGCTGGATTTGTCGCACTTAGTCTGGCAATTTCTGAGGCCTAACAATGCGTTCAAGCCGAAGCCGCTTCGTTACGCAAAGCACATGGCAGGTACAGCTTGCCATGTGCTTTGCTCCACTACGCGTCTCGGCTTAACTTAGGTGTTAGGCCTTGTGTCCCGCACTGCCGGATCAACGTCTTCGGTCGCATAGGGTTTGCCGCTCATCTGTCACTGTTGGCACCTCGCACGCGCGGTGAGTGGCATCGGCAAATCGCCTGCGATAACTTGGCTTCGGACAGGCGCGACCCTCCGCAAGATTCGACCCGCCGAGTCGGCTTCGGACAGATGCGGGTGAGGTTCTTTGCGCGCGCGAGCTGTAGTTCGCGCTTCGTAGCCCCCAAGGCAAGACCAAGCTGTACCAAGTTGTTGTACTGTTCCGGCTCAGGGGTTGGGCTTCAGCAGGTTCGGCGCGGGTGCCGGGCAGCGGCGGCCTAACGAGTCGTTCAAGCCGACGCCACATCGGGGCGCAAACCACATGGCAGATACAGCTTGCCATGTGCTTCACGCCCCGCTGCAGCGCGGCTTAACTCTGGTGTTAGGCCTCAAACACATATGAGCGCGTACTTGTGGGTAGGACTCGGCGGCTTCCTCGGTTCGGTGGCCCGTTACGCTGTGGCTGTCGCACTGGGTGCTGCCCCGGCGGATCGGTTTCCGTGGGCCACCTTCGCTGTCAATTGTTTGGGCTGTCTGCTGATCGGCGTGCTCGTAGGCGCTTCTGCCAAGGCAGCCGTCTCGGAGCCGGTTCGCCTGTTCTTGGTAACCGGTGTTCTGGGTGGCTTCACAACCTTCTCGGCGTTCGGGCTGGAGTCGCTCACCCTCCTGCGGCGCGGGGAAACCAGCCTTGCCCTGCTGTACATTTTTGGTAGCGTCCTCGTGGGCATTACTGCGGTCTGGCTAGGGCTTCGTTTCGCAGGCGGGGCAGAGGCCTAACAATGCGTTCAAGCCGAAGCCGCTTCGTTCCGCAAAGCACCTGGCAGATAAAGCTTGCCATGTGCTTCGCTCCACTACGCGTCTCGGCTTAACTTAGGTGTTAGGCATCAGGGGAGGATTCGTCGTGGATCAACAGAAGTGCATTGCGCTAAAGAGGGAACTGGAAACCCAGCCTGAGCCACAGTTGGTACAGCTGGAGCGGTTCTTTGATGGAAACGACGATGATGGTTCGATTGGATGCAACCTCGTCCCCCATCCCGGCATTCCACTATTCCGAGACACGTTGCTTGGATTGCTGCAGCGACCAGATGTCACGGCCGTCTATGCGTTGATCACAGAGCTCGACCCTGGCGATGACGCGTGGCCCTTCACAGATACGGTTCTAGTGGCAGGCACGATCGAACCCGAGGTACTTAGTGATGCCCTAGCTGCCCTTCAGCCTGACTACGTCACCTCGGCAGACCCAGATGAACTTGGCAAGCTGGAGATTGATCAGCCTGTTACCGCGGCTGTTACGGCATGGTGGGACTGATGCCTAACAATGCGTTCAAGCCGAAGCCGCTTCGCGGCTCGGCTTAACTTAGGTGTTAGGCCGCACTTGGTGCGAGGTCCGACATTCCGCTCTTTTGGTTTGTTCCTTCGGCTGGTTTCGCCAAGCCCACTGGGTCGCTTCGTTCAACAATTCGTGGCTTAGCATTTGACTCGCCTGAGCATCACGAGCCAAGGGTTCTGGCGCTCACATCCATAGTGGACTTTGGGTAACCCACAAGCCCAGGCGCCGGAGCAAGCTTGAAGCGCAGACTCTTTCGCTCGGTCCAGGGCCGCAGTCAGAGCGTGGCCAGTCGTTGTAATGTTCCGGCTCGGGGGTTGGGCTGCGGTGCTCCCAGGCAAGTGTTCGCGGTGTCTGGTGGCGGCGGCCTAACAATGCGTTCAAGCCGAAGCCGCTTCGCGGCTCGGCTTAACTTCGGTGTTAGGCCGCTATGAAAGTTCTCGTCTTCGGCAACTCCGGTTCTGGGAAGAGCACATTTGCTAAGGAACTGGCTTCAGAACACGGCTTGGCTCATCTCGACCTCGACTCCATCGTCTGGGAACCGGGCAAGGTTGCTGTTCAGCGGCCTGCTCACGCAATCGAGGCTTCGTTGGCTGCGTTTGTAGCCGAGCACCCCAGCTGGGTCGTAGAGGGCTGCTACGGAGAGCTAGTGCTGGCCGCGTCTGCCCACTGCACCGAGCTTGTCTTCCTCAATCCCGGGCTGGAAACGTGCCTGGAGCACAACCGCAAGCGTCCGTGGGAGCCCCACAAGTACGCCTCGAAAGCGGCTCAAGACCAGATGCTTGAAAATCTCCAAGCTTGGGTTGCGGATTATTATGCTCGGCAAGATCAATGGTCATACCATGCCCACCGTCGGATCTTTGATTCCTTTCCAGGCTGTAAGAGCGAGCGCCTCAGCAGCGGGGCAGTCGCGGCCTAACAATGCGTTCAAGCCGAAGCCGCTTCGTTCCGCAAAGCACATGGCAGGAAAAGCTTGCCATGTGCTTTGCTCCACTACGCGTCTCGGCTTAACTTAGGCGTTAGCTCCCCAGACATGCATCCCGTGACTTCGTTACTTGAGTGGCTACCTGACTGTGACTTCGGCGTCATGGATCATGGCTTTGTACCTCACGGGCGGGACTACTTTGTGCTCGTCGAGTCTTCCATGGGCAATTATCCGGGGCGGCACCAAGTTCAGTTCACCCATGTCGCTGAGGTGAGCTACACAAGTGTCGTAGCTGATGATGTTTGGACAAAGTCTTGGGGGGAGGAGTTCGTTGACTATCAAGCATGGCTAGATGCCGAAGAGCCGGAGGGCTATGTCTGGGGTACTTGTTGGTCACTGGCATGGCCAGGCATTCGAGCAGTTGAGCCTTCTACGAAAGCCGCTGAGTGGTCAGCTCGTCTTGGCAAGCCGATGTACGAGGCGGAGATTGAGACGGATCGCTTCAGAATTAGCCTTGTTTTCCATAGTTTGCGCTCTGCCAAGGTCAGTGATGAGTCCTCCATCGTGTCAAGCGTCGTCATTCCACTCTCCTAGCGGGGGAGCTAACAATTCATTCAAGCCGACGCCGCTTCGCGGCGCGGCTTAATTCAGGCGTTAGGCAGCAGACGAGCCTCTGCGCAGACTTTGAGAGTCCTATGAGCCAAGCACTCGCTCAACTTGCAGATCACGAACGCGCCC
>NZ_JBSVRR010000018.1:0-2887 GCF_054072805.1 Luteimonas sp. A534
CCCCGAGGAACGAATGGGCCGCGCCCAAGGCCACGGCGAGAACTGCTGCGAAGTAGAGAAGTCCTTCCATAGCCGCCTAACGCCTGAGTTAAGCCGAACCGCGTAGTGGAGCCAAAGGCTTGGCAAGCTTTTCCTGCCATGCCTTTGGTGTAACGAAGCGGTTTCGGCTTGAACGAATTGTTAGGCCGCAGCTTGCCACAATGGCGAGCCCTGCCGTCATGAACCCTAATTGCTTTCAGCAGCATCCGGCGCCAACCCGGTCGGCAGAAAGAAGTGCACGTACCCGCAGTGTGCGCAGACGGCACAGTTGGCAACACGATTGGCGAACTCGACGTTGAAAAGCGTAGCAGCCGGCGTATGGAGCTGCACATGATGCTCCCAGAACTCTGCGTGCTGGCACACCTGGCAGCGCAGATCATGGCCGTGAACGGTGACAGGTCCGTATTGACGCTCCATGCCAGTACTGGAACGGAACAGTTTGCCGAGTCCGAACATGCAACCTTTCCCCTGATCTATGCGCCGATGTACGGCATAGTTCGACCGCGGCCTAACGCCTGAGTTAAGGGGTGCCGCGAAGCGGCATCCCCTTGAACGAATTGTTAGGCCTCATGGCTGGCAAACCACACGAATAGATTTGATGGTGCCATGAGACGCAGGGATCTGGAGCCAACAGGGCGACTCCGTACTGTAGTACTCCAGGAACTCTCCGGTCTCCCCGGTCGCTAGCTCAGGTTGTCCGAAGTCCCTCGTTGCGGCTGCAACCGGCATGCCAGGACACACGCCTGAGGGAGTGCAAGCGGTGGGCCCCGTAGCGGTGAGCTCAAAAACACGACGAGCACGTCCAGGAGTCGGGTTCTCCATCCAGCCCACAAGGACCGTAAGGCCCGGGTACTTGAGCGCCCAGCCTTCGCCCGTGTCGGACGTGTCGATCGGCTTTCCCAACTTAGCTACGACCTCTTCCTCAGTGTCGCCGAGCAGGACGCCGCCAACTCCAAGATCGAGATCGCGAACGCCAGCCGTTGCGCAGCCCACTAGAAGAGAAAGTACGAGGACGACGATGCTTCGCATGGGGCCTAACGCCTGAATTAAGCCGACCCGCAGCGCGAAGAACAGGAGAACGACGCGTTTGCCGATGCGACGGTGTCGCCGAAGCCGCGAAGCGGGTTCGGCTTGAATGAATTGTTAGGCCCCGCTTGCCAACACAACTGCAAGGCCGATGATGCCGATGGCTGCAACGATTGCAAGCAAAAGCCGACTATGTGCGGGAACAGGACGCGGCGCAGCGGCTGGCTGAGCAGCAAAGCCACGCGACAGCATGACGCTATGTGCTCGCGGCAGATCCGAAGCACTAGCAAGCCAAACCCCAATGGAGGATGGCGTGCTGCCCGGGAGGTAGCCGGCTAGCCCTGCAGAGTGGGAGCCGGATACATGATTGGAGATGCCAGCCTCGATGAGCGCATGTGAGAGCTCTTGGGCGCGTGAAAGATCGCCGGTTGAGTAGATGATCTCCATAGGGGCCTAACGCCTGAGTTAAGCCGAACCGCGTAGTGGAGCCAAAGGCATGGCAAGCTTTTCCTGCCATGTCTTTGGTGTAACGAAGCGGTTTCGGCTTGAACGAATTGTTAGGCCTACCGTACCTCAACTTCCAAGTACCAGCTTGCGTACGGTGTGTTCTTGACCAAGTGCCGATTGAAGTCCTTGGTTCCGTCGGTCCACCAAACAGGACCGCGCTCGCCCAGGGAGATCTTGGCTGAATTCACTGCGCTACGAGCCACAGCGAGCCGCTCTTGATCTCGGGCTCGACCGGCCGCTTTGACTTCCCGGCGCGCATTCATGAGGTCGCCTACGAGCTTAGAACGAACGTCGGGCGCGAGGCTCGGGTTGGCAGCTCGCCACAGACGGCCGCGAACCACGAGGTAGCGACCATCAGGGGTGATGAGTGGTTCCAAGTAGGCCTAACGCTTGAGTTAAGCCGACCTACGTAGCGTAGCCGACAACATGGCAAGCTTTACCTGCCATGTTGTGGGTGTAGCGAAGCAGGTTCGGCTTGAACGAATTGTTAGGCGCACGCCGAGGTAGCTCGCCTATTGTGGGTTATGAATGTTCACCAAGATCTTACGACGGAAGACAGACTCAAAACCATTGTACGGAAGAGAGTGCCCTTGGAGCTTAGCCAAGATTTCTTGTCGAATTGGCTCAGGAAAATCGCAGTCCTTTAGCGCCACTGAGGACACGAAACCGCTAGGCAATTGAGTAATTTCCGCGGTACATACAGTCGCGCTTGGCCAAGCGACGTCTTGAAGAGCTGCTTGGATGTCTGTGTCAATTGATTCAGCATAAACACGCCCTAGCTCATGCTGCCGGTTCTGAAGTTGTGCGCCCGAAGGAGATTCAGGCGTACCACGCGTACCTCCCGAAAGAGCCACAGGAAGCATTACCTTGTACTGAAAGGCATCGCCGCAGTCGGCGGGAGCGAACATAAGGCCAAAAGCCCAGTTACGAGCGGCGCGGTCTACAAGACGATTGCGGGAACTTTGGGCAAACATGACATCACGAATGAGTCCTTCCTCTCCTACGGTGAGGACTAATTTGAGTTCACGGTTGTAGTGCTGTTCTTTAGTTGCTAGTAGGATCAAGTCCTTCGGCGGCTTATACACAATCGTGGCTAGCTTAGCGCAGGCTGGATTGGCATCTTCTTGTGGCGGGGTGTCTAGTTGTTGCGCTGAAGCGCTCGTTGTTAGTACCAAGAGCAAGGCTGCAATGCACTTCATCTACGACCCCTTTGAATGTGTGTGCGGGCGCCTAACGCCAGAGTTAAGCCGAGGCGCGTAGTGGAGCGAAACACATGGCAAGCTTTACCTGCCATGTGTTTTGCGTAACGAAGCGG
>NZ_JBSVRR010000019.1:0-2428 GCF_054072805.1 Luteimonas sp. A534
GGGCGCAGGTGCCAGGGAACGGCGGCCTAACGAGTCGTTCAAGCCGATGCCGCTTCGCGGCACGGCTTAACTCTGGTGTTAGGCCGCTGAAGGACTTCCATGCAATCTGAAGTAGTTCCTTTCTCGCTCGGGATCACTCTCTTCGCAATGGTCATTGTGTGGTTTGTGCTCATCAAGCTGCTCTTTAACCGCCTTGAGCGGGTCCACCCGAAAAAGTACGAGGCAATGGGCAGGCCGTCTCTCTTCCTGCGTAACAACATTACAACTGGATGGGCTACGCTCAAGTTCCTGGTAACTCGGGAGCACAGATCACTCAACGACAGGAATCTCTCAAAACTGTCGGACGGCATGCTGATCTACTTCATAGTCTATCTAGTGCTGTTCTTTGGCATAGGTGCGTGGGTCGTCGGGCATCCAGTGCTAGCGGCCTAACAAGTCGTTCAAGCCGAACCCGCTTCGTTACACCAACAACATGGCAGGTAGAGCTTGCCATGTTGTCGGCTCCACTACGCGGGTCGGCTTAACTCAGGCGTTAGGCCGCACTCGGTGCGAGTTCCGACATCCCGCTCTTTTGGTGTGTTCCTTTCGGCCGGTTTCGCCACGCCCACTGGGTCGCTTCGTTCAACATTGCGTGGCGTAGCATCCGACTCGCCCGAGCATGACGGGCCAAGAGTTCTGGCGCTCACATCTATAGTGGACTTCGGGTAGCCAGCACGCCCAGGCGCCGGAGCAAGCTTGAAGCGCAGACTCTTTCGCTCGATCCAGGGCCGCCGTCAGAGCGTAGCAAGTTGTTGTAATGTTCCGGCTCAGGGGTTGGGTTGCGGCGATTCCAGACAAGTGTTCGCGGTGTCTGGTGGCGGCGGCCTAACAATGCGTTCAAGCCGAAGCCGCTTCGCGGCTCGGCTTAACTTAGGTGTTAGGCCTCACTCCAACCAATGCGCTGGCTTGAGACAAGAGTTCCGCCACCCGTCGTGCTGCTGATGGTGGGCGCGCTGGCTTTCGGCATGGCCGAGCTTCTTCCCGGCTTTTCCTTTCCGTTTCCCGTCGCCGGAGCACTCGTCCTTGTGTGCGCAGGCCTCGCACTCAACGTCATCCCCAAACTTGCCTTCCGGTGTGCCGGCACCACGGTCAATCCACTCCATTCGGCCAAGTCGAGCCAATTGGTCACCTCGGGAGCCTACCGGTTCAGCCGTAACCCGATGTACTTGGGCCATTCCTTGATCCTGCTGGGGTGGGGGCTCTACTTGGGCAATGCTGTAGCTGTCGCCATCGTGCCGTTGCTTGTTCTGTACCTGTCGCGCTTCCAGATCCGCCCGGAGGAGAGGCAGCTGCTGGCTCGTTTCCCCGACGCATATGCGGCATTCTGTCGCCAGGTCCCCCGGTGGCTGTGAGGCCTAACAATTCATTCAAGCCGACACCGCTTCGCGGCGCGGCTTAATTCAGGTGTTAGGCGGCTATGGAAGAACTTCTCTACTTCGCAGCAGTTCTCGCCGTGGCTTTGGGCGCAGCGCATTCATTGCTCGGGGAGCGGTACATCCTCACCCGCCTGCTTCGCCGCAGTGATCTTCCAAAGCTATTCGGCAGCTCGGAGTTCACGGCAAAACGTTGCGCTTTGCTTGGCACATCACCACGGTCGCGTGGTTCGGCTTTGCTGCGCTCTTGGTACATGCGGGCCGCGGCGACCTCACAGTGTCGGGCATGCTCCAGATCATCGGGCTAACTTTCGTTGCGTCCGGGTTCCTGCCGTTGCTTTTCACCAGGGGCAAGCACCTGTCGTGGCTGGTACTGTTCGTCATCGGCGGCATTTCACTCTGGTGCGCCGCCTAACAATTCATTCAAGCCGACACCGCTTCGCGGCGCGGCTTAATTCTGGTGTTAGGTGTCGCACATGCAGCGTAGGCTCTTGATGGTTCTCATAGCCGCCTCTGGTGCTAGCTCGGGATCTGAACTCGCTTGCCCAAGAGAAAGAGCGCCCGTGTCCGAGTGGGTCGCATCACAGGTGGCGCGGTCAGAGAGCGTGTTCTATGGAACGGTCATCTTGGTCGAGCCGCCTATGCCTAAGGCCGGGGAGGCCTACGACATCTGGACAGTGGAAGTGCGGGAGTCCTATAAGGGGGCATTCCGGGGTGGCAAGCTCAAGCCCGCAAATACGGGCTGGGGAGTTCTTCCTGGTGAGTCGGCGGTGTTCTTTGTTGACTCCGCGGGACGCTTGCTGCAGTGCAGCGGCTATCAGCACTACTTGTCAGACTTCGGTCTTATCAACGAGGTGCGTCGCGCTGTCCAGGGCGGTACCTAACAATTCATTCAAGCCGACGCCGCTTCGCGGCGCGGCTTAATTCAGGCGTTAGGCGCATGAAGACTCTACTGGCAATTCTGTTAACGCTCACGGCAACGCCCGTTGCTGCCACGAGCACAATATGCCGGTTCT
>NZ_JBSVRR010000020.1:0-1413 GCF_054072805.1 Luteimonas sp. A534
GGCGGCATTGCACTCTGGTGCGCCGCCTAACAGTTCATTTAAGCCGACGCCGCTTCGCGGCGCGGCTTAATTCAGGCGTTAGGCCCGCATCATGCAAAGCCGCCAGTCCCAAAAAGCGCTCAGCATCGCCTCCGTGGCGGTACTTGCCACAGCCTTTGCACTTTCGGTTCCGGTTGTTGAGCGGCTCATTGCCGCCATCTGGCAGGGGTACAAGTTCGCTGGCTACTCGGATGCTGGCTTCATCACGCTCAGTCTTAGAACCGGTCTCCTCTTCTCCGGTTTGCTCGCTGCTACCTTTGGGTCGGCCCTGTGGTTCAATCGGCTTGCCAAGCGTCGCGGCGCATCCCGCGCCAGAAGCATGTCTTCTCTGGCCATGTGGGTCGCAGCGGCAGTTCTGGCGACTTACTGGCTCTTGGGCATGAGTGGCCTCAATGCCTGGCGGGCCTAACAATTCATTCAAGCCGACACCGCTTCGCGGCGCGGCTTAATTCAGGCGTTAGGCCGCACTCGGTGCGAGGTCCGACATTCCGCTCTTTTGGTGGGTTCCTCCGGCCGGTTTCGCCAAGCCCACTGGGTCGCTTCGTTCAAGATTGCGTGGCACAGCATCCAGCTCGTCTGAGCATCACGGGCCGAGGGTTCTGGCGCCCACCTCCATAGTGGGCTTTGGGTAGCCCAAAAGCTCAGGCGCCGGAGCAAGCTTGAAGCGCAGACTCTTTCGCTCGGTCCAGGGCCGCAGTCAGAGCGTGGCCAGTTGTTGTAATGTTCCGGCTCGGGTGTTGGGCTGCGGTGCTCCCAGGCAAGAGTTCGCGGTGTCTTGTGGCGGCGGCCTAACAATGCGTTCAAGCCGAAGCCGCTTCGCGGCTCGGCTTAACTTAGGTGTTAGGCGCCACTGCATGCGTCTCTGGTCACTGCACCCAAAATATCTAGACCCGCAAGGGCTCGTTGCACTTTGGCGTGAGGCATTACTGGCCAAGGCAGTGCTTCGCGGCCAGACGCGCGGCTACACCCGCCATCCTCAGTTGGAGCGTTTCAAAGCGCACCCACGTCCGCGCTCGGCCATAAACTCGTACCTGGCCGCTGTCCATGCCGAGGCAACTCATCGAGGCTGCGTTTTCGACCGCTCCAAGATCGGTCCAGTCCGGGCTGTTCAACAAATTCCTGTCAATTCGGGCCAGCTTGCGTGTGAGTGGCTACATCTGCAAAGCAAGCTGTCAGTTCGCAGTCCAGCCGTGCTTGCCCAATGGAGCGCCGTGCTCATTCCAGCGTGCCACCCGCTGTTTCATCCGCAACCTGGGCCCGTGGCATCATGGGAGCGGGCGTCGGGTGGCGGGTGAATTCAACCACCAAGTGCGACAGTCCTGATCAGGCGCGGATTCGCTGTTCGGGCGTTTCATAGTCGTAGCGCTTCCTCGG
>NZ_JBSVRR010000021.1:0-1357 GCF_054072805.1 Luteimonas sp. A534
CCGCTTCGTTACGCAAAACACATGGCAGGTAAAGCTTGCCATGTGTTTCGCTCCACTACGCGTCTCGGCTTAACTCTGGCGTTAGCCGTCATAGGGGGATTACGGTGAATTTGAAATGGCTTCTTGTAGTACTGCTGCTCTCTGGGTGTCAAAACGCAACGGCAAGTAAGGGTGGAGTCCTGTTGCTGGGCGACGACGCAAGACTTTCGCTACTAAGCGCTTCTTGGGTTGAGGCGCCGCACAAGGATGCTTCTGCATCAGAGGTGGCAAACGTCGCTGCGAGAGCCAAGCATGCTGTGCTGGTTATTGACGCGGCGAATGGCCCCTTGCCTATCACTCGGGAACACATCCTAATCGCGCGGCAGGCCAGAGTGCCGTCTCTGTCAATACTTGTCGTTAATACAGCTGCCCTGAATGGGCTCCCCGACAAGGCATCCCTAATTGACAAAGAAGTTGCCGAGGTTCGACAGCTCTTTGACAAGTACGAGATCAAAGGCAGTGCCGTGCCTCTCTTCTTTGACGAGGGCGGCCTGAAATCTATCCTTCGCGAGACTGTCGCACTTCCGGCTAGAGCGCCTGAGAATACGCCGCCGTCTCGTAAAGAGGTCTCTGGGCTTATCTATCTCCTGAGCGCGCTAGAGTCTCCCGGAGTAGAAGCCGTTAGACATGGTGACACCGTGACAATCTGGATAGGGGGGCAAACAACCAGTGCCAGGGTCAACTCTAAAGCTGCCATTGAGCCCGGCGGTGTGGGTGATATCCAAGTGGAAACAGAAGTCCCAGTTGGCTTCAGCCCAGGCCAGAGATTCCTCTTTGAGAGTGGCGGCAAGATAGTGGCTGCCGGGGTCGTCACCGAGTGACGGCTAACAATTCGTTCAAGCCGAAGCCGCTTCGCGGCTCGGCTTAACTCAAGCGTTAGGCCTTGTCAGTTAGAGTCGCGATGGATTCGATTGACTACAAACATTTACCACGCCGGCAATCGGCACTACAGGGGGAAGCATGAGCGCAGTTCTAGTGATCCTGGGGATCTTGGCAGCAGCTATCGGTGCGCTATCACTGAGTCAGGCAACAATGGGGGTCGGCATCATTGCCATTGGTTGCTTCCTCGCTATCCTCGCAAGGCTTGCTCAAGCTGAGGCTCATCACAGAGCACTGTCCCGGCCCAAGGCCTAACAATTCGTTCAAGCCGAACCTGCTTCGTTACAGCACCGTCGTGGCAGAAAAAGCTTGCCACGCCGTTGCCTCCACTACGCAGGTCGGCTTAACTTAGGTGTTAGGTTGCTAGGGAGAGTTCTATGCGCATCCAGTCTGTGGCGCTGCTATGCACGGCCTTCATCCTTACTGCCTGTACTTCGAC
>NZ_JBSVRR010000022.1:0-1090 GCF_054072805.1 Luteimonas sp. A534
CAGAAATTGCCAGACTAAGTGCGACAAATCCAGCGCCCCGAAAAGGAGAGGTGAGCTGGCAGACTGGAAGGGACTCTTATCCGGCAAGAAAGGAGCCCCGACCGTGAAGTACTGCCAGCTCACCAGAGACGAACGATACCTGATCTCCAAGCTCCGCAAGACCAGGCACAGCGTGGCCGAGATCGCCCAGATCCTGGGCCGCCACAGGAGCACGATCTACCGCGAGATCAAGCGCAACCTGACGCCCTGCCCCAAGGGCGGACACTACTGCTACAGCAAGGCCCAGGAGCGTCGGAACGGACGGCTCCGACGAAGCCGCCGCGGCCCGCACCATGCGCCGTTGCAGTACGCCCGTGTCGAGGCGCTGCTGATGCAGCAATGGAGTCCCGAGCAGATCGCTGGCGTACTTCGGCAGGACGAGTTTGCGATCAGCTTCCAGTCCATCTACCGACACGTACGGCGCGACTGGCGTGCGGGCGGCACGCTGTATCTGGAGCTGCGTCGCCGCTACAAGCGCCGTAAGCGGCACTACGGGCTGGAGCGTCGCGGAAGGCTGCAGGGCAAGCGCATGATCGAGGAGCGGCCTGTCGAGATCGAAGCGCGGCTCGAGGTTGGCCACTGGGAAATCGATACGGTCATGGGGGCATCGTGGGAGAAACCCTGCATCGTGACCCTGGTCGAGCGCGCCACCGGCTACCTGATGATCGGCAAGCTACCAAACCGCACGACCAAGGCGTTGAACCGCCGTGTCATCGAGATGATCAAGGCTGCGCCGCTGCCCTGCCTAACGATCACCTCGGACAACGGTACCGAGTTCCATGGCTATGCCGAGATCGAGATCGCTACGGGTGCGACGGTTTACTTCGCGCGTCCCCATCACCCCTGGCAGCGTGGCACCAATGAGAACACCAACGGACTCGTTCGCCAGTACCTGCCAAAGGGAAAGAGCATGGCGAAGCTGACCCAGAAGCAGTGCGATGCGATCGCCCACAAACTCAATACCAGACCGAGGAAGCGCTACGACTATGAAACGCCCGAACAGCGAATCCGCGCCTGATCAGGACTGTCGCACTTGGTGGTTGAATTCACC
>NZ_JBSVRR010000023.1:0-775 GCF_054072805.1 Luteimonas sp. A534
CTAACACCTAAGTTAAGCCGAGCCGCGAAGCGGCTTCGGCTTGAACGCATTGTTAGGCCGCCGCTGCCAGACACCGCGAACACCCTGCCTGGACGTACCGCAGCCCAACCCCTGAGCCGGAACACTACAACAACTTGCTCCATCCTGGCCCGACAGCACGGACGAGCCGAAAAGTCTGCGTGACAAGCTGGTCTCGGCCCACGAACTTGCGGCTCACCCGAAGGCAACTGTGGCTGCAATCACCGAGAGCCACAGCTTGCGATGTTTGGACGGAGCCACCTGCTGGCAAGGGCGATGTTGAACAAAGCGATCCCGTGCGCTTGCCGCTGCCCGGCCGAAAGAACACACCGAAAGAGCGTGATGCCCGAACCCGTACCGAATGAGGCCTAACACCAGAATTAAGCTGCGCCGCGAAGCGGCGTCGGCTTGAATGAATTGTTAGGTGCGCGGCGCTTGAGTGTCAGCGCAACTGCACATACAAGTGAAACAACCCATGTAGTTGCAATGAGGGCTATCGCGAGAATGCCTGGCGTGGCCTTGAAGGACTGCTGCGCCCCGGCCATAGAGAATTCACTCAATAGAATAAGTGGACTAATAGTAGTGGCAGAGAATCCAAGTAGGCCACTGAAGAATACCGTCTTCTCTAGCTTGTTTCGCATAAGTCGGCCCAGTAGCAGACCTATCGCGTACACGACAACAAGAATCAAAGAGGCAGCAAGAGCGGGGATCATAAGCACCTCAATCCGTAGTGATGTTTGGGAGCGCGCCTAACGCC
>NZ_JBSVRR010000024.1:0-686 GCF_054072805.1 Luteimonas sp. A534
GTCGAAGTACAGGCAGTAAGGATGAAGGCCGTGCATAGCAGCGCCACAGACTGGATGCGCATAGAACTCTCCCTAGCAACCTAACGCCTGAATTAAGCCGCGCCGCGAAGCGGCGTCGGCTTGAATGAATTGTTAGGCGCACACTGCGGAAGGCGCAATGCCTCTGGTACCTGCGCCATAAGCATACGGAGCTTTGACAGCGACACCGGCCGCTGCCCATTGCGCTGCATCGCGCCGGCAGCAGACCAGACCAGAGCGCCGGGCCCGTTATAGACCTCCGAGGCCTCGCCCTGCTTGGAGAGGTGCAGAACGATCAGGTGGTTTGGCTGTTCGCGAAGCGCCACGGAGCCACGCTGCGTGGCTTTAATCTCTACCAGCGCGCCAGAAGGCGCGTGTGCATCATGGCCCCGAGCCGAATGTGGAAGCAGTTCCAAGCCGTAGCGATGCGCAGCGATAACCTCACCAATGCTTCCGACCAAGTGGCCGTCCGGAGTAAACCGCCGACTTGGGAAAAGTGCCTCTAGCTGCGCAACAAGTGCGTACAGCTCACCTACTAAGCTAGGTACCTTTTCTACGGGGTGTAGAGGATCTGCCATGTGCGCCTAACGCCTAAGTTAAGCCGAGACGCGTAGTGGAGCAAAGCACATGGCAAGCTGTACCTGCCATGTGCTTTGCGTAACGAAGCG
>NZ_JBSVRR010000025.1:0-569 GCF_054072805.1 Luteimonas sp. A534
AGGAAGCGCTACGACTATGAAACGCCCGAACAGCGAATCCGCGCCTGATCAGGACTGTCGCACTTGGTGGTTGAATTCACCCCTCGTCCCCTGCGGACGTGACCGCACCAGAGCGGTCAACCGTGATCGTAAAGCGGGATATCTTGGATGTTTCGGGGTCGAAGACCATCAGAAACACAAGCGTGCTGTCGCCTCCGCAAGACGCCTGCAACTGCTCAACAGATCTCCCTCTCAGGCCAGCCGACACCATAGGGTCGTCTTGGATGTACTGCCCATTGACCCACATAGTCAGCTTGGAAATGAACTCCGCCTGGAAGTCGACGACGTACCGAAGGTGGCCGCTTGCACCCGAGGGGCAAGTAAACGAGTAGGCAAGATCCGAGTGTGCTGGCGGCCGGTAGCCGGATGCTCCAGCAGCCGAAACGAACAGCAGACCAGCGACACCTACGAGAGACCGCAGTTTCATCATGACCTCCCAAGGGGCCTAACACCTAAGTTAAGCCGAGCCGCGAAGCGGCTTCGGCTTGAACGCATTGTTAGGCCGCCGCTGCCAGACACCGCGAACACCC
>NZ_JBSVRR010000026.1:0-552 GCF_054072805.1 Luteimonas sp. A534
GCCTAACGCCAGAATTAAGCCGCGCCGCGAAGCGGTGTCGGCTTGAATGAATTGTTAGGCACCGCGTTCTCCGCCAACATAAAGACCTCCGCAGCCGAGTATAGGCCGTCGATCTCCGCTACGACGCGGGCGCCAAGAACCTTAGCGTACAAACGCTGTGCGTGATTGTCTGCTCGCGTGGACACGAGTATGGATTTGATGGATTGGCCTGACGCCACAAGCTCACCCTCGACTTGCGACAACGAGTCCTTGATGAGTAGTTCACCAAGGCCTTTGCCCCTTAGCTCGGAGCGAACTGCGACTTGATCCAACTCCAGGACTGCGGTCGAACGGAAGCCAGACTTCTGCGCCCAAAATATGTACCCAGCAAGGTCGTCGTCCTGAAGTACCACATGCACGAACATTCTGGGCGCGGCGGCGAGCGTGGCACCCACCCAAGCTTCTGAATCAAGCTGACGGGGAAAGGCCTCGCGATGGATCGAAGATATCTTCTCGACATCTTCTGGACTAGCACGACGTACGAAAGCGGCCATAGCGGTGCCTAACGCCTGA
>NZ_JBSVRR010000027.1:0-551 GCF_054072805.1 Luteimonas sp. A534
TCGCCTTCCAGCGCCTTCAGCGCCGAACCCTTGATGATCGGAGTGTCGTCGCCCGGGAAGTCGTACTTCGACAGCAGCTCGCGCACTTCCATCTCGACGAGCTCCATCAGCTCGGCGTCGTCGACCATGTCGGCCTTGTTCAGGAACACCACGATGTACGGCACGCCCACCTGGCGCGCCAGCAGGATGTGCTCGCGCGTCTGCGGCATCGGGCCGTCGGCCGCCGAGCACACCAGGATCGCGCCGTCCATCTGCGCGGCACCGGTGATCATGTTCTTCACGTAGTCGGCGTGCCCGGGGCAGTCGACGTGCGCGTAGTGGCGGTTCGGGGACTCGTACTCGACGTGCGAGGTCGAGATCGTGATCCCGCGCGCCTTCTCTTCCGGCGCCTTGTCGATGGCGTCGTAGGCGTGGAATTCGCCGCCGAAGCGTTCCGCACCGATCTTCGTCAGCGCCGCCGTCAGCGTCGTCTTGCCGTGGTCCACGTGACCGATCGTGCCCACGTTCACGTGGGGCTTGGTGCGCTCGAACTTACCCTTGGCCATGATTGC
>NZ_JBSVRR010000028.1:0-524 GCF_054072805.1 Luteimonas sp. A534
CGCATCGAGCGCGGCATCATCAAGGTGGGCGAGGAAATCGAGATCGTCGGCATCCGTCCGACCGTCAAGACGACCGTCACCGGCGTCGAGATGTTCCGCAAGCTGCTCGACCAGGGCCAGGCGGGCGACAACGCCGGCCTGCTGCTGCGCGGCACCAAGCGTGACGACGTGGAGCGCGGCCAGGTGCTGTGCAAGCCGGGTTCGATCAAGCCGCACACGGAGTTCGAGGCCGAGGTGTACGTGCTGTCGAAGGACGAGGGTGGCCGTCATACGCCGTTCTTCAAGGGCTACCGTCCGCAGTTCTACTTCCGCACCACCGACATCACCGGCGCCTGCGAGCTGCCGGAGGGCGTCGAGATGGTGATGCCGGGCGACAACGTGAAGATGGTGGTGACGCTGATCAACCCGATCGCGATGGACGAGGGCCTGCGCTTCGCGATCCGCGAAGGTGGCCGTACGGTCGGCGCGGGCGTGGTTGCCAAGGTCATCAAGTAAGTCAGCGTATCCCGGCGGCCGTTGGCCGC
>NZ_JBSVRR010000029.1:0-523 GCF_054072805.1 Luteimonas sp. A534
TGGAGCAAAGCACATGGCAAGCTGTACCTGCCATGTGCTTTGCGTAACGAAGCGGCTTCGGCTTGAACGCATTGTTAGGCCTCAGCTCCGCTGGTGAAACGAAGACCTAGCCAGACCGCAGCAATGCCCACGAGGACGCTGCCAAGAATGTACAGCAGAGCAAGGCTGATTTCTCCGCGCCGCAGGAGGGTGAGCGACTCCAGCCCGAACGCTGAGAAGGTAGTGAAGCCACCGAGGATACCGGTGACCAGGAACAGGCGAACCGGCTCAGAGACGGATGTCTTGGAAAGAATGCCCACTAGCAGGCCGATCAGCAGACAGCCCAAACAATTGACAGCGAAAGTGGCCCACGGAAAGCGACCCGCCGGCGCAGCACCTAACCCGACGGCCACAGCGTAACGGGCCACCGAACCGATGAAGCCGCCGAGTCCTACCCACAAGTACGCGCTCATATGTGTTTGAGGCCTAACGCCTGAATTAAGCCGCGCCGCGAAGCGGCGTCGGCTTGAATGAATTGTTAGGC
>NZ_JBSVRR010000030.1:0-501 GCF_054072805.1 Luteimonas sp. A534
GTTAGGCGCATGAAGACTCTACTGGCAATTCTGTTAACGCTCACGGCAACGCCCGTTGCTGCCACGAGCACAATATGCCGGTTCTCGGCGCCTGTTGATGCTGGAGATTACGATCTTGAATTCTTAGGCTACGGAGAGATTGCCCAGATTCTATTTCACGTACCGGGTCAGGGCTATCCCAGCAGCCTGCCTGGCGACTCATACGAGATCCACGACTTTGACAGATCCTCGGCGCGAGTTCATATCGTTTATCGCAATCCAGGCGATAAGCGTCTATTTCCATCCTTCACTCTAAAGGGGTCTGGCAACAGCGTACGTATGTCTGTTGCCGGTCAGGAGTTCGTTGGAGAATTCAGATGCGACTTCTAGGGTTGCCGTGCGGGCGCCTAACAATGCGTTCAAGCCGACACCACATCGGGGCGCAAACCACATGGCAGAAAGAGCTTGCCATGTGCTTCACGCCCCGCTGTGGCGCGGCTTAACTTGGGTGTTAGGCCTTGT